>CAJQPP010000139.1 GCA_905480235.1 uncultured Pirellulaceae bacterium
TATTGACGCCAAGCTTGGCAGCGTCATCCCGGTCATAGCCGACACATAAATGGGCGGAAGCATTTTCCATCGCACAGCTCAAATCGTGAGGAGAAAAAACGACGACCCAACGATCCCCAATTTTTATCCCCTCCAATTTGGGAGTGGTAATGGATTTTTCTGCCCCCCCCTGTTTGGTCGGCACATTCATCGTAACTTCATCGAGGCGATATCCTCCGTTTCGTTTGGACCAAATTCGGTCATTGGCTGCAATGACGCTCAAAGGTTGATTGGGAAACAGTTGTTTCATCTCCCGTCGAAATGAAGCCACAAACTCATCAGCTGAGCAAATGGAATCCGCGAATAAAAAACCACCATTTTCCAGCCACGCTTTCACCGCTTTTCGTTCATCGGTCGACCAACTGAATCCACGCCGGCCATGCATAAAAACCATCGGGTGCTTGGCGAGTTCGGCCGAGCGAGGAGCGACCATTTCTCGCTGGACGCGAAAGCGTTGTTTCAAGTCATACCGCGCGCGGCGCATGATGTTTTGCCATGCATTAGGGGCAGCGTCATCTCCGCCACTGTGCGACAGTTTAGGCACCAAGACGACCCGTTGACCTTGGGCGTCTTCGCTTAGCGCCACCGCTTTTGGGCGGTCCAATTTATCCTTGAGCTCTCGGCCGGTTGCATAGGAAACCACATTGGCGCCCAACCGAGTCGCGTAACTGACTTGGTTCTTAACGTTTTCCGGCGATTGGTCTAAAAAACTCGGTCGGTTAACTCTCCAAATACCTGACAAATTAGACGGGCAGTAAATAACGCTTGTGCGACAACTTGATTGCATTCCATAAAGGGGCCGGTTGGGATTCACACCCAACTCATACTGGGCCGAATAAACCGGATGACTCTGTTCCAGCAATTGCATGGTGTTGCCGGGAAACAGCTCTTCCATTAAACCCAGAAAATCTTTCTCGAATGCCACACTGTCACCACATCCGTCCCCTTGGCACGCCTCGGCAAAAATAAACCCACCAAATTCTACGTATTTTCGCAAAGCTTCTTTTTGTCTCGCATCCAGTTGCAGCCCGTCTCGGCCACTAATAAACAGCACGGGTGCCTCCAACAACTCATCAGCGGTCGCATACTGCCCTTCGATCGTCTGCCAATTCAGTTTGGTTTCCCAATCAGCCTCCAACGCGCGAGTCAAATAATGCACACCTTTTCGATGCCGATCCCAGTCGTTGTCATCCGAATGCTTGTACTTACCAATCACGATGGGCCGCCGCCCCTTGGATAAAAATAACAAAGCAAAGGCCGTGGCGATTTCCGGTCGATCCTCGCCGTGGCTGGAATTACCACGCCACATATCGGAACGTTGGGCGCGAATCAAATATTCGGCCCCCTCCCGATACCAGTCATGTTGGCCAAAAAATCTTTGCCCCGACAAGCGTGCGGCACGTTCCAATCCGTAGAGAAAGTACAAGTTGGATCGTGAAAATGTCGTTGCCCCCTCCGCTGGATTTTTACGTACCGTGAAATTATTCGCCAGCCAATCACTCGCGGATTCGACTGCCTCGAGGCGGTCGTCTTCGGTGCAACACAAAATACGGCCATTGGCGAGAGGAACTTTTTTGGGCAAATTCTCATCAATTATGATCGACGAAGAAATTCCAGCGCAAGTCATGCTCCCAGTGTTGATTCGATTATTGTCGGTGTAACCAAATCCCTTATTCGGATTTTTGAGTTCTTGCCAGTACCAACCCGCTTTTTGCCAAACACGCTGGTCAACTTGGACGCCAATCAACGTGGCTTCGTGTAAAGCTAACAGCGCGAATTGCGAATTCGAGGCATCCGGCCGGCGACCTCGAATCCCATAGGACCAGCCACCCATCCATCTAGCATTGGAGTCCCCACTATTTTGCGTGCGCTCCAAATAATTTACGCAATCGCCGATCCGCCCTAAATTCTCACTATCCGCAAGACAATAAACCATCGTCATCAGTGCCACCGAGTACACCGAGGATCTTTCCAGCTCGATCGCGTTCAGCCGCCGTAAAGACCGTTTGACCACCAAACTGTCCGGCTCTACCCCGGCATTCAATAGGGCCAGCGTACATAGGGCCGTGACCCCACCGGGGTGAGCTCCATTGCGAGACCATTCACCCGTGGGTTTTTGTTTCCGCACCAGATAATCCACCCCCTTCTCGATCGCCCGGGCCACTTGTGCGGCTGAAAGCTCGTCACTCGGGGCAATCTGGGCTGATAACGTGGATGCACTGAGAATGCTCGCCAGAATGCCCACGAGAACGCTCAGGGATGCCAATCGCGGTAATCGCATTCTGTTGTCCTTCCGCCGTTTACCGTTCATGGGCCAGCCGCAAGAAAGCGGTCTTTTTAATGATTTTAGCCCCCACATGACGCCACGACAACACAGAACCGTTTTCGTTCAGCGGCTTACAAGGTAAACTTGGAGAGTCATGTCGTGACTTTCAAGCGAGACTTTCGCTCAAATTCGATCAATAAGGAATAACGGGGCAAGCGTGTCAACCAAACAAAGAAGCCTGGGCGATGTTTTGCAGGAATTCAGCCATCACCGCAAATTGATGGAGGAGGAACTGGGAAAGATTATCGTCGGACAACACGAAGTCATCGAACAGGTTTTTGCGGCGGTCTTTACCAGAGGACATTGCCTTCTCGAAGGCGTTCCGGGCTTGGCCAAGACTCTCATGGTCAGCACCATCGCCAAGATTCTGGATGTGGGATTCAATCGAATCCAATTCACCCCTGACCTCATGCCCTCCGATATCACAGGCACAATGGTTCTCGAAGAAGACGATCGAGGCAAGCGTGAGTTTCGGTTCGTGGAAGGCCCGGTCTTCACCAATATTCTTTTGGCCGATGAAATCAACCGGACTCCCCCCAAAACACAAGCTGCGTTGCTGCAAGCCATGCAGGAACGCGAGGTCACGGTAGGTCGCACCACTTACGCTTTGCCCAAACCCTTTTTCACCATCGCCACTCAGAATCCTATCGAACAAGAGGGAACCTACCCATTACCGGAGGCCCAATTGGACCGATTTATGTTCAACATCAAAGTGGGATACCCGACGTCGGAAGAAGAAGAGCAGATTCTGCAAACAACCACGCGAAACGAAAAACAGGAAGTCAACAAAGTTTTGTCAGCCAAGGCAATTGTTAATCTGCAGAAACTTGTTGGCTCGGTAGCTGTCACTCCTTATATCATTAAATACGCCGCGGCTCTGGTTCGCGCGACGCGACCGGCCGATCCCTCCGCGCCCGATTACGTCAAAGAACTTGTCGATTGGGGAGCCGGACCACGGGCAGGGCAGTTCCTGATCAGTGGCGGAAAAGCGATCGCTGCCATGGATGGGCGATTCTCCATCAGCCTGGACGACATACGAAAAATTGCGATCCCCGTCCTCCGTCATCGTGTCGCGACCAACTTCCAAGCTCAAGCGGAAGGCATGACCAATGAAGATGTAATCCGGAAACTATTAGCCGATACGCCGGAACCGAAAATCGAAAAGTTTGAAAAATAAGCTGCCCGTTAATAGAGACAGACCCCTTCAAGTAACGAGGGAGGGTTGCACCACCCACGAAAAGCTCATGCCAACCGACTCTGCCAATAACGACCACGATCCTGACGACAGCCTGCGTCTACCGATTCTCAAAACGTACAAGCTGTACATTGACGGAAAGTTCCCGCGCACCGAATCCGGGCGTTACTACGTTCCGGAAGTGGATGGCGATGCCCTGGGAAACATTTGCCAGGCGTCACGCAAGGACGTCAAGAATGCCGTCGTGGCGGCTCGCAAGGCACAAAGCGGTTGGGCGAATCGGACCGCCTACAATCGAGGGCAAATCCTGTATCGCATCGGTGAAATGCTGGAAGGACGCCGTGAGCAATTTACGGCTGAGTTGTTAAGACAAGGACTCCCAGCAACTCAGGCTACCCACGAAGTCAATCAAAGCATCGACCGTTTGATTTATTACGCGGGCTGGTGCGATAAATACCAACAGGTTTTTAGCTGTGTTAACCCTGTCGCATCATCACATTTCAATTTTTCGCTACTGGAACCCACCGGGGTGGTGTTCGTCGTCGCCTCCCAGACCAGCCCATTGCTCGGCTTAGTCGCTATGCTGGCACCCGTGATTGCCGGCGGAAACACCTGCATTTTACTGGCCGCTGAATCGAAACCCCTCTCGGCGATGACGTTTGCGGAAGTTTTGCAAACATCTGACGTTCCCGATGGCGTCGTCAATCTGCTAACAGGTAACCCGGCAGAGCTTGGACAACATTTTGCCAGCCACAAGGACATCAACGCGATTGCTTACGATGGAGCGGATAACGAATACTTGAAGACCATTCAGGAAAACGCGATCAGCAATTTGAAACGAGTCCAAAATTACCAATTCGATTGGACCTCTGACACTTGCGGTAATCCCTACCTAATTAAGGATTTCTGCGAAGTGAAAACGACTTGGCATCCCATCGAAAAAATCAGTGCCAGCGGCTCCGGCTATTGATTAGGTTTTCTCCAAGCGAACCGAATTAATTTGGCGGCGTCGCTCTCGGATGTTACGCGTCAGGCAACTCGGTGACGGACGCTTTCAAATCCCAACCATCTGGCAAGCTCACGCCTTTGATGATGCACGCGATTCCGTCGCGGATCACGCACTGTGCGTTGGCTGGATCCGAATCCTCAATTTTCGAATCGTTGACGATACGAACAGCTTTCCCGATGCGGCAGTTTTTATCGACAATCGCCCCATCGATAACAGTGCCATCGCCAATGCCGACCGGGATAGAACCAGCCCTACCCACATCATCGTCGCTCTCAAAATAATCAGAGCCCATGATATAGGAATTCTTAATCGTAACGTTGTCACCGATGATACTTCGCAGGCCAATGACACTATTTTCAATGATCACATTCTTTCCGATCCGACAACCATCCGCGATGAGACTGTCGGCGACGCGACTATCTTGACTGCGGGTGGGAGGCAGAAAACGAGCACGGGAAAAGACGGGATACTCTTCTAATGTGAGGCTAAAGGGCGGGTCATTTCCGGCCAAGCTGAGATTGGCATCATAAAAAGATTTAATCGTTCCAATGTCTTCCCAGTAACCGTCAAACATGTGCATCTGCACGTGCCGCGAACGAATCGCGGCGGGAAAAACTTCTTTACCAAAATCGTGGTAGTCCGTTTTATTCAAAACATCGAGAAGCGTCTCGCGATTAAAAATATAAATGCCCATGCTGGCCAAGCAGTCTCGCCCTTTACTGGGCACGCCCTGGGCTTCAATCCATTTAGGATCCATCCGAACTAAGTCGATTTCCTCATCCGTTTGCGGTTTCTCAAGAAACCCCGTCACGCGTCCGGTATCATCCAACCGCATGATACCAAAAGATTTGGCAGCCTCTCGAGTCACTGGCATGCAGGATATCGTAACATCAGCTCCGGATTGAATGTGAGTACTTAAAAGGGAGCGATAATTCATGCGATACAACTGATCGCCCGACAGAATCAAAACGTAATCCACGCCGTATTGTTCAATGTGCGTCAGATTTTTTCGCACGGCATCGGCCGTGCCCTGAAACCAATCAGAACCGGCTGTCGGAGTTTCCTGGGCAGCCAGGATTTCGACAAAGCCACCTTTGAATTGATCGAACGAGTAAGTGCGGCGAATGTGTTGGTGTAGACTGACAGACATGAACTGCGTCAGTACATAAATCTTGTCGATCCCGCTGTTGATACAGTTGGAAATGGGAATGTCGATCAAGCGGTATTTTCCCGCCAATGGTACCGCCGGCTTGGAACGAATACTGGTCAACGGAGCGAGGCGTGTGCCGCGCCCTCCACCTAACACAACTGAAACCACGTTCCGCAGCATGGATAAATCCCTGAAAGCCATTTCTCACAAAAAGTAAGCAGCGGATTCTAGCAGGTATCCATCAATCTTTCACGTTGTGATAACCCGATCGTCCAGAACAAATTTTGTTGCATCAAAAGACAGTTTTATCCGTATTAGGTAAACCGCATGGGGGATGGGAGCACTTGAAGATTGCCGAGGCCGATTTTTCATACTCGCCTCGCAAGACGGTGCAAACTCCCGCCCGATGACAAACGTTTTCTTTTCCAAGCGGTACTTCTTTGATGATTCTCGGTCTATTAAGGCTCGTTCACAATTTTCAGGCTCGTTCACAATTCCCGCCGGAACCTCCGCACAAATTGTGATTTTACAATCGAGGACGCTTTCCGAGGGGGGAGCATTTCCGGGCGATGGCAAAAAAATGCGACGACTCGCATCGAGTGTTGCCAAAAACGAACGCGGTCGAACTCCCAAAGGTAAAGCCATCTCCGCCAAAACCGGCCCGCACGATCGAATCCGCTCTCCGCCCTTAGTGAGAATCAACCCGCTTGTCCCATTGGCCACCTGATCTCTATCAAAAACTAAGTGTCAAAAGAGCCCCGGTAGAAATCGGCTTTCCCCTGTAAAAACCGGCTATCTGTAGACCCTTTGGGAAAATGGCGACTATGACAGGGAGAAAAAACAGACTAAATTTCTGTGTTCGATGGCCCCGACGATAAGTTGTGGGTCGATCTTTCGCGTTTCTTAACGATTCCGGGCCAACCGGTTTCAGTCGTCATAACGTCGGGGGTTTCAATAACTGCAAAACAGTTAGAGATGAGCACGAAAAGCTCGCCCAATTATGAACGTTTAACAACCCGTAGTGAATATCCGAAAAAATTTCCCTTGTTGGGAATTAAGATTCGGTTTCCGCCTCCGTAAACTTAAAGCGGAAAGAGTTCATTACAGAAAACGACAAGGGCGTGAATGAGCATTAGTGTTCACCAAATTCCACCGCAAACCGCAACTGAGCCCTTGTCTCTTAAACAGGAAATGTGCGTCAGCGTCCAACCAGTTCGCAAATCACGCGAACTTGGTGAGTTCATTCATTTCCCCAATGCTCTTTTTCATAACGATCCAAATTGGATCGCTCCACTAGATGTCGAAGTGAAGCGATTCCTATCAAAGAAGCACCCCTTTCGGTCGCACGGTCATGCCGAGCTTTTTGTGGCGCGGCAAGAGGGCAAAGTAGTCGGACGAATCATGGCGTCGGATGACCCTCGGTATAACGAGCAACATGGTTCCAACGTGGGTTGTTTCGGGCTTTTTCATTGCATTGACGACCAGCGAGTAGCCGACCAACTTTTGGGCCAAGCCGCGAATTGGCTTCGTCAACGCGGTCGCACAACGGTGATGGGACCGATCGATTACTCAACGAATTACACCGCCGGCCTGTTGGTCGATGGTTTCGATTCGCCGCCGCGGTTTCTGATGAACCATAACCCTCCCTACTACGAGCGACTATTATCACAATGGGGCCTCGACAAGGCGTCAGATTTGTACGCCTGGTGGTTCAATCGCGAGAATGGCATCGACGAAAAGTGGCGTTCTTTAGTTTCCCGCCTGGCGAAACGAAACAAGATCGTCATTCGCAGTATGCGGATGAAGCAATTCGACCAGGAAGTCAAATTGCTTGGGGAACTCTACAACCAAGCTTGGGAGGACAACTGGGGTTTCGTTAAAATGACCGCAGCGGAGTTTCGCGATTTTGCACATGGTTTGAAAAAATTCGCCGTGCCCGAAATGATGCTGATTGCAGAAGTGGACGAGAAACCTGTGGGTATTGCCATCACCATGCCAGATCTCAACGAAGCTCTGGCCCCACTCAACGGTCGATTGACTTGGCACGGACTCCCGATTGGGCTGGCACGCTTGATCCGCAGAATGAAAAAGATCAAGACGGCGCGATTGGCCGCCTTGGGTGTCATTCCCTCCTATCGGCGGCGGGGTGTCGCTGAAATGCTAATCCAACAGACGTTTGATTATGGGAAGGACGTGCTGGACTACACGGGCGCGGAACTGAGCTGGACCCTCGAGGAAAACGACATGATCAATCGCTCCATCGAGCGGGTCGGTGGCAGCCGCTACAAGACGTATCGCATCTTCCAGAAAAACCTTTCTGAACCAGCTCCAGTCTAAGCTCTTGCTTCGCAGGAATTCGATCAACGACGGCGGTGGATGCCCGAGATGGAATGGCGAGTCCACCCGCCAGGCCCCTTATTTTCAACCGTTGGTTTTATTGCCACAATCTCAAGCAATACCGATTGGCTTGTTTATGTGGCTTTACCCAACAACACCCGAACCATGATCACCGGATCCAACAAACCGTTCCTTGGTGTCCTAAAAACTTTACGCAACCACACCGTCATAATCGGATTGTATGTTTGTGGGATTGCTTGGCTGGATCTTCAATACCATCTTGAGTCATACAACTTTCCCGTTGCCGTGGTCGTCGCCCCCGCCACTTTTATTGGCCTGCTGCTCGGTTTCCGCACCAATGCCAGTTATGGCCGGTGGTGGGAAGCGCGGATTATTTGGGGAGCGATCGTCAATGATTCGCGAACTTGGGTGCGTCAATTAATCGAATTTGAGAAAACCACATCGGCCAACCAAGCCCACCCTCTCGATGACCAGATTCGAAAGATGGCACTGCGTCAATCCGGATGGTGCTTTGCATTGTGCAGCAGCCTGCGTGGCGAGGAACCCTATCCTGAACTAGAGGGGTTAATCGAATCTTCCGAAATCGAAAAGTTACGATCGCAAAAAAACGTTCCCAACGCCATTTTACAAACGCAGGCCCTCGATTTACGAAAACTCTATGACGATCAACGAATTGAACTGTTTACGTTTGTGGAAATGGAACGCACCCTGACTCGGTTGACGAATTCAATGGGCGGCTGTGAGCGAATCAGAAACACCGTCTTCCCGGTCTCGTACAGTCGCATGGTCACTGCACTGATTTATGTTTTTGTGCTCCTATTACCCTTCGGTTTAGTCAATGTCCCACCGGCACCATTGATCGCCGCCTCACTGTGTCTTTCCATGTCTTTTCTTTTGATCGATCGGATCGCCCAATTTTTACAAGATCCCTTCAGTAAGCATCCCTCGGACACCCCCATGCTGACACTTTCACGGACCATTGAGATTAACATCCGACAGATGCTGGGCGAAACCGAATTGCCGGAACCGATCAAGCCAGTCGACGGCATTGCTTGGTAATTCTCTGCACGCAAACCAACCATAGAATAATTGTGTCGCAACGAGCGTGCGGAAACAAAAAAGGCCACGTAAAAACGTGACCTTTCCCGTCGCACTTTGAAGGTGCCGTTATCTTTTTTGAAAATCCAACCCTTTGTCCCCGGGGGGTGCCCCAGCCATTCGGAATTGGAACTGGTTATCCCCCAACTTGACGGTGCCCACGAGAGGTCCCCCTTCTTTGGGCTGTAGCATCAATTTGTTATCCGCAAGTGAGTACTCTCCTGTTAAAACGGTTTTCGCTTCGTCATTTTGCATGACCGTCCAACGAAAATTTCCATCATCCTGTAATTGCAAATCGATGGAATTGGAGTTCCCGGAAGTCGCTTGCCAGTTGCCGAACAAGCGGTTGGGGTCCACATCTGAAGGGGCACTTTCATCGACGTCATCTTCACCCTCCTCGGTTTTGGGAGCCAGCATATTTAACAGACTGGCTGCGACGGTATCCGATGGTTCCAGCTTTAACGTTTCCCGCAGTTCCGCAATTGCCTCATCGTTGTATCCGCACGTGATGTACTGATAAGCCAAAAGAAAATGACCAAAGGCCGCCTTAGGGTTCTCGGATACGAAAGCTTCCAGATTCCTCAGTTGCGTCTCGTAGGTATCTGTCGATTCATACAAACTGCTTAAAGTCGTCCAGTCCCAACCCGGCCCCACACTTAAAACTGAGTTGATCACTGCAGCCGCACTACGATATTCCTGAGTTGCGAATAAACAAAGAGCCCGAAATTGATGCAGCGTGGAATCGGATGATAAACTACTGAGTGCCAAATTGGCTTTCGCCAAGGCAGCTTTGTAATTGCCCTGATAGAACAGATCCCGAGCTTCTTCGTAAGCCTGCAAACCCATTTGATCTGGCTCGATTAATTGAGGAACATTTTCACCTTCCCCAGAATCCGCACCGGTAATCGTGTTGTTGATAATGATGGGCTCGGAAGGAATCGGCTG
>CAJQPP010000140.1 GCA_905480235.1 uncultured Pirellulaceae bacterium
TCAGGAGGTGTCCAAGGCCGTTCAGATTATCAAGGATTTTGGTGGAACGAAGTTCGACCAGTCCGTGGAAATCCATATACGGCTTGGCATCGATTCCAAGCAGGCGGACCAACTTGTTCGCGGGTCAATTGTTTTGCCGCACGGCATTGGAAAGACGCAACGTGTCGTTGTGTTTGCCAAAGGTGATGCGGCAGCGGCTGCCGAAGAGGCAGGAGCTGACGAAGTCGGCCAAGAAGACTTGGCGAAAAAAATTCAGGGTGGCTGGACGGATTTTGATGTCTGCATCGCATCCCCTGACATGATGGGGGTCGTCGGCCCGTTGGGCCGAGTTCTCGGCCCTCGTGGTTTGATGCCTTCGCCTCGCGCTGGAACGGTGACGCCCGATGTGGCAGGGACCGTGAAAGAGTACAAAGCGGGTAAAGTGGAGTTCCGGAATGACAGCGGCGGGAATGTCCACGCCATCGTCGGTCGGCTCAGCTTTGATATCGGCAAGCTGGAAGAAAACGTTTCGGCTTTCATTGATCTCATCACTTCCATGAAACCCATGGCCGTGAAGGGAACTTACATCAAAGGCATTTCTATCGCGGCGACGATGAGTCCCGGCGTGCGGATCGCTGCCTAGCTGATGAGTTTTTCATCTCGCACCCACAAACATCGTTAACGCGTTAAGGTATCGAAACCATGAGTAAAACAGTTAAAGGCCTGCTGAGTCGGGGGATTGGCTCCCGCTTGTCCGGCATCGAGAACTGTGTCGTCGCTAATGTGATTGGGCTGGATGCCAATAGCACTGTCGTGCTTCGCAAGCGACTTCGCGAAAAGGATATCAGTTTGATGGTCATCAAAAATTCGATGGCTCGTCGAGCAACGGAAGGAACGGGCTTGGCCCCAGCCTTCGAAGGATTGGGCGGCACGGCTGCCATTGTATGGGGCGGTGAAGATTTCGTCTCGCTGGTTAAGGAAGTTGTCGAACTGGACAAAAGCGCTGATTACGATGCCTTCGAGGCGCGTGGCGGTGTCATGGACGGGGAGCAACTGACGGCCGACAAAGTTCGGGAAATCAGCAAATGGCCAAGTCGTACCGAGCAGTTGAGTATCCTGTCAGGTCAGTTGACCTCGTCATGGACCACGCTGCAGTCCCAATTGATTGGCCCCGGCGGTATGCTGGCCAGCCAAATCGAAAAGAAATCGAAGGAAGGCGAAGGCTAACCTTTTTAACCCTAACTATTTATTCGGTCGGCCCGGCCTGGTTCCGATGACCGGATGATTATCAATATCACGTTTTCCAAAAAATCAAGTCGATCAGTATGAGCCTGCTTACTTAATAAGCATCCCGCAGGCTCCCACTATAAGAAAGGTTCCAGAAATGAACGAAACCGCAACCGTAGAGTTTTCGGCAGAGGCAAAAGAGCTTGGTGACAAGATTGCTGAATTGAATCTGAAACAAGCCAAAGAAGTTAGTGACTACCTGAAAGAAGAGTATGGCATCGAGCCAGCTTCCGGTGGTGCTGTCATGGTCGCCGCTGGTGCCGGCGGAGATGCTGGCGCAGCAGAAGAAGAGCAAACAGAATTCGACGTCGTGCTGACCGGATTCGGCGATAAGAAGCTGGATGTTGTGAAGGTTGTCAAAGCCATCACCGGCGCTTCGCTGATGGAATCCAAGAAAATGGTCGAAGCCTGCCCTGCGACTCTCAAAGAAGCTGTCTCGAAAGAAGACGCTGAGAAAGTCAAAGCAGACGTTGAGGCCGCTGGCGGTAGTGTTGAAGTGAAATAGTTAATGACGGGGTAGAATGCGGCAGATTCGCGAGAATCGAACCGCTAGTCCGTCGCGGCAGCAATGTCGTATGACGGGCTAAGTTTTGCCCCCAGTGACGATTCGATACGGCACGGCCTGTTTTTTGGCTTTGCCGTTTACTTCAAACACGAAACCCAATTGCCTCGAGTTGCTTTGTTGACCAATTGCTGCGCGGCCGGTAAACGGCTTTTTGTTGTTTCGCCCCCTGTCCGGGGAGATTCTGCGCGCAAGACGACAGGGTGCTCGCCCAATTTGGAACGTATGGCTGCGGCCGTTTCCAACTGTTTCCTGCATCGCACCCAGGCCGTTCATGCGGCCTGCGGCACGCCATTGGTTGGCGTGACAACCGCATTTTCCAGCAGATCGCATTGGAAAGTGCTCACTACGTTTCGTTCCCGGTTCGTAGACTGACCATTCAATAGCGGAGAAATCGCTCATATGGCAACCCCAACTCAACGCCGACTGAAACCAACGGATGTCCGTCACTTTGGTAGTGGTCGTGATTACCCGATCCCCCCCGATCTGACAGAAATCCAAACGGCCAGTTACGGTCAATTTCTGCAGACCGATATGGAAATCGAGAAACGTAAACTTCAGGGCATCGAAGGTGTCCTGCAGGAGATCTTTCCGATTGAGTCGTACGACAAACAGACCCGTTTGGAGTACGTAAGATACGAACTTGGCAAACCCCGTTACACACCTAACGAATGCCGCCAATTGCGCCTGACTTACGGCCAGCCATTCCGAGTTTGGTTGCGATTGATGAAAGAGCAACCCATCGAGGAAGAGGTGTATTTGGGTGACATTCCCATCATGCTTGGCGGTGGTGAATTCATCATCAATGGTGCCGAACGTGTGGTGGTTAGCCAATTGCACCGTAGTCCGGGTATCGATTTCGTTCTGGAATCGGATACGACTTCGGATCGAAAATTCCCCAGCTGTCGGGTGATCCCGGAGCGTGGAAGCTGGATCGAAATTAACGTCACCAAGAAAGATTTGCTGCAGGTCCGCATTGACCAGAGCGGTAAGTTTTCGGCGATGACGTTGTTACGGGCCATGTCTCCTAAGTTCAGTGAAGATTCCGACATCATGCGGATTTTCTACGAAACACAGAAAGTCAAAATTGTTGATCGCCGCAGTGCCGGAAAGCTGGAAGGCAAGATCGCAGTGGATGACATTGTTTACCCATCGACCTCCGAACGGGCCGGTGAGATTATCGTCGAGGCCGGTCGGAAGATCTCCAAAGAACATGCGGAGACAGTTTGCACGGCCGGTGTGAAGGCCTGTGAAATCATGCCTGCTCCCAAGAGCTCGCTGATTTTCAATTCTTTGGCTGACGATGCCACGGGCAGTCACGAGGAAGCTTTGCTGCGGATTTACCAGCGATTGCGTCCCGGTAATCCTCCCGCGTTGGAGAAGGCTCGCACGTTGTTCAACGAGAAATTCTATGACGAGAATCGTTATCGGTTAGGCAAGGTCGGTCGTTTTCGTATCAACCGAAAATTGGATTTGGGGGTTTCCGAAAAGGAAATGACCCTGCGGCCCGATGATATTCTTTCCTCGATCAAATATTTGTTGGATTTGGCGGTGCCCGGTGGCGAAGCGCGAATTGACGATATTGACCACTTGGGAAATCGTCGGTTGCGAACGATTGACGAATTGGCCTGTGATGAACTTCGCAAGGGCTTTTTGAAATTGCGTCGCACAGTGCAGGAGCGCATGAGCCTGAAGGATCAGGAAGACATGACGCCGCGCAGCCTGATCAACCCCAAAAGCATTTCGGCCGCCATTGATTATTTCTTTGGTCGCGGCGAACTGTCTCAGGTGGTTGACCAGACAAACCCGCTTTCTCAGTTGACTCACGAGCGTCGCCTATCGGCACTTGGTCCTGGAGGACTGAACCGAAAACGTGCTGGCTTCGAAGTCCGGGATGTGCATATTTCCCACTACGGTCGTATCTGCCCGATTGAGACGCCGGAAGGTACCAACATTGGTCTGATCTCCAGCTTGGCAATTTATGCCGGGGTGGATGATTATGGTTTTCTGGTTACGCCGTATCGTAAAGTCACCAAAGGCAAGATCTCCGACGAAACCGTTTGGCTGCGTGCCGACGAAGAAGCGGGAGCCTTTGTGGCACCTGCGGATACACCCGTTCAAGGGAACGAGATCGTTGGATCCAAGGCTTTGGGTGGTAATATCATCGCCCGTTACCGAGCTGACTTTGAATTGGTCCCACCGACCGAAGTGCAGTACATGGATATTGCACCGAGCCAAATGGTTGGGGTGTCAGCGGGACTGATTCCGTTCCTCGAGCACGATGATGCCAACCGGGCTTTAATGGGCTCTAACATGCAGCGTCAAGCCGTTCCGTTATTGGTGGCCGAAGCACCGATCGTAGGAACGGGCATGGAACAGGTCATCGCGGAAAACTCAAGTATGGTGATCCGGGCCCGTCGGGCAGGGAAAGTCAACTACGTTGATTCCACGCGGATCGAAATCGGTAACGATATCTACGAACTTAAAAAGTACGTCGGGTTGAATGAGCGGACCTGTTTGAACCAAAAGCCGTTGATCAAGCCGGGCGACAAAGTCGTCAAGGGACAGGTCCTGGCGGATGGTGCCGCCACCGAAAACGGCATTCTGGCCCTCGGAAGAAATGTCCTGGTCGGCTTCATGTCGTTCGACGGATACAACTTTGAAGATGCGATTATCATCAGCGAAGAGTTGGTGAAAAACGACACCTACACATCGATTCACATTGAAGAATTTGATGTCGAGATTCGCGAAACCAAACTCGGTCGTGAAGAGTTTACGAAAGATATTCCCAACGTTTCGGAAAAAGCCCTGCGAAACCTGGATCCCAACGGGATCGTGCAGGTGGGTACCTACGTGAAACCGGGTGACATCCTGGTTGGCAAGGTATCGCCGAAATCGAAGACGGAATTGACGCCGGAAGAAAAACTGCTGCATGCGATCTTTGGCCGAGCCGGTGAAGACGTGAAAAATGATTCACTGGAAGTACCTTCGGGTATCGAAGGAATCGTTATCGACACGCAACGGTTCTCTCGACGTATGAGCCTTTCGGAGGAAGAACGCAAGGTATACGAGAACGACCTCAAAGCCGCCGAGACAGACGGCAACGACAAGGTCGCTCGCGCGTTCACCGAAATGATCGAAGCCATGGAGGGAGTGATTGGTAAGACACTCACCGACGAAGATGGTACTCCCTTGGTTCGTGACCACGACGCCAAGTACATCGCTGAGAAGGCAGATTCGTTCCGCCTGCAGATGATTTGTGAAGGCATGCGAAGCGAAGAACGCATTGCCAAGCTGCAGGCCATCTACGATGAGCTCAGCCCAATGTTAATCAACGCGATCGATCAACGTGATCGAGCCTTGAACAGCATGAAGCGGGGCGACGAACTTCGCAGCGGCGTTTTGCAGATGGTGAAGGTCTACATTGCCACCAAACGAGTCATCTCGGTGGGTGACAAAATGGCTGGACGTCACGGAAACAAAGGTGTGATCGCCAAGATCATGCCGGTGGAAGACATGCCTTACTTGGCAGACGGGACGCCTTTGCAAATCATGTTGAATCCGCTGGGGGTTCCCTCCCGTATGAACGTGGGGCAAATCCTGGAAACGCACCTGGGGTGGGCGGGAGCCAAACTGGGCTTCCGAGCGATTACCCCTGTTTTTGATGGAGCTTCCGAGCACACCATCAATGACTGCCTCGAAGAAGCGGGTCTACCACGTCATGGTAAAGCACAGTTGTTCGATGGCCGTACTGGCGAATCCATGGATCAGGAAACGACAGTCGGTTACATCTACATGCTGAAATTGCATCACCTCGTGGATGACAAGGTCCATGCTCGCAGCACCGGCCCTTACTCGCTGATTACGCAGCAACCTCTGGGTGGTAAGGCTCGCTTTGGCGGCCAGCGGTTCGGTGAAATGGAAGTTTGGGCGTTGGAAGCTTATGGCGCTGCTTACATCCTGCAAGAGTTGCTAACGGTGAAGAGTGACGACGTGGAAGGTCGTACCAAGATTTATGAGTCGATGGTCAAAGGTGAGAACACGTTGGAGGCCGGCACCCCTGCCAGTTTCGACGTTCTGACTAATGAGATCCGCGGCTTGGCACTCAACATGCAACTGGAAAAACGACGCGGTTAGTCCGCCCCATCAATACCGTGGCGATCGGCGGGAAGCTGGTCGCCACAGTGGATTCGAATCCCTGAAGCGAACGAAACAAACAACGGTTTTTAACAGGAGTTGGTAACCATGGCATTGGCCGACACCGCATACGAACGCGTCAACGATTACGCCTCGGTAAAAATTAGTCTGGCTCGACCTCACGACATCCGCAGTTGGTCGATGGGTGAAGTCAAGAAGCCGGAAACCATCAATTATCGTACCTATCGTCCTGAAAAGGATGGTCTGTTTTGCGAGAGAATTTTTGGTCCGGAAAAAGATTGGGAATGTGCCTGCGGTAAATATCGCGGTATGAAATACAAGGGCATGATTTGCGACCGCTGTGGCGTGAAAGTTACGCACAGCCGCGTCCGTCGTAAACGCATGGGCCATATTGAATTGGCCGCACCCGTGGTGCACATCTGGTTCTTCAAAGCCATGCCCAGCCGACTGGGTAATCTGTTGGCCATGAAGACCACCAGTATGGAAAAGGTGATCTACTTTCAGGATTACGTGGTCATTGATCCGGGTGACACCGAATTGGAACCGCGACAATTGCTGACCGAAGAAGAGTACCGAGCAGCAAGAGCCCAGTATGGTGATGGATCGTTTGAAGCCGGGATGGGTGCCGAGGCGGTGCGTAAGTTGCTCATGCAGTTGGACCTGGTTCAGTTGTCGGAAAAACTTCGCGTCGACCTGGCGGAAACCGGTTCTAAACAGAAAGCGAAAGACCTGACCAATCGCTTGAAAATTGTAGAAGCGATTCGGGACAGTGATAATAAACCCGAGTGGATGGTATTGGACGTCATTCCCGTCATTCCCCCGGATCTGCGTCCGCTGGTTTTGCTGGACTCCGGTAACTTTGCCACGAGTGATTTGAACGACCTTTATCGTCGTATTATCAATCGCAACAACCGCTTGCGTAAATTGGTGGATTTGAATGCCCCGGAAGTCATCATTCGCAACGAAAAACGAATGCTGCAACAATCCGTTGACGCGTTGTTTGACAACAACCGCTGTAAGCGGCCGGTGCTGGGAAGTAGTAATCGCCCTCTGAAATCCTTGACCGATATGATCAAGGGTAAGCAGGGACGTTTCCGCGAAAACCTGCTTGGTAAGCGTGTGGATTATTCCGCCCGAAGTGTGATTGTGGTCGGCCCTCGGTTGAAATTGCATCAATGTGGACTTCCGAAAAAGATAGCTTTGGAACTTTACCAACCCTTCATCATCCGCAAGCTGAAGGAAAAGGGTCATGCCGATACGATCAAGAGCGCGAAAAAGATGCTCGAGCGGAAAGACGAAGAAGTATGGGATATTTTGGAAGAGGTGATTCAGAATCACCCCGTCCTCTTGAATCGTGCTCCAACGTTGCACCGCATGGGGATTCAGGCTTTCGAACCGGTCCTGGTGGAAGGCAACGCCATTCACTTGCACCCGCTGGTCTGCAAAGGCTTTAACGCTGATTTCGACGGTGACCAAATGGCCGTCCACCTGCCGCTTTCCATCGAGGCTCAGGTAGAAGCGCACACCCTGATGATGTCCACCAACAACATCTTCGCCCCCTCCAACGGGCGTCCCATCATGAGTCCCTCGCAGGACACCGTGATGGGTTGTAACTTCATCACCCTGATGATGCCAAATCGCAAGGGCGAAGACATGGTCTTTGCCTCGTTGGATGAAGCCGATTTGGCGTACTCCCAAGGTGTCATCGGTTTGCACGCGCGGATCAAAGTGCGGTTGCCCGAACATCGTTACGTTCGATTCGACGAAGAGGATCGTCGACCGAGCCAGATCATCGATACGACCTACGGCCGCATCATGTTTAACATGATCCTGCCCTCCGGCCTGGACTTCTATAACTACCCGATGAAGAGTGGCAATCTGGCCTCTGTGATTTCGGATTGTTACCAGGGACTGGGACGTCGTCAGACGATTAAGTTGTTAGACGATATGAACCAATTGGGATTCCGTGAAAGTACCCGCAGTGGACTTTCGTTCGCGACCGATGATTTGGTGACACCCGAATCGAAAGAGAAAATTGTTTCCGTCGCGGAAAAGGAAGTATTGAAATTCCGTAAACATTACGAGCGCGGCGTGATCACGGATCAGGAGCGGTACAACAAAGTACTGGATACCTGGACCGATGCTCGTGAGCAAATTACGGCAGAAATGATGGACGCCATGGAAAAAGATGATCGTGGTGGCCACGGTTATGTGAACCCGGTGTTCCTGATGGCTGATTCCGGTGCTCGTGGTGGTAAAGAACAGATTCGACAATTGGCGGGTATGCGTGGTCTGATGGCCAAGCCAACCGGTGAAATTATCGAAACGCCAATTAAGGCGAACTTCCGCGAAGGCCTATCGGTATTGGAGTACTTCTCCTCTACGCACGGTGCCCGAAAGGGTTTGGCGGATACCGCGTTGAAGACGGCTGACTCCGGATACCTGACTCGTAAACTGGCCGACGTGGCTCAAAACGTCGTCGTTACGATGGAAGATTGCGGCACTTCGCAAAGCGTCACCAAGGGTGTGATTTACCGAGGTGAAAATGTTGAGGTGAGATTGGCGACGGTGATCAATGGACGCGTCAGTCGACAGAACATCGTGAATCCGGTAACGGACGAAGTGATTGTTCGTGAAAACCAAATGATCACTCCCGAAATCGCTCGCAAAATTGAAGAAATGGGCTTGGAGAAGATCCAAGTGCGTAGCCCGATGACATGCGATGCTGCTTTGGGTACCTGCCGCAACTGTTACGGCATGGATATGTCGACAGGTGCCTTGGTCGAAGAGGGCATGGCCGTAGGAATTATCGCCGCTCAAAGTATCGGCGAACCCGGTACCCAGTTGACCATGCGGACATTCCATATCGGTGGTGTTGCGGGTACGCAAACCGAAGAGAGCGAAAAGAAATGTATCAAGGGTGGTCGCGTTAAGTTGACTCGCATGCGTTATGTGACCAACCAAGATGGCGACACCGTGGTACTGACGCGAAATGGTGAAATCGCCATTCTTGATTCCAAAGGTCGTGAGTTGGAATCTCACAAGGTACCGATGGGAGCGATTCTGGCGGTCCAAGACGATGAAGAAATCGAGGCCAGTGCCGTTCTTTGTAACTGGAACCCGCACATTATCCCGATCCTTTCGGAAGTTAGCGGGAAGGTTCGCTTCGAAGACGTTGTCGATGGCGAGACCATGCAGGAAGTCAAAGATGCCACGGGTCACTTGCGACGAACGATTATCGAGCACAAAGGGGAACTCCATCCTCAAATCGTGATCGAAGGTCCCGACGGAAGTGTGTCCGACGTTTATTACTTGCCAGAACGTGCCGAGATCGCCGTCGAAGATGGTGCCAAGATCACGTCTGGATCGGCGGTCGCCAATACGCCCCGCGAAGCCACGGGGGTCTCGGACATTACCGGTGGTTTGCCGCGGGTTACCGAGATTTTTGAAGCTCGAAAACCAAAAGATCCCGCCGTCATGGCGGAGATCGACGGCGAAGTCGAGATCATGGGCGAAAAACGCCGTGGTAAACGGAATATCGTTGTTCGTAGCGAAAGCGGAATTGAACGAGAGCATCTCGTACCACCCGGAAAACGATTCCTGGTCCACGCAGCTGAACTTGTGAAAGCCGGGCAATCGTTGGTCGATGGACCGCTTGTGCCCCATGATATTCTGCGTGTCTCCGGAGAAGAGGCAGTGCAACAATACCTGCTTCACGAAATTCAAAATGTTTACCGTAGCCAACGCGTTGAAATCAATGACAAGCACATTGAAATCATCGTGGCCCGCATGTTGCGGAAGGTGAAGGTCGAGACGGCCGGTGATACCACCTTGTTGCCAGGTCTGATTTGTGACCGGTTCTCATTCCGCGAAGTCAATGAGGAATTAGCCCGTAGTCTGAAAATCACCCACAAGGGAGACAGCGACTTCGAAGAGGGGCAGATTGTTGCCAAGGCTCAATGGGAACAAACGAACACCCAAATCGAAGCACTCGGGGGCACACCTGCCAAGGGTACTAAGTGCAAACCGGCAACCTGCAGCACCCAGCTGTTGGGAATTACCAAAGCCTCGGTGCAGAGTGGAAGTTTCATCTCCGCGGCGAGTTTCCAGGAAACGACCAAGGTGCTGACCGAAGCCGCCTTGGCTGGCAAAATTGATAATTTGGTCGGCCTCAAGGAAAACGTGATTCTCGGTCACTTGATCCCTGCCGGTACTGGATTCCGTTCCTTCCAGGAAGCGGAAGTGCATTTCAAATTGGAAGCGATGCCCGCCTTGGGCTCTGCCAGTACCGCACTGGAGAAATCCTTCCCGTTGTTGGATTCGGCTGCTCCTTCCGAAACCGCGGCACCCGCAAGTGCTGCGATGGGTGGAGGCGTTCAGGATTTGGCCAGCATTCTCGGCGATTCGCCGACGCCACCGGAAATGGGATTCACACCCGAAGCCAGCGTCAGCGAAGTCCCGGCAAGCCCCGATGATTTGAGCTTGATCGAAGGGATCGGTCCCAAGACGACTCAACTGTTGTACGACAACGGTATTAATACGTTCCCTAAACTGGCGAATGCGGAACCTCATCAGATTCGAGAAGTGTTGACGGCAGCGGGTGGCATCTATGCACAGCAGGATCCCACCACGTGGGCCCAACAGGCTGCGATGGCGGCTGCCGGTCAATGGGATGAACTGAAAGCTTGGCAGGATGTTTTGAATGGCGGCAAGATGGTTGCCGGCGTCACCTCCGGCCCACGAGACGATTTGACTCGCATCGAAGGCATTGGCCCCAAGATTGAAGAGCATCTCAACTCGGCCGGTATTTACACCTATCAGGAACTGGGGAATGCCTCTCCGGAACAAGTTCGCAATATCCTTGATCAAGTAGGTGGCTTTGCGGCTCACGATCCTACGACTTGGCCTCAACAGTCCGTCATGGCTGCTCAGGGTCAATGGGATGAGCTTCAGGCTTGGCAGGCTCAGTTGGATGGTG
>CAJQPP010000141.1 GCA_905480235.1 uncultured Pirellulaceae bacterium
GATCGAAACGCCGCTGGCTGCCGTCCGCTTTGGGTTTGATTCTGTCGAGCAATTTTTGATTGATCGTTGTGTTTCCCGGTTTGATAACCGCAGCCCACTGCATCACTCCCTCGTCATTTTCAGCGTACAGGTCCACGCCGCTGACCGCAGTTGCTGGTACATGCGGCATCGCCAAGCGTGAGTTCGCCAAATTGTACTTAACGTGAATGACCGGCGAATCTGTTTGGAAACGAACCAGCACGCCGGATGTAAATTGACTGAGATCCCAAACCGGCTTTCTGACTTTGTCTTTGGCCCGTTCAGGCAACCGATCAAAGTCATTTTCCGTATCCTTAAAAGCCACCCCCTCCACATCCAGATCTTTGGCTTTGAACCAGGCGATGTTATTGTCCGACTTGGATTGAGCGACCAGCGAATCGGCCCCGAAGAGCGAGGCCAGTGCGACAAAAAGCACCAAATTTTTCGAGGACTGAAGGAATCGCAAGGGGCTGCTCCGCTGTAAGAGTTAGGCGTCGGGATTGGGTGGCAAAAAGTGGGGATTGCGGTTTATGTAAAAACCCAGCAAGCAAGGTATCCAACAAAATCCCCTGATAAGTTCATTCGCGGCCGTGGGATAATGCCAATCTACACGCACAATATCCCTCGCTAGACTTGTCCATGACAGAATCTCTTAGGAGACGGTGTCTAGGGAGAATTCATTGGCCCGTTCCACCACGGTTTTACATTCCGGGCAGGTGCGGACATCCTCCGGACCGTTCCAAAATGCGTCCATGATGCGATGTAAGTCCCGGTCGATATGCTCAAGTTTAAATTCTGCCTGATGCACAAGATGCTCGTCCGAGTTGCAATACCAACGTAAATATTCGGGTCCCTGACGTGGGAATTCCACGATCAAACCGAGCGTATCTGCGGGGCGTTGAGGGCGATGAGGAACATCTCTGGGGCAAAGCCACATTTCACCTTCGCGGATAATGACTTCCCGAGGCGGCGTTCCATCTAAAGGTCGGATGCGAACTGCAATATCCCCTTTGAGCTGATAGAAAAGCTCCTCCTTGGGATTCACGTGATAATCATTCCGCGTGTTGGGGCCTTTAGAGACGAATACGATTACATCGTTCGCTTCTTTGTAGAATTGCTTGTTCATCACCGGCGCTTTGAACTCGTGTTCGTGCTCGGCGATCCATTGCATTAAATTGAAAGGGGTGGATATTGACATCGCGATTGCCTTGTAGTTTTGGTTGCTCTTATGGCTTTTATTAGAATTTGTGAAAGAAAACAAATCAAGCGACTTGGATCGAGTTCGGCATCCAAAAATGACAGATATTCCCTAAATCGTGCCATGCTATTCGGTGAACATTGGCGTTCACAGATGATTTTGACGACAATGGGGCAAGGTCCCATGGCACCTTATTATGGAATGCACCCGATTGAGTCATGGGGCGCGCGGCAAGGTATCCGCAGTTCGTGACGCTGAATCGTTACTGTGCCGAAGCCCAAGCAAAAAACAAAAAGGAAAATCGTGAAGAAATGTATCTCAATTAACGGCTTCTGGGTTTTGGTGTTGGTGATCCTTTTTCCCGGTTCATTGGTGGCCCAAGAAGCTCCCGTGAATGAGGCTGAGTTAGATCGTTGGCGAGGTGCTTCTTTGGGGATCCGTATCAAACAAAAAGACGGTGAGGTTTTCGTCAAAAAAGTGCACGAGCACGTGGCGGATACTTGTCCTCTGCAAATCGATGATCGTCTTGTCGAGATTGCGGGTTCCCCTATTTCCACGGCCGAATTAAAGACGCTCTCCGAGTTACTTGGGAAAACGGAACCCGATTCCAAACTCGTGGCCGTTATCGAGAGGGAGGGGGCGCAGGAGACCATCGCGTTGCCTACCTACCGAAAAGAATTGGTCGATATTCCTACCATCGTGGAGAAACTTAAATCCAATCAAATCATCCGTGATTATCTAAAAGAGACAAACCGCAGTGACTACCTTGATACCGTGTTCGATCGGATGGTTGAGGTGGTGGATGCCAGCCAATCGCCGAGGGAAGCGGCGGAGGGGCTGAATGCAATTATTGATGAGATAAATGTCTCGCACACGGCGCTTCTGCCCCCCAGTTCGTTCCGTCAGTTGCAAGGCGAATCAGCCGGTGACTTGGGTTTGACGTTGCAGAGGCATGTGATCAATGGCGTGAATCACTATTTCGTGTCAGATCGCATGCCAGGTTCCATAGGCTATGAATCGGATGTCTTGTTGGGCGACGAAATTATCGCTCTGAATGATGTGCCGCTCGAAAAATCGCGGCGTTTGATTTTGTCTGGTCAGGAGCACCGCCGAGGCCTGTTTTTCCTGCAGGCTAATGTGGGTGAAAATATCCGCGTTACCTATCGGCGTCGCCAGAATGCAGCAGCTCAGCAAGTATCGTTGCGTGCTCGCGAAGCCGTACCAGCCGAAGACGTCATTAAATTGAGTGCCCGGGTCATTACCAGCGGCAAAAACCAATACGGTTACATCCGGGTGTGGAATTTGATGTCGATGAGTACACCCGTGCTTGCCAACGATGTGATCGAGGAGAAATTCGAAGGTTGTGGCATGCTGGTCCTCGATTTACGAGGTCGGGGTGGTTTGATTCCCGCGGTGTTGGCCGTCGATATGATGATCAAGCAAAGCGAGATTCCCGTTATCGCGATTACCGATGACCTGACCCGCAGTGCCAAAGAAATGCTTTCGCTGCTGATCAAAAAGCATGAGCATGTCACCGTCGTGGGCGAGACAACCGCAGGAGCGGTGACTGGCGCGACGATGATGCAGTTGCCCTCGGGCAATGGCCTAATGTATCCGGTGGTTTCGACCGAAGCTCTGAAAGCTTACACCGACAATACGGTTCTGGAAGGCGTAGGTGTTGAGCCCGATATCAAAGTCGATTTTCAACTGCCGTGGTGCGGTGGTAACGATCGGTTGTTGGAGGCTGCCATCGAAACGGGCGATGAGCAGATTCAAAAATTACTGGATTCCATCATCTAACAATACTTCACCGACGCCGGGGATTGATCAACGGTCTGCAGCATGCCCCAGGGTCTTGGTATCAGCTCGACAATCTCAGGCGCTCGTGCTGCGGCTGCTGTTTGGCTGATGATGGCAATATCTTGGCGGGGCACCGCCTTCGGGATTGCAAACCCGCATCCGACTCGATTTCCATAACGGATAGTGGGACCTTTCACGAACAGAGGCACTTCATTCCCGTCCTGTGGACAATGCTAAATATGCCTCAAGGCATACCGTCAGCTGCTGATTCCCATGGCCATTTCGTTGGCTATAATCGGTGAAAAGTTTTATTTGTCTAGGTCGTGTTGGAAATTGCCATGAAAATTGCCCTGATCATTTTCTCTGCTTGTCTATGCTTAACGCCGTTTGCTAATTCGCAAGCGGAGGATTGGGTCTCGCTTTTTAACGGAAAGAATTTAGATGGTTGGGTACAACGCGGAGGTAAAGCGATTTACTCCGTCGAGGACGATATGATTGTCGGCAAAACCGTGCCGAATACTCCCAATTCTTTTTTATGCACGGATCGCGAGTACAGCAATTTTGAGTTGTCATTGGAATTTAAGGTGCATCCCGAATTGAATTCCGGCGTTCAGATTAGGTCCAATAGCCTCCCCGATTATAAAAATGGTCGGGTGCATGGTTATCAGGTAGAAATCGATCCATCGGATCGAGCATGGTCAGCGGGCATATACGATGAGAGTCGTCGTGGCTGGATATGCGATCTCAAAGATAACACCAAGGCGCGATATGCGTTCAAGCAAGACCAGTGGAATCACTACCGGATTATTGCCAATGGTGACTCCATCAAAACGTGGATCAACGGTGTGCCGGCGGCAGATTTAGTCGACGATTTGACGGCAACGGGGTTTATTGCATTGCAGGTCCACGGAGTCGGCGGACGGAAAGATCCGATTTCGATCCGCTGGAGAAATATCAAGTTAAGAGAACTCGATGGTGAAGACGCTCAACCTGCCGATGGCGATTCATCAAGATCGGAGGACCAAGCGTTCAAGATACCTAAGGACGGTGAAGTGAAAATGCTGGAAGATGGATTTCGTTTTACGGAAGGTCCATCTTGGGGACCGGATGGGAAAATGTTTTTTACAGATATCCCCAATGCACGAATCCATGTCATGGACCTCGCCAGCGGAGTGTCGGAGATTTACCGAGCAGATTCTGGCAAAGCCAATGGCTTGGTCTGGACGCCGAACGATGCATTGATTGCTTGCGAAGGCGGCGCTCGACGTGTCACGATTCAATCCGTCGATGGAGTGGTTCGCACGATAGTGGACCAATTCGAAGGAAAGAAATTAAACAGCCCCAATGATATTACTCTGGATGGTATCGGCGGTTTTTATTTCACGGATCCCAGGTACGGTAATCGGGATGATATGGAGATGGAGATCGAAGGCGTCTATTACGTGAATCGAGCTCGTAAAGTTACCCGTGTGATCGACGATTTGGAACGACCCAACGGGGTGCAGCTATCCAATGATGGGAAGACTCTTTATGTTGCTGATACCGGGGCCAATCGGGTTTTTGCCTATGACGTAGGGGGACCGGGAAAACTCTCTAACAAGCGAGAGTTCGCGGGGATTGGCAGTGATGGGATGACCATCGACCAGCACGGTAATCTTTACCTGACCCATGGTAAGGCGGTTCATGTTTTCAGCCCGCAAGGCGACCTGCTAGGACGCATCAATTTCGCAACAGCCCCCACAAATGTAACGTTTGGTGGAGACGGTAATCAGACACTGTTCGTCACAGGGCGTTCGGCGGTTTACGCCGTTGAGATGGATTTCGCCGGTGGCCAAGTATATGCAAATGCTCGCTAGACAGTTCTCGAATCGAGCGGCTGTTGTGGCCTGGTCGACGAGTCGTGGCCATAAAAAAACGCGGCTCGGATGAGCCGCGTTTCTTGTTTAACTTGCAAGCGTCGTTAGAAGCTCGGCGATCGATCCGCTTATTTACTGCCGACCAGAAGGCCTTCTTTTTGCTTTCTTCGTTCTTCAATAATGTCGATTTGGATGCTCGCTGGAACTTTACGGTATCCCGATAGCTCCATCGTGAAAGTGCCCTGACCCGCGGTCAAACTTCGCAGATCCGTCGCGTAACCAAACGTCTCGCTAAGGGGTACTTCACAAATCACAACGGAGGTTCCGTCTGACTGAACGTCCGTGGATTCGATCATTCCGCGACGAGAGGTGACATCACCGACAATGCCGCCTTGGAACGTTTCGGGTGACTCGATCTCTACTCGCATAACCGGTTCCAATAGTACTGGACCCGTCTTCTTCATGAATTCCCTAAAGCAACCACGTGCGGCCGTTTGGAAGGCCATCTCGCTACTATCAACATCATGGTAGGAACCGTCCTTCAGGTGCACATGGAAATTAACCACTGGGTATTCAGCGAGAACGCCCTTCGGCACACAGGTGCGGAAACCCTTTTCGACAGCTGGAATGTACTGTTTGGGGATACGTCCGCTGACGATCGAATCTTTGAAGATGAAATCTAGGTCTTCTTGGCCTTCTTCGCGTTCTTCGATCGGACCCATGGAGCCGACGATGTGGCCGTACTGTCCCGAACCACCCGACTGCTTTTTGTGTTTGTGGTTGAAGTCGATCTTCTTGGTTGGTGTTTCG
>CAJQPP010000142.1 GCA_905480235.1 uncultured Pirellulaceae bacterium
TCGTTTACACCGAAGATGTCGGGGGTTCGAGTCCCTCATCGCCCACTCTCTTTTTTATTGTTGTCCCTTTGCAATCTAATGCATGGGCTGGCGGATTTCTCATGCCTTCCTAAGCTGCCGCGTTATACGTCGTAAGCTCGGTAGACTCCTCTACCTGCGGCGAGGCTCTCCAATAGCGGTAAAACTCGGCACAGATCATGCAGGCCACGCCCATCCCTGCCACAGCGGTCAGCAGCGACAACGTGCTAAATTCGGCAGCCCACAGCAACTGCACCATGACCGAAATGGGGAAGAGAACGCCAGATACCAAGGTCAAAAAGCGACTTAAGCGATTGGGATAGAGTGGCAACCAAGCAGCCCACAAATGATTCCTTTTACCTGCTGCCAAAATACGAAAACTTCTTAGGTGCCCCCAAAAGAATACTGCCATGACCACGAGGATGAGTAAGCCGTATTGGAATAAAAACTCGTAAGGGATTCCAAATCCAAACACATTGAATTTTTCACCTTGGGCAATCCGAAATTCGTTGAGACTGGATTGCAGAGCATACAAATTCAACTGATCGAGTTCGCCGCCCAAGGTCCAATCAAAAAGTTCCCGGTGAACTAAACCATAATGATTTGCGGCTAAGTACTGGAACTCGGTTTCCGCGTGCGCTAACAGTCGATTCAAAATTGGCAGCCGCGCCGGTTCTACGGCCACCGGTAAAATGATCGCAGCTTCGCCACCAAGCATTTTCGTCGATCTGGCAAGCTGAATCCCTTGCGAATATTGGGTGCCGGCAATGGTGGTTTCAGAATCAACCCACCTAGCAAAAGTGGGAATGTATTTCTCACTACCTGCCGCAGAAAAAGCCTCCGTATAAATTTGCTTTACATCCTCGGGTAAGGCAACGATCTGAACCGGGATTTCCGACGAAAGATCCATGCCGGCTTCGTTGCCAGCGCTGTAGTAGCCAGCAGACGAGTATTTACGAATCCGCAAAAAAGCATCGTCTGCGGCCAGCGTCTCCCACAATTCCGTAAATTCCTCGTGGGTCGTCACCTGCCGGAAATCATCCCTTTCGAGCACTTGCCAGGCACCCGGCAAAATTTCATTTTCAAAGACAAAGCAGACGTTCAGCTTTCCGTCCAAGTCACTGGGCCGCCTAAACAAAATGGCAACCGTTGGCTCACGTGCCCCCACCCATTCCGGCGGTGCGATTCCAGCGATCTTCCAAAGTGGTTGGTCTCCTACCTCACTTTGGAATCGAATCACCTCCTCTAACTGAACGGTCGCTTTATCGAGCGTCGTATCGCGAGGCAAAAAAACCGCAATCAAAAGCGCGGCACAGGCCAATAGAAAATAAAAGTTGATTTGGCGAAGGTGTTTCGCAATATCCGAAAGTGTTTCGGCCGTCACTTCAGGCACTTCGGTCGAAGAAAAATCCTCTCCTGCTTTTGCCGTTCCCATGAGCCACACTTTCCCGAATTAAATTTTGCCTCTATGACTTTCCCTGTGTAAGAAACGTACTGAAACCAAAAAAATTGGTAAACACCAATGAAAACAAGGCAGCATCCGCTCAGGCCCATTTGTCTTTGGAAACGTGGCAAGCGGCGAAAAATCAAATCGCTTGCCGACCCAATGGCAAGATCGTGGCGTTTGCCAGCATGAGTCATACTTGCCTAAGGAATCCAGCAACGGTTATCTTGTCATAAGGCCAGCGTGCCATGGAAAGTTATTCCCGCCTCCTTCCCGCACCCACACGCTCACCTGTTCAAAACACACGAGGCGGTTTTACAGGTGATTACCAACTGATGGTCGATAACGGACGCAGCAATCTTTGGAAGGCACTGGGGCCCGGAATCCTCGTAGCATGTGCTGCTATTGGCGGTTCCCACCTAGTTTGGTCAACACGAGCCGGCGCCGAATACGGGTGGAGCCTAGTAGGGCTGATTCTCCTGGCTAACCTCTTCAAATACCCGTTCTTTCTTTATGGCCAAAAATATACCGCTGCCACTGGCGAGAGCCTGCTGGCTGGCTATCACCGGCAAGGCACTGGATATGTGTGGACTTTCTTGGCAGTCAATGTGTTAACCGGCATTATCAACATCGCAGGCGTGGCAATGTTAAGCGGAGCCTTGTTATCCGCTTATGGTCTGCAGTCATTCGGCATCGCCCAACTCGGCTTGGGCATCATGATCGTTTGCGGTGCGTTACTGTTATTTGGGCATTATCGCCTGCTGGACGCCATGGCCAAGATCATTATTGTTGTTCTAGCCCTGAGTACCTTTGTCGCAGTATTTTTTGCAATTTTTAATCGCCCTACACCTCAGCCTGACTTCGTTTCGCCGACGCCTTGGAACTGGGCATCATTTTCTTTCCTGGTGATGCTTTTGGGTTGGATGCCGGCTCCCATCGACCTCTCGGCTTGGTCTTCGTTATGGATGTTCAGCCGCGAAGAACAAACGGGGCACATGGCCACTGGCAAAGAGACTTCCATCGATTTTCACATTGGCTATATCTCGGCTGTCGTGATGGCAATTTGCTTTCTCGCGCTCGGTGCACTCGTCATGCACGGAACGGGAGAAGTCTTTTCAGCGAGTGGAACTGAATGCTCAAAGCAACTTGTGAACCTGTATACCGAGAGTATTGGGGAGTGGTCACGTTACCTAATCTTGACGGCTGCGTTTGTCACCATGTTCAGTACGACCCTGACTTGTATCGACGGCTATCCTCGCTCACTGGCGGCGTGCTGTGCATTGCTTGGTGACCTGTCATCCAAACAATTTGATCGGATTCGCATGGCATTGATTATCGTCTCGATCGCAATCGCAGCGGTGGTTGTATTTTACTTTGCCAACCAACTTTTAACGCTGTTGGGATTTGCGGCCATCATTTCTTTTGTTACTTCGCCAATTCTTGCATTTATTAACCTTAAGGTCATGAACGGGAGTAATGTGCCAAAGAGTGATCGACCGGGCATATTCCTGATGATGCTCAGTTTGTTGGGGCTGATATTTTTTACGCTGATGACGATTGGCTTTATCTATGCAACATTTTTGATGCCCGGTGGATAATGAACCTGTTCAGAGAAACGGATGGCGATCTTATCGTACAACCCAACTCCTCATCAATTTACTTGGCGATCAATGAAGAGTTTATTTGCATAGCCAACGTGATAGCCCTCAAGTTTCGGTTTTTGGTATTACAACTTCTTCAACAGAGACAGCAACGGAACTCCACATGAAAAATCGCATCGCATTTCTAGTAATGGCTTCACTCTTGTTGTCTGCCTCCGTCATGGCTCAGGATGCTGGTTTTCAGTCGCTTTTTGATGGCCAAACATTGGCCGGATGGGCGCAACGCAATGGCACGGCTACCTATCGAGTCGATGACGCATGCATTGTTGGTAAGACCAACGATCGGAGCCCCAATTCGTTTCTCTGCACCGAACAGATCTTTGGTGATTTCGAATTGCTGTTCGAAGTTAAAGTAGACTCACCTTTGAATTCCGGAGTCCAAATTCGCTCGCAATCCAAAGATGGTAAGCCGGAAGGGCGGGTGAACGGGCCCCAAGTAGAAATCGAAGCGGGAAATGAAAATGGCTCGACCTCTGGGTATCTGTATGGTGAAGCCGCAGGCGGCTGGATGACACCCGATGCGGAACGTACACCCCACCCACACTTCATTCGGGAAGACTGGAACAGTTACCGAGTATTAGCAATCGGTAATCGGATCAGAACCTGGCTCAACGGAAGTCTCGTTTCCGATTTAGTCGATGAAGAGAAATTCCAATCGCATCCCGAGGGTTTTATTGGATTACAAGTCCACGGGATTGGTGCCGGGCAGGGCCCTTTTGAAGTTCGCTGGCGAAATATCCGCGTTCGTGATTTGACCGGATTCACATCTCTGTTTAATGGGAAAGATTTGACCGGCTGGAAAACAAATGGCAATTGGCTGCCTCAAGAGGATGGCTCTTTGTTAATCCAACCACGGGTCGGAGAAAATGGTTGGCAGCGTTACGACGCCTATCTGTGGTCCGAGAAACAGTATGGTGATTTCGTGCTTGACCTCGAATATGCCTATCCTGCCGGTGGTAACAGCGGTGTGTTTTTTCGCGTTTCAGATTGTGCCAATCCTGTTGAGCAAGGAAGTGAAATTCAGATACTCGACTCTTCGGGAAAACAGGGAGCTATGGGCCATCACGATCACGGGGGGATGATACGTACTCAGGGCGCCTCCAAAAACATGTCCCGCCCACCTCACGAGTGGAACCATATGATCCTGGCTTGCCAAGGAAACCATGTTCAGGTCATCCTCAACGGGGAACCGATCATCAACCTAAAACTCGATCAGACAGCCGCGAAAGATCGCCCTCGCCATGGCTTTATTGGGCTGCAGGATCACGGTCAGCCAAACGACATTCGATTTCGCAACATTCGCATCAAACAGTAGTTTGAAATCACTGCGTTGAGCATGTTAAGCGAAAGGGCTCGATTTGCGACCGTCCGCAACTCTCGATTTCCGATCCCCGAAATCCAGCGCCCTTAATCGAAGTCCAGGCTCACTCGGCGACCGCCGCTGGCGCTATCGTTAGCGCCGGTCACGATTTTCAGAGCTCGGTAGGCGTCTGCGAGGTCCGTGTAGTTGCGCACCAAGCTCGTGACAGAACGGTGAAAATGCAGCAACATTTGCTCGCCTACCGGCCGATCCGCTTCCAAGGATTCGGCATGTTGCCCAGCATCGTCAAACCAAACCAATGTGCTGGGGAGATCGATGAATGCGACACCATTTTCGCAACAGATTTGAATAGAAGCTGGACGGCGAAAAGAAAGAGCCTCATTCCAGCGTTCGGGAATGTAGTAGCCCACACTCATTTGTGCATTAGCTGATAAATCAAATTTTGGGGTAGCGTCGTACTGGAGGTTAACCGATTGATAATACGATTTTTGACCATGGACCGTGGGATGGTGGAGCGTGCTGACAACGGAACTCGGCTCACGCCCAATGAGGTAACAACACCAATCCGCCAGCTCCATAAGGCTTCGCCATGTCAGCGGACAATACTCTCCCCGCCGCAAATGCGAAGTCTGCTGTTCAGTCGTCATCCGCTCATGACAGAACATCTGAGTTGGCTGACCCAAACGTGTGGCGATCAGTTCCTTCATACGCAAGGTCGCGGCAGCATACCGACGGGGTAACTCCGCCATAAAAGCCACACCCGACTCTTGCACACGCCCGCGGATGCGTCCGACCTGTTCAGGAGCAATGTCGAGAGCAACCGAACTGTAAACGGCCTTACCTGCTTCGCAAGCCGCAAGGATTGGCAATGGTCCCACCCAGTCAGGGGCTAGAGCTAAAACCGCTTCGATATCGTCGCGATTAATCATGGCGCGAAAGCCATCCAAGGCCACCGCCCCAAATTCCGAGGCTACGCGTTCGCCTTTCTTGGCGATTTCGCAGCATATTGCCTTGACCTCAAAACGGTCCGATAGCGCTAATAAGGCGGGTCGATGCCGCGTTTCCCATTGGTCGCCGAGGCCGATAAGTCCAACTTTTAATTTCATAGCGGGTTGATTATGCGGGCGTACCCTATCCGTTGGCAAGTTCAGAAATTCACGAATCTTTGATTTCCTGAAACACGGCAAAATAGGGGACCCAACTGATGCCAAAATGGCAACGCGCATGTTATGCGGCGGCGGTAAGCGGAGATACCGACAAAGGCCGTAAGCCTTGCCATAGGGCACACCCGTAAATCACTACAAGGTGTATTGATAGCAAAACCTAGGACCACAACTTCGCAAAGGCCGATAAATACAGTGGTCGACGGGAATAAATCTTGGAAACCGTTTGCAAAGCCAGTGCGTGCCAGTCAGCCAACAGGAATACCCAAATCGCACCCGGCCAGGTATCCAACGTGTCGAATTAATGCCGAACCGAAATGATTTCGTTATCGGCAGGAGTTAGTTATGAATTTCGTACCAGTGATGCTCGTGCTTGCCGCCCTTACCAATCAAAGCGAACCGACTGATTATAAAACCGCTTTCAAACGCTCCATGGAAGGGGAAAAGCCGCTCCTGGTACTTGTCACAGCGGATTGGTGTCCGCCGTGTCAAAGAATGAAAAAATCAACGATTCCCGCATTGATCAATAACGACAAATTCCGCAACTACAACTTTGCCACCGTGGACTTTGATCGCGATCGCAACAACGCCCGGAAACTAATCGGCAATGGCTCCATCCCACAGCTGTTAGTCTACGAAAAACAGGGCGGTGAATGGAAAATGCGGACGCTCATGGGATACAAAAGTGCTGAATCGGTCGAGGCCTTCTTACGTGGTTCCGGTCAAATCCGCACCGCCGAAGCGACCCGGTTAGCCGTAGAACAATAAAAAACTTGCAAGCTTTTCGAAAAAGGCGGTACCAACTCAGGTATCGCCTTTTTTCGTATCACCGGTAGACGCCACATTGGCAAACGTGCCTGACGATTCTTTTGCGAATCTCGCAACACCAATGTAAAGTCGCGATGGCCACAGATTTCATCTGCTAGAATTGGAAGGCCGTTAAGGAATCGATTGCGGATGTTCTTTTGGCGATAAGCTCTCGCTGCGTCCTCCAGCAGTTAACCGGCTCTTAACGCTTTTTGGCGAAGTCGTGTCATGAAATTTTCAATCGTCATTCCGACCCTCAACGAGTGCGTCCTGATTGAATCGACCATTTCATCCTGTCAAGCGGCGGGGGCGAATGAGATCATTGTCTGCGACGGTGGCAGCAGCGACGCGACCGTATCAATCGCGGAAGGCTTAGGATGCCGTGTGATTGATACAGAACCAGGTCGGGGGCGACAACTTAACGCTGGAGCTGCAGCAGCCAAAGGTGACATCTTAGTCTTCGTCCATGCGGATACTCAGTTGGGCCCCGCATGCCTCAACCAAATCAATGCATGCTTACCTCAATTAGACCCGATGGCTCAGTGGGGGTGCTTCCGTCAACAAATTCGCCTTGCAGGCCGCCGCTACCGGTGGCTGGAATCGGGAAACGCTTGGCGTGCATCAAAACGTGGCTATGTCTATGGAGATCAAGCGCTGTGGATCCATCGTAACTTGTACGAGGATGTGGGCGGCTTCGCCGAGGTCCCCCTCATGGAAGATGTCTTGATCTCGGAGATTTTGCGGAAGAGGAAGCCACCCGTGCTGTTACCCGGTCCTGTTAGCATCCCCGGACGCCATTGGGAAAAACGGGGAGTCGTCCGCACAACCATTCGCAATTGGATACTCTTTCTGCGCTACCAGCTGGGTACACAGCCTACTGATTTAGCAAAGCATTACTAACGAAATTTGGTGTGCCAGAGAAAACACCTCACCGACATCGGATATGAATTTGGCCGATAGGCCCCAGCGCATTCCGATTTTCGAGCTGCCGCCACCAAGTCAAAACTTGGCCATTATTGAAAGAAAGAGTGAGTTATCGAGCACTTCTGTCCGCGATTCGTTTTCGAATTCAAATTCCCGCGCGAATGCTAGTCCGATTTCTCCCGACAATTTTTTTCGTCGCGTAAACGAGAGCGCTGGGTTATCTGCCAGATGAGATTCCCAGCCCAGCGCAAACCTCCAATCTCGGTAGGTCAGCAGGTCATCCACCTCTCCAGATCGTTCGTAAGCCCAAGTCGATCCGTTGATACTGGCTCCCAGGTACGCCCAATGCTGGATCGCTCCTTGTTCGAAGACTAATCGGTAATAGCGTGGCCGAGGGAACGTCAAATCAACACGAGTGCGTTCATTGACATTCCAGATGGCTCCGACTGCAGGGACGATCGGCAAATCCTCGCGACCCGTGGCGACGGCTCCCAAAGTCCACTGCCAGCTTTCACTTCGCTTGTAAACGCCAAGAATACCTCCTCGAAACCGCCAGGCTTCGCTGGAGCGATTTTCATTATCGGTTGCCATTCCTGCACCGAGCATAGAAATCACGGTCCAGCGATCATTCCACTGACGGATGTAAACTAATCCAATGGAATATTCGTAGAGACTGGTGGGCAAATCGAATGATTCTGGCGAAGCCAGATCTGTAAAATTGAACCCAACTTTGATTAACGGCGGTGGATATCCAAAGGGCCCAAGCAGGGGTAATGTTGCACTGGCATTCGTCTCGGACATCGCCGTTTCCGTACCTGCGAGCCACGCAGAGCGCAATTCAAATGGTGCGTTTTCTTTCAGCTTGGTGAGCCCAGCCTGCATTCCGCTGGATTCCGTTGGAACGGCGTCTGTTTGGCCAAACCCAATTTGGGGGCAAATACAAAGCCACCCTAAACACGAGGCAATCAAAATGGTAAGTCGCGGATTCAACGTGCCGTTTCTTAAAAAGAGAAAAGAGATGCCGCCTTGCTCGTGAGCGAGATTAAGTCTGATCCAATGACTTAGGCGGCAGCGGTCAAGAACTAGCTACTTCTGTCATAAAGCACTAGATCGATTGCTACAAAACCAGCCAGCCAGCCCCTTTCTCACCACTGCCGATTCCCGCGCAGGTCCACTTCTTTAACCGGGGAAACGCCCTTATGTCTGGTATTCGCCAACTTGCATGGTATTTGGAGCGATTTATCGCATTAATTCGTTCACTCAAGTGGGGGATTGCTGACGGGTTCTGCCTACTCTAACAGTACCGCATTCTTTAGAGCACCGCCTTTTTGGCACAGACAAAGACTGCGGTGGCTGAGGCCAATTTAAGGAACGGCTTGGGAGCGGCTCTTCGGATCGACCAACTATATTGCTGCACCTACCCAACGTGGAAAAAGGATTGAATAGATGCGTGACAAGCCATAGCAAACGTCCCCGATCAAAAACCAGTCGAACACCTAGCCGTAGCACTTAGCGGCCTTTGGGCGAGATGGATTCAAAAAACCTGCTCAAAATTTAGCGGCCCAGCGGTTAAGCCCGCGTTTGCTTACCGATAATCGAACTATTTCTAGATTCGTTTTCGATCTCCGCTTGCGTCCAGTTCTCCCCTGTCCGACAATTAGGAAGACACGGATTCATTACACATACAGCTGCATACCTTATTTCTTTCCGAGCCCACTTCATGGCTAACCGAAACTACGAAATCTCCAAACGAATCATCGGAGGAATTCTGGTTCTTGATATCAGATCGAAGTCATCCAAAGAGCAAGACAGCACTTCTGCGCTCGCCAACACTTTGTTTCAGCTCATTCAGGACTCCAATTGCCAACAGGTCCTATTGGATTTGCAGGGGATCGATTTCATTACTTCGGATGTGATTGGTCAACTGATCATGCTGCATAAGAAATGCGTGGCCGACAATCGGCAACTAAAGATTTGTGGCGCGACTGCGGATAATCGATTGGCTCTCGACCTCGTGAGATTTGATACTTTGGTTGAAATGTATGAACGTAAACCGCACGCCATAACGGCCTTCAAAATGGGTGAGAGAAAGCCACTGGAAATCGAAGTGGAAGCGGGCTCAGCCAGCGAGTACCAAGAGAAGGCTAACGCTGGCGACCTGGACGCCCAATTCCGACTTGGCAAATGCCTAGAAACAGGCTGTGGCATTGAGCAGGATTTCAAGGCCGCCATGCTGTGGTATGAGAAAGCCGCCGAGCAAGGACATATTGCTTCGCAACATGCATTAGGTATCGCTTATGCCTACGGTATCAGCGTACCACAAGACTTCGATGCCGCATTTAATTATTACAAGCAAGCGGCCGACCAAGGGCACGCCGAAGCACAGTATTGGGTGGGTGTTTCATTTCATCACGGTTTGATTGACGAGGTTGATCTCGCACGTGCTCAAAAATGGTACGTCGAGGCCGCAGAACAAGGCTACGCGCCAGCGCGGGAAGCATTGACTGAAATCAAACGCGGCGATTAGGCATACTGAATACCGATCGAGCCTGAGGGGGCTCACGGTCAACGCTTGAAGCGAATTCCATTCTCTGCAACCGGCATAACGCGCAAGTCGCTACGGCCAGCGCCGGTATTGCTCACTGAAAGCGCTTCGGTGATACCTGCTATGCGGATTTTGCCGGTGGACGAAAGAGAACGCAATTGATAATCGACATGGGTCGATAAACGTTAATTATAAACGGTTCTTGACCCGCAACCGCTTCTTCACCCCCCTCCGCCAATCTAAAATACACTATGCGTGGCAGCAAGAAGATTGCCATTATTGCGGTTGCATTAATGGGTTTAATGATCGTGGACACTCAAGCCCAAGAACCGGGCTGGACTTCTGGGGTAATCAAGCGCGGCAACGTCCGTACTGACAGCCGTAATACGCACATTCTGAAGCGTCCCTACCGGCCATTCCATTTCTACGGGAATACGGTACGAAGAATGCATTACCAAAATCGAGTACTTCCCTCTGCCGATGAATTGCGGAAAACCGTCCAGATGCTCAACGCACCTACCAACAACACGGGTCAACAACGCTCAACGGCCACGCAACCCGCTCCCCCGGCTAACACGTTTGGACCCGCGGCACCGACCAATTCTTATTTCGATACGCAACCGAACCCTCTCCAGTCAACGGAACCGACTCCCCAAACCGAACAAAGTTACCAAGGGTTCAGAGTCCGCCAATCGAGTTTGACAAGTGAATTTTCTGCCAGTCAACGCTAAGACACCAACTCCCTAGTGACCAGTGGAGTTGATGCGTTATGAGGAGATAAAACTTTCCTCGGTTCATCTGTTCCTTCAACCCAGCACCGGCTAGTCAATTTTTCGAGAGCTGGCCCCTTCCACTTGACGAGCTAAAAACTTAGCACTGGGCCGAGCACCAGAATAAAGTTTAGGTGAGAACATCCGCCTCGTGGTGCTCGGACCACCGGATTGTCGACGACCTTCTTGGCCTCCCACAATTACCGTTTAGATACCCGCGTTGGGTAGTCGCTGCCTGTAAGCCATTTATAATTTGATTTGGCGAAACAAGGGAACACCGCATTCTTTCCCGGAATTCTTGCGACCTATCCCGTTCAACGAAACCAACCCCGGTTCGCAGGTGACCGGATTTTCGAAAGCTTTTAGAAGTGAAACGGTTTTATCTTATTTTTAACCCTCAGAGCGGCCGCAAAAAAAGCCGAGCGTTGGTCGAAAAGGCACTCCCACTACTTGAGGCAATGAATTTTGATATCACGGTCAAAGAAACTGCCTATAAAGCTCATGCGTTTGAGCTCGCCCAGCAACTCCCTTTTGAAACCTATGTTGGCATCATTGTGGTTGGAGGGGATGGCACTTTGCACGAAGTGCTCAATGGGATGCTCACACGGCAGGACAATCAAAAATTACCGCTGGGCCTAATTCCCGGGGGTTCAGGAAACTCTTTGGCAGTCGACTTGGGTCTTACGGACCCCACCGTTGCCATACAAACCCTGACCTTAACTCACAGTCAAAAAATGGATGTGGCAAAATTAAATCTGGGGGGATCGGTCAAATACACATTCAATATTGTCGGCTGGGGCTTGCCCACCGACATCGGGATTCAGGCAGAAAAGTGGCGTTGGCTAGGCCCCTCCCGATATACCATCGTGAGCCTGTTAAAGGTCCTTAAAGGCACGCAGCCGCGGCAGGCGAAACTCACCTTGGACCAGAAGGTAATTACAGGCCAATTCACGATGATTATTGCTTGCAACACTCGCCATTCCAGCAACATGACCATTGCCCCCAAAGCAGAACTGAACGACGGGATGATCGATGTGCTCGTGGTTCGACACGGCGCAAGTCGATTTCAGTTACTTAGCTTGCTGCGACAGATTTACGATGGGAGTCATATTAAGAGCCCCCTTGTGGAATATTACACAGCATCTCACATGACCCTCGATGCCCCCGGAAATGACACCTTAAATATCGATGGTGAATTAACTGGCCAGACACCGTACGAGTTGCAAGTTCACCCGGCAGCGATCGAAATTTTTTGCAAACCGGAGTCAGTTTGACGCCACTGCGTTTTTCCCAGATGCCAAAACTCTCTTTGCCGAATTTCATCTTTTGTCAACCAAATGAAGAAGAGCGGGTCTTTCTTTTTCATTTCTTATTATTGTGCTCAGTCCGGTTTTTGGCTGCCCTTTTGCCAGTTTTTAGAATTTGACATGGACTACCTTGTTGCCGGAAACCTGCTGGTTGAACGTGCATGATTGATAAAGCAGTTAGCGATGCAATCGTTAGATGGCTTGTGTCGAGGCGGACTAAACTGAACAACCAAAATCCTAAATCCTATGGTTCGGCCAGTCGTTTTGGATTTGGCGTTAAACCGTTGCTCACCGATAGTGAAAAATCGAAGCAAAGAAGTCAAAGCAAACGTCATTGAAATCCTCAATCTCTATCATTGATTGCCGTTCACCTTTTACGAAAAGAAATAAATTCGCGATTGCTTGTGAGCGTGGGTAGTGAATCAGATCTTCGCCAACCAAAGACCACGATTTTCCCTCGTTCCAACCAGAAATCGCGATTTACTGTTTGATAAAACACACAAGCCAATTGAAATTGACAGGAACTTGCCAATAGCTGCGCACGTGGTCATAGTTTAAGAGTGGTGTATTCGTCATCAATCGGGTTCCCCCTTCCCACTCGAACTGCATCTTGCGATGCAATCTTTAAACAAGGAGCGCAGGGAAATGAGCAATCAAAATTCTGATCGCATCGAACGACTTAACTTCTCGCTCAGGTTTGCATTAAAAAATGCCTCGCAGAACATTGGTCACGGAGTCAAACAGGCTTTCGAACCCTTTCGACTTTTGTTTCACGTGCTTGTTCTCGCCCCCCTTCAATTCGTTAGGAAACTCTTTAGCAAAACCGTTTTGGAAAACCGCTCAAACGTCAGAAAAAAGAATTCCGTAACCGACGATGACCGATACTTGCAAGAAGTTAAAAAACTGAGGTGGTCGCTGAGTGCCCAGAGGGAGATCAAAAACTTGGCTAAAACGGTTTGGACGGCAATGACTTCCCCCTTTTGGTTTCCTTGGCGTCTCATTAAAGCATTGTTTGAGCCGCGACGATACTGAGCATTCAAGCCGGTATGCCGAAACGAACCACCACCTCCCCACGATCATCGTTTGGCCAAGCCATGAAACTTCTGAGTAATCAGGTAGTATTCTTTTGCTAGGGGCCGCCTTTACGATCATGGCTTAATTGGCGGTAGCGGTCATGGCATTCCTCGATTAACTTATTTGGCAGCAGCACCCCACGAAATCAGCTTGGATAGGGTTTGGAATCATTTTCCTATCGGCAATGGCTTTACTTAGAATCCCAAAAACTGCTCCTCAACCTAGTTCATCAGAAACCCCTGAGACTTAACTCGCTGTGCGGATTGGTATCCAGCGAATTGCTCGGGTGTCTAAGGAGTGGGAAACCGAGGAAATGACCTCTTCGATTTTGTTCTGTGTGATTCAATGACAAAATTTCTCGTGAGAGATCATGGATTGCCACGTGAGGATCAAAATGTAATTGCTTGATGTATCCGAAATCTGGCAAACTGACTATCAAAGCCGCCCGCTAATTCCAAAGGTTACGATCAAGGATTCGGTAATTCACGGCTTCCATCAGATGGTGCGTCTGTATTTCATCGCTGGCGTCCAGATCGGCAATGGTGCGGGCGACGCGGAGAATTTTGTCGTGTGCCCGAGCAGACAATCCCATATCGTTGACACCCGCCTTCATGATCGACTGACACTCCCGATTCAACACACAGTATTCTCGGAGTTGCCGACTGGAAAGATTAGCGTTGCAGATTACCTGTTCGGCGACGAAGCGTTCCGCTTGAGCCTTGCGAGCCACGATGACTTGCTCTCGCATTTGGCACGACGAAGTGCCCGGAAGCCGAGAGGCCAGTTCCTTGTATTCCGTGGCCGGCACTTCAATGTGGATATCAATGCGGTCCAGTAGCGGTCCGGAAATCTTGCCCATGTACCTTTCTATTTGGGGCGGCGTGCAATGGCAGGTACGGCGTGGATCGGTACGAAAGCCACACGGACACGGGTTCAGCGCTGCGACCAACATAAAGTTCGCCGGAAAGGTGGTGGATGCGAGGGCGCGAGAGATCGTAACGATACGGTCCTCCAACGGTTGTCGCATAACCTCTAACGTGCGTCGGTTGAATTCGGGCAACTCATCCAGAAACAAGACGCCGTGATGAGCCATTGAAATCTCTCCAGGAACCGGTGTGCTCCCACCACCCACCAAGCCCGCGTCGCTGATCGTATGGTGGGGTGAGCGAAAGGGTCGCTTTGCCAATAGCGGTTGCCCCGCGGTTAATCGCCCTAATGCACTGTAGATTTGCGTCGTCTCAATGGATTCATGGGGAGATAACATGGGCATGATACTGGGGATGCGTTTGGCCAACATCGTCTTGCCCGACCCCGGAGGGCCTAACATCAACAAATTGTGAGATCCGGCGGCAGCGATCACGACCGCCCGCTTGGCCACCTCCTGCCCGCGCACATCAGAAAAGTTCTCTTCGTATTGAGAATACTCTTCAAACAAATCTAACATCCGGGATGGCGTTGGATCGATTTCCATCGATCCTGCAAAAAAAGATACCGCTTCGGCCAAGCTGTCGACAGGGATCACATCGAGTTGTTCCACGACGGCCGCTTCATGGGCGTTGCCGGATGGCAGAACCAAGCCTTTGAATCCACAACGTTTTGCTGCAATCGCCATGGAGAGCGCGCCTTTCACCGGCCTCATCTTTCCCTCCAGAGACAATTCACCGATCACGGCATACTCCGCCAAGCGATCAGAAATCAATTGCCCGGTACCGACCAACATTCCCAAAGAGATCGACAAATCGAAGGAGGCGGCTTGCTTGGGCAGTTCGGCAGGCGCTAGATTGATGACCACCCGATCTTGAGGACGTTGGAATCCCGAATTAACCAACGCTCGTTCTACCCGATGCGTGCTCTCTCGAACGGCGGCCTCAGGAAGTCCCACCAAAATGATCTTGGGGGCGGCACGAACCGAGACATCCACCTCGACTTCCACAGGGACGGCATCAATCCCCAGCAGTGAGAACGTGTGCAACTTGGCCAACATAATCGTAGTACCCATGAGTAAAGGGAAGATCTTGTTTGTTGACAGCCCTTAATTTTGAAGCAATTGGTGGCTGGCTTCAAGCAGCCCTAAAGTCTGCCTAAACAACGGAGTTTTACGAACGGAGCACGGAAGTCAGGCTTTGGCAGACATTCCCCCCCTAGATTCCCCCATTTTTATGAGCCTTGGAAAACAACGCGAATCCTCGCCGAAGTCATTTGAGCAACAAAATGGCTGGGTTCTATCTTGTTTGTTAATTGGGGGTTAAGTACAAAATGACTTCAACATGTAAAGGCCAAGCAATTAAGTTGCGGCCAATCACCTACCAACGTCCCCCATCAGAGCGGGGACATGCAGCGAAGCGAGGAACTGACGAATGAAAGAAAGTGCCATTGCTGAACAAAAGACATTGTTCGGCCATCCCACTGGCTTATACACCCTGTTCTTCGCGGAAATGTGGGAACGGTTTTCCTATTACGGCATGCGAGCTCTTTTGCTGCTGTACATGTTGAAGGGTTTCCTCGGTTACGGCGATAAAGATGCCAACGCGGTTTACGGAGCCTACACGGCGCTCGTTTACATGACGCCATTTTTTGGCGGTATGATCGCTGACAAACTGCTCGGAGCACGGGCGTCCGTCATTATCGGAGGCCTGCTAATGGCTGCCGGGCACCTTTTAATGACCCTTGAGCAAGATCTGCCGTTCTTTACCGCACTGGGTCTCTTGATTGCCGGAAATGGTTTCTTCAAACCCAACATCTCTACCATCGTAGGGTCGTTGTATCCGGAAGGTAGTCCCAAGCGTGACAGCGGATTTACGATTTTCTACATCGGAATCAACCTTGGTGCCGCCATGGCACCGTTGCTGTGTGGGTACGTTGGAGAGACCTACGGTTGGCATTATGGTTTTGGCCTGGCAACCATCGGTATGCTTTTGGGCGTCGCGATTTTTGTGGCCCCCACGATCCTCACACAAATTTTGATTCTGGCTGCCGCGGCCGTCAGTGCCTATGGATTACTGTTCTTTAATGCGGGTGATGTTTTCTCCGTCGTCTCGAACATCTTTGTGGCAGTCGCCTTGGTGATCTCAGCAGGAGCGGCCTTCATTGCACTCGGCAAAGGGGGACTCCCGAAAGACGTCGGACTACCACCCAACCCCAGTGCGTTCAAAGGAAACTTGATCAAAGTATTACTGGGAACATTCTTTGTAATACCGATCTTCGTCGTCTTGGTTTCCGGATTTTCGGTGATTCCGGGTATTGGAGAACAAGTTACCCTGCTGCCACACTCCGTGGTCGAACCCTTGGAATCAAGTGACTCACCTATCCTAAAGGGCCTTGCGGAATTCGTTAATGAAGCCAGTCGCCCCGCTGGTTTAGTGCTTATCCTGGCAGGTTTGGGGGCCACGATCTATCTCGTGCGGGAAGCATTCCGCATGGAAAAGGTCGCCCGGGAACGCATGTTCGTGGTGTTTATCCTGACATTTTTCTCGCTCCTCTTCTGGGCCTTCTTCGAACAATCGGGTAGTTCGGTAAATAACTTTACCGACCGTAACATTGACCGTGTGGTGGAAACCAGCAAGGTCACGCAGGCACAAGTTGGCACGACTGTCCAACTCGATTTGGATGTTAATGCGAGTGACTCCGACGGCTCCGACAAAGCCTATTACATGTCTCAGGAATTCCTCGGGCACGTCAACGGTTCAGCTCGCTTTAAACAGCAGGTTGATGCAGCAATTCGAGCTGTGGAGGGCGCCAAGGACGAGTCAAAACAGATGAAGCCGGCTGAACTCGACAAGCTGATCAAAAAGGTCAACGATTATCCCACCGTCACCATGACGACGCTGAATTACCTGCGGGCTAACGCGAAACGAGATGATGCCACAGCTGCCGATAAAAAAGTGGAGTGGACTTTCGTTGAAGAGAATAAAGACAAAATTGGTTTGGGCGGATCGGAGATCCCGGCCTCCGTTTTCCAAGCCGTGAACCCCATTTACATCATGATTTTTGGATTGGTCTTTACGTTCCTCTGGGGCTGGATGGGCTCTCGAGGATTTGAACCGAGCACGCCAGTCAAATTTGCTCTCGGACTGATCCAGCTCGGCTTTGGATTTGCCATGCTCTACTTCGGTGCTCAAGCATCGGTTGACGGTATGGTGGCTTCCTATTGGCTGTTGTTGATGTATCTACTGCTGACAACAGGCGAATTATGTTTGTCTCCAGTGGGACTCTCCATGGTTACTAAACTTTCGCCGAAACGGCTGGTTAGCACGGTCATGGGTTCTTGGTTCCTAGCCACTGCGTTCTCGCAGTTCTTGGCAGCGATCATCGCTCAATTTGCCAACGTCAGCGAAGGCGCGGACAATTTCGTACCGAATCCGATTGACTCGGTAAACATCTACGGAGACGTTTACCAGATGATTGCGATCATGGCCGTTGCCTCAGGCGTATTCTGCTTGCTCCTGTCGCCGATCCTCAAGAAATGGATGCACATGGACGCACCTCAGAGTGACGAGAAATAGTTCTCAGTAAATTCAGTAAGACAAAAACACCTGCTGTCGCCAGCAGGTGTTTTTTTTTGCGCAATCAACTGAAATTTGCAAATACTTTACTAAGGGCGATCTGCGTTGAGAGGTAGGTAAGACATGCCCTCTAATCAGTCAAAGGCAAGATGGAATAGGATCTTCCAAATCGTCTTTCTGGAATCCCATGACCCATACTTGCTTTTGGGGAGAGGTAACTCCACTGACAACGCGGAAAACAGTTTTTCCGGATACCAAATGAATCAGCAAGTAACGAGATGATGGCCTGACTGGCTTTCCCACGCAGCATTCAAGCTTACTTTCAATGCCTCGTTTTGAATGCCACGGATCACATTTCTTCGGTCACCGATTAACACCAGCAAGGGCAATAACACGCCGTCTCGACATTCTCGATGGGCGAGCTTCAAAGAACGCCATCAAACAACACCGAACCGATTCGAACCATGGTTGCTCCCTCTGCAATCGCCATTTCAAAATCGCCGCTCATCCCCATACTTAATTCCGTCAGCGGGGCCTTTTGCCAGTCTGTTGGCTGTAAAGAGTCACGTAACTCACGGAGTTGACTAAACTGCCTGCGAATTTCCTTTGCATCGGATTTTAATCCCGCCATCCCCATCAAACCCGTGACACGCACATGGGAAAGCTTTTCGATGGCATTAAGATCTGCTTGGATTTCCTGTGGCAAAAAACCATGTTTGGCATCGTCGCCTGAGATATTAACCTCCAGCAAAACGTCGCTTGGCATTTCTTGCTCGATCGCTAGGCGATTCACAGATTCTGCCAAACGCAAACTATCCAGTGAGTGGATCAGACTCACATGAGGCAATACTTTCTTGACTTTATTGCGTTGCAGATGGCCGATGAAGTGCCATTCCGCATTCAGATCTTCTAATGCGGATACTTTCTCCAACAGAATCTGGGGACGGCTTTCGCCTAGTCGGTGACAACCTGCATGAAACAACATCTCTGCGAGTGCTGGCTCCACGTATTTGGTCACGCCAATTACTTTTACACAACGGGGGTCACGACCTGCGTCGTTAGCAGATTTTTCGACGCGTTCCATGACTCGATGGAAGTTATCCGCAATTTTGCGAGCAGTCTCTGTCATAGCTCTAACGATAGCAATTCTTCGACTTTGCCATCCTCCTCAACACGACCCACGAAAAAATCACCGTTCATATTCTGCCCAAAAAACGTGCGGTTCCCCGGTGCTGCAAAGGACTTGTAGAGGATCCACTGCCGATCGCCCATACGCACACGAAATGAGCGGGCAACATCATGACCGACGATTTCCAGTTTCTCCGCGACCGTCAACCTTCTCCAAGTTCTAGGCTTCACGCTTTCCTTGGGATTCACATTTATGATTAAAGGAGCATAGAGTGTTTTTCCAAAGACTGACTGACACAACTTGATGCTGCCCTCGGAAGCCAAAAAACCGTCGTCAGATCGCTGTGACTTCCATTCAGAAAGTCCCAAGGGTAGGAGCAGAGCGCAGATCTTTTTTTGTTGAAGATAGATTTCATTATTCTCGGTCTCTTGCAGACAAGAAACTCCTGGCCCCAACTGAATTTGATTTTGATAGTCAACACGTTCCTTCGAGTCCACAAAAATACTATCCGCTATCATGATGACTTCATCGTCATGCAAAAGCATAATCTGCCGTTGCACACGGACTTGATCACTTAAAAGTATTTCCAACTCGATGTAATCAATGTCCTCATCAAAATGAGTCGCGGCCTCTTCCCAAGCCCCGCAGGGCTGAAGGCGTTTTCCGTTAATCGAGACATCAGGAAACCCCTCGAGCTTTATTAGTTCAATGCCACGACAAATTTCAATTTTCATGGACTCACCTAGCACAGCCACAGCTAATCGCGGGGACCTTGGTGACCAATCCTGTTGCAACACACCCAAACCGGCCCATTCAGAAAAAACACCTTCCGTGGAAATGCACTTTGCCTTTTTCTTCTTTGGATTACCGCCTGGTAATACCTGGCGAGCAATCGCACGATCCTCTTTGTCGGTAGAAGTCGACAACGCCGCTTGATACAGGTCCAGGCAATAAGGTATCTCGGTTTGAGTTAACATCGATGTGCCATCCCCCCTCAACAAACGAAGGTTGTATCTTAAAAACCATTCCCAGATTTGCACGAGCTCCATCTCTGCATCCAGAGTGGTTTTTGGCGACATCAAATGAACCCTCGTCCACGTGGCCAACAACAAGGGCAACATGTCGCAATAGGCCGCTTGCACCGCACCGTCGCTATCCAACATTTCCTGCAAACTTGTTGCCCAGTATTCGATCGACGTTTCCCAAACGTCTTGGGCAAGCTCCAGCTCGGGAAATTGATAAGCGATGCTAATCAGAATTTCGTTGCCCAACTGTCCCCACAAGCGATCCGAGTTTCCGACGACATCGAGCGCAATTTGGTAGACGGTATTTAATGCATGACACCATGCTTCTTCCGATACGACCGCTGTCAAAGCAGGCAGGGCGCCGGCAACACCGTTCGCCAGCAAGAGCGTCGACAGGGTAGGCTCCGCCCGGCGGGACGCATCAGGGAGTTGCTGAAAGAAGTCGGCGTCTTGCACGCGAACGGTCGCTGTTCCCGCATGTAAATCGGCCAATCGTCGGAAGGTCTTCTTATTTTCCGCGATAATAGAATTCGGCAAACCCCACAAAAGAGGTCTGGAACCGCTGCAAACTTCCTCTAATGATGCGGGTTTTTGTCGTTTTTTGCAGTGGGAAACCCATGCCTCCCAATCACCCACCCGAAAACCATTGAGAGTGCTCCACTCGATAAGATGTCTTTTGGCTACTGTTGCCATCGATGATTTCCAACCAGTGGTTATGATTTATTGACTTTGCTCGCTGAATTTCGAGTGCCTATCATAACAAGGGGCTTGAGCCCGTCCAGCAACCCCCACGGGTCCTCGGCGGCCGCCACTTCCCATCACCGAGATTGAAAGAAATAACGGATGAAGATTCGACAATCCAGCAACCTGATTTGTCTACTGCTTTGCGGGGCATTTCTATTTTGCGGGTGCCAAGACAGCGGACCAACCGCCCCACCCAAGGCTGGAAAAACCGGCGATAAAAACCAATCCGTGCAAAATCACCAGACAACTGCAGAAGCTGACAAGGACATCACGTCGCGAATCCAGTCGGCACCCACGGAGCCGCAAGAAGCCGCCAACACAAAAACCCCTTCACCCCTCGACGAAGCCGCCGAGGAATTAAGGCAGCAACAACCCGAAATCGCCCCAAAGCCGGAACCGGTTGCTCCCGCAGACATTCACGAGCTGCTACAACCGCTCGTGGACTCAAATTGGATTCGCTTAAACCCCGCTTTTGAAGTTTGGTTCGACAAAGAAAACCTCCAAGTGATTGTGGGTGGGCGTATTTCATTACGTGAAGGTTTGTTGGAGATGTTCGCTTGCCCGCGAGATACTAAGGAACACGAATCTGTAATCTCCACAGTCAGCGATGCCAAAACGGTTCATACGGGCCTGCTTGCCACCGGCGCGATTCCCGGAATCCCTGGATATTGGACAGAAGAATCGGGTGTGGTTACCGCCGAGGGTTGCACTTGCGAGGTCACAGTCGTTTGGCAAGATCCGGAACAAGAAAATTCACGGCAAGAGGTCAACGCTAAACAAATGGTGGTGGATTTACGCACCAAGGAAACGCTTCAACACGATTGGGTTTTTGCCGGCAGTCGCTGGTGGCAGGATCCGCAAGATCCCAGCTATCGTGAATATCAGGCCGATTCCGGCGATATGATTTGCGTTTCTAATTTCCCCTCCGCGATGCTTGATCTCAATGTTGAAAGCAGCAGTTCTAATTCCAGTCTCGCTTTTGGTGCAAACCCGGAAACGGTCCCCCCTTTGGGACAACCCGTTCTCGTATTTATCAAACCGAATATTAAGACCAACCCAGCGCCCGAAAAAATTGCTGCGGCAATCAAGCAACGCGATGATTACGAAGCAAAAATGAGAGCCGCTCTGGAAGCTCGCATTAAAGAAATGGAAAAACGCGACGCCGAATGGGAAGCCAAAGAATCGCAGGAGCGGAAAGATGCAGGTTCCGACGAAAACGCAAAAGACGACGGTGACAACTCGGGGGACGGCTAGACTCGACGTCAATTCGTTAATAGGGGCCTGATAAAACGGTGGATAAACTGGGGATCGGGGAGACTTTCCCATCTTTTCAAGTAACATCTCGCCATCCCGTCGGATTCGCTGTGGTCAAGCCGAAGGTTGTAGGTGAAAATACGCCTTCACCGCGTAAAATCACAAAACAATAGCTCGTATCGATATCAAAAAAAGGAACTCCCAACACCTTGCAAAATCAAGAACGCAAACAGGCTGTGGACAACGAGATCGCGGTCTTAGTCCGAGTACTCCATGAATCAGAACAAGGGCCTTTCGATCCCCTCGATGAATTGGCTGGCTTAGCCGAAACGGCCGGAGCAGTCGTGGTAGGTTCCCTCACGCAAAGGCGTGAAAAACCAGATACCGCAACTTATCTGGGCAAAGGGAAAGTTGACGAATTGGAACGGCTCGTAGAATTCCACGCCGCCGATGTTGTGATTTTTGACAATGACCTTTCCGCGGCCCAGATTCGCAATCTGGAACAACGCCTGAAAGTAAAGGTCATTGATCGTACGGAGCTGATCCTCGATATATTCGCCAGCCGAGCCCAAACATGGGAATCACGGCTGGCCGTGGAATTAGCCCAATTGGAATATTCTTTGCCGCGTTTGAAACGCATGTGGACCCACCTATCCCGCATTAAAATGGGAGTTGGAATGCGTGGGCCCGGCGAAAAACAATTGGAAGTTGACCGCCGATTAGTCGAGAAACGGATCCACGAATTACGGACGGAATTGAAAAAGATTGAGAAACGCAAGGAACGCACCGTATCCGCTCGAAAAGATCACATGACTGTTTCGTTGGTTGGCTACACCAACGCCGGCAAAAGTACCTTGATGAATTCGCTGACCAAGGCAGACGTCCTAGCAGAAGATAAATTGTTTGCCACATTAGACACCCGTACTCGACGTTGGCATCTGCCGAGTTGGGGACCCGTTTTGCTTAGTGATACGGTTGGCTTTATTCGCGACCTTCCTCACCGGCTGATCGCAAGCTTTAAAGCCACGCTGGAGGAAGCTCACCAAGCGGACCTGCTATTACATGTGGCCGATGCCTCGCATCCGCAAGTCATCCAACAAATCAGCGCCGTCTATGATGTGCTCGAGGAAATCGGCATCGAAGAAAAAGACACCTTGCTGGTTTTGAATAAAATTGACCTGCTAGAAGATAGCGTCACTTTGGAATCGATATTAAGACGTTACCCCAAAGCCGCACGCGTGAGCGCCAAAACCCAACTAGGTTTTGACAATTTACATCGGGCCGTCAGTGACGCGCTCAGCAGATCATTTCGGGACGTTGAAGTCGAAATGGACATAAGCAACGGAAGACTGCAAGCTTTTTTGGCAGCCAAGGGAGAGGTCCTTTCCACGCAATATACCGATACCCGTATGGTCGTACACTGCCGCATACCGCTCAAATATCTGGGAAGGGTCGATACCGAAGAAGCAGAGATTCGTGAGCGGTCCCCCGAAACTACCGAGCAATCCAATACCGACCCGATAGATGAAGTTGCCTGATGACGAAACGGTCTGTTAATGGGAAACGATTCATTGTCACGGGTGCGTCCAGCGGAATCGGCAATGCACTGGCTCTGCAGTTAGCGGAACGGAAATGCTCGCTTGTCATAAATGCCCGACGCGCCGAACGACTTAGGGGCCTGCAAGCTGAAATTGAACAACGGGGTGGGCACGCTTTCGTCGTCGCCGGTGACGTTTCAGATCCCACTGTCCGCCAAAATCTTGCTGACACCGCCCAACGCGAAATGGGAGGATTGGACGTGCTGGTAAATAACGCCGGCATTGGGGCGCTCGGAAATTTCGCCTCGGCAAGTGAAGAACGCTTACGCCAAGTCATGGAAGTTAATTTTTTCGCACCTGCCGAACTGACACGGATTTGTATTCCGCTTCTAGAAAAAGGAGTGCAGCCCATCATCGTAAATATTAGCAGCGTTTTGGCACATCGAGCGGTACCATTAAAAAGCGAGTATTGCGCAAGCAAGTTTGCCATCCACGGATTATCCGATGCCATTCGCGCGGAATTGGACACTCAAGGCATTGACGTTTTACTGATTAGTCCCAGCACAACCGCCAGCGAATTTTTTGAAAACGTGATTGATAAAACGGATGCCAAATACAAAAAAATGTCCAACGCCCAGTCACCCGAGTACGTCGCCCAACGCACGATTAGGGCGATTGAAAGGGGCAACCACGAAATTCTCCTTAGCTGGAGCGGATGGGCATTCGTATGGCTGGATCGTCTATGCCCGAGCTTAGCCGATCGAATGGTGGCAAGATTTGGTAAATAGCTAACCAAGCAACCCACCTTTACCGCGTCACTTGAAAAATATCATTTCGTGGCCAAAACGCCGCCGGCCCGTTCGGATATCTCCGCGCAAAAACGAATCTGACCACTGACGCAAGCGGTGGAACCCGATATATTGGCGATTCCCCAAGCGATAATTCCGAAAGTCGAAAAAAGAACCCATGAACGAGATTGAAACTGACGTCGTTGCACTGGATGAATCTGAATTGCAGGCAGCGCGTCGCGCCAAAATGCAAAAACTCATTGATCTGGGCGTCGACCCGTGGGGCCAACGGTTTGACAACCGTAGCCTGATCGGTCCCATCCGCGAACGGATATCAGAAATCAAATACCACACAGAAGACGGCCGAGAAATCGATTTGCCGGCCGAACTAGGTAGCGAAAGCTTTGACTTTCGCGCTTGGAAAGCCGAGCAGGGGAAAGGCGAGTTGCGGGGCCCCAAAGTCCGCGCGGCCGGACGCATTATGCTGCATCGCGACAAAGGTAAACTCAACTTCATCGACATCGACGATTGGTCGGGACGTATCCAATTGTTCGTGGGGAAAAATCAAGTTGGAGATGAGAACTGGGAGATTGTGAAATGCCTGGATCTGGGGGACCTGATCGGAGTCGACGGTGACCTGAGAGTTACCAACACCGGTGAACTGTCTATCTTCGCAACCGAAGTTCACTTCCTGACCAAAACCCTCGATTCCCCGCCTGCCAAACACCAAGGAATCACCGACCCCGAACTGATCCAAAGAATGAGGTACGTCGACCTTGCATGGAATGAAGGTTCCCGCGAACGATTCCTAAACCGCACCAAAATTGTCAAATCCATTCGCGACACGCTGGATTCCCATGGCTTTTGCGAAATAGAAGGTCCCACTTTGCACTCAATCGCTGGGGGTGCCGCGGCACGTCCCTTTACGACCCACCACAACGCGCTCGATATGGATCTATTCATGCGTATCGCGTTGGAATTGCACCTCAAACGATTGATGGTCGGTGGGATGGAACGCGTCTATGAATTGGGACGTGTTTACCGAAACGAAGGCATCAGCCCCAAACATAATCCTGAGTTCACCATGCTCGAACTCTACCAAGCGTTCGGCAATTACGAATCGATGATGGATATCACCGAAGCTATCATCGCAAATGCATTGCTAGCAATTAATGCTGATCCGATTGTGCCTTGGGATACTGGCGAAATCAATTTTTCCACGCCGTTCGCTCGCAGAACCTACGACGATTTATTTCGCGAGCACACTGGCGTTGACCCGACCGACGCCGGTGCAGTAAAAGCCTTTGCCGAATCGTTAGGTTTGGATACTGCTGGTAAGCACCCCGACGTCGTCAAGAATGAGGTTTTTGAAGCCAAGGTCGAAGACGCCTTAGTCGGTCCCGTGTTTGTCATCGATTACCCAGCCAGTATTTGCCCCTTAACGAAACGAAAAACCGACAATCCAGACATTGCTGAGCGGTTTGAGTTGTTCATTCATGGTATGGAAATTGCCAACGCCTACACAGAATTGAACGACCCCGACTTGCAACAAAAACTCTTCGAAACGCAACTCGAAGGAATGCCCGAGGAGGATTCGATGGCCCGCATGGACCACGATTTTGTTCGTGCTTTGCGAAATGGGATGCCGCCAGCGGGTGGCCTTGGACTCGGAATTGATCGTTTGATTATGTTGATGACCAATCGACAATCGATTCGCGACGTAATTCTTTTTCCGCTACTGCGTGAAGCGTAGCTCGCGGACCAGGATTGCCAGGAAGACATGCGTTCAGTTCACAACTGGGACTGAAGCGAATCTTGATCAAGGAAGATCAGGAAAAACTAACAGCAAAGGAATGCCGTGTATCGATTTTTGCTCGCGTGGAGATATCTACGGACGCGTTTCATTGCCGTGGCATCGATCGTCAGCGTTACGCTGGGTGTTGCCACTTTGATTGTCGTGAACGCCGTCATGGCAGGTTTTGTAGATCAAATGCATGACCGTTTGCACGGCATCTTGTCAGATATCGAAGTAGCCAGCCCCGGTTTAGGTGAGATACCGGAAGTTAATTGGCACCTCAATAAAATTCGTGAAATCGCTGGCGATGACTTGGAAGCCGTGACTGCGGTGGTCCGCGTTCCAGCGTTACTCCAATTCAATTACGGTGGCCGTCCTATGACCCACCAGGTCATGTTGATTGGCATCGACGATGAGACGTTTGGAACGGTGACAGATTTCCAGCCTTACCTGACCAATGCGTTGAACAAGGAAAAACCTTCCTTTGAATTGCGCAATGAAGGTTACGATAGCGAGATGGGCGCTGCCGGCTGGAGTTATCGTAAGAAGCAAGCTCTGCTGGATAGAAACTACCAACTGCAAATCGAACGACTGCAGGAAGAGCGTCGCCAGTACCCGACGCCCATGAATGAATCAACTCAGGCATTGATGGAAGATAATGATGAAGCCTGGCAAAAACCTCCTCTCCCGTCCGAGCCTCCGAGTATTCCACCGGAAGGCATTGACGAGTCAGTAGCCAAATCAACGACTTCGGCTCTCCAGCCCATTGACCCCTCGGTGGCACATCGTCCCCCCGTGAGTGCGGA
>CAJQPP010000143.1 GCA_905480235.1 uncultured Pirellulaceae bacterium
CAAAGGAACCGAGGCCGCGAACGACGTAGCGGATACCCCGAAAACGGCGTCGGATTTGGCGGTGCAGAAAGCGGTGCAGCAGGGCTCAGAAACGGGTCGCAACGACGTGCAACCGCCTCACGGGGATGGTCGAGTTGCCCCGCAAAACGGCGGATTGCCGGTCGTTGCAACAACTCAAGGCGGAGGACACGGGGGTCGAACCCGCAACCCATTGCTGGGCAATTGATTTCGAATCAACCTGCTAGCCATTCGCTTATCCTCCGGACTTACAGGCACGGAGTTTAGCAAAGAAAGGTCGGGCTCAGCACCGCAATTTTACATTATTTTTGCAGCTTCCAATGGTCTCCGGTTTGTACGGCTGTTGGCTGCAGGAATGATCGGTAGCGGTGGGGTGGCCGTTGAGACCGGATGAATTCAGGGCGGGTCGATTGGTTCCGGTGAGTTGCCGCCAACCTCAGGTCGAGCAAATTTCCGGAAAACAGACCCCCGCCGTAGCTCGCCGCTAACGCTCCGTTTTTATCGGGGGAGTATTTTGGCGAATAAAGTTTAATAGCAAGGGAAAGGCCGGTTCCGCCATGCCACCGTGATTAGCCCCTTGGATCTCTTCCAGTGTGGTCTGTTTGTGGCCCGCAATTTTCATCATGCGCCAGAGGTACGCATTTTCCTCGTAACGCCCCAACAGTTCGAGTTCACGATCGCCGGTAATAAGAAATAGGGGCGGAGCGTCAGGGCGGACATGGAACAGGGGCGCTAATTCATCGATGATGGGTTGTTTGCGATCGATGCCTTGTTCTTGGCGAGCCGTGAAGTGCGTAATCGCATGCCCGCTAAATGCGATTAGCCCGGCCAGCGTGTTAGCGTCAATGTCGTATTTTCGTAAACGGCTTGCATCGAGGCCAAGCATGGACGTCAGGTAACCGCCGGCAGAGTGACCGCTAATAAATAGTTTTTGATTGGAACCACCGTACTTTTCAATATTTTGATAGGTCCATGCGACCGCTGCTGCCGCATCGTCAATGCACTCCGTAACTTTCACTTGCGGGCTAAGACGATACCCGACCGCGACGACTGCAACGCCTTGGTCGATAAGTTGGGGAGGGATCTGCCTCTGACCTGATGTCAGCCCGCCGCCGTGAAACCAGATAATGGTCGCGAAATCTTGGACGTCCCGTGGGTAATAAATGTCGAGCAGGCAGGGAGCGACGGCAGTCCCTTGCTCCGGCGTGCGATAGGCAATGGCTTTTTCGGTTTGGTCGTTCGATTTCGCAGGAGACTGTGCCGAGCAATTACCAACCAACAGGAGAGAAAGGCCGGCGAGTAAGCCGGCGGCCCATGACGTAGTGGTGTCGGGCATGATGCAGTGCAGGGGTTCAGGATGCCAAGGGAGTAAACTTCTCCCAGTCTAGCAAATCCTTGATCCCGGGTGGCAATAAAGAAAGGCCGGGTCGAGACATTCGACCCGGCTTGAGAATCGTTGCTTAGCGATTTTTCGGAGCAGCTCGGCGAGATGCCTCAACGGCGCGAGCTCCTGGTTGAGATGAACCCACCAAAAAGTTGTCGATTTGCGATACACTTTGCAAGCGTTGGAATTCATCTCCCATCGCGATCCGCAATTTCTTTTCCATGATGTCGCGGTACAGTTCGTCCCGAACAACGTCAAAATCCTGAACGACGGGGGTCGTGCGACCTTTGCACCAGATGACGATCCAGGTGTTGCCGACGGGGATCAACCCGGAAATTTCACCCGGTTTCAAACGGAAGGCTTCATCCTCGAGGATTTTGCGTCCCCCATGCATTTGGATGGGGGGGACTTCTCCGTAATGAGCACGCGAGGCGGGTTCGATGGAATACTGGTGAGCTAGTTCGCCGAAATATTTTTCGGTTTGGTTGCCTTTTGCCATCTCCCAAACTTTTTGGGCGGTCCTTTGATCTTTTAAGACAACCGCTAACGCTTCCACACGGGGCCCGTAGTTGGCTTCGAATCCTTTTTGCATGTCCTCATCGGTGACTTGGACGGATTTGGCAACGATCTTTTTCATCGCCACGGTAGGCCAGACTTCATCTTGCACGTAAATCTCAGCCTTGGACGAGTCGTTTTGCGTGACCAGCGATGTCCATTTGGCGACATCAGGTGAACCATCTGGTAAGAAGAAACCGTAGTCGCTGGCGGCCCGCGCGATCTCTTGTTGCAAATCTTCCGTCACAACCGCTTCCCCCATTTTTTGTAGTTGTTGGAGGATCAGTGTGCGATTGATTTCGCTTTGCAGAACATCCCTGCCAAATCGCACAAGGCATTCATTTTCAATTTGTTTCATCGTGACTTTGTAGCCGTTGACCGTGGTGGCAACGCCGGGCATTTGCTGACGCAATTGAGGATTGTTGATCACGTTGACGATCTGCGAGTTTTCCTGCATGGATCGGAACAGTTGCTCAGCAGCATCGCCCAGTTTGGATTCGCGGATCTCGTTCGAAATGCGTTGCTGAACCAGGATTTGATCCTGTTCGCCCAACTCGGTGGCAGGGTATTGTCGCTCGCATTTTAGAATCAAATATTGGTTTTGAATTTGCAGAACATTGGAAAGTTGTCCCACGTCTAAAGCAAAGGCGACCTTTTCCAATTCGGGTTCACCCATGTTACGACGTAAAGGCGGTAGGAGTCCTCCTACCGAAGCGCTATTGGGATCGACAGAATGTTCGATCGCCAAGCGACTGAATTGTTCCGGGTTATTACGGGCAGCAGCCAGAATCTGTTCGGCTTTTGCGGCATCGTTGACGGCGATAGCGCGGACTTGAACCTTGGGTCCAAATTCACTTTCCAATTGCCGTTGTATTTCTTCGTCAGAAACCTGAGTCAACGCCGCAGCCAAGCGTCGTAACGCCAGTTCAGTCCAAATGACTTCGTTACGAAGTTTAGATGGTTTTAGATTGCGCTCGGTGCAAATTAATTCCATGTAGCGTTCGGACGACATCCCAAATTTCTTGGCACGCTTTTCCAATTCATTGTCAACATCGGCTTCGGAAACCAGAATGCCCTGCTTTTGACACTCTTCGGTAATGAGATATTTATTTACAAGACTCTCGGTGACGGACTCGCCAAACCGATTCACGGTCTCTCGAACCAACTGATCTCGACTGATCTGTTGGCCATTCACAACCGCCATGACTTTGATTTGATTCGGTTGCGAGGCCGATGGTTGCTGTTGCTGCCACGCCGAAGCGGGCGTTGCCAGCCAAGTGATCAGCAAACAGCCGATCACCGTAATGATTAAATTGCTGTTGGCCGAAAAGGCGGTTGAGCGTGGCATGGGTCTCTCCTTAAACCTGCGTCGTCTTGTGATACCCCACGCGTGGCTCTTCCATGAAGCCGATATCGTGGGCATGGGTCATCCGTTTTTAAGAACTGGATATTCTTCGTTGCGGCACAGGAGTATACGAATCGCGTCCCCGTGGCTCAATACAAATGATAAAGATGGTGGGATAGGAAAGTGATAGCAAATCGTGGGTGACGCTGGCGGGCAAGGAAGGTAAGCGGTCTTTTGCTCGACAAAACACCCAATCGTGGTTCTGCTCAGCCAAAAAAAAAGGAGCTGCCGTTAAGCAAGCTCCCTTTTCAATTTCTAAGGTGTCGTTCGCTACTAGCGATTATCGATTGCCATTCCATTGCGTGGGACGCGTGCGGATCTGAAAATCACCCCCGTGTTTCAATTCGACAGCATGCGGATTGTCAGTCTTTAGGTGATACGGCTTCAGCTGTTGTTCGATGCGGTAGGCTTGTGTACCAGAGTTTCGGTTGGGCGACCGGATCACGGTGGCGGTGGCTGGCAGGTAGTGAGGATTGATGATCGGTTGAATTTGTTTTGAGTTTGCCGGGTTTTGCCAAACCGAATTGGCGTTGGGGGTGTATTCGCGAGCGGCCTGCACGGGCGCGATACTCGGAGCCATGGTGGGCTCCGTATTCCCATCGTTCTGATGGGTGCTGTTTGTTTCTGACCAAGGCACGTAATAGTTGCTGTTGTGACCAGGGTTTCGGAAGTGGTTGCCACTTCCCCAACCATGGCCAACGTTTCGAAACATATTCCGAACCGGGGCCCGTCTTTGAGCCTGGAGTTCAGTCGTGGAAGCAAACAGAGTGGCCAAGGCGGCCAAGCAAACGGTCCATCGCATCATTTTGTGTTACTCCCAAATCGAAACGAAACATCAAATCAATTAAACCAGCGCGAGTCATTAATGGTCATCGCACCATTTGTTGTTGAGACGTTTCCTTTTGGCCGGAAAGCGTGCAAAAAAGATGCCAGTGTGTGACTGTCAATCTAGCTGTGCGTGACGCAACATTGCCGCCGATTCTTCCCAAAGTAGCTGGGGTTCGGATGGGGCAAGATTTTCGGAATAGAAGGCTCGAGGTATCGCATCCTGAGTTTTTCAGACCTCTCCGATTGACCATTCAGGCCATTCGAAGAAGCCTCCCTCCTACTTACTAGATGATATCTTCCATGTCAGAGAGGTTGGAACTGGCTTTGGGTTGCCCGTCCAATTTGACCGTCAAGTCGTCCGAGGTGTCGAATTCGCCATCCACTCCGGCACTGATAATAAAGCAGGCATCATCGGTCGTACTGTAACGCAGTGGTTTTCCCCAGCCATCCTCGTAGCGAACCGTCATCGCCATGCCGTCTTCCAGATTTGGCAATTGGTGATCATGTTCGCTGCGGAATTCTCGTAATTCATCCTGCGATGTCTCTAGAGTCGCCAGCGTCAATTTGGTTTGTTGTTGGTTTTCCCGTTTGATGAACAGCGACTGCTGAATGCGGTTCGAACGGTGGTTTTTTTGCGCGATCGCGTAAATACCCAACGACAGGATCGTTGTGGAAATGAGCGAGAATACCAAAGCAACGATGGCCATTCCGCGAGGTCCACGACGTAGACCAAGCAGGCTGAACAAAAGTGAAATGGGGGCGATTACGAAAAGGGTGATGGGGCTGACAAGCGCCATTAGTAACCCGGTGAAGGCGTACCAGTTGAAACGCTTGCGGCGTTTCTGGATCGACACCGGCTGGTCGAAGCCAATGTAGAGAGGGCCCAGTTTTCGGGCCGATGGATTACGGTGTTCAAAGGGTACGTGAAAAGGCATTGCAAAGCTCCTCGCATCAAGTTTTAGCCATTAACCCTGTATTCGCCGGCGAACCCGCCAGCTTGGAAGAATTTTGGTGTTTTTTTTCAGACCTTCCCAAATCCATAAAAAAAGCCCCCGGCGTGGTGACCGGAGGCAAGGTTTTCGGGTTCTGGCAACGTTAAAGGGCCTAATTTTTATGGTTCTTAATGGCCGTCAGGTACCGTTTGAGTTCATGCCGAACGGTCGGGAACAGCAGTAAAAGCCCCAGCATATTGGGGAATACCATCGCCAAAATCATGGCATCGGAGAAATCCAGCACCGATCCCAGTGAGGCTGCAGAGCCAATCACGATAAATGCCAAGAATAAGAGCTTGTAGGAAATATCTGCAAGCGGGCTTCTCCCAAACAGGAATTTCCACGCTTGTAGGCCGTAGTAAGACCAGGAAATCATTGTCGAGAAGGCGAACAGGATAATCGCAATCGTGAGCACATAGCGGAAACCCGGCAGGACACTGTCATAGGCTTCCGATGTAAGTTCGACACCGCCAATTCGCTCGCCGTCGATAAGGACTTGGTTGGCTTCTACATCGCCGTAAGGAAACATCGGTGGTTGGCCGGCCTCAGGAATGTTGAACAGAATAATGACGATGGCCGTCATCGTGCAGATGACTACGGTGTCGATAAAAGGCTCCAAAAGAGCGACCAAGCCCTCGGAGGCTGGGTATTTTGTGCGAACGGCCGAGTGAGCGATGGCAGCCGAGCCGGCTCCCGCTTCATTGGAAAATGCCGCTCGTTGGAAGCCAACGATTAAGACACCGATCAAACCACCAATCCCAGCAGCGGGTGTGAAGGCTCCGCTAAAAATTTGGCCGATCGCATTCGGCACGTTGGTGATGTTCATGCCAATAATGATCAAAGAAGCGACGATGTAGATGATCGCCATCAGCGGCACGATTTTCTCGGTGATGGAGGCAATTCGCTTGATGCCACCAATGATCACAATTCCCACTAATGCCGCCATAATAAGGCCGATGATTGTTCCGGACGAGCCCGATTGGAGATTTAACAGCGAAGTGATTTGTTCCGTTGCTTGGTTGGCCTGGAAAGCATTTCCGCCACCTAATGAGCCGCCCACGCAAAGCATGGCAAAGACAATCGCCAGCGTGCCACCAAGCCACCCCAGCCCCATGCCTTTAAGCCCTTTGGACAAATAGTACATGGGTCCGCCATGAACCACACCAGTCTCGTCGATATCACGGTATTTCACGCCCAGGGTGCACTCGACGAATTTCGTCGACATACCCAGTAATCCGCAAATAATCATCCAAAATGTCGCGCCCGGGCCACCCACGGAGATGGCGACCGCCACACCCGCGATGTTTCCCAAACCGACCGTTCCCGATACCGCGGTTGCCAACGCTTGGAAGTGGGTGACCTCTCCGTGGTGATCGCCGACGTCGATTTCCTTGGATTCGGCAATGGCCTCTTCGTCGTCATCTTCGTCGACGGCATCGTACTTGCCGCTTACGATGCGGATCGCCAGCGGAAAAAGACGGATGTTAATCAGGCCAAAGAAGAGGGTGAAAAACGTCGCCCCGACGACCAAGACAATGACCACAATTGGAATGTCTTTGCCAAACAAATGAGCCGGAAAAAAAACAATCGCGCCAAATCGTTCGGCAATCGGCTTGAACAGCTCGTCGATTTTTTCGTCCCAGCCCTTCGCCTCCGCAGGTTCTGGTGACTCAGCCGCAGCGGAGGTCTCCGCATTTGCCTCTTCCTGAGCCGCTAAGAATGGGTGACCGGCCGCGGCGTTGACTGCCGTGATGCCGATCAACGCGGCGAGTATTAAAAGAATAAGCGCTCGGAACCTTGTGGTTCCTCGAGTTCTGCTAGCCATTTCAGCTGTCTCTGGAGTGAGGGACGTGTTTTCCGCAGTTTTGGGAGCACGATTTTTTATGAAGAAACCGTTTATTGTCAATTATTTACGGCATATTGGTTTTACAGTTTTGGTATTTTTCACATAATTCATTGTCAAATGTGTCGAAAGTGAATAACATCATGCGACCCATGAAATTAAACGCCGTAATTGACTATGTCCTCTAAACCTCAAATTCGCTTGTCGGAGACCGATCAGTCTCTGCTAGATCTGATCCGGCACCAGGGCTCGGCCTCGATCGCCGACCTTTGTGATTCGTTGCAAGTCACCGCCACAGCGGTCCGTCAGCGTCTGACAAGGATGGTGGCGGCCGATTTGTTGGAGAGTGTAAAAGTCAAGCAGGAGCGTGGTAGGCCGTTGCACGTCTATCGATTGACTCCCTTGGGGCTGCGAACCATGGGCGAGAATCTTTCGGATCTCGCGGAGGCGTTATGGGCCGAAGTAACCGCCATTCCCGACGCTTCCGTCCGGCAAACGGTGATCGAAGGCGTTTTGCAGCGGTTAATAAGTAAGTACCGAGATCAGATATCGGGCACGACGGTAACCGAACGCCTGACCTCGATTGCGACCCTTTTTCGCCAACGGCGTATCCCCTTCGTCGTGGAGAATCAGGATTCTCAGGCGACTTTGCGAATCGTCGGTTGTCCCTACCCGCGGCTCAACGACCACGGGGATGAGATCTGCCGCTTCGAACAACGGCTCGTTAGTGAGTTGCTGGATTTGCCAGTGGCATTAAACCACTGCCAGTGCAGTTCCAGCGGCGGTAAATGCTGCACTTTTTCGGCTCAAGTGCAAACAGAATTAAATCAAATAATCGTGAAACAGCCCAAAGCTGACGCGGTTTCTTCATAAACAGGTTTTCAAAAAACGCACTCAGCGATCCCAAGGATCATCTGGAAAGAAAGAATGTCTGATACTCTTACGATAAAAAATCTTCACGTCGAAATCGCAGGCAAGCCCATTTTGCAGGGCGTCAACCTGGAAATCAAAAAGGGTGAAACGCACGCCTTGATGGGTCCCAATGGATCTGGGAAATCGACTTTAGGTCTCGTGATCATGGGGCACCCCAAATACGAAGTAACCGAGGGGGATATTCTCCTCAACGGTGAGAGTATTCTGGAGATGGAAGCCGATGAGCGGGCTCGAGCAGGCATTTTCATGGCATTTCAACGGCCCGTTGCCGTGCCAGGTGTGAAAATGGCTGATTTTCTTCGTCACGCGACGACGAACGTTCGCAATCCGGAACGCAAGGAGGGCGAAGACTTAATCCCCATGCGAGAGTTTCGCAAGGAAATCAAAGACAAGATGGGTCAGTTGAAGATGGATGCTGAGTTCGCCCGGCGTTACGTCAACGACGGATTCTCAGGCGGAGAAATGAAACGCGCCGAGATTTTGCAACTGGCGATGCTGCAACCTCATTTTGCGATCCTCGACGAGACCGACTCGGGTCTGGATGCGGATGCGGTTCGTTTGGCCAGCCAGTCGATCAATGAGATTGGCCACGGAAAAATGGGGCTCTTGATCATCACGCACCATGACAAACTGTTGCACTACAACACGCCGGACTTCACGCACGTGATTCTCGGAGGACGGATTGTCGAAACCGGTGGCAAGGAACTGGCAGAGGAACTGCACGAACAAGGCTACGAACGGATTAGAAATGATTATCCGGAAGCGGCGGCTGTGAACGACGCGGTTGAAGAACCGGTCGCCTAACGCCCCTGCCCTTCTTTGAAATACCCAAGAAACAAAGCAACTTAATCTCTCACGGAAAATCCATGGCAACGGATCTGAACCCAACGAATGATCTCTCCGAAAGTGAAGAGCTCAAGCAAACGGAAATCAACAAGTACAACTTTCGTACCGAGTCGAAGGCTGTCTTCAAGGCGCGGAAAGGCGTGGATGCGGAAATCGTCAACCAGATTTCGGACATCAAAGACGAGCCGGATTGGATGCGAAAATTTCGCTTGGACGCCCTTGAGGTATTTGAGTCCAAGCCCATGCCGACCTGGGGTGGCGATATCGCGATCGATTTTGACGATATCTTTTACTATCTGAAGCCGACCAATGAACAGGGTAAGACCTGGGATGACGTGCCTCAGGAGATCAAAGATACGTTCGAGAAACTGGGTATACCCGAAGCTGAGCGGAAATACTTGGCGGGCGTGAAGGCACAATTCGAGAGCGAGGTTGTGTACGGTTCTCTGCAAGAGGATCTGGCTGAGAAAGGTGTAATCTTTACAGATACTGATACCGCCGTTCGTGAGCATTCGGATTTGTTGAGAGAGTATTTTGGGAAAATTATCCCGACGCACGACAACAAATTTGCAGCATTAAATTCAGCGGTTTGGTCGGGCGGTTCGTTTATCTACGTGCCCAAGGGTTTGAAAATTGAATTTCCCCTGCAGGCCTATTTCCGCATTAACGAAGAGAACATGGGTCAATTCGAGCGAACCCTGATCATCGTAGACGAAGGTGCTCAAGTGCATTATGTCGAAGGCTGCACGGCCCCGATGTACACCAGCGAATCCTTGCACTCGGCGGTGGTTGAGGTGATGGTTAAAAAGGGTGCTCGGTGTCGTTACACGACGATCCAAAACTGGGCCAACAATATCTACAACTTGGTAACCAAGCGTGCCATGGCCTACCAAGACGCCGTCATGGAGTGGGTTGACGGAAATCTGGGTAGTCATCTGACGATGAAGTACCCTGCCGTGCACATGATGGAACCGGGTGCCCGGGGAGAGATCTTATCGATCGCCTTCTCTGGCAAAGGTCAGCATCAAGACGCTGGTGCCAAATTGGTGCATGCCGCTCCCGATACGACCGGACAGATTATCTCCAAGTCGATATCCAAAAACGGCGGCCGCAGTAGCTACCGCGGACTGGCCCGCGTAGAAAAGGGTGCCGTCAACTCAAAGTGTAACGTCGTTTGCGATGCTTTGATTTTGGATCCGGCCAGTCGCAGTGACACGTATCCTTATATCGAAATCATGGAGCAGGATGTCTCGATTGGACACGAGGCGAGTGTTTCACGAATTGGCGAAGAGCAACTCTTCTACTTGATGAGCCGGGGGCTTTCGGAGGCCGAAGCCAGCACGATGATCGTTAACGGTTTCATTGAACCACTGGTTAAGGAATTGCCCATGGAATACGCCGTGGAGTTGAATCGGCTGATTCAACTGCAAATGGAAGGTTCCGTTGGCTAGTCGTAAGGCTGACCTTGTCAGGTACCAGGCAAATTTATGTTGCCTGGTACGCCTGACCCGATGATAAACAACGCAGGTCGCTGCCGAATCTGGCGAGTGGCTGATAAAAAATATACTGTCAAACGAACATTCGAATCTGAAACCAAATACCCATGTCCCAAACAATCACCCGGATGGAATTCAATCAAGAAGGTTTTGACGCCTTTCTGCAGTCCCGCAATGAACCGCAATGGTTGCAAAGCCTGCGACAAACCGCGTGGCAGTCATTTACAGAAGGTCGTTGGCCAAACCAAAAAGATGAAGAGTGGATGCGGACCGACATTCGCCTTTTTAAATTGAATAAATTCAATTCGGCCACCGAATCCAACCAACCGCTGCCCACCGCAGTTCTTTCGGCGGGCGTGGAATTGGCTGGAAGTTGCTCGTCCATGGATGGGGTTACCCTGCATCACCATCTGGATGCAGAGTGGGCGGAAAAGGGTGTCGTTTTTGGCAGCTTGAGCGAGTTGGCTCATCAGCACCCAGACCTGATTGAAAAGTATTTATTCCAAAAAGCAGTGGACCCGAAATTCGATCGCTTTTCAGCACTGCATGCCGCATTTTGGTCCTCAGGGGTGTTTTTGTATGTGCCGCGAGGTGTGGTCATCGACAAGCCACTTCACAGCATTGCCGGAATGAGTGACGGCGGCAGTGACTTCGCTCACACATTGGTGATCTTGGAAGACGGAGCCGAAGCGACACTGCTGAGTGAATCGGCTAGTCCCGACGTGAATTCCGGCGGTATGCATTGTGGTGCGGTTGAATTAATCGTCGGAAACGATGCTCACCTGCGATACGTGAACCTCCAAGACTGGGGCCAAGGCGTATGGCACTTTGCCAACCAAAAAGCGTTGGTCGGACGGGACTCGTCATTGCAGTGGACGGTCGGTGCGTTGGGGTCGCGTTTGTCGAAAGTTAACCAGCACGTTTCGCTGACCGGCGAAGGCGGCAACTGCCAAGTCAACGGAGTGATGTTTACCGAAAATAAACAACACCTCTCTTATCACACATTGCAACAACACGAGAAACCACACTGCGTCAGCGATTTTCTCTATAAAGCGGCCCTGCAGGATTCATCTCGTACGGTTTGGCGAGGGATGATTCAAGTCGACGAGGGCGCACAGAAAACGGACGGCTACCAACGCAACGATAACTTGCTGCTGTCGCGGACCGCACGTGCCGATTCGATTCCGGGTCTGGAGATTGAGGCAGATGATGTGCGTTGCACGCACGGCAGCACCAGTGGAAAAGTTGACGAAGAACTAATCTTCTACGCCCGCAGCCGAGGTTTTAGCCGCAAAGAAGCTATTCAAATGATTGTGACGGGCTTTTTCCAGCAGGTCTTCGATCGTGTCACCATTGAGAGTGTTCGGGAAGCGTTGGGTTTAGCAATTGCCCGTCGAGTGCGAGATTACGAGTAGGCTCAGCGTTGCAAAACGGCAAAAATGAGGGACAGAACTCCGATTCCCAACCTCAGTCTCAGGCCTAATGGCGAGTGGTCGAGGCGTTGGGAATGATGGAGCACTAAGAGAACGGCCTGAGGCCTTGATTAGCAAAGGCGGTCGGCGGAGGCGACTTCAGTGACAGAGCAACCCACGGTTGAGCAAAAAGCGTCGATTGTGCGCTCCGCTGAACACCATGACAGGATGGGGCCATTTGCGGGTTCTTTCCGTTCCGAAGTCAAAATGTGGATGGCCGAAAATGCGGAACCGATGATCAGCACTGGCCTGCTAACGAGTACCTGGCAAGTTCAAGGTCTCTTTTTGCACCAAGATTACATCGGCGACGAAGTCCCAGGATCGCCCAGCCCGTTTCAAGGGCGAGGGTATTGGGGTTACAACACCTCGCAAGGGCATTACGAGGGGTTCTGGATTGATAACGCCTCCAGTGAAATGCAAATGGAGACTGGGGAGGTCGATGAAAGCGGCAGGATTTGGGAAATGAGGTCGCAACTTACCTCACCCCAAACGGGTGAACTGCTGCAGAAACGGACCCTAATCACCCTATTGGACGATGATCATCATCGCGTCGAGATGTTTTTTGCTGCGACGGACGGTGCCGAAACGAAAGCAATGGAAATCAACTACACACGAACGGCAGGTTCGGCATAAGCGTGCTTAGCCGCTGGCAAATTTCAGGAGTAACAGGATGAGTGATTTTCAGTTGGCGTGCCCGGTGGATGACGTGCCCGAGGGTGGCATGCAGTTGGTGGAATTGGAAGACCGGCTGGTCATCCTTTTTCACATCGAGGGTCAGTATTACTGCTTGGATGATGTCTGCACCCACGACGGTGGACCGCTCAGCGATGGTGAATTGCATGGGTGTGAAATCGCTTGTCCCAGGCACGGAGCCAAATTCGACGTGCGAAATGGTGAGGCCCTCACGATGCCAGCGACGCAGGCGACGGCGACTCACGAAGTAAAACTCGACGACGGGAATATTTACGTTAAAATCAATGATGCGTAACGCCTGATTGGAAAAGTGTTTTTGGGTGGGCCGATATAGCTGGGGCCTGCCAAAGACCGCGCCATCGTGAATCGTTTGTTACACAAAAGTCACCTTTAAGAAAAGTAATTTAAGTCATGTCGATTTCCGAAGATGCCGTCCGCGAGCAATTGAAAAAAGTCATTGACCCGGAACTTTTTGTCAACATCGTCGATCTTGGATTGGTGTACGTCGTCAACATTGGCGAGCTTGACGAAAATCAAAAACAACCTGTCGATATCGAGATGACGCTGACCAGCCCGATGTGCCCTGCCGGCCCTCAGTTGGTAGCCGAGAGCAAGCAGTTCGCCAGTGAACTTGAAGGCGTTGGCGAAGTGGAGGTCAAGGTCGTCATGGACCCCCCGTGGACTCCCGAGCGAATGACTGATGATGCCCGAGATCAGCTCGGTATTTTTTGAATGCGGAAGTCTGGGAAAGTTAAAATACGGCAACGGACCGGCGGGTCAGTGAGACCTGCCGATGGGGTGTCGGGCCGGAATGGGTAACCTCGGCAAGCGGCCCTGGGGCTGGCAGTGGCCAAATCAGGCATAAAAGTGGCGACTCTCGCCGCGAGCCGTTTTTTTATGCAATTTAGTACCAGACACTTGTCACTCACTTAGGCACTCTCAATAATCAACGGCGACAATCGTCCACCCTGTCGGTTGTGGCGTTTGTTCCCATCTCTTCATTTCGTTGGTGATTCGGCTTCGAATTGCATTTTTTGACGGAAGTTTCGCAAGGAAACACCGGCCGCAGCGAATTACTCTTAGATCAACATCACATCAAAATACAGATTCAGCTTGGAGTCTTAAAACATGAAAGCTCTCGTTTCACTGGTACTCGCGGTCGCTTTGGTTGGAGGAATTTACGTCGCCACAACCACAACCGGTTGCGGTGCACGCGCTCAAGTTGCCGGAGATAAAGTCCTCGACAAGATTGATAAATGGTTGGGCGAACTGGACGTCAAACGCAAGGAGATTGAGAACAGTGTGCAGACGCTGGAGGAAGCAGTTGAGAATAACCATAAAGCAAAAATCAATGCCGAGGTGCGGCTTGATGATATGGATCGGCGGATGAAGCCGATCCAAAAACGTGTCGATGGCATCAAGGTTTATTTGGCTGAGATCAATCCCCACCTCTCGGCAACGGAAGCGGTCGAGATCAACGGCAAAAGCATGTCTCCCGAAGAGATCAAAGCCCGGGCTGGCGAGTTTTTGGACGCCTATGAGACCAATAATCAGGAATTGGGTGCCTTGCAAGCAACGAAGGATACCTACAAGCGAGCTTTTGATCTGTTGAACCGAGAATACCAAATCTCCACCCAGCAGATGGCGACTCTCAAGAAGAAGCTACAGGAGATCGACATCAAGAAAACAGCACTGGATGACATGAAGACCGCGCAAACGGTTCTCGGTAAATCCGGTTCTATCTCGGATAAATTCAATGAACTCGAGGTCGAAATTAACGACCTATTCATCGAAGTGGAAACGGAGATGCGGGTTGAGTCGGAGAAAGTAGCGCAACGGGAAGCGACGCTACAAACTTCGAATATGGCCATCGACGAAATCCTGGAAAAGAACAAATCGTCGGAAGAAACCCAAGCTCGCATCGATGCGATCTTGAATGGTGCTCCTGCTGCAGATGATAACCAGGATAAGTAAATAGACGGTGAGTTGTTCGGTCGGGTCGAATTGCCCGATCGAACCTCACGAAAGCCACTTCCCAAGGAAAGCTGGAACTCATGATTAAGGCGTTTGTCGCGTTGTTGATGGTCACCATGATCATTATTGGATTCGCCTGGTTCTATATGAAACAGGCCGAGGAAAACAACATGTCACTTGAGCAGGAGCAACGCCGAGTGGAGCAAGGATTTCTGGAGACACGCCAGGAATTGAACGACAAACTGGAAGAATACAAACGGCGTAAAAGTACGGTAGAGGAAAAGATCATTCAGTTTGAATCCCTTCAGCAGGAAGCGACCAACGAGTTGCGGGGCATGGGTGTCACCACCGCCGAGCAGTTAGAGCAAGACCCTGACGCGAAGCGTAAATACCGGTCTATTCGCCAGTACATAGAGGATATCCAAAAACTCAGCGCCGACGTGGTCCTGTTCAACGATGCCATCTCGGCGATCGAGAACGGTTTAGAGGAGTTGGATCGGAAGTTGTTGCTCGAGGAGGTCGGAGTAGATGATTCCACCTATCGCCAATTGCGGACGGTCGTCAAGGATATTGATTCCCGGCTCGCTAAACCCGAATCGACTCTAGAGAAATTAGAAACCCAAAAGACGCTGGACTCAATCCTCGGTGAACCGGTCGGCTCTGGACAGTAGCAATCGCCACCGCCTTGGTCACCGAAATCGTGACGGTCGATACCGTCACGTCGGTGTTGGATTAAGACAATGGCTTTTAGTGCTTGGGCATGTTCGAGCTAAGTCCGCCTGCCGCGGGCACGTAGCAAAGCTTGGTGTAGTCCATCACCATGCGGTGAGAACTGAAACGCCAAGCCAGTGTGCTGATCGAGTTCATCATGCGATCAACCCAGTGTCGCGGTAAATTGTCGACGTCTCGATCGTAAAAGAGAGGTACGACTTGTTGTTCCAGCACTTCGTAGAGTGACTCGGCATCCCGGTGATCCATGATTTCATTGGATGCATGGATGGAGCCATTACCGATGGCGAAACCATTGACGCCGTTGAAGGCCTCATTCCACCAGCCGTCCAGAATGGAGAGGTTGAGACCGCCGTTAAGCACGACTTTCTGACCGCTGGTTCCTGATGCTTCCAATGGGCGTCGAGGATTGTTCAGCCAGATATCAACGCCTTGGACCATGTGGCGGCAGACGTTCACATCGTAATCTTCCAGGAATACGACCTTATCGGCAAACCGGGGGTCGTTTTGCAGTTGCGCTATTTCGCGGATGAATTCTTTACCGGGCTCATCTTTGGGATGGGCCTTTCCAGCGAACATGATTTGCACGGGACGCCGCGTGTTATTCATGATGTCAGCCAAACGATCCAGATCCGAGAAAATCAGGTTAGCTCGTTTGTACGTCGCGAAGCGACGTGCGAATCCAATGGTCAATGTTTGGGGATCGAACATGCGTCCGGCACGCTCGATTTTGTCCCTCGTTCCCTGGCGTCTCTCAAGTTGACTTGCCAAGCGGTGCCGCATGAAATTCACCAGCATGGTTTTTAATGCATTGTGAGTTTCCCACAGCTCACCGGGGTCGGCGTCGTAAATGTGTTGCCATGTGTCGGGCTCGCCGTGTTTTTCGTGCCAGTTCGTGGGGAAGTAACGATCGCACAACGCTTTCATGGGGTCAGCCATCCAGCTGTCGGTATGAACTCCGTTGGTGATGTGGCCGATGGGAATTTCTTCTTCCACCCGCCATGGCCATAATTCGGACCACATGCGTCGTGACACGTGACCATGAAGTTGACTGACGGCATTCGCCGTGCGAGACAGTTTCAATCCGATAACGGTCATGCAGAAGGATTCGTTACTGTTGTTGGGCGCGATGCGACCAAGGCTCATGAGTTGTTCGTGATTCAATCCTAGTTTGTCGGCCATCGGGCCAAGATGTTCTTCGATTAATTCTGCGCTAAATCGATCATGACCCGCGGGTACCGGTGTATGGGTGGTGAACACCGTTTCCGACGCCACTTGGCGAACCGTTTCGTCGAAAGGCAGTCCGGTTTCCTGCATGCGTTGGTGAATCGCCTGCAAAGGACCAAAGGCACTGTGTCCCTCATTTAGGTGGTAAACACCTGGCTGAATTCCCAATTCGTGCAGGGCCGCGACGCCACCAATGCCAAGCACTAATTCTTGACGAATTCGAGTGCGTTCGTCTCCACCGTAAAGTCGACTGGTCAATTGCCGATCTTCGGGACTGTTGCCCTCCACGTTGGAATCCAAAAGATAAAGCGGGACCCTCCCGACCATCATCTTCCAGACTTTGGCCATGAGGTTGCCATTCCGGGTTTCAATGCAGACGGTAATCGGTTCGCCTTCGCGATTGGTGGCAGGGCGAACTGGTAAATAGCGGATGTCAGTTTCCACGTATTCTTCGATCTGCATCCCGCTGCTATCCAGATGTTGGCGGAAGTAGCCCTGCGTATAAAACAGGCCGACCGCCACAAGAGGCACACCTAAAGCACTGGCGCTTTTAATATGATCCCCGGACAACACGCCCAAGCCACCGGAGTAGATAGGCAGGGATTCGTGAATACCAAACTCAGCGGAAAAATACGCCACAGGTCGCGAACCCAATACGCCGCCATGGTTAGCGGCCCACGTGTGCCGGTTGGCGATGTAGGATTTCAGTTGCCGAAAGGCATGATTGATTTTGTTGTAAAGCACCATCTCATTGGCGCGTTCTGCCAAACGTTGCGGAGTGAATTCTTGCAGCAACGCAATGGGATTGTGATTCAAGGCACGCCAGCGGACAGGGTCGAGATCGCGGAAAATCGCCGCGACGTCACCATTCCACGACCACCAGAGGTTGCCGGCCAAACCCAGACACTTTTCATATAGTTCATTGGCGGTTGAACAGGCATCCATCGGAGTGGCAGGTGCAGATTCGAGATTTGTCATGAGTAAATGCTGGTAAAGCTTGATGAAGCTGGAGTGTAGGCTACTAATTGTACTGATTAGTTCGGGGGCTCCCATAGCAACTGGAACAATGGGAAACCACGACCTGAAATGTTAACATCGTGGTTTATCGTGACCTGATTTGACCTATTCCCCCAAAAATATGCCTCATTTATCTCCGCAAATCGATCAGCCCGCATCACCGTATTTGGCGGAACTGTGTGAACAGCTTGCCGACCGAGCTCCGTTATGGGACAGCACGCAAAGCTGGCCTCGAGAATCGCTGCAAGCTTGCGCTCAATACGGGGTTTTTCGCTGGTTCCTGCCCAAAGAAAATGGTGGCTTTGGTTGGACACCCCGGGAAATTGCAGCCGGCTACCTAGAATTAGGGGCCGCTTGTTTGACAACGACGTTCGTCATTACCCAATGGGTCGCTGCTGTGAAACGCCTTCTGGCTTCTGATTATGAGGCTTTTAATTCGGTCAGGCAGCAGCTGCTAGAGGCATGCTTGCGGGGCGAATCCCATGTCACTGTCGGTATCTCTCACTTGACCACAAGCCGAAGGCATCTGGAGCGTCCGGTCCTTCGAGCAAGTGCCGAGGCACAAGGTTACCGTTTGGATGGATTAAGCCCCTGGGTAACGGCAGCCACATTTGCGGACTATATGTTGATTGGTGCGACCATGGATAACGGAGAGCAGGTGTTGTTGCTGGTCTCCACGCGTTTGCCAGGGGTCACCGTGGAGCCTCCCCAAGCGTTGGTGGCTCTCTCGGCAAGTTGCACCACCTCAGTCCAATTTGAAAACGTCTTCGTACCGCACTCCCACTTGGTGGCGGGGCCCAGGCCCGATGTGCTGAAAACCTCTCGATCGACAGGAACAGGTGGCATCCAAACTTCCTCATTGGCACTGGCACTGGCTCAAGCGGCGATCGCGTTTCTGCAGCAACAAACGGGGCAACGTCCTGAGTTACAGAAAAAGGCTGATCAGCTTGACCAACAGTGGCAAGTGGCATGTGAGCAGCTGATGCAAATGGCCGACGGTGATCCGGTCTGCTCCAACGAGGATTTGCGAACCGATGCAAATAGTCTGGTCCTGCGGTCGACCCAAGCGGCGTTGGTGGCTGCCAAGGGCGCGGGGTTTGTGGAGGGGCATCCGGTCGGGCGGTGGTGCCGCGAAGCAATGTTCTTTTTGGTTTGGAGTTGCCCTCAGTCCGTGCAGGATGCAAACTTGTGCGAGTTGGTCGGGATCTCGAATTGAAACCTCTCCAGCCAATGCAGTCACCTTATGTCCCCTTGGGAGCGTGGAAGAATTCATGACAGAAAAGACTCATATCGTGTGGCACGAACATGTGGTTAAGCGAACGCGAGGCTGTGTGTTGTGGTTCACGGGACTCAGTGGCAGCGGCAAAAGTACGGTTGCCAATTGCGTCGACCAAAAATTATTTGAACTGGGTGCCACCAGTTTTGTCCTCGACGGTGATAATATTCGGCATGGCTTGAATGCCAGTGTTGAAATCCTTGCGGAGGCGAATTCCACAGACTACGCACAGCGTTTTGGATTAGGTTTCTCGCCCGATGATCGCCGTGAAAATATCCGTCGCATTGGCAGCGTTGGCGAGTTGTTTTGTGCTTCCGGGATGCTCACCTTGACGGCATTCGTTAGCCCCTATCGTGAGGATCGCGATCGCGTCCGGAATTACATTGAATCGCATGGTGCGGTAGGCGATTTCATCGAGGTGTTCGTGGATACGCCCTTGGAAGTCTGCGAGCAACGTGATCCCAAAGGCCTCTACCAAAAAGCTCGCGCCGGAGAGATCAAAGGATTCACCGGGATCGATGCACCCTACGAACCGCCCCACGAAGCCGAGATTGTATTGGAGGGCGGAAGTAAGCCAATCGAAGCATTGGCAGAGCAGGTCGTCGAATACCTGAAACAGAGCGGTAAACTACCTACCGGATAGAGGAGCGGGCCGGCGTTATTCTGTCGCTTGAGGCGGCGACCTTAAGGCCACGCCGGGCTTTTAATTTCTCGTTTTACTCGTCCACCAGACTGCGGATTCTACGCCGTCGGCGACGTCGCGATTCATGCCGCAACCAAGATGTCTCGCCCTCTTCAAACCAATAGCCGCCCAGAACTTTATAAAACGAAAGCGTGACTAGCGCTCCCGAACTTCCGACAAAAAGTCCTTTGACACTGATGGGAGTGATGGCTTGCCCGGCATAGAAAAATTGCAGGATGGCGCAACCAATCAACGTGCCTACGATCCCCATCAATAACGTCGAAATCGAACCGCCCGGGTCACGCCCAGGCATGATTGCTTTGGCGGCCAAACCGATGACCGTACCAAAACCAATCCAGCTGAGACCGAGATTCAGATAGGTTTGCAGGAGTTCCAAATCCATCGCGTGATTTCCTCTAGAGAGCAGTGCTGATGAAGATTACGTAGCAAATTTGCAGCAGCGAACCCAGTTCAATTGAGCGTTAACGTAGCCACTTTGTGGGTTTGGATAGGTTAGGTGGGTCGCCAAGGCTCTTTAGAAATTCGGCATAGCAGACAAATTAGTTTGGCGCCGTCGGCTTTTTCTCGATAGAATTCGGGCAGGGCAAGCGAAATAAGGAGATTAAAATGACAGCTGTCAATCTGAGGACGCTTTCGATTCGGTGGATGGTTGCTGGCATCGGTCTGATGGCATTGCCTGCCATTTCACTGAACGCCCAGATGATCAACGTGCAGACGCCATTTCAATCGAACCAAGATTCCTTTTATGAGCGGCAAGGGATCGGCTTTGGCTTCAGCGTTCCCGGCGGCAATCGTATCCGTGGATTAAGTCCTGCCGGTCAAGTGCTACCCAACGTTCAACTGACGCAGGGAAGTTTCGGTTCAACGATTCCTGGTTTCGGTGGTTATCAACCTAACAGCTCCTTGCGCACGGGCTTCGTCACTGGAAACGGGCTATCGTTTGGACTGGAGATGGGAAAGGGATTTCGTCGATCCTCGGTTAGCCAAACGCCTTCGGTGACGATGATGAACGGCGGTTCGGCGTCGATCTTTAGCGGATCGCAGGTGCCTTTTATAACGAGTATCAACCCCGTCGTCGGAGCTGGCTTTAGTTCGAGTCGGCTCTACCGAAAGCCTTCCACCGATCAAGCCATCGATTCATCTTCTGTTCCGCCGAGCTCCTATTATGAGCAGAGCACGGCATCGCAAGGGGATCTCAGCGTGGCGGATATTCGCAAGCAGAGACAGGCATCAATGCAGTTGGAGAAGCAGGCATTGCGTGCCGAATTAGAATCGCTGATCGCTACTGCTGAGTCCTTGGAGGCGCAAGGGAAATACGGTTCCGCCCGCGCTAAATATGGTCGTGCGCTGCGAAAAACGCAGCAACACGAGTCATTATCTGATTTGCGGTATTCGTTGGAGGAAACACTCCGCGGGCTGCGCAATAAGCGATAGCTCCATTCAGAGGATTACTTCTTCGCGTTCAAATCGTAATCACGCGGGGTGGTTCCTTTGCGGAATGCATTGAAACCAAAATTTGTGGGTTTGAATTCATCGACATAATCTACGTTGGCGGATTCTGAGATGGCGTCCTCCATGCCTGTCATTTGAAGGGCCGCATTGACGATCAGGCGTCGCAGGTCGGCGCTCTCGAAATCGGTGGAGGATCCCATGGTGGTGCAGAAAATGGGGCACTCGCCTCCTAGGCTGTTGGTCCAAGTGCGGGTCCAAGCTAACGGCATCATGGGATTATTCTTTTCGCCTTCCACGGCGGAGTCTTCCGGTTTCATGCCGTCGATGACTTGGCCATTCAACAGCACGTTGCTGCCCTCGGGCAATTCTCGGATACCATAAACATCGGTCGGTCCCCAAACATCATTGACGCCAGTGAGTAGTACGTTGTCGGCCTCGGTTGGATTGATCACACCACGAGTACTTTCTCGACCGTGATGACCGTGGTGATTGACCCAGGTTTCACCTAGTACCTGTTTTCCGAATCCTCCTGGCCAATCGCTCGAGCCGCCGTATTGGCGATACGAGGTATTAATGTTACCGGGGTAACGAAACGCATGAGTCGAGGTGCGGAGTCCGATAACCGGCCGCCCACTCATCAAGTAGGAATCGAAATATCGCATTTGCTCATCAGGCAAGCAGCGAAATCGCAGCGCTATGATGACCAGATCTGCCTCTTCCAGATGTTGCATCCCAGGAATATTCTGTTGGTTGTTGGGATCAATTTCCCCGGTTTCGTCATTGATGGGGAACAGCACCGTGCATTGGTAGCCAAATCGTTGCGATAGAATTTTGCCCAGCATCGGGAGCGCCTCTTCGCTGCGATATTCTTCATCTCCCGCAATCAAGACAATTTTCTTGCCATTGTTTTTTGCCTCTCCCGGCAGATAAGTGCACCAGGGTGATTCGGAAGCGTCGTCTTGTGCCTGAACGGAAGGTAGCCCCGGAATAAGAGAGCAAAGGATGACGACAAAACAGTAAGCGATTTTCATGGGTAAGCTTTCATACAGGGGGCCATATTTCCGATAGCCTTATTCTAAACAATTTCCGCCAGCTTTCGATGCTTGGCGGTAACTTTCGCGCCAGCTTGCCCGGTCAGAATAGCCCGGATAACATTGCATGCTCTAATCAACCCGCAATTGAAGGATTCCTCATGACCTCGTTTTGCCGCCATGGTTTTTTGCTTGGCGTTTTCTTGCCCCTTTTCCTTGGGTCCCTGGCGATTGGGAGCTTTGCCCCCCGCGCCGAAGCTGACGAGGGAATGTGGTTGTTTTCCAACTTGCCGTTGCAATATCTGGCCGAAAAATATGATTTCCGACCCGATGACCAATGGGCCAACAAATTGATGCGATCAAGCGTTCGCTTCAATGTCGGAGGTTCCGCTTCGTTTGTATCGCCACGCGGTCTGGTTTTGACGAATCATCACGTGGGCTCGGATACACTGCAAAAGCTTTCCAGCGAAGGTAACGATATCTTGGCCAAAGGGTTTTTAGCGCGGACGACAGCGGATGAGATCCCGGCTCCCGATCTGGAGCTGAACCAGTTGTTATCGATTAAGGACGTAACGGCCGAGGTGAATAAAGCGGTTGAGGACGCTGCAGATACTGCCGCGGCGGCCGCAGCTCGACGGGCCGTAATCGCAAAAATTGAAAAAGCGGCTAGTGAAGAAACCGGTAATCGCTGCAATGTCATTACGCTTTATGGTGGTGGCCGGTATCACCTATATGAATACAAAAAATATACGGACGTGCGTTTGGTCTGGGCACCGGAAGCGGATTCCGCTTTCTTCGGCGGTGATGCCGATAATTTTGAGTACCCACGATACTGCCTCGATGCCTGCCTGTTTCGCGTTTACGAAGATGATAAACCGGCGGTCATTGAAGACTATTTGAAATGGAATTCAGCGGGACCCGAGGAAGGTGAGCTTATTTTCGTTTCCGGAAATCCAGGCAGCACGAGTCGCATCTTCACCACCGATGCATTGAAGTATCAACGTGATATTCGCATGCCGGATGTGCTTGATTTTATTCGTCGCCGAGAAATTCTGCTGCAACAATACTCGTTGGGTAGCCCCGAGAAGAAGCGTCGTGCGAATGATGAGATTTTGAGATTTCAAAATTCCCGCAAAGCGTATATGGGAATGCTCGGTGGATTACAAAACCCTGCCTATTTCTCTGAACGCATCGCTGATGAAAAAGCCATGCTGGCCAAACTGGAATCTGATCCGGCGTTGAGTGAGTACGCCAGTGCATGGAAACAAATTGGTGAGTTGCAAGCAGAACGCGCCGCTTTGAGGAGAGAGTCGTTTTCGTTGAACACACGCGTCTATCAATTGGCCCGCACTTTCGTCAGGTTGGCGATGGAGGATCAAAAACCCAACGAAGAACGATTGCCTGAGTTTCGGGATTCTGGAAGGGCCTCACTGGAGCGGCAAATTTTATCGCCAGCCACGATTTATCGCGATTTAGAAAGAGTGAAATTGGCGGACCTGATCGCCCGAACTCTCGAGATTCGGGGCGGGGATAGCGAACTGGGCAAAGCGTTGTTACAGGGTAAGAGCCCTGCGGCAAGAGCCGATGAAATCATTGCCAACACCCGCATGCACGACGCGGCCTTTCGCAAACAATTGTACGGCGGTGACCGACAGTCCATCCTCACCTGTGGAGATCCACTGATTGAACTAGCCTTGGTTCTGAACATGGAAGAGCGCCGCATACGGGCCGCCAATGAAGAGCTTGATGAAATCGAGCGACAGGCTTATGCACAGATCGCCGAGGTGTTGTTCGCGATTGACGGAACCTCCGTTTATCCTGATGCCACCTTCACGTTGCGGCTCACTTTTGGGGTGGTAAAGGGATACGAAGAAAACGGCAAGATGGTGCCAGCTTTCACAAAAATGAGCGGCGCATTCCAACACCAGGAAAAACATGGTAACGCGGCACCTTGGATTCTTCCCCAGAGTTGGCACGCTGCCAGAGATAGCATGCAAGGCGATGTGCCCCTGAACTTTGTGAGTACGGCTGATATTATTGGCGGTAATTCAGGAAGCCCGGTCGTTAATAAAGATCTGGAAATGGTGGGTTTGATTTTTGATGGCAATATTCAATCGTTAACCAGTGATTTCTTTTATAGCGAAAAGCAAGGGCGTGCGATCAGCGTGCATGCCGGTGCCATTACCACCGCCCTGCGGAATATCTACGATGCCGCGCATATCGCCGACGAATTAGAGGGTCAGTCGAAAAAATAAAGGTGTCGGTAGTGCTCGCTTGCTTATGGCGGCTCGCTGTGCCCGCTCTTGACCGAGCGGGTTTGCGCGTCGCATAAGGCAATCGCATCGCGAGCTAATTGACCGTCGAGAATTGAGGTTGTCTGGTTGTTATCCAAGGCGGCGACCGCCTCGGACAATTCGGCGACGAACGCGTTAACCATATCACCATCGCCAAGATCGGGCCGCAAGACCTGACCATCCTGCGTCAAGACTTTCAGGGGCATCGATTCGGCTTCGTCAGCGAACGCGCTAAAATCAAACTGCACCGTCGCTTTTTCGAATTGGACTTCGAAGGAGTGCGTGAAAGGTCGGCCTTGTTGATTGATCACACCACCACAAGCCGAGACGACGTATGCCGGGTTTTCAAAATCAAATAAAGTTGCACAGTATTCAACCGTGTCACCGCGCCAGCGACCTCGACTGGTAACCCCGCGAGGCATGCCGAACAGAACGCGGATAAAATGCGCGTCATGGACATGTAAATCGATCAGCGGTCCACCGGCGACGGTGGAATCGAAGAAACCCGCGACCCAAGTGGGATCTGAGACCGTGCGTTTGAATTCGCCGCCCAGTAGAGTTCCGTATGTTTCTTGTCGAGCCAGTTCAGCCACAAATGCGTATTCCGGGAAAAACGGCAGCACGTGCCCGACTAACAGTCGACCCTGCGAAGCCTCTGCGGCTGCCAACATTTCATCGCAGCTGGCGGTCGTCAGGGCCATCGGTTTTTCGCAGAGCACGTGTTTGTCTGCCTGCAATGCAGCGACAGCGGCTTGGGAATGCAGGCCGGGTGGCAGGCATACATCGATTAGATCGAGTGTCTCGTCGGCGAGCATTGCTTCTACGTTCTCGTAACAAGCGATCCCGGACAGATCGACCTGTTCTCCGGGGGGGCCGAAATTGCCTTGTATGGCTGTCCAATCGCCTGACCGTTTCAGCGGATCGCGGCTGCAAATGGCGGCAATCTCGACGCCGGGCACTTTTTGCCACGCTAACCAGTGAATCCAGCCCATAAAACCGATACCGGCAATCCCTACTTTCATCGGATGTTTCCCTTGCTCTGTGTTTGGGGGCCGGGCAGACCCAATTTGGCAGCCCGCATCAATTCGTAAATATTTCAACGATCATAACGATCGCAAGTTTGTTGTCACCTCACGATATCCTATAATCTTGGCAGGCTCATCAGGAAACGACCAGCAGGATGTCATCATGCCGATTGAAATGCGCTTGGCGCGAATCATCATCAGCGAAATTAACGAGAATCAGTTTGTGTTTTTGCGCGAAGTGGACGGTGACCGCCAATTCCCCATTGTGATTGGGATTTTTGAGGCCACCAGCATCGACCGCAGGGTCAAAGATATTCCGCGTCCCCGCCCGCTAACCCATGACTTGTTGGTCAATGCGGTGGAGCAAATGGGGGGAGAGTTGGATAGTGTGATCATCCGAGAGTTGCGCGAACACACTTATTTCGCGGATCTACGGATCAAGCTAGATGGTGATATTATTCGCATTGATGCCCGGCCTTCGGACGCCATCGCAGTGGCCATGACCTGCGAACCGCCACTCCCCATTTTCGTGGAAGAAGAAGTGATTGAGGAGGCGATGTCCGCGGATTAGGCAAGCATCTACCTTGAATGGGTGCGGCAGTGCCGCGGTCACACCATGGCTTTTCGTTTCTTTTGTCTGAAAGCCACTTTTCACCCTTTGAGCAGCCTCTTGGAAATTCGGGAGCCGATTCGCCAAAACCGTTGGGATCGGAATAACCTGTCTCCCTTCTCAATTTCCTTCGCGGCTTCGAGTACCTAAGGCTCGTGAATCCACGCCAAGGCTCTTTTTGCGCACTACGGTTTCTATTGAACCTCCTACCTCCGCTCGATTCTACGCCTCGAAACTGGCGACCGAGATGGTTTGATGTCTTACTATGCAAAATTACCCTTTGATGAGCTAATCGCACTCGTTACTAAACATCCCGAGGATGTGGAGTTGCGTTTGGCGGTGGTCGAATATTTTGTGCGCTTCTCAAAATATGAAGAGGCGTTATTAGAAGCGGTGCGGGCCGAAGAAATCGCTCCCGACGATCCCGACGCCAAACTCTGGAAGGCGATGTGCCTGATCTATACCGGGGAAATGGAACAAGGTTATTTATTGTTGCAGCGGATGATTCGCAATAATCCCTGCAGCGATTTTCAAAGACGCTTGGTCACCGAGGTGGTCCCCCTATTTGTCGGGGAGAGTATTACCAGCGAATACGTGGAAGGTTTTTTTGCCGGCTGGTTCGCAGGGTTACCTGGGGACGGTCAAGGAAAAGTCACGGATGCATTCACAAAATGCAATAGTTCGTTCTTGCAGGCCGTGAACCATGTCAGCCACAATCCCCAGCAAGGGATTGAAGATTTGGAAAAGCACATGGAGCTTTTTCCGGACGACGTCAACGCTAAGCTGTATCTGGCGATTGCCTATTGCGATGTCAATCGCACCGCCGACGCGGCCCAGCGGTATCGCGAGGTTATCGACCAAGATAGCGAATGTGCGACGGCCTATTTCGATTTGGCTGCGATTGTCACGAAACCGGAAGAAGCGGTGGAATTGACGCGGCGCGGTTTAAGGTGCTGCCCCTTTGCCACTCACGCTCGATACAACCTTGGAGTTTTTCTAATTCAACAAGGCCAACAGCGTGATGCGCGACGCGAGCTTAGTCGAATTCCTGCCGACAGCCCAATTTATGTCGAAGGCTTGATCGCGACAGCGCTTTCCTGGGAAGAGGGAGGCGACCTCGAAGGTGCAGTTAACGCGTTGGAGAAGGCCGTTTTAAGACAGCCTGAGCGAGCAGATGCGCGAGCCAAATTGGGAAAATTGCTCTCGGATTGCGGACGGAATCAGGAAGCACTTTCAGAATTTGATCGAGCCATTCAGGCAAATCCGAATATGTTCTCGGTGTGGGCCAATAAAGGCTTGTTGCATCTGAAAGCTGGAGAATATCAACCTGCCTTGGATGCCTTGCAAAAATCTTTGGAACTAAATCCGCAGTGCGAAGATGTCGCCATTAATCTAGCCGTGTTGCTGGCTGAAATTGGGAGTCTCGAAAAAGCGATTGAAATTTTGGAAGAGGCCATTCACTTTCACCCCATGAATGCTGCGATCTGCCAAAATCTGGGTGCCTTCTATTGTCACACCGAGGAATTGGATCAAGCGTTGTTTTATACCGATCGAGCCATTGAGTTGGGTATCGACTCGCCAGCCATCTTTTGGAATATGGCCAGCATCTACTGCATCAAAGATAAACGCGAGCTTTGTCTGGATTATCTCGCTCGAGCTATCGATCGCGATCGGAGTTATGCGAATCGTTTCCTCAAAAACGAGGATTTTCGCAAATACCAAGCGGATCCGGAGTTCATCGCGCTGACCGATGAGATGGATTAGATTCTTCCATTAACTCGAATGATTTGCCGCTGCCGACGGATAAACGTCCAGTCTCTTAGCCATGCCGAACGCTAAAAAGGTTGAATTCGGTATCTCGTTGCATTAGCGTATGATAGTACATAAATCAGTACTTTTATCGATCGCTCACAACGTTTGAAGAATCTGGGGCCGTGCGATGTCTTTTTCTTATCGTGTTTTTCTACTGGTCGTTCTAGCTTTCTCACTAACGACTTGCCGTGTCGACGGCCAGCAATGGAAAACGGACGTCGGGTTTACCCAGTTGTCCAGTGAGTTTGGCTCAGGACTGGAAACCGGTCTCGGGGTTCCGGTGATGTTCGCCGAAGTGGCCAATGGCGGTGGCGATTACATGCCTAATGTTTCTTCGAGTAATTTTGGCAGCAAGACTTTTGTTTACGGCTCCGGACCGTCGGCCACCAATAGCCACGCCAATACGATGAGCACCAATTTTTACGGGAGTATTGGCAGTATCGCGCCGGGGGTTGGTAATGATCCATTGCAACCCGTCAACGGTTTTGAAGCCAATGATTGGATCAACTTTGGTCTAGGCTTTGCCACCGGAACGGATCCGAACTTGCAGCCCTACGCTGCCTCTAACCACAGTTACATTGCGACCTTGGGCGGCTCTTTCACCGAAGCCGTGGCGGTCAATCTTTTGGAGCGATTGGACTTTTCCATTAATCAAACGGAAATGACAACCTTGGTGGGCTCATCTAACAGTGGCGCCGGGCAGTTACCCGCTCTGTGGGTACATGGTTACAACTGCATCACCGTGGGGGTAACCGACGGTTCGCACGCGGCCAGCGAAACGGCACCGACCTACCTGTACGGTAATGGACGGATCAAGCCCGAAATCGTGGCCCCCTCAACCTACACCAGTTTTTCGACACCGATGGTTGCTAGTGCCGCATCATTGTTGCATGAGGCGGGAGTAGGAACTGATGCGGTCCGCTCGGAAACAATGAAGGCGATTCTCTTAGCCGGCGCTACGAAAGATGAATTTGATGAATGGTCTAGGAGCCCTACTCAACCGCTCGATCTACGGTACGGGGCGGGTGAGTTAAATATCTACAACAGCTATTACATTCAGGCTGGAGGGGAGTTTGATGGCCAAACAGGTGTTCCTGCTTCTTCCGTGGCCTTAAGCGGCTGGGACTATGAGCCGGAAATTACCGCGGGTTCCGACCGTTATTACGAGTTCGTGGTGCCCGAAAATACCCTTGTCGATGAACTATCGATTCTCCTTACATGGAATATGGCGATCACCGATGTGGACCCTTCGGGCGGTTTTCTGGCCGTGCAGTCCTTAGCGGACATGAGCCTCACGCTGTTTGATTCAGACAATGGATTTGAAGCTCAAGTAGTCGATTTCAGCGACAGCGAGGTGGATAACATCGAGCACGTGTACCTGAAAAACCTGATGCCAGGGACTTACCATTTCCGCGTTAACAGCGACATGGATATGGATTTTGGCGTCGCCTGGCGCAGTGCAACCAAGAGCGCCCCGATGATTGGAGCCTTGGGACGCAAATTGCTGGATGGTCTGGGAATCGCCGGCAATCTCGCCGATACCCAAACCAGTGACGACACTTATTACTCACTGGCTCCCTCGCCCACCAGCAATTTTTCCAAACAAAAAATCGATATGATCGTGGTGTCGGAAACCACCATCACGGAGCCTGGTTTTGTCGGATTTCGTTTTGAAGCATCGATGGTCGGAGGCCCGTCAGGGGACGTGATTCAGCAATTGCGTTTATTTGATGGGGTGACTAGTAGTTGGGAGTTGGTCGACGTGAGAATGGCGACCAATGCCGATTTAGTGGTCAAGTATTCGGCCGCAGGCGATTTGAGTCGTTTTGTTAATCAACAGACCGGCGAAATCATCGCCAAGATGACGTGGCTGTCCCCGGGTTTCGCGGGAAGTCCCTTCGCTTGGACGATCGACCTGGACCAAGCCGGATGGCAAGTGGCCGATTAGTCGGCCAGCCTTGGTTCCCAATCTTAAGATAGGTGAGTCTACGGCCGGGGGCTGCCTGTCGTCTCTCTGGTTGGATAAAGCGAATTGCTTTACGCTGCTTTACGCAAGACTCACGTCATGAACGGCGCATGAGAAATGCCGACCTCTTAGGGAGGGCCGGCATAACTTATTTTTGGATCGACGTTGTCGATTACTCTCGCGGACGAACAGCGCCCGTCAAACCTGAATAATCTTCTCGGTCTTCGAAGTGCCACAAAGGTTGTCCGCTTGCGACGCGGCTTCGTAGGGTCTCAATTTTATCTTCCGAGCCAGCCGGCGCATCCGTCGAGGTGAAGTAGTCGTCGTCGCAAGGGACGAAGTCTTCATCATGACCGTACTTAAGGATGGCTTCGAATACGTTTGTTATTTTTTCGTTTTTATCGGACATTGCGGTACCTTGGGAAAGTCTGTGCGCGAACAGATTTCGCAGTGGGAACGAACAGTTAACCGTTGCAAAGATAATCGATTCGTGATTGGGGCCTCGGCATCCTTACCGGGCTGCAAGCGGTTCCATATAGATCGCGAACCTCCTCCGTGCCATTGGAATGCCGTTTCAATTCGCGACTGACGTTATTATTTCCTTAGAGCATGCAATGTCAAGAAAATTTCCTCACTTTAGGGAATATTTACACCAATAGTCCCAAAATGACCCTGCGACTCTGAGGATTGACGGGGTTTGCCCTTCTGAGGGCCTCGGAATCGTTCTTTTGACGCAAAAAAACGGGACGCTAAGAGCGTCCCGTTCATGAGTAAATCAAGTTGTCGCAAGTGTCTACTGGCCGGCAGAAGACTCACCTGCAGCGGCGTCAGCCGGGCCCTCAGCAGCAGCCTCTTTGGGGGCGTACTTGTCGACGGTCGCCTGCAGCTTGCTGGAGGCTCTCGCTAAAGCGCCTTTGAGTTCCTCGGCGAGCGATTCAGTACGCACCTCTTTCTCATCGTCCTTTTTGTTGCGGTCCCGTTCATCTTCGTCTTCGTCGTCGTCCTCTTCCTCTTCAGGTTCGGGTGCTTTGACGTTGGCCTGGGCCATTAGCGTCTCGATGTCGGTGATCAATTGGTCAATGAGAGCAGCCTCGTCGGTTCCCTGTTCGGCGTAATCCTTTAATCCGGGCATCGGCGGGCTTGGTCTGGCGTTCCCATTTAATGCGATGAGCGTGACATTGGCGTGGTGCTTGATGCGACGCCGCACTAATTCACGTTGGTACGTGGGAAGGATTTCCGGGATATTATTCTTGGAACTCGAACCCCGCTTGGAGCCGCCATCGGCCATCCCGCCCAGCCCAACCTGAGAATCGTCCTCGGCGGTACTGTCGTCAGCCAGTGCGTCTTTGTTATCCAGGAATTTCGAGGTTACGCGAATGTCATTGATCATTTCGTCGATGTAATTGGATTCATTGACGGCTGATTGGGCGAGCAGTTCGCCAATCTTGGGAACCACGACTTTCAGGTTTGCTTCGCCCTTTTGCTCACGGAAATCAAGCATGCCGTAGGCAGCAACAGCATCTACCCGCGTTTTCATGTCGACATCTTCGTTCGTCATGGTGTCTCGGATCGCTTTGGCGTACTTTCCGTTTTCACCAGCCTTGCCCATCATTCCGAGCGTGCGAACTGCTCTTCGTTGCATCCATTGCACGAGATCAGGGTCAACGTCCTCCACCGTCTCCGGATTCATCTTAAGTACCTTCACCATCTCGTCGCCGAGCGTGGCGACCTCTTGTTCGGACAGAGCCTGGTTGGTGAAGGGGCCACGCACTGCCGCGTGTCTTTCAATGCCAGCCAGTGCTGGAGCTTTTAGGTAATCCGGGTAGGTGTCTCCGGCCACGACCTCGCTCAGCCAATTTAGCATCGGTGCGTAGGGCACGGGCAGTTGTTGCGCGCCACGATTGCCTTCTCGGGAATTCAGCTGCGACAACACAACGACCGCGTTGATACGACATGCAGGGTGGTAATTTTCTTTAGCAATTTCCTGCATGGCCGGGACGACCTGCTGAATGACTTGGTTGCGGAGTTGGCCGCTGGCCTCTTTGGGGAGGTAGTAGCGGAAGAAAGCTTTTCGGTTCTTGCCAAGATCACGCAGGGATGCGTCGTCTGTCTGAGTCATTTGGGGGATGATGTATCCGGAGAACCACTGCTGCATATCGTTGGCATTGGAACTGGAAGATTTACCTTTCAGCAGATCGCTCACGGAGGACTGTTTCTCCCGCCGTAAGTTCATCAGGGCCCGTCGCTTCTCGTTGTAAGTTGAGCGATTGGCGGCCGCCTGATCCTCGGAAATATCTTTGTACTGATCCGCAATCGGCAGCGATTTGTATTCGGCATCCGCCGCGGGTTCCTGCGCCTGAGCTTGGCTAACAAGTAGCAACGCAACGCAAATCACGCCAACTAAAGACCAAACTCGTTCGTTTCCAAGATTCATATATTTACCCAATCGCTTTATGTAAGAGCCGTATTCGGAAAATGGAGGGGTGGCAACGTGGCGTGGTGGGTAGGGATCGCCAAGTGCTAAGCCAGCGCCTCGGGAAGTCATGAAGCGGATGCCTCATGATTCCATACGTTACCTCCAAAGTACCACTGAATAGCCTTGGTTGTCAATTTTTGACGTGCCCGAAAGCGGAAAGGTTCCGTAATAAAAACCCAGTTTTTCCGGTGTTTTCAGTGAGTTCGGCCAAACGGGGGTCGGGAAGGCGGCACCTCGACTGTCGGTTGCAGCGTTTATGACGACTTTGATTGGATGATTGATCTTCGGGATCTGCCCGCGGAGCCTTATTATGGGCCAGCGCTGGATAGCTAGACCGGACGGATCCCCGATTGCAGGAGCAGAGTAAATGACGGAGTTGAAATTTTATCGATTGATCATGGTCTGTTTGGTCCTGCTGGCGGTCGGAGTAGGTATCAAGCGGTATGGCGATTACCGAGTCAATGAGTTCCTTTCCCGTGAGGCACCTGCCGGACTGGTCGCTGCGGCAAGTCACGGTGCCCCGGTTAATCATGCAGATAATTATCCGCTGCCGCAAATTTCCCAGCCACTTCGCCAGCCACCCGCTGCAGATCCTTGGCGCGCTCCGGCAGTAACCGCCTATGGAAATGCTCCGTTGGCAGTTGCCGGTTCGACGCATCGGCCGACATCCGCGGGGGCGATTGGCACGCTTACCGATCAGCCGATAAGCCCGCCAGCGGCTCCATCGTGGCAGCCGCCCCGCGATCCAGTCTCGCCTCCCACCGCCCCGATTGCTGTGCCCGAGGACCCCGTGGTGGCTCAGATCCGCGAATTGAAAAGGCAGTTAGGCGGGACGGGAGTGGGCGAGATCCTCGGCGGAGGTCAGGGGATTGCCGCGGATTGGGACACCGAGGCCACGTTTGCAGAGGCGGTGCGGGAACTGCGAGCCGAGCAGGCTGCGAGGCCCGAAGGTTCTGCTGAGCGCCCAGCCTTGCCTGTTTTTGCCAACGGCATGGAGCCGGAGGAGATCGTTGAGGTGCGGCAACACTTGCGGCAATTCGCTGACCGAGTGGCTGCGGATTCCCCTGAGCGAGCGGCTGCCTACCAGCGTCTTGCCAAACGATTGGGTGATTCTGAAAGCGGATCGGAGTCGCAAAAACGATAATGTCGGCACAACCGGTTGGCCACTCATCCGCCGCATAGGTAACGCGACCACCCGTTCGTCTGGCGGCTTGACCGAATCCGTGGTTTTGGCATGGTTTGACAGGGCCTTCATGAGTGCGTCAAGATATAATAGCTGGGGCGGATGGTGTGCTTGAATACCGCCCGCCCTACCCGACCTGTCGGCCTCCCTATGTTCCGAACAGGCCGGTAAACGAGGGGATTCCTGCATGGGTACGCAGGGAATTGCCGAAACCTGAAACCATGTCGGCGGTCTGTTACCGGTTATGGCAGCCGTTCCGATTTACTTTTGGAGATACGAATGGGCGACGAACTTAAAGGCTTTGCCAAGATCCTCATTGATCGCGGGGTGATCACTAAGGATATGTTCGTAGACGCTGCTCAAACAGCAAAAACGACCTCCGGTGAGGTGTCGGATGCATTGGTGAAACTGGGCTATGCGACCGACGTGGAAGTCATGAAGGCCGTTGCTGAGGTCAATCAGCTGGATTTTGTCGATCTGACAAAAGCAGAAGTCTCTGACGAGGTCATTGAGTTGATGCCGGAATCGGTGGCGCGGGAAAATGTGGTCCTGCCATTCGAGGACGACGCCGGACAGTTGACAGTGCTGATCAGCAACCCGGGCGACGTCGATACCATGGAAAAGCTGAGGTTTATCCTCAACCGAGACATTAGAATCGCGCTCGCTCCAAGGGCTCAGATCCTCGAGTCGATCAACCGTCTTTATGGTCAAATAGAAGGTGAGTCTGCGGATTCGATCCTGCAAGAGTTTACCGATACGGCCATCGATTTCACGGAAACCGTGGAAGAGGACATGGCGGGCGAAGAATCGGCGGATGAAAGCAGTGCGCCGATCGTTCGCCTGGTCAACCTGATGATCACCGAAGCGGTGCAGTTGCGGGCCTCAGATATTCATGTCGAGCCTTTTGAGGAACGGGTCCGTATTCGCTATCGCATTGATGGCGTGCTGCACGAGCGAGATAAACTGCCGCGACGGCAATTGGGTGCCGTCCTCTCACGTATCAAGATTCTCTCCAGTATCGATATCGCCGAACGGAGACGCCCACAAGACGGACGAATCAAGGTCACCGTGGGGGATAAAGAACTGGATTTGCGAGTCAGCATCATTCCCACCAATCACGGCCAATCTGCGGTGATGAGACTGTTGGACAAAGACTCCATTAAAGTCGGCGTGCGACAACTCGGTTTCTCAGACGAGAATTTCCAAGAGTTTCAGAAACTCATCCGCCGACCCAACGGAATTATTCTCGTGACGGGCCCCACCGGGTCCGGCAAAACGACGACGTTGTACGCCGCCCTAAACACGCTAAACCGACCAGACCGTAAAATCATCACGGCCGAAGACCCGGTCGAATACTATCTGCCCGGGATCAATCAGGTAGAAGTTAAACACAAAATCGGCTTGGACTTTGCCCGCATTATTCGCTCGATGTTGCGGCAGGCACCGAACATTATCCTTGTCGGTGAAATGCGAGATGCAGAGACGGTTTCCATGGGAGTTCAGGCTAGTTTAACCGGACACTTAGTATTCAGTACTCTACACACGAACGATGCGCCCAGTGCTGTTACACGTATGATCGATATGGGGGTTCCCGGTTATTTGGTGGCAAGTAGCGTGGTTTCTATCCTTGCACAGCGGCTGGTGAGGACCATTTGTCCGAAGTGCCGAGCCCGTTACACACCCCCCGAAAGAGATCTTGTTGAGTTTGGGATCACTGAAGAGCAATTGAAAGAAGCAAAATTTATGAAGGGTCGCGGTTGCAACAGTTGCCAGAAAACTGGCTACAAAGGGCGCATCGCAGTCTTCGAAATGATGCTGTTGGATTCCCGGATCCGTGAGTTAATCTTCGCCAACGCAACCACGGCCGAAATCAGGAAATACGCTATAAGTCGTGGTATGAAAACACTTTACCAAGACGCGATCCGCAAGGTGCTGTCGGGGTATTCGACCTTTGACGAGGTGGCTCGGGTGACCAAGAAGACTGAACAGGACGTTTAGGGGCTTTGGGTTGCTTTGTCGGTCGGCTTGAGCTGGCGTGCGGACGGAAGGAAAACCCGTTCATTTCTGGGTGTTTCCTTTCTTCAGTCGTTGCTTAACCTGAATTTATGGGGGCACGCTGGGGGGATACCCCCGGGGTGAGTGACTCCATGTGAAATTGGGACGCGGTGACGCGTCCTGCGATGGCCCTCGGAGGGTCGTGGAGGGCAAAAAAGGGGGACGCAACTGGCGCAAAGCCGGTCGATTATGGACGGATTCGTCCGGGGGGCCATAATCAACGCGGACAGAAACCCTTCCGTTGCTGAGATTTGTATCACGCAAATCAGCTTCCCCCCCCGTCCGAATACTTTTCAAACCCGTCTGGATTTTGAATCCAGCTAATACATATACCGTCGCCGCTGGCGAATACCGATCAACCAAATTTCCGCATCCCGTGAGTTCCGAAGCGAAATTGAAACCAAGCGTGGGGACGCCAAAATCTGTTCCGCAGGTCTTGGTGTGGTTGAGGTAGAGAATGGGATATAGCAACCCGAGAGGTTTAAGAAAGCAGAAATGGCATCTGTTCTGATTGACAAATTGCTGGAGGCCTGTGTGAAGCAGGGAGCTAGTGATATCCATATTACGGTCGGGCAACCCCCAGTGTTTCGTCTGCATGGCCGCATGCGGAAGCTAGAGACGAAGGTCTTGGAGCCTGATGACACGGTCTCGTTGATGAAAAGTATCGCTCCCGAGCGTTGTCAGCGAGAACTGCAGGAGATGGGAACGTCCGATTTCGGTTTCGCCTTTGGCGATAAAGCCCGTTTCCGTGTTTCGATTTTCAAGCAACGTGGCAATATCGCCATGGTCTTGCGGCAGATTCCCAATGACATGCTCACACCTGAGCAATTGGGTTTGCCGGAGGTGGTCACCAAGATGGTGACACGTCCGCGGGGTCTGATTTTGGTGACCGGGCCGACGGGTTCTGGTAAATCGACATCGTTGGCCAGTTTGGTGAATTACCTGAATGAGCGCGTGGATCATCACATCATCACGATTGAGGATCCGATCGAGTTTTTCCATTACCACAAACGTTCTACGGTGAACCAGCGGGAGATTGGGGTCGATACCCCCAGTTTTTCGGAGGCCATTCGGCGTGCTTTGCGACAGGATCCGGATGTGATTCTGGTCGGTGAAATGCGTGACTTGGAAACCATTGAAGCTGCGATTTCGGCGGCGGAAACGGGTCACGTTGTATTTGCCACCCTGCATACCAATAGCGCTCAGGGAACGATCAACCGAATCATCGATGCCTTCCCGGGCAATCTGCAGGATCAAATCCGTACACAATTATCGACGACATTGATTGGCGTCCTGGCTCAAACCCTGCTGCCCAAAATTGGTGGTGGTCGCGTAGCCGCTTTTGAGACACTGGTCGTGACGCCGGCGGTCGGCAACCTGATCCGTGAAAACAAAACTTTCCGTATTAACTCGGCGATTCAAACAGGAGCCAAATTCGGCATGCAATTGCTGGATGACAACTTGTTTGATTTGTGGATCAGTGAGCAGGTGGAGATGGAGGATGTGTTGTCAAAAGCACACGATCCTGACGCCTTGGCTCGCCGGATTGCCACAGCCCGTCGACAAATGCTCGATCTGGAAGACCCCATGCTTGCAGATGATGACGAGATCATGGAGGAGGAAGCAGATTAAGACGAGGGTGTGACGGCTCACGGAGAGCTGTTGTTTACTAACCATACGTCGCAGGCCGTCCTTTCAGCTTGCGAGCATGCAAAAAAGAAAATTCAGGACATACGATGGCAATCAGACGCCTTGGACAAATTTTGGTCGACATGGGATTCGTCAGTGACGAACAGTTGGAATTGTTGTTGGAAGAGCAAGCCCAGCATCCCGGTCAATTGTTGGGACGGATCGCCGAAGATATGGGGTTGGTTACCGACGATCAGTTGATTCAGGCCTTGGGCGAACAGTTCGGCCTGCAGACCATCGACATCGAAGGATTCACGCCTCCGGATGAAGCGCGGGAACCGATCACTGACGCCATGGCTCAGTTGTATCGCGTGATCCCGTTGCAATTGATTGACGGCGTGTTGACGCTGGCTACCTGTGATCCGCAAAATCTGGCGATGCAGGATGAGTTGCGACGTTTTGTGGGGCACGACATCCGCATCCTCGTGGCGACAGAAAATCAGATTCTCAAAGCCATCGATAAGTTCTTCAACGAAGACACCGAGAGCATCGAGAGCATTATCAAAGAACTGCACGCCGATAATCAGTTGGCTGAGGCAGCTTCCAAGCTGGCCGGTGATGGACCGATCAACCTCGGCGATGTTACCGAGTTGGTGGAAAGTGCCCCGGTGCGAAAACTTTTGAACATGGTTTTGTTGTTGGCCATTAAGGATCACGCGAGTGATATCCATTTGGAGCCATTTGAAGACGAGTTCCGCATTCGCATCAAGGCGGATGGTGTGCTTTATGAAATGGTGCCACCCCCACGCCACTTGGCATTCGCGATTACCACGCGGGTGAAAGTGATGGCGAATCTCGACATCGCCGAGCGTCGTTTACCTCAGGATGGGCGGATTGAATTATCCGTCGGTGGTCACCCCATCGATTTGCGAGTCAGCGTGTTACCGACCATGTTCGGTGAAAGCGTGGTCATGCGAGTGTTGGACCGAAGTGTGGTTTCACTCGATTTGAACAACGTGGGGATGAATGATTTCACCATGGGTTTATTTCGCAAGGTGATGGAAAAACCCAATGGGATTATCCTCGTGACTGGTCCCACGGGATCCGGGAAAACGACCACCCTGTATTCCGCGCTCTCTGAGTTGAACAAGATCGAAGACAAATTGATCACCACGGAGGATCCGGTGGAGTACGACATTGACGGGATCGTGCAGATTCCGATCGATTCGGATATCCAGGTGACCTTTGCTTCCTGTTTGCGAGCCATTTTGCGACAGGATCCGGACAAGATTCTGGTCGGTGAGATTCGTGACCTCGAGACTGCCGAGATCGCCGTGCAAGCTTCGTTAACCGGGCACACGGTTTTCAGCACGCTGCATACTAACGACGCACCCAGCACGGTGACGCGTTTGCGGGATATGGGAATCCCGCCATTTATGATCACGGCCACGGTCGAGGCTATTTTGGCACAGCGTCTGGTACGCCGAATCTGCATGGAATGTCGCGAGGTCGTGGAGCCTTCCGAGGAAGTGCTTTCAGAATTGCAACTCGATGCCGCGAGCATCGAAGGCAAGCATTTTTATCGCGGCAAAGGCTGTAACAGTTGTAACAACACCGGATACAAGGGCCGTGTAGGGCTCTTTGAACTGATGATCTTGGACGACGAATTGCGTGACTTGATTATGGAAAACGCCACCACGGACCGACTGCGTGACACGGCCCAGAGCAAAGGGATGGTATTGCTTCGCGATGCCGGTATCCAGTTTGTTTTTGAAGGGCTGACCACGGCGGAGGAAATCGTCCGCGAGACGATTCTCGAGGCCTAGGGGGATTGGCCGGGAGACGCCATGCATGCGTCGCCCAACCGAATGCTCCAACAACCAGTAATCCATTTACCCATTTGATAAAAACGAAACGAAACGAAACGAAACGATAGTTCCTATCGGACGGTTTAAGGACAAGTTAAGACAATGCCAACTTTTCAATTCGAAGCGATGGACCCTCAGGGTCAGGAAATTCGCGATGTCATTGATGCCCAAACTCAGGACGAAGCGCAAGCCACGATCCGCTCCATGGGTTACTTTGTCACCAAAATCTCGGTGCAAAAGACCGACAAGAAAAATGCTGCCGGGAAAGACCGCGGTAAGACATTTGCACTCGGGGGCGCCGGCGGTAAGAAAATGGTGACCTTCACTCGTCAGCTGTCCATTTTGCAGGATGCGGGATTGCCGATTTTGCGGAGTCTCAAAATCCTCGAATCGCAAACCAAGCCGGGTGCCTTAAAAAATGCATTGATCGATGTCTGCGATGAAATTGAAGGCGGTGCCACGCTTTCCGAAGCCATGGGTAAATCGCCCAAGGTTTTTGACCGTCTGTATGTCAATATGATCAAAGCCGGTGAGGCTGGTGGATCGTTGGAGTTGATTCTGCAACGGTTGGCGGAGTTTAAAGAGCGTACGCAAACCCTGAAAACGAAAGTCATCGGAGCTTTGATTTATCCGGTGATGGTGGTGGTCTTCACGGTCCTGATTCTGACCTTCATCATGATTTTCATCATCCCGGAATTTAAATCGATGTTCGAGGAATTCGAAATCGATCTACCGATCATGACCGAGTTGTTGATCGCGATTTCTAATCGTGTTGTCAAACTGTGGTTTTTGTTCCCGTTGATACCGATTGCCGGCTTCCTGTTTGTGGCCCTGATTTGTAAATTCCGCTCGGGGCGGATGGGCTGGCATCTGTACCTGTTGAAAACACCGGTGCTCGGCAAATTGCTGCAAAAAGCTAACCTGGCCCGCACGACCCGAACCCTCGGTGCTTTGGTGGCCAGTGGAGTGCCCATCCTCGAGGGCCTGACGATTACCCGGGAGACCTCCGGTAACGCGATGTACGAAAAAATGTACAGCCGAGTTACGGACTCGATTCGTGAGGGGGAGACCATTGCTCGCCCCATCAAAGTCAACTGTATCCCCAGTTTTCACCCCGTTACCGCATTTTTCTTTGCCGTCACACTGGCTGTGCCGCCATTGGCGGTACTGTTTGTAAAGCCTGATCTGTTGTGGCCGACGATGTATGCCTCAGCGATTTTGGGGGTTGTCGGCTTGATGTTCTACTACCTGCAATACAAAAAGCCCGTCGTGGAAGATCTCGTGATCAACATGGTCGACGTTGGTGAAGAGACCGGTGAACTGGATGTGATGCTTTATAAAGTCGCGGATTACTACGACGAAGAAGTGCGTGTGCTGACCGATGGCATGATGAAATTGATCGAGCCGGTCATGATCATCGTGCTCGGTTTGATCGTGCTGTTTATTGTCGTGGCTCTGTTTATGCCCTTGATCGGCCTGATTTCCGGTCTGCAGGGTGGCTAGTGAGATACAGGGCGGACGGTCATCCCAGGGTGGCCGTCCGAGACCCATTTTGAAACCAAAAATGACTGACCAAAAACCTACCAAATCATCTTGTCAAAATTCCAAGGAGACGAACCCCATGTCTGCCTCTCTTCAAACTTTTCCAGCACGCCATCCGCGTCGCTCGGCATTCACGCTGATCGAGCTGGTGGTGGTGATCCTCATCATCGGCATCTTGGTCGCGATTTTATTGCCCGCCGTGCGATCCGTGCAGCGTGTGGTCTTTGAGACCACACAAACCCAAGAAATCATTCAGATGGAAGCCGCGCTGGAGCGGTTTAAGGACGAGTTTGGATTTTATCCCAGTGACTTCAGTGAGTTTGTCGCTGACAACGGAGCGCCGCTTGGTTTTTTCGACCTGATTCCTGCCCCCTTTAACGTGACCGTTCAGCAACGTTTGTTGCAGATGCTCGCCAAGATCTCGCCGTCGCATAATGAAATGTCTCCTGATCCAACTAATACATCGCAGTCTCGGCTGGAACGCTGGTGGAATACGGTCGGCGTAAGATTGGCGGTCGACAGTGACCAACCCATCGGGGTGAAAGCCGAGCGACTGCAAGGCCCACAGGTTGCCTTGTGGTTTTGGC
>CAJQPP010000144.1 GCA_905480235.1 uncultured Pirellulaceae bacterium
GGGTTGGAAAAACCGTCAAGCATCTGATGAATCGGTTCGTAATCGGTGGGCTCTCCGACGGATTGACTGTTTTTGGTGGTCGGCCTGGTAATGATAGGCACGTCGCAAGACCTTTCTGCGATGCGACCAAAGCGACTGGCGGTATCCGGATCGGCATCGACGGGGGCGTTGAAAATACAGAATACTTTGCCAGTGACCTGCTTGCGCAGCAAATGCAAGGCTACTCCCAGCCGGTAAGGACTGGCGGCTTGTTCAATCAAAACAGGGAACGCTTGCCCGCAGCGAACGTGGTTCATGCGACCCGGTAACGACTCGACCTTCTCCAAACCACGTGCGATCGTTGGCAAATCGATACCTTGTATTAAGGCGGTAGCCGCCGCGATTAAGCAATTGTAAACATGGTGATTTCCGGGAATGCTAGTGCGCACCATGGCGGTCTCGTCGCCCGCTCGTATCGTGAAGGTGGTCTCATATAAATTTGATTCCACGATCTTTCCCTGAATGTCGGCTGCCTGCTTGATGCCCACGGTTAGCGTCGGTTGATCAATTTTATCCAGCATAAAATATACGCCGGGATCATCCGCATTCATCACCGCCACGCCGGACAGTTTAAGATATTCGAGCAAGCGAAACTGCGCCCGGCGATAATTTTTCAGACTGTTGTGAAAACCAAAATGATTACCACGCAGGTTTACAATCGCAGCCACATCCAACTGTACGCCGGCGAATTGGTGCTTAGCTAATTGCATGCTGTTGGTTTCCAGAACAGCAAATTCTCGATCTCGCATTACCATCCCAGCCAGCATGTGCGCCAACGCCGGCGGCGTCACTGAGTCTTCACAGTTGACCAGATTTTTTGAGCCTGCCTGAATCGACGAATGCAATCCGGCCGATTTGTGGGCTTCTTCCAAAATACTGGTGATCAAATGAGCCGTGGTCGTTTTGCCGTCGGTTCCACCAACGGCGATCGTTTTGATTCTTTGGGAGGGTTGGCCCGCTAAAGCCTGGCAAATTCTACCGTAAGCAATTCGCGAGTCGGGCACGATGCATTGAGGTACGGAAACAGGCAAGAGCCGTTCCGTTACGATGGCGGTAGCACCCCGGCGTATCGCTTGCAGAGCGTCCTCGTGACCGTCGTTGTCGGCGTCCACCAACGCCACAAACAGGTCCTCCTGTTGGCATTCCTGCAGTTTACCCGCACAGGAACGAATGGTGAGATTCGGGGCATTCAAAAATTCTGCATGGGGGAGGATATCCCTTAGCTTAATACCGGAATTCGATCCGGTTGCGATTGAAACGCTCATCGTGGCCTCCTTGCCTTGGTGATCGCTGCAGGTACTTCTTATCTAGGCAGTACGCGTCGGCACCGCAATCCTTTGCAGTACCATTGATACGGTGGAAACCGAGTCCTTGGTTCACCACTCATCAACTTTTTTGATTGTTAGAATCGGCAAAAAACTGTCAAGCCGAATCTATATGCTCTGGACAATGCACACGTATTTAAGCAAGCATAGGGGATCAACCCAAGGAAAAACCCATGTCCGATGAAGATTTTGATGTTGCGATGCTTGCTACTTATTTGCACTTGACCCCTGCGCAAGTGGAAAAGATGGCAGGCCGGGGCAAGCTGCCCGGACGGCGAATCGGAGGAGAATGGCGATTCTCGAGGATTGAGATTCACCACTGGTTTGAGGATCGCATCGGTGTAAGCGACCAGTTTGAGCTGGAGCAAGTGGAAAAAGTTCTCGATACTAAAGAACGTGCTGCAGAAGATTCCATTGACCAGCTGCTACAACCGCACGCGGTGTGGTTGCCACTGCCGGCCAGAACACGGAATTCAGTCATCCAGCAGATTTGCCAGCACTCGGCCGATGCTGGATTGTTGTGGGATGTTTCCAAAATGGAAAAAGCCATTAAGGCTCGCGAGAGCTTGCATCCTACCGCTTTGGGAAATGGTGTTGCCATGTTGCATCCGCGAAGACCGCAAGTCACCAACATCGCTCATGCCTTTGTCGGGCTGGGGATTACCACAACGGGATTACCTTTTGGTGGACCTCGGGGCGTCATGACAGACATCTTTTTTTTAATTGCCTCCGAAAACGAAAAAGGGCATCTGCGAACATTGGCAAGATTAAGTCGTATCATTGCGGTCCCTGAATTTTTAGAGCAACTCCGGGAGTGCCAAGACTCCCACGAGGCACACCGCTTGTTGGTGGAAACCAATCAGTCGCTGGAATAACCGAGAGCAAATCATCCATGTTGGAACAACGCAAAGTTAATGTGCTCGTAACCGGTGATCTACAAAACTGGGAATTCAGCCAGTTGCTGTCTGCGCCTTTGAGTGATTGCCATGTTGTGCAGCGAGATTGGCAAACGGTATTAGATGACCGAGATGTGGAATTCGATTTTATTGTCGTCGCTCAAGCCCGGCGTGGTTCTTTTGCGGAAGCTGATATCGAACGACTGTGTCGGCAATTTCCGTTGGCCCAAAGGGTATTGGTGATTGCATCTTGGTGCGAGGGCGAGACCCGTAGTGGCGAACCGCTTCATGGCCTGCACCGCATATACATCCGCGACTGGGCTCAGGCTTTTGCCCGATTGCTGGAAGCTTATTCGGCCAAAGGCACAACTCGTTTAAGCCGCCCTGTGACCGAAAGCCGCTCCGATTACTTGTATGCCGTGCCGCAAATCCCCCATGCATCCGGGCCTTTGAATATCGCGGCACAGACCGTCAGTCCCGACTGCTTCGACACCATCTCCGAATTTTGCAAGCTGAGAAAATGGACGCTGCAACGCTTGGATTCTTGTACCAAGTGCGATTTGGTAATGGTGGAGTGTTATCGGAGCATCGAAGAAACCCAGCGGGCAAAACCGATGATTCAAAGCCTTGGAGACGTGCCGCTGGTCGTGATTTGCGGGTTTCCCAGAGCCCAAGACAAACAGTATCTGGATGCCAATTTCACAGCCGCTCATTTATTGGGTAAGCCTTTTGACAACGGAATGCTGGAAAATGCGATTCTGCAGCTTGCCAGTCAGAGCAAATTGAAGCTGGTGATTGACGTGGCTTGATTCGGATTGGCAATGCTTAAATAAAAAGATGTCCAAAACGGGACGGCAAATCCGCTCATGCGGAGCTTCTTTACCCAATACCCAAAATGGGAATTCCTGCTAAATTCACAGTCGTTTTGGGGAAGGTAAACTTTGGTGATCTGGCATGACATCGCATTCGGAATTGGACAATCAACAAAAAATCGCAATCTCGATGGATTGCTGGTTTATTACGGGCGCAACGGCCAGCGGCAAAAGCCAGGTTTCGATTGAGTTGGCTCGCAGATTGCCGGCTGAGATCGTCTCTTTGGATTCGATGGCGATTTACCGTGGCATGGATATTGGTACCGCCAAGGCGTCTCCGTCCATGCAGGCGGAAATCCCACACCACATGATCGATATCGTTGAGCCAACGGATTTGTACAGCGTGATGCAATTCCGAGATGAGGCCATTTCTACGATCATGGATATTCGCTCGCGTCACAAGCAGGTCATTTTCGTCGGCGGCTCGGCACTGTACCTCAAAGCCTTGCTGCGGGGGATATTTGATGGACCACCGGCCGATCCGGAATTTCGAGAGCAGATAGAGCGAGAGCTGCAGGACGTTTCCGTCGGTGAATTACATAAACGTCTGGCACAAGTGGATCCGATTTCCGCACAAAAACTCCACCCCAATGATAAACGGCGAATCATTCGAGCTTTGGAAGTCTACCGCACTACCGGGCAACCGATCAGCCACCTGCAAAACGAGTTCGAAACGGCCCACTCGCCGGAGGATTGCAAAGTCTTTACACTGCGCCATCCCCGGTCTGTACTGCACCAGAGAATCCAAGATCGCGTGGACTGGATGTTTGATAACGGATTTGTTACGGAAGTGGAAAACCTTTTGCAGCAATACGGTGAACTGGGTAAGACAGCGTCACAGGCCGTCGGTTATCGCGAGGTCATTGAACACGTTCAAGGTAAAAACGAGTTATCGGAAACTCGTGATCTTGTGCTTTATCGAACGCGGCAATTTGCGCGGCATCAGGAAACCTGGTTTCGCGGTCTCGCCGAGTGCCGCATGTTGGATTTGCCGGAAAATATACCGCCCGCAGAATTGACGCCGTGGGTCATTGAGCACGTCTTGGAACAGACGTCATCCCGTTGATACAACCATCCCGGTCCTTTCGTGAAACCATCATGTGAGAGGAGCCGGGCTTTTATTCTGATAATTCATCTTTTGGCAAGAAGAAATGCTCAACACGAAATTACGTAACCAGACTTGTGGACACTTGCGGGCCGAACATGTTGGGCAAACCGTCACTTTGTGCGGTTGGGTTCATGCACTCAGAAATTTTGGCGGCGCCAAATTCATGGTGCTTCGCGATCGTTACGGAATCACACAAGTGACTATTGGGCCTGAATCACCCGAAGCCGCCCGCAAGATCGCTGAGGACCTGAGAGACGAATGGGTCGTTACCGTCACCGGCAAAGTTATTGCTCGACCGGACGGGCAATCCAATCCTGATATGGCAACCGGCGAAATCGAAGTCATTACCGAATCACTGGAAGTGCTTAACCCCAGTGAAACACCCCCTTTTACGCCCTCTCAAGTGGACGAGCTGCCCAATGAAGATATGCGGTTAAAATATCGTTACATCGATTTGCGTCGCCAACCGATGCAGGATTCGTTGATCTTGCGGCATCGGATCATCAAAGCCATGCGAGATTATTTTGACGACCAGCAATTCATCGAAGTCGAAACACCTATCCTGGGTCGCAGCACTCCGGAAGGTGCTCGTGATTACTTGGTTCCCAGTCGGGTTCATGCCGGCGAATTCTACGCATTGCCTCAATCTCCGCAGATTTATAAGCAAATCATGATGGTCGCCGGTTACGACCGGTACATTCAGGTGGCACGTTGTTTCCGAGATGAAGATTTAAGAGCCGATCGGCAACCAGAATTCACACAATTGGACATGGAGATGTCCTTTGTCGAGACAGATGACGTGCTGGGCATGATCGACGGGCTAATGAAACATTTGGCCAAAACCATTCTCGGTATCGATTTACAAATTCCTCTGCCCCGCATGACCTATGACGAGGCCATGCAGCGTTACGGTCACGACGCACCGGATTTGCGATTTGGCATGGAGCTGATTGACTGCACGGATCTGGCTGGCAAGTGCGAATTTCGTGTCTTTCGTGCGGTTGCCGATGGCGGAAACTTCGTCCGCGCGATCAATGCCAAAGGGGTGGCGGGCGATTTTTCCCGGAAACGAATTTCTCAGCTAGAGACCTATGTCAAAGAAGATTTCGGAGCCAAAGGGTTGGCCTGGATGCGTGTCGAGGAGGACGGCGCCTTGGGTGGTCCGATTGCAAAAAATTTCTCTGCTGAGCTGTTGGAGGAGTTTCGCGTTCGGTTGGACGCAACTCCGGGTGACTTGGTTTTGTTTATCGCTGATAGCTGGGAAGTTTCCTGCAAGGCCTTGAATGGGTTGCGCAAACGCTTGGGCGCCGAGTTGGAATTGTACGATCCGCAAGACATGAACTTTTCCTGGATCGTGGAGTTCCCCATGTTCGACTATGACGAAGAACAAGATGGCTGGAACGCGATGCATCATCCGTTCACGGCACCGCGGGATCAGGATTTGGCCGGACTCAAAGACACTCCGGGTGAAGCCAGAGCCAAGGCTTACGATTTGGTGATCAACGGTTATGAAGCGGGCGGCGGTACGATTCGAATCCACGATAATGAAGTTCAGCAAATGGTATTCGGGCTGTTGGGGTTGGATGAGGCTACGGCACGCGATCGCTTTGGGTTTTTATTAGACGCGTTGCAATTTGGGGCACCTCCGCACGGAGGGATTGCGTTGGGCGTCGACCGTGTAGCCATGATATTCGGGGGTCTCGACAATATTCGTGACTGTATCGCGTTCCCCAAAACACAGCGGGCCATGGATTTGATGACCGGAGCCCCCAGTCCCGTCGATGGCGTTCAGCTAGAGGAACTGCATATTGGCCTCAAAGAGGGTGAGAAAGAGCCCGAAAGTGAATAGCGGGCGTATAAAATACACCCCGTTTACGTGGCTCGCCTAATCTCCAAACGGTTCGCGGAGCGGTTGGGAAGGTCGGGCTGGATTTTTCGTGTCCCGAAAGTGGCAACGCCCTGACATCGGCATTCCGAAAATGCCCCTGCGGGACTATCCTTTAAACATGGAAAACCTCAAGGCTTATATACTTTTCCCCGGTGCTGCCAAGAATCCACTGTACGCCGGGTGGCTGGACGATCTGGCGCTGCCGGTTGAGATAGTCAAGGATTACAACACCGATTGGAATCCGCCTGCGGATGCTGGGATTTTAATCACGCACAGCCACTACCGCTGGGAAGAGTTGTCCATCTTGCGGAGGGTCAAGCAACAGGAAAGCTTGCCGATCTTGATCCTCGTTGATGGCATCTTGGAATATCGAAACTCGTTCCAGCATCCCGATCTTACCGACGGTTCAATGTTTCAACCTCTAGTTGGCCACAAACTAGCCTGCATTGGCGATTCTCAGGTACGTTGGACGGAGGCTTGGGGCAATACGGGCAAGTGTGAATTAGTCGGGTTGCCGCGGCTTGATTATCTAGCAGACGTACCCAAACGGGACTTGGCGAAAACGGGGCCATTTCGGGTTCTCGTCGCATCCGCTCGCACCCCTTGGTTTGATGACAAACAGCGTGAGCTGACCTACGCCGCGCTGACGGCCGTCAAAAAATTCACCGACGAGAATGCGACGGTCCAAGGTCGGCCTTTGGAAATGGTTTGGCGGATGGCTGAAGAATTGCACCTCAATCTTCGGGCACCCGGGTTTGCCGCACGCCCGGAACCGATTCGCAAAATACTGGACGAAGTGGACGCGGTCATAACCACGCCATCGACATTGCAATTGGAGGCGGCGGCGTTGGGGTTACCTGTGGCCGTGGCGGACTTTCATAATAATCCTCAAATGACTCCGATGGCTTGGACCATTAGTCACGAAGGCGAGGTTGCGCCTGTTATTACCGAACTTGCCAATCCTCCTTCGTCCAAGTGTTTTATCCAGGATGTACTGCTTAACGATTCCCTGCAGCTTCGGCAGCCTGCGGCGGAACGCATGGGAGAATTGGTTTCGGTGATGGTAAGGGAAGCCCAGCAGGCGCGGCGTCAGAACCGGGCATTACATTTACCGGATCGCATATTGCCCCATCCGACGCATGGTTTCGTCAAAGAGCAACCTGGCGCAGCGCGGCAAGCCCTGTTCCCCGACAACCCGATCTTTGCGAATGAAGAAGTGGCCAACTTGCAAACCGAACTGGCTGCGGCTGTTGCCGAGATGGGTAATTACCCGGAAAAATATTTTCAACAACGTTCTATGAACCAGCGTTTGCGTGGTTACATCAATTGGTTGCGGCTCTTAATTCGGAATCGGGCCGCCACGATCGAAGAGCTGTCCAGCAACCTGCAACACCTCCAAGCGAGTGATGGGAAAAACAAGGACGCCTGATGGAGGCCGCAGACCGTCGCGGTGGTCTGTCGCTTGCCAAAGAAAATCTGTAGATTGGGCGGCTGTTCCGACATTGTCATCGAACGATTGATATGAAAACGTATGATCCCCGACAACCCGCCGTTTTTTTGCACATGCCCAAGTGCGCCGGGTCCAGCTTCATCCGTCTGTTGAGGCGTTGGTTTGGGGATCAATATCATAAATTGAATCAAGACGAGACGCAGGATCTACTGCTGCCTCGAATTGTAACTCGTGACGACGATGGAAACTGGTTGCCCGAGGTGAAGTGTATTCATGGTCACTTCGACAATGGGCGGGGATATGGCCTGCCTTACTTCTACCCAGAGATAACGCAATATTTTACGGTGCTTCGTGATCCATTCGATATCGCGGTCTCCATGTTTTTCTTCTGTAAAAAACGAAGTGCCGAGGGGAAGTTTTGGTACCGCGGTCGGCAGGAAAACATCTTGGACAAGTATCCCACCGTAGAGTATTACCTCAAAGAAGCGCCCTACTGGATTTACAACCATTTGCCACAAGACATCACGCTGCAAAATTATGAACAGCGGCTGTCTGAGCGATTCTTTTATATCGGCATCCAGGAAGACCTTGATCTTTCGATCCGCCGGCTCGGAAAGATATTGGGCAAACCATACGTCGAGCTCGAACGATTCAATGAATCGGAATACGACGAGCCGATTCCTCATTGGTTACGAGAAAAATTCTATGAGGACTATCCGTTGCTAAAACATGTTTACGATTTCTCGGTCGATCGCTACGCGAGCGAAGATTATGTTTGGTTTAATGATCAAAAACATGACGTCTTGGAGAAAACCAGCGAACACTCGCCACAGCCAACGGGTCACTTCTACAAAGCCGGAAGCGGTGAAGTGACCGGGCCGCCGATCTCCGATCCCAATTCAGTATCGGAGAAAGCATCGTGAAAATTGGATTCTATTCTTGCATGACCGGTATGCCGTGGGGCGGTAGCGAAGAGCTGTGGTGGAGGACGGCTCGGAAAATGCAGATCGACGGTTCCCAAGTCGCGGTTAACTATAAGTGGTGGCCTGAGACGGCTAAGCAATTGGTGCAGTTAGAGGATAGCGGGGGACAAATCTGGTTGAGGAATCAACCCGAGTCATTTTGGGCTGGCCGACTCGGTAAACTAAAATCGCTCATGGGTAACCAACCCAAAGATTGCCCACGCACTTGGTTGGAATCTGCCAAGCCTGACGCGGTATTGGTTTCATTGGGCTTTCATCCCGACAGAATTGATGTCGCAACCGACTGTGCCGCCATGGGAATTCCCTACGCGATTAATGTTCAGTGCGCCAGCAACACATTCTTCATTCATTCCGACTGCTTGCCCGAGTATCGAGATTGGTACCGCAAGGCGGCGAAAGTCTATTTCGTTTCCGAAGAAAACCGGCAAAAGATGGAGAACAACCTAGCCATTCGATTGGATAATTATGAAATCGTTGCCAACCCTTTCAATCTAAAACCAAACGAAGTTCCGGAGTACCCGGCCACCGACGAAGGATTTAACTTGGCCTGTGTCGGCCGTTTGCATTTCCAATCCAAAGGCCAGGATGTCGTCGTGGCCGTTCTAAAACAGGACAAATGGAAGCAGCGAAACCTCAAAGTCAATTTCTACGGTGCCGACCAGGGAAATCGGCGGCAACTGGAAGACCTGATCACGCTGTACGGTTTGCAGGAGCAAATGCAATATCAGGGTTACAAGAACCGAGTTGCGGATATCTGGGCCGAAAATCAGGCCCTTTTGTTGCCCTCTCGATATGAGGGAGCGCCCTTGGTTGTTGTGGAAGCCATGCTCAGCAATCGGATATGCATCGCCACGGACATTGGTCGCAACCGAGAGTTGTTGGAAGACGGGCAGACCGGCTTTATCGCCGAAAGCGCAACACCGGAACTGCTTGACCGAGCAATGGAACGAGCCTGGGCGGTTCGAGATCAATGGAAATCGCTAGGGGAACTCGCTGGCCAGCACTTGCGGGCAAACTATACCCTGGATCCCATTGGCGATTTTGCCGACAACCTCAGAACGCTCGTCGATTAAGGCGTAAACCGTCTACAAACCCCATCGTCGGTTGCCAAATTTCGGTTTTGGTTGGCATTATCAGAACGGGAGATTGATTTGACCGACCCTGCCCACTTGTTGCGTTCCGGAAAGTTTCCCTTAGGGCGTCTCATTCTCCTCGATCATAGCAAGGAATTCGGTCATTTCTCCCGCGGCGTGACCGTTACCCTGTTTGCGGGCTTCCTCGATGCCCCGGGTTAAAAATGACGTGGCTTCTGCATGACGGTCTATGCGTGACAACATCTGTCCCGCCATGAAAAATGCGGGAACGTAGGGCGGGTCAAATTCGACGAGCTTTTCGAATAAGGCAAGACTCTCGGCATGCCGTTCATGTTTGTCAAATTCCAATGCGAGGGCGTAATTTAAAAATGCGTCACTCGGCTCACTGGCAAGCATTTCAGTCAGTTGTTCCAATCGAGACATAGTCTTTGGGAGATCCTTTTCGAAATGAGGGTTTGCGGCGCGCTCAAACAGGAGGTGGGCAACGTTTTTGCGTTGAGAAGTATAAACCCTCGCTGAACAAAAATGCATCTGCCTTTTGGTAAAAACGTGCCTCAAATTTTGTTTGACGATTGGACCGGAACGTTCCTTGCGGTAACCCCGGGCCGGAATGGTTGAGCGAGTCATGAAAACAAGCCGGATCGAGAACCCTGCTGGGGACGTTCATTCGTGGCGCGGCAGTTTGCCTGAGCGTGTTCACGAATCCGGCAACGGGATCGCTCTGCTATCTAAAACCGAGGCCTTAAAAGGGACCGTTTTTGAGTCGGTTGACTGTTTTCGGCCCAACGTTTTCCAATTGACTCGCGGTGGTAGCCATGCTGCCCAAGCGGCCACCATTCATGGTCGCAGGAGAACGCTTATTTTGGCCTAGAGCCGTTCCCTTCAAGGAATGCTTTTGCTACGTTTATGTGGTGTTTTAGAGAGAAATCAACGGAAAAACGATCGCCGGGTAATCACCGCAGTCGTTTCCAAAAAGAGGCACCCCGCAACGGTGCTAAATTAACCAAACAATTGCTCTGAGGAGAAATCAGTGGCCATAAAAGTCGCGATTAATGGATTCGGCCGTATTGGTCGTTTGACCTTTCGTAAGTTCGTTCAAAACCCCGAAAAATTTGAAGTCGTCGGGGTCAATGACCTAACGGACAACAAAACCTTGGCAATGTTGTTGAAATACGACACCGTGCACGGCCGGTTTAACGGCACGGTCGATTTCGATGATGAAAATCTAATCGTTGATGGCAAGAAAATTCGCTGTTTTGCCGAACGCGATCCACGCAATCTGCCATGGGGTGATCTGAATGTGGACGTCGTCGTTGAGAGCACAGGCGTGTTCCGTGGCAGAGCGACGGCGGAAAAGGCGGGGTACGATTCGCACTTAGCCGCGGGTGCCAAAAAAGTAATCATTAGCGCCCCCGCTAAAGACAACCCCGATTTGACCTGCGTGATTGGCGTTAACGACGATCAATTGAACGGCGATATGTCCTGTATCTCCAACGCCAGTTGCACGACAAACTGTTTGGCTCCCGTGGCAAAAGTGCTGAACGATACCTTTGGTATTGAAGCAGGATTAATGACCACGGTACATGCTTATACGAATGATCAAATGATCCTCGACCTGCCGCACAGCGATCTTTATCGCGCTCGGGCCGCCGCGGCTAACATCATCCCCACCAGTACGGGTGCTGCCCAAGCGGTGGGCTTGGTGATTCCTGAATTGGCAGGCAAGCTGACGGGGATGGCAATGCGAGTTCCCGTTTGTTCCGGCAGTGTGGTTGATCTAACCGTCAATCTTTCCAAGTCAGCCAGTCGTGATGAAATTAATTCGGCGATCAAAACGGCAGCAGAGGGTCCGATGCAGGGCATTTTGTTCTACGCCGTCGATCCGCTGGTTTCGTCGGATATTATCGACGACCCCCACAGTTCGATATTTGCATCGGACTTCACCGAGACCGTAGGTGAAACTGGCAAGATGGCCAAGGTGCTGAGTTGGTACGACAACGAATGGGGTTACAGTTGCCGCACCGTAGATTTGGTTGAGCGAATCGGCGCGTTTCTATAACGCGGCTGGTTGGCCGACGGGACGCTAACGCGTCTCAGAGAATTCGCACATGACCGCAGCACATGCAACGTTTGGGTCTTAAGAACCAGGCGAGGCCGCATGTGCTTACCAACAGCATGCCGTACGTGATGGCATTGGGACGCATGACTTTGTGATGTTCTTTACGCCAGCAAGAGCTGCAATATTTAACCATTCGTCGACCTCCAACGGGCTAACCGCGATGCGGTTTTTGACAAGCATGTGTTCTGGGTCGGAGCAGACCCCTAGAAAAGGGGATCGGCACTGCCCCAGAACAAGCTGCTGGAGAAACGCAGAATTCAAAACGATTGCAGATTTTGTTGGCACTTTAGGTGAGTGGGTCCTATTTCACGGCGCAAGGCCTCTATTCCGGCTGGGAAAAGATTTACAAATGTGCCGATCCGTGTCTGCTGGCTTGCACGGTTTTTTTTTAAGCAACGTTCGTCGAGAAGTTCTTTGCCCGGCTGAGGCAGTTTCGCGGTTAAGGGACGTGGCGTCGGGCAGTTTAAGGCCTAGAATCCCGGCTTTTTGAACGTTTATGCGGCAGAAACGAATAGGTCGATTTTTTTCCGCGACTTTGGCGTTTACGGGAACGATGTCAATGAGGCAAGAAAAGTGGCCGCTGCCACGCATCGCTGGAATTCAATTTTACCATTAGATGTAAGAAACAGGTTGATCAGTGCATTTTTTTTCCATTCAACACTGACTAATCAGCACCCGCATTGACGACAATCCCTTTGGACAGAATGGAGTGTCACACGTATATTGGAGAGTTGATGGCCCCGGAAGAAGCCCTTTTTGCAAGCAGGCAATCCAGCAACGTGAAAACCGTCGAACAGCTTTTGCATCCTTATTCACCGCCCGAGACGACTTTAGTCGATCGGTTACGGTATTGGCGATCCGCCAAACCGGACGCAACGGTATATGAGTATTTGGGGGACGGAGTCAATATCTCCGAAACCATCACCTTTAGCCAACTCGATGAACGGGTGCGGGCCTGCGCCGCTCGTTTGATTTCAATGGGGTTTCGCGGACAACGCGCCCTGCTGATGTATCCATCGGGGATGGATTTCATCGTGGCTTTCTTTGGCTGCCAATACGCCGGCGTCACCGCCGTGCCGGCCTACCCACCGCGGCGAAACCGCAACATGGGTCGCATCAACACAATCGCTAATGACGCCAATACGGCGGTCGCGTTGACGACGCGCGAAGTCATCGATCGTCGGGAACGCATGACAGGCGGCTGCGAGACGTTACAGAAAATGTCATGGCTGGCTACCGAGGAAATTCCCATCGAACTGGCTGGCGACTGGAGAAACCCGGGGGTCAGTCAAGACGATTTGGCGATCATCCAATACACTTCGGGCTCAACCGGTTCGCCCAAGGGTGTGATGCTAAATCAATCCAACGTCATGTCTAACTGTAGATATATCTCATCGGCGTTCCAATTGGCTGAGTGCGAGGATGGCATGTCATGGCTGCCCTACTACCACGACATGGGTTTAATTGGTGGTTTGATCAGCAGCTTTTTTATCGGTGGTAAGACAACGTCCATGTCACCCACCCATTTTATTGCTCGGCCCATTCGTTGGCTGAAGGCCATTGCCAATTCCGGCGCGGAAATCAGTGGCGGCCCGAATTTTGCTTACGCGCATTGCTGCGAAAAAATTACGGAAGAAATGTGCGAGGGCTTGGACCTTTCAAAATGGCGATTGGCCTTCAATGGCGCGGAGCCAATTCGCCCAGACATTTTGGAACGTTTCACGCGAAAGTTTGAACCTTATGGTTTCCGACACGAAGCTCACTACCCCTGTTACGGCATGGCTGAAACAACGCTGATCGTGACGGGCGGAAATCCGGACAAGGTTCCGCTGATCGCCCATTTCGACTCGGAAGAGCTCTCGCATCACCAGGTTAAACTTGTGGAGCCAGGGTCAGCAAACGAAAAAAGAATGGTTAGTTGTGGCCACCAGCTTTTGAATGAAGAACTGGCGGTTGTGGATCCCGAAAAGCGGTTCCGGCTTGAAGACGACAAGATTGGAGAAATCTGGGTTCGCAGCGATAGCGTCGGCAAAGGCTACTGGAATAAAGAATCCGACACGCGAGCGACTTTTCAAGCTGAATTGGAAAACGAACCCGGCACGCATTACCTCCGTACCGGAGATCTTGGGTTTTTACACCAAGGCGAGTTGTTCGTTACGGGTCGCCTGAAAGACATGATTATTATCCGTGGCGTCAACCGATACCCCCAGGATATCGAAGCCACCGCGGAAGAATGTCACGAAAAAGTACGAGCCGGTGGTTCCGCCGCTTTTGCCGTGGATCATTGGGATCGTGAACAACTTGTCATTGTTAGTGAGGTGGACCGCTCGAAAGATGCGGACTGGGATGCGGTTCTGCAAGAGATTCGATCTTCCGTGATCGCTTGCCATGACCTTCCACCCGATGAAATTGTCTTGGTCCGCGGCGGTTCCATGCCCAAGACGTCCAGTGGTAAGGTGCAACGCCATGCTTGCCGCAACAAATATATGGATAGTGATTTGTTGGTCGTCGCAAGATGGTCTGTGGATACGCAGCAAAAATCAGATTCCGAGTTGACCGTTCCAGACAACGCTTCCAAAGTAGCAGTCACATCACGACCCGAACTTATCGAAATCGTTGAACAGCATGTGCGTCTGGTCGCTCGGGACCGTGCCGGTGATTTAACCTCAGAAACCAACATCGTCGTCGACCTTGGCCTGGATTCTTTGGAGCGTTTGCAAATCGCAAACTCGTTAGAAGACTACTTCGGCGGACGTTTTCCAGATGATGTGCTACAGGAAATCGAGACGGTAGGTGAAGTCGCCGCAGCGGTAGAGAAATACATCGCTCAAGGACGCAATGGTGCCGCCCAAAAGGTATCAGAGGAACCGAATCCGCCGCGTAAGAAATTCGATGGGGAAGTACCAGAAAGGTACTACAAAATCGAGAAAATGCCTGAGTATATTCGTTTCGAGCGTTTGAAGACCATGATGCTAGGAAGCGGAATTCGCAATCCGTTTTTCAGCGTGCATGAAGGTCGTATTGCCGACACGACGGTGATCGATGGAAAAAAACTGATTTCTTACGCCAGTTACAACTACCTCAGCATGTCGGGCCTGAACGAGGTTAATGATTCGGCTATCGAGGCGATTAACGAATTCGGCACTTCTGTTTCGGCAAGCCGAGTCGTCTCTGGCGAAAAGACCATACACCGGATCTTTGAGAATGAGCTGGCTGAGTTTCTGGGTGTCGAAGACATCATCACAATGGCGGGTGGGCACGCGACGAATGAATCGGTGATTGGACACATTGTGGGTCCTGGTGATTTGATCATTCATGATGCTCTGGCCCACAACAGCATTATCCAAGGTGCAGAACTATCGGGTGCACGGCGTCGTCCGTTTCCACACAATGACTGGGAAGCACTCGACAAAACACTGTCGACGATTCGCAATGAATACCACAAGGTGTTGATCGTGGTCGAAGGCCTATACAGCATGGATGGAGACTATCCCGAGCTGGATAAATTTGTTGAGGTCAAAAAGAAGCACCGAGCTATGTTATTCGTTGACGAGGCACACTCGTTTGGAACGATGGGCGATACCGGTCGCGGGTTGGGTGAGAAATACAATATCAACCGCAGTGACGTAGACATGTGGATGGGTACGCTCAGTAAGTCGCTGGGAAGTGCAGGCGGTTTTATCGGCGGCTCTCGTACACTGATCGAGTACTTGCGGTATACTACGCCTGGATTCGTTTTCGCGGCCGGTCTACCACCGGGTCAGGTCGGTGCGGCCCTCGGCTCGCTGCGTAATTTGCGAGAGAACCCCGAGTGCGTTAAGCAATTGCAGGAGATCTCAGCTCTCTTCCTGAATTTGGCCCGCGAAGCAGGGCTGAATACGGGCATGAGCAATAACTCCACCATCATCCCGATCATCACGGGGAATTCACTGCTGGCTTTGCGGTTATCCGAAGCGTTGTTCTTAAATGGTATCAACGCCCAACCGATTCTTCATCCAGCGGTAGAGGAAGATAAGACCCGTGTTCGGTTCTTTATGACTAGCAGTCACACCGAAGAGCAGGTCAAATACACGGTTGAAACGGCGGCTCGCGAGTGGCAGGCTATCACATCTGAGCGGCAAGCCACCTCGTCAGTTCAATAACGTCGGCGGCAACTGAATCAGATTGGCGTTTCAGGTGCGTAGCACCTCTGGGTGCCGTGCCGGGGCGGCGCCCGCAATGGCTGAAGGCCTGTTTTTGGGATTGCTTTAGCAGAAGTGACTTCTGTTTCTGAGCGGCGTATTCGGTAAGCGACAACCAGCTAGATAAATTTCCTCTTCAGCCTCAGCTTTGTCTTGTTGCACGGTTGGCTGACTTTCCACTTGTACGGAGCAAAGTCGACTCATGGAGCCACGCCCTCTCAACGCATTGAGACCTTTCACAATTCAACGCGGCTTTACGAAACCGACCCCGGGCAGCGTGCTGGTTTCGGCCGGCGAAACCGTTGTCCTTTGTACGGCAAGTGTGGACGAAAATGTTCCACCATGGATGAAAAACGAGGACGATCCTCGGGGATGGATCACTGCCGAATACAATATGTTACCGGGCAGCACCCAGCCTCGAAAACGTCGCGACCGCAGCAAAGTAGACGGTCGCACGACTGAGATTCAACGTCTGATTGGACGTAGTTTACGGGCGGTTGCCGACCTATCTGCACTAGGGGCACGGCAAATCACCGTGGATTGCGACGTGTTGCAGGCCGATGGGGGTACTCGTACTGCCAGTATCACAGGGGCCTTTGTCGCATTGGTTGATGCCATTCACTCCGTCAAGGACCAATTGCCAGATCCCGATCGGTACCCACTTCGGGACAGCGTAGCGGCAGTCAGTGCAGGCGTTGTCGATAATGTGGCGACGCTCGATCTGGATTATCGATTGGATTTTGCCGCTCTGGTCGACATGAACATTGTCATGACAGGAAATGGACAGTTCATAGAAGTGCAGGGGACCGGGGAAGAATCAACGTTCTCAGAAGCTCAATTAGGCGAATTGATTGGTTTGGCAAAACAGGGCGTCGCCAATTTAACGGAGATTCAAAAAGCAGCTTTGGGCGATGTTTGGCCGTTCTAATGTGTTCACCTTTCCCCCATCCGGCATGCCAAGAACTGGACCAGTTAGTTGCGGGCTGTGAATTTCAACGCACTCGAAGCTTCGGTCCCGGGGGACAACATCGCAATAAGGTCGAATCAGCTGTCGTCGTTACTCATCTCGCTACGGGAATTTCAGGGCAGGCCAGTGAACGACGCAGCCAGCATGAAAATCGTCGCAAAGCCATTTCGCGTTTGCGAATTAACTTGGCCATTGGCAGCCGCACGGATCCGAAAAAACTGGCAGCCTTGTCGCCCAGTCAATTATGGAGCAGTCGCTGTCGGGGTGGGCGAATCGGTATCAGTTCAGAGCATGATGATTTTCCAGCCATGTTGGCCGAAGCGTTGGATCAGATATGCGCGAATGATTGGGATGCGACGGTTGCCGCGAAATCTCTTGGCTGCACAACTTCCCAACTGATCAAGCTTTTCAAAAAAGAAACTGCCGCGTTTGAATTGGTAAACCGCGAACGTTCCAAACGGAATTTGAAAAAGTACCGGTATTGACCCAAGTTCCAAGGTAATCATCTAAGCATGCGACGCCCTCGCGGGGGTGTTTATTTGATTTTGGGCGTACATGTTGAATTGAAAATGCTGGCCGCTGGCAAGCGGTCTTTATCGCATCAACGAGCTGTCGACAATTTCGCCTTTTCCAGCGGTACCAATGGCACGCCAGATATCCCGATCGATTTGATTGGTCAACGCCCTGACGGATCCGTCCATCAACACACCGTTTACGCTTTGTGGGTGATAACTGCGGGCCGTAACGGCGGCATAAGTCGAGCGGCTTAAGTCACGCCCCTCTTGTTGCGAGTTGTAATCGATATCGTAAACTTCGCTGCCCTCAGTAAAGGTGACACGCGTATTGGGGGTGTAGACCGTCGTAATTCCCGTGTGATGCACGCGACCGTCACACCACACGGTATGGCCCGTGTTCTGATCCGCTAGGGGACCCAGTTTTAATTCGCCAGCAATGCCTTCAAAGTGATCGGGTGTATCAGGTAACAGCGGATCAATCGAGACCGCGTTGCGAATGTAAGAGGTGTACATTTTTACGTCCACCGCGCAAAGCGTGTTGCTGGTGCCGTCGGTTTGGAAATCTCGGGGACGGGTCTTTTGGTTGACGCGAAAGGATCCATCCCCTGTTTCGCCGGTGACCGGATTGTAGATAAACCACGAGCCCATGTTGAATCCGTAATTCGTTCCGTAAACGTAATCGGCACCGTCTTTTTCGCGCACGACAGGCCTCGGTTCGGAAGGGCAGGTGTAAACCGGAGCCGCAAATGCCGGTATGCCAGAATCTACTTGGGAATGCCAATCCGTTGAGAAATCGATTAATGCGTGTGCATTCGCCTGCTCCATGTATGGCATGATTTGAGCGTGGATCGACCATGAGCCACGCACGATTTCTCCCATGGGCGCTTCAAAACTTGAAGGATAGTGCTTTAAGGCCGTTTGGTAATTGGCGACTGCCAATCCAATATTCTTGAGATTGTTCTTGCAGGAAAGGCTGCGAGCCGATCTCCGCACTGCCTGGACGGCTGGAATCGTCAGGCCAATGAGAATGGAGATGATGGCAATCACGACCAAGATTTCAATCAGCGTGAATGCTTTTGAGGTGAATCGTTGTTTCATAGGCCCATTATGAAAACCTGCTCCAAAAATTCAACGTTTGCCGAGTGGGAACGCAGGAATCTACTCGGCAAATCCCCCGCTTTCACTAGATAATCGTTGCAATCACCCGCGGTCTGTCTGTTTTTAGCTTTCCTGACCGGGTGCGACACTTTTTGAAATAACCGATTGCCGGATCGGAAAAATGAATAAGCCGGAAATGGCTAACAGAGCAGCAAAGCTATGAAATGCGGTTTCGATACTGAACTTCTCGATTAAAAATTCGGCCAGCACCGGGCCGAACATGGCAATCGACCAGGCGCCGCCCAGCATCAGGCCTGACGCCAAACTGGTCCTCCCGGGCATTAATCTCTGAGCCAAGGCGATGGTCACGGGCACCAGCGAAGCAAAGCCGATTCCCGCTCCGAATACGAGCACATAGGACCACGCTGTGTCGGCATGAGGCAACCAAGCCACCAAGGGGGCACAAAGCAAAGGGACGACCATATAGGGAATCTTCTCACGACCTGCTGGAATCAACAGACCTGAAAAAAAACCACCCGCCGCCATCCCTGCGATCGAAGCGCCATTGAGGTTGCCGATCACCGGTGCGGAAATTCTTGAAATTTCCAACTTCCCCATTTCTGGGAACTGGGTCACCAACTGGGATTCGGTCCACCGTACGTATAAATAAACCAGTCCCATGTTGACGACAAAACGGGAGGCGGCGGAAAGATACAATAACGCCACCGGGCCCCAATGCACGGTTCCGGCATTCCGCATGCCGTCGGTACCAAAGGTCAGGTTGCGGTGCTCGCTATGGCGAATCTGTCGGTGCAAAAGAAACGCCAAAATAATGGCCGGAATGGCAAAAAAACGGAGGGTTTCAAAACCATTGTCCAACACCAATAAACGTGGCCCCAGCGTGGCACCCGAAACTCCACCCAGCATACCTGCCAAGAAAAAACAGCTCACTGAAAACGAACGTTTAGCTGGGTTCAATTGCCCAATAGTCGAAGCCGCGATCGGGTGAAACATACCATTGCCGATCATGCCAAAAACATAAAAAGCAAACAGGTGGGGAATACTCAGCGCCAATCCCAAACTACTGAGAAACAAGCCGACGATCGCCAGCCCGAGGCCCCCAAAGATGCGATTTCCTGTGCGATCGCTCAGCCAAGCAAACAAGGGTTGGGCCAAGCCCGAACAAAGCGAGCCCAGCCCCAGAAACCATGCGCCTTGGCGGTCCGTTAAATGCCATCGTTCTTGGATGATGCCCAATGAGGATGGGATCATTTGGGAAAACGTATCGACGGTGAAATGAGCTAACAAAATGGTGATAAACGCCAGCGTCCAGGTTGAGGCCGAACCGATTTGCTTATCACTGCTGCGCATTGCGTTGTGCCAGAACTTGCCTAAAAGCGGCCGTCCAATATGGGCAGCCTTTTCAAAAGTTGTTGTCTTCAATTCGGATGGGTCTTGAGAACAAAATCGTTAGCGTTGAGTGAGCTGCGGTGCCCACGAATGACTGCAGGTTCTGTTTGCCGAATGGTATTAACCGAGCCAGCCAAAGTAAACTCCGGCGATGCAAGCCGTCATACAAGCGGCCAACATACCACCCAGCATGGCACGCAGGCCTAGTTGTGCTAGATCGCTTTTTCGTTCAGGCGCTAAGGGACCAATTCCACCTAACTGAATACCGATGGCACCAAAATTCGAAAATCCACACAGGGCGTAAGTCATAATGACTCGAGTACGCGGGGTAATGGCCTCCGCGTTCGCCGAGGCTTCTTGAACGGGGATTCCCGACATTGTGAAATAAGCCAGAAATTCGTTTACCACAATTTTCTCACCCAATAGATTTCCGGCAATCAAGCAATCATCCGATGTAATACCCATGACCCATGCCAGTGGGTAAAACAAATAGCCGAAAATTATAGAGATCGATAATTTGACGCCAACGTAACCGCCAACCCATTGCAATATCGTATCGAGGAAAGCGATCAAAGCTAAAAATGCGATCAACATGGCGGCAATATTAATGGCTAATTTCATACCCTCGCTGGCCCCGTCGGCGGCGGCTTCGATGACATTGGTTGCTTTGTACTGAATTCGCGATTCGACCATCGACAAATCCATTACCTTTTCCGTTTCGGGCTGCATGATCTTGGCCAGCACAAGAGCCGCTGGGGCTGAAATAATAGATGCCGTTAAGAGGTGTCCGGCACTAATTCCGATGCCGGCAAAAACGGCCATTAAACTTCCGCTGATGGTGGCGAACCCACCGACCATCAAGGCATTCAATTCACTGCGAGTCATCGTGGCGATATAAGGCTTGACCACTAAGGGTGCCTCCGTATGCCCCACCAATACATTCGCTGCGGCAGCCAGAGATTCCGAGGGGCTTGTGCGCAAGGTCTTCTGCATGACCCACGCCATGACACGAATCACTTTTTGCATGACGCCAAGGTAATAAAGAATGCTCATTAAAGCCGCGAAAAAGATGACGGTTGGCAAAACGCCAAATGCGAAGGTTGACATCAACGCGGTTTTTGTCGGTCCATCTCCTTCGGCTGGAAAAGCGTTCACGTTAAAAACGAATTCCGCGCCCTGGCTCACACTCAACTTTATCAACTCAAAAAAAGACTCCACGGCATAGAAGACAACCCCGTCTGAAAATCGCGGTACGGCCACGGTTTTTTCCGAGTCATTGCGTGTATCCCAAAACTGAGACTTGAGCTCAGCCTGATCAATCTCTCCGGCCTCAAATTTTTTATAACCAGCGGCAAATGATTCGGGCGATTGATCCCCTTCACGGAAGGTTAGCGGGACATTCGCGGGTTTCGACCGCTCATTCTCAACGCTGGTCAGGAGTGCATCAAAAGAATCAAACGTGCGAGGAAATTTCCAACTCTGCGAATTAAAGAAAATACCCGCAAACAACATTTGCATGGCGACTCCGTAAACCACTAGTCGCCAATTTACTTTTGTGCGGTGCGAACTCATCAACCATGCGAGGCCTATCATCACAAACAGGCCGAAAAAGCTGATCAAATTCAAAAACATATATCACCGTCGGTGTTGTTTATATTTAACGGGCTTGGATTCCCGAATAACCCATTGGATTTGAAAACCAACGGGCGACCCAAACTGACTACTTGGATGAAAAGCCAATCGCCTGCTTCATCACGTTTGTAATAAATGACTGTTCTGGCTGGCTGCACTCCTGTTCAGGACAACGCAACAAATAAAGGGTGAGGCAAACCGCCCTGCCAAGCCAGTCCGTCAATCGATCAAGTTTCGTCTTTTCGATCCTCGGTCGGAGGTTCGTGTGGTTCAACCTGAGCCGGCAGTTCAGCATTTTCGTCGACTTGCGGGACACCACTGGCGTCATCTTTCAACGGTGGTAACTCATAGCTTCGACGATCTTCCGCAAGGTAAATTTCATCCATTTCCGTGGCGTCCAGATCTTTCCGCAGTAACAAGTAAACCGCTGCCGATAAACACCAAAACAATCCATACAAAAATGCGGCTCCCAACGTGCGGGCGAAATTGTTCCAAAAACGCATCATGCGTTTCCCGAATGCCAAAGACGCGGGTTGGCTAAGTGCATTAGTTTGAGATTGGCTATCCGTATTCTCAGAAATTAAATCAGAATCGGTGTCCGGGCGAGCAATTCCAATTTTGCGGCCTCCCCGGGTTTCGTTTCTGGTGACATCCTCAACTTCATCGGCCTTCTCAGCCAAAGGCAGGGTTTGTGCAAGATTGATTTCTGCCGGGTCGGAGAGTTTTTCTGCTCGTGTGCTGTCGAACGAATTCATGCCCCAGGAGGCCGCCCAATGCGCCGTTTGGATGGTGCCCCCGATCAAGGCACTTGCTACCAACCAGCAGACGCCGCTAAAAGCGACTGCGATCAAGGCATAGATCAAATAATGTAAAGGACGCTGAAAGACATAAGCGAATGCCCTGCTCATGCCATCGAAGGAGTCCTGACCCTCGCAACTGATCGCACTAATAATCAAAGGCCAAGCAAACATCAGGCCCAGCAGGATAAACGTCATCGTTAATGAAAGGCAAAGTACGACGACCCATAATAATCCACCGATGGCAGCGCCAAGATTGCTGGTCATGATAAAACCAAGTGCCGCAATTGGAATCGCCATGCCAAAAACACCCAGCAAAGGGATGGCAATTCCACCAATACAGCTAAGCATTTTTTCGCTGGCATACGCAAATGCATCGTCAATGCCGATTGACTCGTCTCGCGTAAATCGCATCAACGCTGTCCGCGTAATCGCACATCCGAAAAAAGCCCAAATCAGTAGCGTCCACATTCCGCCGCCGAGGAAATATAAAAATCGGCGGACGCCGGTTTCCAGCGAAAAAATTCCTTCGATAGATCTCACCGCCGTATTGAAAACCAATTCGACGCCGCGCAATTGGTGTCCCAAAATGGTGAGCAACGAATCATCCGCTGCTTCACGAGGGTAGGCTGCTTTCCAAGGACTGCGGTTTAACTCCGCAACGGCTTGAAACGCAGCATCGCCGGCCAATTCCGAGGTTTCTGAAACTAAAAGACTTTCCGCTACGATCCACCCAATCGGTGTGGCAACGACGGCGAACAGCGACAAAGCCAACACGGGTAAAGTAAGCGAAGCCGGCAGGGCGCGGAAAATCACTAAGCAGGGCAATAAATCACGCCAAGAAAGCTTGTTTACTGTGACTGGTGAATCCACCATCTGGGACGTTCTCCGTCAGTTGAGGCGCGATGCGAATTGCGAAGCACTCCAGAAAAAGGGAAAGAGTGCGTGGGCCGCATTATAGTGGGCACTCCTCCCCCTTCAATCGGGAGGGAGGCCCGTCGCAGCAGATTAAAATTCATCTTCGGGTTCATGAAACCCCGTGAATTCCTGATCTTCCTGACCTTCGACCGGCAGACCCAAACGCTCGTCCAACCAATGCCCTAAATCGATTTGCTGACAGCGAGTGCTACAAAAAGGGAAGGCTTTACTTTCCTGACGCAAAAAAGGATGCCCGCAAAGACTGCAGCGAGCCTCGAAATTTGCAGGATCTTTGAAAGAGTCAACATTCATGTTGGGGTATTGATTAGCCATTTCCAGCCATGCTATCCGTATTTTTGAGGAATCGGACCGCCTCGTTTAATCAAGCGGCACTTTGTTATTTATCTTCTGTTTTGCGAGTCGCCAGGAACTCAATCAAATCGCGCAATTCGGGCAAGCTCAAGTTCTTCATCACGTCATTGGGCATGGCTGATTCGCCACGTCGAATTTCGTCAATCTCGTCTTTGGGTATGTTAACCATAATCGCTTCGGCCGTCATGATCGAGAGCGTCTCTTCCGTGGACGCTTTAGTAACTCCGACATGTATTTTGCCATCCAAGTCGAGCACCACCACCGTTTCAAAGTTTTCAGCAATCACTTTGTTGGGCTCCACCAAAGATTCGAGCAAGTATTGACGATCTCTTAGCGAGCCTATTTCTGTGAGGTTTGGCCCAACATCCCCACCGCTGCCCTGAATTTTATGACAGCGTAGGCAATAGACTGATGCTCGGTTGTAAAAAATGTCGGAGCCTCGCGCCGCGTTCCCACCCGTAAGCGCCAAGTCATAACGGGGTTTCGATTCCGCTTCTTCGTCGAGTTTAAGCACGTCGATCTTAAGCAATTCCTCTGCCAATTTTTTAAGCAGGGGATCCGCAGAATTTTCGGCAGCCACCACCACATCCAAACGGGAATCCGGTTTTACATTTTCCAAGTCCAGCAGCATGACCTTGAGCACCGAACGGAGATCTTCGTCGTCGCTACGTCCGAGTATGGCGATGGCATTCTGACGTTCTGACAAGGTTTCGGAATTAAGTGCGCTATTTAGCAGGGCAACTCGATTTTTTGATTCATTGGTGAAGAGAAAATTCAGCGCAGCAATCCGAATTTCGGCATCGGTGTCATCCATTCCGATGATTGCCGCAGGCTCTGACAAATTGGAGTCGAGGCTCAATAAACATTTGAATGCGGCGCGTTTTCCAGACTCGGATTGCGTGGAACTCCAAGTCTCCATTAATTTGGGTGCCAGCGCGTTAAGTTTAAGGACGGCAACCGAATCCATTAACTGATTGCGGCAGCTTTCGGTCAAGGCATCCATTTCATCAAACAAAGATTCTACGGCGAGCAGGGAATCCATACTGCGATTTGTTGCTTCCAGGGGATGCCAAGAGCCCAGAACCTTGTCACGTGTGACGGGGTTTTGCCAAGAGGCCAACATCGAAACGGCGTCGACACGCCGTGCCTCGATTTGTGTTGGATCGAGGGCAAAGGCTTTTACCCGAGCAACACCGGCGGCGGTTCCCAATCGATAATTCGCATTGAGGACCCTCCTTGCCAGAGGATCGGGAAGGCTAGGGCGGTCGGCATATCCTGCTAATTGAGGCATCCATTCATTAATCGGCAAGTCATGAATGGCCCGTGCCGCCTCCAAAACCATTTCGGGTTCTGGGGAGTTGAGCAGGGAACCCAGCAACGCTCCCGTTGCGTGTTTCCGCTCTTGCAGTTTTCTGATCGCCACAATGGCAGCCAAGCGAACGGCCGGCGAAGCCTCCTTGGCCGCGTGATGCAATAAATCGTCGCTATGTAAAATGGTTTGGTAAACCAACCCCATAACACAGCCGTGCCGCAGCAAGGGATCGTGGTTGTCGTTTCGCTCCAGCAAATCCAGTATCGCCATGGCCTCGTTGGTGTTACCCAATTTTCCGAGCGCGATCGCCGAAAAATACTGCACTCGAGAATTCTCAGATCGAATCTGTTTAGCCAACGCTCCCAATATCGACGCAAGTACCTCAGCATCCGCATGGGCTGCCATATTTGAGTCCGCGGCTATTTTTGCCGCCTGGCATTGCAATTCGATTTCGTCACCCTGTAGGAATTCGAGGCACCTTTGAGCGAGGCTCTGAGCGGCCTGGGTTTGCAGAGCAGCTAGCCCAGCGTGACGCGAAATTTGTTCGATGCCCCAGACTGCATGCATGCGGGACAATTCCGACGCTTCGGGATTGGTAGAAACCTGTTCAAGTCCAGCCAGATCGTTTCGTCTTGCCAGTTCGAATTGTGCTTGTTGCCGAACGCGTCGGTCGAGGTGGGCAAGTAGTGGTGGCAATTGCTCGCCTGATAGCTTTTGCCAATCTGCGGACAATAACTGTTG
>CAJQPP010000145.1 GCA_905480235.1 uncultured Pirellulaceae bacterium
GCGTTGCCGTTCCATTCATTTGGCATCGGCGGGCTATTCACGTTGATGATGTCGATGACCGCGGACGTCTGCGATCTAGACGAATTCAATACGGGAAAACGACGAGAAACAGGTAAGGTTTACCGGGAACAAACAAAAACCAAAACAGTACATAACCAATGACGGATATGCCTTGCGAGATAATGAAGGTTTTTTTCTTGCCAATTATTTTGGAGACGGCTGCCACCAGTGGAATGACTAAGAAGGTCGTGATGATGGCTCCCACGCAGCCGTGAAGTGCAGGCCAAATACCAGCCTTGTCCGCCTGTCCGTCAAAAAGATAGTGAACAATGATAAAAAATGTAAAGGTTGCGATAATGTTAAACGAGTTGAAAATCAAAAAGGTAGCAAAAGCCAGTTTGCGAAACTGCGGGATCGCAAATGCTTGGAGTGTTGATTTCCAGATGGTCCCGAGGCTTCCCCCAATCGCGCCAATGTTGATTGGCTGAAAGTCATCCCGGTCCACTGTCGACGGGCTTTTGATGAAAATAGCGGGAATGATCGCTAGAATCGCGCATGGAATACCTACCCACACGGACAGTTGTCGCACGCCAGCATCGGGACCATCTGGAAACCATTCGGGGCTGTAGAGAATCACCCAAAACCAAGGTGCGATAACCCAGGCCCATTGGCCAATAAACTGAGCCACGGCCATGATGTTGGTGCGCTCGTGAAAGTCATCGCTCATTTCATAACCCATTGCCACATAGGGCACGCTGAAAATCGTCAGCCCTAGGTAGAAAAACAATGAACAGAGCATGAAGTAAGTAAAGTTGTATGAAAGACTGTTCTCGCGATAGAGTTGCCACATAACGATATAGGAGATGCCCAGAATTAATCCGCCAACAAAAACGTATTGTCGGCGACGCCCCCACCTAGACCGCGTGTTATCGGAAATGAACCCCATGATGGGGTCGGTGATAGCATCAAAGACTCGAGGGGCGAAAAAGATAAAACCCCATGCCAGAGGTGAGAATCCGAGGTCCTGAACGAGGACGACCAGAAAGACACCGAGGGCGGCAGGGAACATTTGGTTGGCCAGCATGCCCAATCCGAATGCCAGTTTTTGTCCGAACGGAACCTTTGTTGAGGCTGTTTCAGTCATATATTTTTTATACGGTCAGAGTGAAATCGTGAGGGTCACGTTGTGGAGGCGGTGCCAACAGATGCGCCGCGGCTGATGGAATTTTAGGAGTGTTTAGCTCGGACACATCGACCATGAAAGTCGGTCCATGGTACCGATGTAATTACCAAACAGCAAGACAGTGAATGACACCTCCGGGTTCCGAAATTCGACGTTCATTATTATTCATCGTTTAACGGTAACCGCGAATTCGATGGCGTTCGTCAAAACGGAACGCGTTGAGGAGGATGGAGGCTCAATGTCGTAGGCATCTGCCACTACCCCAACGCCATTGATAATCGCCTTATGCTCTTTTATTGTCGCTAAGAGATCCTCGCGTAGTGCACCGTAACCCTAGTGGGAAAGATGATCGTGTGATGCCAAATGAAAAACCTCCGGTGAATTTTCACAACTTAAAATCGTTGTGGTGAACCTTATTTAACCATTCATGCGGTTCACGCCGAAACGAAGGTTAGGGTGGTCTTCGCTGCTGGTCGCTGTTCCCATACGTTCTTGTTTTCCAGCCAAATGCTCCATTCTCAAAACGGCATCTGAGGTTGTAAGCGGTCCAATCGCCTTATGGGTACGGATCGTCGAACCATCCCGCAAAAAATCCAAGGCCTTTTGAGATCCCGCGCTATCGATAAAACGCTTGTAGGCTACTTCATCGGTGCGCCGGCAAGAGGTTTGCCGTTGGTAGTGAGGATCTGGAAATGGTGGGCGTAGTGACCGTTATAGGTCCAGACTATCTTTTTGTCGGGAGTGACTTCAAATATCTTGACGGCATCTTTTTCTCTTTGCCCGTAGCTGGTGACGACCGTGTTTCCATTAGGTAATCTTTGGACGCCGCAAGCATCTTTTATGATTCCCCCGACATCTTCATTGTCCAATTCCCATATGACATTGCCTTGGGAATCAAATTCGACGACGCGATTTCCGTAGGTGCAACCGACTAGGGTGTTGCCGTTTTTTAGCCGGATAGCTGTAAAAGGCCAGTGCTTGGTTTGCGGTCCACCAAAATGGGGCGTATCTGTTTTTAGGTCACGGACCACTTCCCCATTGGGAGAGTATTCTTTGACCGAAAATCCCAAAAGGTGGGGTGCCACGTAGTTCCCATTTTTCAGTTTCCTGGCCATGCGAGTTTGCATGTGGTGGTTGTCTGTTTGTTCAGGATCAACAGGGATGGTCTTCGTGACATTGCCTAATTTATCGACTTCGATCAATCTCGGTTGATTTCCCAGTACCGTGATTAAGGTTTGGCCATCCGTTAATCGCCATGCACTTACTAATTCGGCATCTGTTGTTTCTTTTGGGTAACGCCAGCACGGTTTTTTTTCAGTATCAAACTCAACCACCTCATTGGTATAGGTTATTAAGACGTGCCCGTTATCAAGCTGCGTTGCGTCCTTCGCGCCACCCTGGGTTTTCCAGATCTCCTGGCCTTGCTCATCGACGATACCGGTGAAACCACCTGCAATCAATATCTCGTGCTGAATCTCCTGTGGTTGATCATTTTCCTGAGCCATGCTCAGCGTTGGGAAAAACAGAAATAGGCAAAGGGCCATGCCGCGGAATCGATTGCAAACTAACATGCCGAGCTCCAAGAGATTTGGAATGATCACTACTGTATCGTTTAAACGTTGGTCTCGTATCGTCGACGGTCGGGAGTGGCAACGCAACCATAGGTCGAAAAACGTATGTCTTGTGCAGACGTTTCACATCTTTTCGGATTTTCCTCGGGGGTTTGCTTTGATATCGTTAAGGGGTTCATGGTGATGCCCCGGAGGCCGTGTAGAGTGAATCCGTTACCAACCTTAACTAGATAAGTTCTAAGCTCATGTCAGACTCCGAACACGAAATTTCTCGCCGCGCGGCTTTACAACGCGCAGCCGCCGCCGGCGCTGGGCTCGCAGCCGGAGGTGGGATGCTCGCTAGTGGTGGCAGTCAACAGGTCAGCGGCTCGGTTGTTGGCCCAAAAACTCAAGAGGACTGGTTTACGGAACGGGCTTATTCTCTCAGCGGTAACAAAGTGTTAGGGAATGGCGAAGAAGGCTCTATCCCCGATGCCAGCCTAGCCAGTCGGATTTACATGCCGGAATCCGCCAAAGAAGTTGTTCGTTTGGTCAAGTCACTTCCGCCGACAACGCCGATAGCGATCATCGGTGGCGCTCACGAATCCTCCAATGTGGCAATGTTGGCTAGCGAAAACGCCGTCATCTTTGACATGGCAAAATTAAATTCCATTGACGTAAAACGAAAAGACAATGAATTACTGTTTACAGTGGGAGCGGGGGTTCTTTTTCGGCAACTTGTCGAAACCGTACGAGATCACCAAGGCGCACTTCCCGTAGGTACAGGCCCTGATGTCGGTGTCGTCGGTTACGTATTGAATGGCGGCATTAGTGGGTATTTTTCCCGACGCCTTGGTTTACTGGGGCAACGTGTTGTGCAAATGACTGTGGTGACAGCAACGGGCGAGTTGCGAGTCGTTACGCCCCAAGATGAGCTATTTGCGGCAATGCTCGGAGCCGGTAGTGCGTTAGCGATCGTTGTCGACATGACCATTCGGGTTGCCCCCGAAAGTATTATCCAAGGTGCCGAGCAAAGGGTTTTTGGTTTCGATACTCGAGATCAAGCGGTCAAGTTTTCCCGGGGCGCATTGCAGTTCATGAAGAAGCGGGCGTTGCCCAACGATTCGGTCTCTATGGAATTGGTCGTTTCTGGCTCCAAGGCTTTGGTCGTTAACGTAGTCTTTTACGACTCGTTTGCAGGAGATGCTAAAACCTACATTAAACCGCTGACGGATCTATCTACCCAATTGGGTCTGCCGACCGTAGCGCAGGCTACCTGGACCACATGGTACGAAGCGGCGGCAGCATTGTGGCCGGTTATTTCGGAGATCGTTGGCGATCCGCTTGTGACTCTTCAACACTCGGTGGGAACGGTGGGTGTTCCCAGCGATGAGATCCTTGATTTTGTAAGCGATACGATCGTTGCCGAATTCCCTTTAGACAAGGCCGTATTTTCTATTATCGAAATAAGAACCTTGGGCGGGGCTATTTTTGCAGGCAGCAAAATTCCGACAGGAAATCTACACCACCTGTTTTTCGTGGATTTTATTACGCTTTACGATGCGAAAAATAAAACGGTTGCGCAGCGTCAAGCAATCGCTGATTCAACCATGCAAGTCTTAGAGAAATCTGCGGCGGTGGAGGGGTTAGCGATTGATTTTAGTGGGACGCATTCGCAACCGGACGACCGGCAAACTTTCACAAAGCCGCCGGTTATGTTCGGGACTAAGAATTCGGCTGCGGCAGTAAAAGCACTGAAAACGAAAATGGATCCCTCCAACCGCTTCCGCTTTCATCCGTTCACAAAACTGCTTTAATCGCACGGTCTCCCTTTCAGTGCCATGAATTTCAGCCCACCTAGGGGAACGGTTTCGACCTGAAGGGATGGTTTCGGTCTAAGGTCAAAAATTCCAGTAGCGTTTAAGCGTTTGCATTAAAACCCGTCGTCCGTCGCGGCATTTCAGAAATACCTGACGAACAAGATGGGTAAGTTGATTTCTTACTAAAATAACTCGATGTTGTCAGACTATAATCAAGTTCGTGCCGTGAAGCGGAAGTCAAGGTTTTTTGGATCAGAATTGCTCATGAACAGTTTTAAGAATTCGGTTGCATGGTTTTTTGTGATGGCCTGGTTTTTGGCGAGTAGCCTATTAGCACAAGACGCTGCCCCCACGCTTTCCTTCGAGCGGCAACTCGCAATTCCGTCAGACCGTACAGCGATCGATTTGTCGAGTCATGCTACGCCTCGTTTTTTTGACTGGGATCAAGATTCCGACCTCGATTTGTTAGTGGGCGGCGGAGATGGCAGATTGTGGTTATTTCCGAATATCGGTACGGCACAAAATTCTCGTTTCGATAAGCGTCAGCCAATTACCGCTGGGAAGACAGATCGCTGGGGAGGTTCTTACACCGGCGTGCTGTTTATTAATTTAATGGGCGGTCCGTTACCCGATCTGGTTGTTTGTCACTCAGGCAATCAAGTCGCGGTTCACGAGAATATTGGAACCCAGGCAAATCCAAAATTTTCGGAGAGAGGGCTAACCTTCGAAGTGCAAAAAAATTGCCAGGGTCGATTTGATGCTGCTGATTGGAATGGCGACGGAACGGTTGATCTGGTGACCGGTTCATTTGGCGGTGAATTGCAATGGCACCCCAACCTGGGAACAGCGAAATTACCCAATTTCGAAGAGGGGCAGCCGTTTTTTGATATCAAGTCGGCCTACAACGCTCACCCCCGAATCGTCGATTTCAATCAAGACGATCGATTGGATCTGCTGCTGGGGAATAACTGGGGATCAGTAACTCTTTACCTGAATCAGGGGCAGGATACTCCCACACTTGAAAAAACGGGTGCGTTCCTGTGGGCCGATGGAACCGAACTCAATATCCGCGCGAACAACGGCGATGACACGACACCTGAACTGGTGGACTTCGATAACGACCATGTTATGGATCTGGTCAGTGGCGGTGCGAATGGACAGGTCTTCTGGATGCGTGGCATCGGCGTGACGGCACGAGTTTCGAAATTAAAAACTATCTTCGAAACATACGCGAATGATCTGGGCGAGCAACTAAATAATGACCCGGATTTGCGGGAGCAGATTTTCGGTTTGCTAATTTCATTGCAGACGGATCTTGCAAGCGGATTGCTGACACCGGATTCCGGACGAAAATTATTTTCGGAACTTGCGCCTTTGGCGACGCAATTCCCGGGCCTTTTAAGGCGACAGAAATTTGACGTCGAGAAATTTCCCTATTTACCGATGCTGGCCGCCCAATTTTGGATCGTGCTTTCGGAGTCGCTTCCGCAAACGCAAGAATCGCGGCAATTAGTGGCGGAAGCGGCTGGCTTCGGTGGGGGGTATCGTAGGCTCTTGGTCGATTTTGGAATTCTCTTTATCGACAATGACATGGCCACCAAGGAACACTTGACTGCCATGCACCAATTGATTTTGGCGATGCCGAGGGACGCGTGGGATGTCCAGGTGATTACCGTGGCGGGCTGGCTTGGTGATGGGCTTAAAACGCAGAAGATCCGCTCAAGTACAGGAATTAATATCTTCGATCTGCCACTGGGGCGACCCGAAGATAGTTTCACCTCGGATTCTCCGAGGCCGGGGATCACCGATGTTTACCTCATTTGTCTGGCACATGAACTGGCACATAACATGCTCGACACCGTCGGACGCAAGTCTCGACCGGAGTTATTTGAGTCCAAATTTGAGGGGCTCGCCGGGGCAGCCGGAAAAGATATTATTTTCCGCGAACCGAAATCAAGAGGCGTTGACTTCGATGCAACGAAAAAGAATTTTTTGAGGCAAAAGTTATGGGACGGCGATCCCAGTACCTGGAAAGATGCCTGGGATAATTACTTCCGCGGCAAAGAAAAATTTGATCGAGCTTATGTCCGCGGTAATGTGCAGTTCTTTTTGGATGCTCCGCAGGAGGCTTTCGCGACGTTAGCAAATCAATATTTCGCAGACAGTCAATTGATGCTGGATTTTTGCAAAACGCGCTGGGACGCCGGGCATCGTTCTAATATTAATCAATTCTTACTTATCGCAGATTATCTCAGCGGCGGTGAAGACGAAGTCAAGTTTTATACGCTTCGACCGGGAGGCGCGTTGCGAGTGACTAATGCGAAATTGGAAAGAGACGCTCAGGCGAGAATTATCTCGGTGCAATCCCAGAAATCGATTGGCGAATTTACCTATAAAAGCGGCGTATTAGTTAATGGATTTGAGTTGAAGCCGGTTGGCACAGACCGTTAGACCGCATCGTCTAGATTTGATAATTTGCAGCTTGGAAAAATTTGATTCCTGCCGGCTTGCGGGTGGTGGATAAACGGCTGGCGATAGGCGATTCTTTTAGATAGGTTGCCGTTCGGATTGTGCGGAATCCCCTCTCACCCCATCAGTTCTGTAAGCGGTCCGCGTAAATTGAAATGCATCAGATTGGCATCGACTTGACCAAACGTCGGTGGGATATCGAGGCCGGCGGCCTGCATCAAGGCTAGGTAAAGGCTGCCAACGGTTTGGTGCCCTTCATCGCCATACTTGGGGTACTCAAGGTAGCGGCCCATGCGGAGTTTCTGATTCATACCACCCACCAGCACGAATGGCCAATCGTGTCCTTCGCAATGATGGTCACCCGATGAACACGACATGTAAACAATTAGCGTGTTGTCGAGCATTGAGCCATTTCCTTCCGGAATGCTGGCGAATTTTTTTGCCATTTTGGCAATTTCCCGCAGGTGCAATTTTTCAATTTCCATGCGTGCCTGATGTCCGGTCCAGCCATTGGATGCTGTGTTTTCTCCGAGATGGCCGAGTGCGTGTACGTGGTCCATGAGACCCAGTTCTGAATACTTAACGCCTAGCGTGTCGGGACGTAACGTAATGACATTGGTGAGGCCGGAAATCAATGCGGACGAGGCAATTTCGAAATGCGATTCGATGCGTGCGGACGGCGCCTGGGCGTCGTAACGATCAGTTAATTCGGGTGCGTGAGTTTGGATTTGATCGAGGAGCGCGGCTTTTTTATTTTCTATCTTTTGTAATGAATGGAATGAATCCATATACAACGCGAATCGATCCTTGTCGTCTCCAGTCAACTGTTTTTCGACGCGTTTGGCATCCTTGGTTAGGAAATCCATCAGGTTGCCATTCAAGGCCAATTTCTTTTCTAACTGCTCTGGAGTGGCGACAGCAGAACCAAATAACTCAAGAAATGCTTTTCGTGGCGAAGCCTGGTAGGCGACGGGCTTGGCGGAACCGTAGGCCGATAGATTCGGGTAGCAATAGGTATCCTCGGGCTTGGCGTTTCCAAGCAATCTCCCATTCATTGCCATGCCATACATCGGGTAAGGACCGTTGGAGAGGTGCTGACCCAGTAAACAGTCGAGTGTTGGCGCGATGGCTACGGTTTCCGAATCGTGAAGGGAAAGCGTGCCAAAACCTTTGGTGTGATTTCCCCGGAAACCAACGCCCGAGAGACTCTGAATGATGGTCAGGTGATTTTTAAGGCTCTCGAGTGCCGCTAATTTCTCGGGCAGTGCGTGGTTCGCAAGCGAGACATCCACTCGTGGTCCAGGTCGCCGGCCTCGATTGCCAAGCTTTTTACCGTCCTCTGGATTGATAAAATGATTTTCCAGACCCTCGGGCACGAGATTGAACTTATCAATGCCAGATGATTTCACCACAAAGACAAATCGTTTTGGCAGCGTCTCCTCGTCGCCATTCGCATGTGCCTGAATTGTTCGCAGACAGGAGGCCATGGCCAGAGACATACCGCCGATGGAAATGTTCTGAAGGGCACGTCTTCTGGTTACTAGCATAGGTGGGCCTGAATAATGGATGGAAGGTTTCAACGGCGATATAAAAATGAATCCGAGCTTAGCAACGAGACGACTAAGGATTTGAAGCTGCCTCCGTTATCCAAATAAGCCTTTTCAGCCTCGATCAGCGTTTTGGAATCGCTAAGCATTTCATTCCGCCCCATGAAATAGCGAAACAAATGTCGGATGAACGACTGCCGTACACGGTCGGATTTCCCTAATCGATGCATCAGCTCGATTGCGTCTCTGACTTCACCGTCAATCTCCGGATCGCCGGAAAGCAAAATTTCACTGGAGGCGTCGATGGCTCGAGTTTTGAGTTCACCTGCGTTTAGTTTGCGGTCAAATTGACCGTCTCGCCGCAAGTAGATCTCTTCGTTTTCGTCAAAAAAGTGTTGCGTACGATAGCGTCCCCAGTCGTCAAACACCTCGAATGTCTCACCGAGTGGATTGATCTTGCGATGGCATTTCCAGCATCTGTCATTTCGCAAAGGCTCCATGCGTTCTCGAAGCGTTTTGTGCGGGTCTATCGGTACCGAGGCGTCAACATCCGGCGGTACATCGCCAAGCACGCCGGCGAGCAACCGTTCATAAACCCAAATCCCTCGGTGAATAGGATCGTTATCTTCATTCAACGAATGGGCCGCCAGCCACGCGGGATGCGTCAGTAAACCTGCCCGCTGTGCCTTGGGCATCTCCAGGGGTTGCTCCAGTGGCCAATGCCAGGTTTGCTCCTCCGTGCTGCCATTGCTAGAGAGATTGTAGGGTTCGATGTAAAGCAGGTCGCCGATACCGCGTGATTTTTCGGTGAATGGAAAACTGGGATGGGGATAAATCCCTTGCTCTCTTGCCTTCTTAAAGTTTGCAACAATTCGAGTCGCTTCATTGCGGGTCGCCTGCAGTGCCTGCTCCGCCCGTTCCGGCATCTCCTCAAAATTGAAGTCGCGAGAAATTTGTTTTCGTCGTTTTTCGACCTGTGATTCGATAAACCCCGGATCGATGACTTCGGCGTATTTTTCCTCGTAGCGTTCTCGAGTGTACGCATTGTCTCCTGGGTGTGCGATGAAGAACTCATTTGTCGTTAGGAGTTCATTAATCACATCTTTATCTTTTTTCAGCACGAATTCGATTAATAACGTGGCATCGAATACCAACATGTCTGTATTCCATTGTCGAATCTTTTCAGCCTGTCGGCGTTCGTTATCCTTGAAAACCGTACCCGCCTGATGGAATCCAAAGAACTCCTCAAAAAACCTTTTAATGCGCGGTAAGTCTTTGCGAGCCCATGTTCCCGAAGTCAATTGTTCATCCATTAATTGCTGAACGAGACGGATCACATCTTGTTTGGTGGTCAGCGCTCCCTGCTCCATCGCCTCCTTGATCAATCGATTGCGTTTGGGCCCATGATCCGTCAAGGCATAAGCCAAAGAGTATGCCAGTTCATCAGAGGAAAGATGGCGACGTCCATGTTGATCGACCTCGCCCAAACCAAACTCCATTCGATAGATAGCCTCCGGGCTTAAAAACATGGCCTTGATCGTCGTCTTGAGACCATCCAGGGGTCCCCCAATGGCCATATTCCTTTTGAGAAACGTGAGGTATTTCTCATGCTCTGTATCCGTTGGCTCGCGACCGATGATTCTCTGGAATTCATTACGAATAACGTGGTTTAGTTTTTGCCCGTTGAGATCGAGTTTCATCTCGGCAAAATCCTTGAAATCGCCTCGTTTGTCCCGGTTGGCAAGAAACGAATCGGCCACGATGATCTTCATCTGCACGGTACTTTGGTCAGCCAGAGACATGGCCGCATAATCCCGGATCCCTTTTTCCGAGGTAACAAAGGTAAAAGGGCTTTTCGCATTCCCCAGACCTTTGGCAGAAAAAATATCTGGGCTCAGACGCCACAGCCGAGCCGGCGAAAAGGGTAGTGTGTTAATCTCGCCAGAAAAAAGTTTTTCATGGTTTACCCAATTTCCATATTCCGGAGCCAATAATTTTTTTTCATAGGCTTTGAATCGATTGGCCTCAATCAATTTTGCCATGACCCAATCGATCACAGTGGCCTTTTCAAGCGATTGGGGTTGTGTGGCGTCCAGCGGAGGCATTTCGCTAAATCTCAATGCGTGCATCACATCGATCCATTGTTTAGCAACAATGTCGCTCGAAAAATCAATTGAGAGGGCTGCGAGATCAAACTCGCCTTCGCTGATGCCGCTCGAATGGCAATCAAAACAATGTTTAACCAGAATTGGGTTTACCTCTGTTTCGAATAACGCATCATTCGAATTTTGTGCAAAGCAATCGGTAACCATCACCAACATCAATAGGTTGGGTAATACAAAAAAAAGAATCGCTTTTGAAAAATCGCAGCGCAAAAGACGGGACCTCTGAATGATGTGGCGGTTTTTTATTATCGCAACAAGCGGTTGACGCTGCAATTGCGTTGAATGCGAGTGATTAACTTTTACTTGTTTTTTTTGACAAGCATCATGATTTGTACGAGCTCCATCCCGCTGGTAACTAATTTTGAATGTCGTTCAACAACGTGCCGCTGCGATTCCCGGGCTGCGGGTGCCACCCAACGCGGGGGTAATACTGGCATTTCGCAAATCAGATTTATCGACGATTTGTTGATTGGTGGAAATAGGTTTGACTTGCGATTTGATTATCATGGAATGATCAATGAGGTTTCCACGTACCAAGCGAAGGTCTAGGCAGGACTTTTTTGAAACTTTTTAATCCGAGGCTATGCCGTGAACGATAACGCCAAGATTTTGGTCGAAAAAACGGTACTCCGGGCTGTACAATGAATTTTCGGTGGGTGCGTAGGTTATCGGTTAATTGGGACAAAGCGACGATGGTTGTTTGAGGTGGCGATGAGCGGAAAGTTGTTTTTACTTCTTGTGATTGTGTCTTGGTTAGGTGTGCCACCTTTGGTGGCACAAACGAAAGCTCCATCATCGTTGAAAAAACCAGACATCCGTTTTCTGCGGTGGGATAAAAATAAAGATCAGCGACTATCCCGAAACGAATTGCCGGCACCACTCCGAGTTAATTTTGAACGTGTTGATACGGATAGAGACGGTTGGATTTCCCTTGCTGAGCACCTGCGATTTATAAATCGTAACAACAAGGAGGTCGAAGGCGGACGCACCAATGCCACCGCAAACATGAACCTGGATTATGTTGAAGGAGGGCACGAGCGTCATCAACTCGATCTTTACATTCCGCGTTCCTCAGGCCGGTCTAAGAAATTTCCTCTGATTATTTGGGTTCACGGCGGTGGTTGGCGACAAGGGTCCAAAGATCGATTCACACACTTGGATTCGCTGTTGGATAACGGATTTGCGGTGGCCTGTATTAACTATCGGCTAAGTCGGCATGCGGTTTTTCCAGCCCAAATTCACGACTGTAAGGCGGCGGTTCGGTTTCTGCGAAAGAACTCGGAGCGGTTTGGCTTAGATGCTAAAAAGTTTGGTGCTTGGGGGTCGTCGGCGGGCGGGCATTTGGTTGCACTGTTAGGAACCAGTGGCGACGTCCTCGAACTTGAAGGAGAGCTCGGTAATCTAGATGTTTCAAGTCGTGTACAAGCGGTTTGTGATTGGTTCGGTCCAACGGATTTTTTAGAGATGAATCGGCAAGCTGGTAAAGACGGCAAGATCGATCATGATGCCGCGAATTCCCCCGAGTCGTTGTTGGTTGGCGCACCCATTCAGAGCGTGCCGCAGAAAACCGGACGGATAAACCCCATCCACTATGTTTCCACGGATGATCCCCCCTTTTTAATCATGCACGGGGAGAGAGATTATTTGGTGCCGCATCAGCAGAGCGAGATGCTGAATGCGGCACTCCGGCAGTTCGGGGTCCCCGCAACGTTTATTTTGGTACGAGGCGCTGGCCACGGATTTACCCAGCAACGCGATCATCGAAGAGCCATTGAATTTTTCTCCGAACAACTGCTGGAAAAGCCTACCGCGGGAAAATAAGAGCTTATGTATACGAGGGCATGCGGCGTGGTCGTATTGATTTCGTTTATTGGCTGTTACTAGAATCCCGTGGTTATTTGGGAAGTGCGGTATCGGAATTTGCTTGCAGGATTTTCTCTGGCGAGTTGATTTGATGAATCATCAGACGTAAGTGCTGTTGGGTCGCCTCGCATAATCCCACGACAATCGTTTTTACATTTCCCTCCGCATCAACCAACACCGTCTGTGGGTAAAATCTCACTGAAAATGCTTTCTCGATGCCCGAGGATTTTGACATCATTCTATGACGTCCCGGTAACGAACGAGCGTCAATGAATGCTGAGAAAAAATTTTGTTCTTATTCCGTGGTCAGCAATGGGTTCTTACGTGGTAAAGGCTGCTCTAGGGACCACTCGAAGCCTGAGTAGGGTGCCAAAGCCAAAAGGCTTCAATCGCCGCAACGACCCTGGCGAACTTGTTCGGTAAAAAAATAAAACCCGGAAAAAGGCGCCGGACCGAATGGGGCCCAAAAATAAAGCAGGTAAGGCTTCGAAATATCCTGAATTTGAAAATCTTCGATGACCAAGGGGCCACATCGACCCGTGGGGGTATGTAAGAGAGTGCCGAAAAAGGAGAACTTCGAAAGACCGGGTTTGTGAGTGACGATAAATAGGTGTTGTTTGCAGATCGGATTAGAAATTCCAATAACAATACCGCATGTTTACGGCAGAATAGAAATGTTCGAAGGTATTTGAGCTTCGCAAATCTGGCACTGCTAATATTGGTGGGTGGGAGGAATATTTGGTTCGACTAAAATTTTGGCTTGGTGGCTTTAATAGCCGCAAGTTCTTCTTGAATTTCATCTCGTTCTACCTCCAGTTCGGCGCGAAAACTGGAAGTGCCCTCGTGGTTCGTCAATTCGATTCGTTCAAGAATGTTTGTTAGGTTGCTCTCCAGTTTTTCGATCTTGGGGTTGTTGGCCATATTCCATTTAATGGACTCAATGTTCATGTTGTGTTTATCAATAGAGTGAGAATTGCTGGTCGGAAATGTGAGGACAAGATGGCGATTCAAATTTTCTCAAAAGAGGCTGAAAGCAAATGCTTTGCTGACCTGGCCCAAATTTATCAAGCGACTGTCCGGCCGGTTTATAAATTAAGTTACTAAAGCAAGCAACGGCAGAACATTCAGCTTTATCGCCCGTCGCTTCGCGATGGATGTGCAGCGGGTATCATTTAGCCGGGGCGAAGGCAGTAATTGTTCGCGGCGTTGGGGCTACATTGCTAATCTTCTGGTTTCCTTTTCTAAGATACCGCTGTTATTCATTTAGGAACTTCGCGATTTGGGGCCGCATATTTTCCCATTTCTCCAGGAAATGGTGTCCGCCATGGTGGACTTCTTCCATGAATTGCCAGCCAGCTAAGCGACAAGTTGTGGACCAGATTTTTGCAAAAGGGGCTAGAGGTTCATACGTTCCCCGGACAAAAACAATTCGGGCTGGACGTTGGTTCTGAGCCAAGACGGGGAAGCCAAGACGGGGACAGCCAGTTTCTTTGACATGGAGCCACCAGGTGATACCGCCACGACACCGTGATACAAATCTGGATGTTCGGCAGCAAGTAAAATGGCATGGAGAGCTGCTTGCGAAAAACCAAGCAAGTAGATGTTGTCACGATTTACCAATCCGTCAAATTCCTCGGATTGAATAATAGACTGTAAATCTTGTTGTGTGGTTTCGATTGTCTCCGTATCCCAACGGAATGCCCCGCTTCGCAAGGGAACCGAACCAGGTACTGCAACGGAAACAAATCCAAGGTCTGCCCAAAGTTTGGCGCGGTCCAAATAACGGAGGTGGGAATCTCCGTATCCATGGAGTAGCAGGATCATTGGCCAACCCTCATCCGGTTTATTCCCATTAGCTGGAATGGCTATTGGCTGTCCCACCCGGTCAACGCCATTTTTGCGGTACCGATCAGCAATGTCGCTGAGCATATTTTCAAAATTGGGCAGCTGGCGAACGGAACCTAATTCATCGTCGGTTAGTGCCGTTGGAAAATCGTTAAATCCGAGGTCCATTGCTTTTTTGGAAACTCTTTTCAGCCTCCCTCGGTTTCCCCCAAAGGTCGAAATTGCAAGCGGCTTGGTATGCTGGGTAGGCCCATTTAGGATCGGCGTTTAATGCAAATTTATAATGCATTTCTGCCATACCATAATTCCTTGCAGACTTTTGTTGGTCACCCATTGAAACCAATCTTTCTGCCTTTTAACGCGCTCGTGAAATCCTTGCCTCTTCGGCCCAATTATCAATCCAAACCACCGGCTTTGCTTCAAAACGTGGGAGCGTCAGATTCGCTGCAACTTTGGTAGAGGGTGACTCGATGGTTTGTTGCAGCCGCAAAATACGACACAAGCAATGAGAGGGACAAGAAAAAGAAAGCGTAGCATTCGATTCTCCATGCAGAAAACGCGCGGCATTCGGTGAAGGTGATGTGCGTCACGCCAATTCGATCTACCCACAATTGAGTAGCATTTTTACTATTAGATTTGGACACGAAAACCAGTGGATATCGTCAACCGATTTGTGGTTCATGCACAAACTAATTTGTTGCTTTGGGAGGGCACCGAAGGATTTAGGTTTTAACAGCTTGTGCGAATGTTTGGTGGAATGGCCTGTCGGTTGCGAAGCTCTGCTGTTAGCTCAGTCTCCTCGCTAGGAGGATTAACGTGTCCGAAGCCAATCCCGATACTGTGGTGATTTTACGAAGTCAGCGTACTCAGGAATTTGAGTAAGGTCATCAAACTCCACAGTGAAATTTTCGTTTAGTAGATTAAGATATTGGACGACCTCGTCGTGGTTTTTGTCGGCTAATGCCGCATTAACAAGCAACCAATAGGCGGTTGTTAATGTAGCTTCTTTATCGATGGCCGCTTTTGCCAAAGTTCTTGTGGCGGCAGTGTCGCCTTGAGCGAGAGTAATGTTGGCCCTCATCACATTGAGATAGGGATCTCCGCCCACGGATTCATCGAGCCGGTCAATGCATTTCAAAGCCTCGTCGAATTGTCCTTTTAAGAAGAAGCTATCAATGGAGATGATGTTGACGCAGGGATCGTTAGGATGGAAGCTGCGAAAATCTTTAATAGCTTCCGCGTATTTTTGATCACTGATCTTCGCCGCTGCTTGCAAGCGAATCAATGAGATGGTTTTCTCTCGCTTCATGCTGTCGGGAAGCGTGCTGTAGATATTTTCAACCTGCGAAAACTTTCCCGATTGATAAAGTTGATTTATCATTTGGATTTTCTGAATGTTGTTGATAAAGTCGCTATCGGATTTTGTTAGCTTTTCAAGAATAGATTTGGATTGTTCCGCGGCGAGCGGTAGGAACATCCGTCGCAAGGTTTTTGACAAGAACTCGGCGCTCATAAGCACGTAAATGTCGACCGCCTTGAGTTGGCCCTGCTGGTCTTTTAACACGACCATGTCGTGATAATTTACTCCGCCATCATCGGCTAGAAGGAGGCGGAATAAGACGCGTTTTTCATCACCCACTTCACGGGTGCCCAGATATCGATAATCACCACCGCGTTCCATTTGTTGGATGATTTGAGCCGCCATGCCCTGTGACTGTCCAACCGATTGCAAAACACCATTGCGAAATCCGTTTTTCGTTGCTGAGGCGACCGGAATTTCACTGACTGCGCGATCAATGATCGCGTTCCAGTTAATCGAGTCATTTACCGCGGATGCGTTTTTGGCAAATACCTGCTCTTGAAGTTGAGATGCAAATGCCTCGCACTCTTCATCGGTGGGCACAGTTCCGTTGGTCGTAGCATCGCTAGAAAAAGGAGCGTCACCTAAATCACTCTCTTGAATTGGTTTTCGACAACCGGCACAAACCAGTGTTGCCGCCAGTAATAAAATCCAAAGGCGGCAGGCGGTTTTCCATTCTGGTTTGCAAATGCCGTACATAGGTGAAAGCCTTTATTTGCTGCAAGGTTGGACTGCTATAAATTCAAAGTCCTGATTCCGTCATGTTGCCTGATGGTTTGTATGTTGTCAAACAGTTTCGGTGTTGGGACGTCTTAAAGGCACCCAAATTATCGAATGCTAGAACCTAAGCACCAAAAGAGAATGGGTGGGTTCAATCGAACATGCGTGGTCAAGTCGATTATTCGATTTGCGTCACTTAAAAACGCTATTCGAATTTCAATACGGTATCCCGCATTTTCAAACTTAAATCGAACGGTTTGTTTTCCCAAGACAAGGCGTGTGCCTGCTTAGCAATACCGGTCTAAAATAACAGATATCATTTTGCAGCCTAAGTTTCCGCTAAGTGCGGAAGAAAACTCCATTGAACTGGCATCGTTCTTGGATCCGCCGCCGCATTGGGCGGGATAGCATAGATTAAATAAGAGAAGTCGTTCCTGGCTTTTACTCCTAACTTGCGAGAGATCGGTAGCCATATTAAAGCTTTGGAGGGCTGATATCTCGACGGCAGTACTCTCCTTCGACAAATAAAATCTGATGTCAATGCGGAGCCATATCGGGTGGCAAAACCTGGTAAAAGTCGTATTTCGCAGAAACAGGGTTGGGCTGCTTCAAGGGATTCCATTGACTCGTTTGCCGTTCTTTTAGCGATCGGCAATGGTTGTCTACTTTTGGGGTGTCAAGTCGGAGAGTTTCCAGGTTTTATCGGCATGGATTTCTCCGTCACCGTGGACGATGCGGACTTGGACCGATGGATCGTCGGCAGTGGTATCGAAATCTACGGTCGCGTAGCTCAACGTCGCGCTGTTGGCGACGCCGGACGATATAACTTCGATCAGCGGATAGCCAACACGATCACTTTCGGGGTGGGTCCAAACACGTGAGCGGTGAATATCTCCCGACATATAAAGCACGCCGCTGATGTTGTGCTCAGCGATTGCGTCGAATAAACGATGACGTGAAAAAGTGTAGATGCGCCAGCCGTCGTTTTTACTATCGGCCAAAGTAGAGCCGGATGCGATGACTTTGAACTTCGCATGAGAGTTTTTTAGGCCTTCGATCAACCAAGCAAATTGTGCATCACCGAGCATGCGTTTTTTGTCGTCGTCCGGGGCATCGTCGGGCGATCTGTGGTAGCGACCGTCGAGCATAAAGAAGTCAACTTCACCCCATGAGAATTTGAAAAACGCACCAGGCGTCTCGTCTGTCCCTGTATTAGGATTTGCCCAGACTTGATTCCAACCCAGCAGCGAATTTTCCTTACCAAGGGCAGTACCATCCGAGTTGTTGGGGCCATAATCGTGGTCATCCCACATGGCATAGTTGGGCGTAGAACGCAACACGGCAGCAAATTGGGGAACGGCACGATACCGAAGATGGTGTTTCCATTGTTTCGTCGGATCCGTCGTATCGCTGTAATGGGTATCACCAAGAGTGACATGCAGATCAGGGTTTTCGGCCAGTAACAAATCCCAAGAGTCTTGGGGCTCGCCAAATTTCATACACGACGTAACCGCTACACGAAATTTGCTGCCTTTTGCCGTGGCGGGTGCGGTTTGAAAGGAACCTTGGTACGCGGCCTCTGATTTGCCGTCGACTTTCACTTGATAGTCATACTTTGTTAACGGCTTAAGTTTCTTTAGGGTAACGGTGTAGGGAACGCCAGCGAGGTTTCCCGCTGGGTTGGGCACAGCAGAAAAAGTTGCCGCGGTCTTCTTATTGGAAGCGGCAGCCTCTGCGAAAGTTAATTCAAGGGTTGAATCTTTTGGTGCATACATCCAAACACTTGAACTCGACTCGGTCGTATGCCCAATCATGGGCCCGGAGAATAAAGGCGAATCTTGTGCGAAAGCATTCGTGGTAGTAATTGCCAACGCGAGGATTGTAGGCCAGACACCATGGATACGGTTCAAGTTGTGACTCCAAAAGAAAACAGATACGCGAGCAAAGTGTAGTAGCACGTTAAAATAAAGACCGCGCAAGCCTAACAGAGAGAAGAGCGGGCGTCAAAAATGCGGGTTGGTTGGCCCCGGTCTCCAACACATCGTCTCCGGCGACGGCGCCCGGCAGGTGTATGTTTGAAAGGTTTTCTACGTGTTCTCGTAAACCGGATCCAATAGAGATGGTTTCATCGTTACCGCTCGCGGTAGCCGGAGTAGTGTCGATCGCCAATTCACCAAAGATCAGGGCGATAACCTCGACGAAAGTGGTAACCGGAAACGCTTCCAATCGAGGCAGCACCGTAACCTCTAAACCGAGACGAAAGAAAGCCAATACAGAAAGATAAAAGGTGTTTGCGAACGGTTGTCATTTCCGGACCTTCCCCGTTTTTTTCGCAGCGCTTCCCCGGTGGGAAAGACAAAGGCATTTTGAATGCCGTTAAAACTCGGTTTGTAAGCCCGATTGCGAAGGCGATGAGTTACAGCGCTCAAAATTTGACAATCGTTCAAATTAGGGCCATCATGTCATCGGTCCTTAGATGGAATCCCTGCCTGCCAGATGGGCGACGCATTGGATGAGAATATGGAATCCAGCAAGTCTCGTTCGACTCCCAAAAAAAACGTCTGAGGGATCCAAATGTTCGATAATGACGGACGCGATTATTTGTGACGAAATTTTCGTCTAGTGAGAGGTGTGTTATGGATACGTGGAGGCGCGTTCTTGGAATCAGTGGCGTGGTTCTAATGAGTTTTTTTTTCTGCCAGCCCCACATTCAAGCTCAGGAGGTTGATCAGGAAAAAATACCTCCGATGGACCAAAACGTAACTAAGTCCTTTGAAACGGCGACCTTTGGTTTAGGTTGATTTTGGACTCCAGATCCCCAGTTCGGGTCGGTCAAAGGCGTTTTAAGAACACGTGCCGGGTATGCGGGCGGCAAGACAAAGAATCCAACCTATCGTTCCATCGGTGATCACACTGAAACTCTGCAGGTCGATTTCGATCCCGCGATTATCAGTTATTCCGAACTCCTGGAGGTGTTTTGGAAGGCACATGACCCATGTGAAACGCCTTCGAGTGCACAATACCAATCGCTCATTCTGACCCACAATTCAACTCAAGAAGAACTGGTCCGCGGGTCCCTAAAGGCGGAGAAGGCTAAGCGAGACACCGAAATTAAGACCCAAGTTGCTCAATTCCATTCGTTTACTTACGCCGAAAATCACCATCAGAAATTTCGTCTGCGGCGTCACAAAAACTTGTTAGAAGTACTGGCGACTATTTACCCGAATGGTAAAGAATTTGCAGATTCCACCGTTGCTATGCGCATCAATGCATTTTGTGGAGGCTGTGGAACTTTGAAAGATCTCAAATCGGAAATCGAACAGTACGACCTTCCGGAATCCGCGCAAGACTATCTTCTACAGCAAATCGGGCCGACGCTGGGGCCGAATACATCAGGGCGAAAGCCTCGATCACTCGGAGGAGCCATCGATTAATCGCGACATTAAACGCAGATCCATCGGCACGGGGCGTTACGGAATTACCGGATGAGCGCAGAAGGGAGTCAGGATGGATTCGGCAGAAAAGTGTGGCAGCCGCATGAACCACTCGCGATTCTTATTTCGTCTCGCTCAGGATGAGGTTTACGACTAAATCATCCAAATCGGTTCGCTTGAGGATACGAGAGATCGCCCGGTCGTCGGGTCCAACGCGTCATCTACACAGTTGCAAGGATTTCTCGCATAAACGACTGTTCGCGTGCCTTGTGTCAAAGAACTTTCTCCACATGTCGAGTCGTCTTTGAGCATCTATTTGATGGTAACCCTCTTTCAGTTTGATCTAGCTGATATGCATGTCACAGGAAACGACGTTCTAAAAAGCTAACCACCGGCCATGGGAAAATAAGTCAGCTCCGAAGCTGCTTGATAAATTGGGCCACGGGCGGTGAAGCGTCGGTCCGTTTGAAAAAACGTAGCCATAGATTCGACAGGACTCAACGCAACAAACCCATTCGTTATTTGGTGAGACGTCGCAGCAGAGACCAAAGTACGTGAGATGCGGTGATTTTCTTCCGCAACGCCAAGGTTAACGTCGTGACCGGTGTAGCCCATCACTTCATTCCCGTATTTGAGTTAGGCAAAAGACCGCGTCCTGATATCAAAGAATTCGTTGGCTTGATTCGGCAGACCGTTGCACGCGTAAACTTCAAAACGCTCCGCTCCGGTGTTAGCTTCAATTGCAGGGGACGCAGTTTGCGCGCGAGGAAATGTTGATCAGGACTGGCATTCGGCCTAGGCAGCGAAGAACCACGGAACTCCAGGGGATGAAAGTACCGACGATTAATTCAAACAAAGATTGACAAACAAAGCGAGCACCAGCGATTCGAAATTGAAGCCGTCACGCTGATGATAAAACAAATGTTGGGGCGGCGTTTTGCACAGGAAACACTTTCTGGATCCAATGTTGTAAGCCACAGCGGGTGGGTGGTGCTCACTGACAACAACGTGACGCTTATAACCCTGGTTATGTTTTCTGTCGAGTCAGCAAGGCGTATTTTGCTTAATAAGATTTCTGGAGCCGGTTACATTCTCGCGTCATTAAAATCGAAGCGACAAACAACTCAATCCACCATCTAGTTTCCGAAATTCGGACGTGTCGACGATCACGACCCGATAGCCAATATTTTCGATCGCGGATGCGGTTTGGGGGAACCCTGCGGGAACCAAAACGCTCCCATTAATGCAAACACAATTGGCAGCGTACGCCTCGTCTGGCGACACCTGAATTTGATGGAAAGCTCTCCAGATGGGTGCCTCGATAAATTCGCCGGCGACCAACAGGTTACCTTGATCCAAATAATTAACTCCGGTCTTGAGATGCAACATCTCCGCCATTTCTACCACTGCCCATTCCAATCCGGCATTCTGTAGATGTTTGCCCAATTGCTCGGCGCCAACACGATTGGTGCGTGATGAAAGCCCCACGTAAACCCGGTCACCGGTCCACATCACATCGCCTCCGTCTAGGGTGCCCGGGGGATGTATATGTAAGAGGTTGGCAAAGTGCTTCAAAAGTGCCGGACGAATTGAAATCGTTTCACCATTTCGACTGGCGGCACCCGGATTGGTGACGATTGCCAATTCACCAAAGATAAGAGCAACATCCTCTACGAAAGTGGAGTCCGGAAACGCTTCTTCCGAGGGCAATACCGTCACCGTTAAACCGAGATGCTCCAAGGCCAATACATAATTTGCATGCTGTTGGAGCGCTTTTTCGAAATTGACCTGTCCTAAATTGGCGCTGGTGATCCCCTGAGATAATGAGGGAGCGGGTGTACGGACAATCGCGTGAGTGAACTGCATGGGATCTTAAACGGCATTCAGGAAGGGTGGGTTCGGGGACAATGTCAGGCCGATCTTGAGCGAGGGGATACCAGCAACGTTTTTCTTCAAAATGGCCTCCCTGCCCTATCGGTGGTGAAAGCCATTTTATGCTCCACAGCGGTTGCTCTTGGATGATTAACTTTTAGGGTTTTCCCGAACCGTTCGTCGCCGTCCGGGGAAAAAAGCGTTCGTTGTTTGGATATACTCGCGATAACCAGGCCGCCGTTGACTGATGTCCTTTTCCAATAATGCAACGCCGGAGACTTTAATCAAAAGAAACGACATGAATGCGGGACTTAGGATGGTCCACATCACACCACTGGCGCAAGCCACAAAGTAGTGTCCCCACCACACCATAAAGTCTCCAAAGTAGTTGGGATGTCGCGTCAGTCCCCAAAGTCCACGATCCATGACCTGCCCTTTATTGGCGGGGTCCGATTTAAAACGGGCCATTTGATAATCTCCCACCGATTCAAAAATAAACCCGACCAGCCAGACGATAACGCCCACAGCATCCAACCAACCAAGGGCCTCCCCTGCGCCATAAAACATTCCGGCTTGGATGGGCAAGGCCACAAACCACATGATGACGCCTTGCAGAAAGAAAACACTTAGCAGGCTATACCACCAAAATCTCGTCCCATGTTTTTCGCGCATAGCGCCATAACGACGATCTTCGCCTTTGCCCCGATTCCTTAAAGTCAGATAGATACTCAAGCGACAGCCCCAGATAACCACCATTCCCATTAGTAACCATGCTCGCGGATCTGGTGTCTCGGTCAACAAAAAGGAGACAACCGAGAGGATAGCAAAGCCGGCTCCCCAAAACGGATCGACGATCGACGCATCTTTGCAGATGACGCTGATGTTCCATAATACCGCCATCATTCCCAAAGCAACGGCTAGGTTGATAAGGATAAATAATACAAAACTCGTCATGACAGAGGCTCTCTTTACGATGTTGTTGCTTGCTCAACTATTGGTTGTATCGACCCGCTTAGATTGCTGCAATCGGGATGGGTAAAGCGGGGAATCGAGTATTTGGTATGAAGAGGTTGGATGGGCCCTGGGCAGAAAAATTTAGGGATCACCTTTTTGGAGGCACCGTTAATTAAAGGATTGGCAAGGATTTCAAGCAGGGCAAGGCGATTGAATTTCAAGCGGATTTGATCGAGAATCTTTTGACAGGGCGGTGGAAGCATGATGTATTGGTTTTGGATGCGGTCCGTTAACAGAGGAACGCACACTGGCGAGTGTTGGCCAGCCAATTAAAAGCGGCAAACGGGTCTTCGTGAAAAGGGGAGAATAAGGCAAATGGACCGAAGAAAATTTCTGCAGGCAGCCTCGGCGACTGGTTTATCAATTTCGGCGGCGAGTTTCGGAAGTTCCGTGCCTCACCCCGCTTCCGAAGAGCGATTCTTTCGCACCATTTCTTACAACGTGCTAGCCTTGCGAGGTTACCCGGAGCGGAAGGAGAACAAGTCGCGATTGAAGTTAGCTCGACCGCAAATGATTCAACGTCTTGCATTAGAACTCTCGTTGTACGAGCCGGATTTGATTACGTTTCAGGAATCGCCATCCGAAAAAACGGTTGCGCGAATTGCCGAATTGATGGGAATGAAATACACCTGTTTTCCGGGCGGATTTCCTGGAACCGTTCTCAGTAAATATGAGATAACGGACTCGAGCAATTGTCCCATTGTCGACAATGGCAGTCGCCCAAAGAACCTGTTCACGCGCCATTGGGGCAGAGCAGTACTGGGTCTGCAAGGTCAGGAACTAGTCGTTTACAGCGCCCATCTGCACCCTTCCAAACAAGATGTTCGGGAACAGGAAGTCAATGCAATGCTGGAATTCATGTCGGCCGATCTGAAGGACGGCAGAAATGTGATTTTGCAGGGTGACCTGAACATGGAACCAGACAATCCCTTGTACCAGCGGTGGAGGACTGCGGGCTTGCAGGACGCTTTTGTGGCCAAGGGGACCGGGAATGGGTTGACGATCAGTGCAACAGATCGGCGGTCTAGGATCGATTACATCTGGTCAGCTGGTCCTTTGCTGGCTGGCTTGACAGATTGTCGCGTCCTAGCCGAAGGCAATTTTATCGATCATGCATCCGACAAAGCTGGATTTGCATTGAGTGACCATTTGCCAGTGATGGCAACGTTTGAATTGAAATAAACGTTTCGAACGGGAGGTCGATTTAGACCTTGTCCGTTTCGTTATTTCCACTCGCCAATGCCGGGTCATTCTTCAGAGTGCCCCACACCAAGCCCTGTTGCCGGGCGGCTGGTTCCGGAGTCGTGAACAATGCTGTGACGATTCCGATCACCATGCAAACAACCATTCCAAAACAGGCCCGCATAAATTTGTATTGCTTCATGCCGCCCAACCAACCGGCATCCTCGCCAAGCTCGGCCATCGGCACTCCATGAGCAAACGGCGTGATAATCTCAGGTACGAATAATGAGAATCCTATCAACCCCATGCCTCCCACCATTGTGCAGATGGCCGCTTTGCGGGTGAACCTTTTCCAAAATACGCTTAATAACAACGTCACGACCAATGGCGGGGTGATGGCCGCGGTGAAGGCTCCATGAGCGTCATAGATAGAATCAAACATCATGAAAAGCGGAACCAAGAGCACGCCTAACAAGGTAACGAGGATGGCTGAAATCCTGGCTACCCGTAGCTGTTGCTTATCGGTCGATTCGGGTGCGAGATATTGTTTGTATACGTCGTTAACGACGATCGCGGATACGGCGGTGATCAGCGTATCGACGGTGGACATTAATGCCGCGGTCAGCGCTGCCAGTAACAACCCAAAAACACCGGGTTGGCTAATAAATTCCGTTGCTACATAAAACGCTTGATCTGCTCTTAAATCGGCGGGCAAGTGCCCTGAATGAACCAATGCGCGAGCCACCCATCCGCCGCCGCCGACAACACAGGCTCCCAGGGTCATCAGAATGACCATCATGGCAAGCACTGCTTTCCGGCTCTCACCCAGTGAGCGAGCGGACATAAAGCGCATCATGATTCCCTGATTTAAAAAATAGAACATGGCACTATTAGCGATGGCATCCTGCCAAAAAATACCGGCAGCCGGGAAACTGGACGTATTGTTGAATCCGGGGAATGCACGACGATTCTCGCGCGGCAAGTGATACCAGAATTCGGTAAATCCTCCCATGTATCGCATGCCAAGAAATAGGATCAGGGCCCCGGCCAGCAGTAACATAACCCCTTGCAACAAATCGGTCATGATCACGCTGGTCTGTCCGCCGGCTGTTACGTAGGTGCAAGAAACCAAAGCCACGATCATTGCCGCCAAAGGAATATTCCAACCGAGCAAAGCGTTAAGGACTTTGCCCATCGTGAATAAGTTGACGCCTACATACCCGATTAAGTATCCCAATACACAAATGGTTGCCAGCAATCGTACGTTGCGATCAAAACGGCGTTCGAAATACTCAGGTATGGAAGTGATGCGCGAAAAATAGAGAATCGGCAGCCAGCCAAAAAACAAAAGCGGAAACCAAATCCAATCGTTGAGATAAGTTTGGCTGCTGGAAATTCCAAATTCAAAGCCCTTGCTTGAGTATTTCACAAAGCTGTACGAACCGACTGTCGTCGCAATTAAGCTAAAAGCGATCAACCATCCGGAAAACCTTCTGCCTCCGAAAAAGAAGTCACTGGTTGTTTTTTGATTACGTGAAAACCAAGTGCCCACGGCAAGAATGGCTACGAAATAGCCAATCATGATCCCGTAATCCAGAGGCTGTCCTCGGGTGGATGCCTGCGGTTCAAGAATTTCTTCCGTCGGAGGACTATAGGATTGCGCCGGCAAGCTTTCCATCGGCGCAAATTGCAATCCTGCCTGAATCGTCATAAAAAAACCGACCACGAACAGACAGACCAGCAGGTTGCGTAAACCTTTTCCCGACCCGTTGATGTAGCCAGCTCGATAGGCAAAGATCAGGCCGATCAAAAAGATAAGACCGCCGACTGAATAACAATAAACAAATGAGATCATGGATAATGCTCGTCGACTTCCGGGCCGCTGAATTGATCCTTAGATGGGTAAGATCCCAGACCTGCTGGGCAGGCAGTTTGAGAATGACATTATGACCATTTGGACGCGGTTATGCAGTCCCTCTGCTTTCACTGAATCTTATCAAACTTAATTTTGGAGCACGGACAGGAAATCGCACGACTTGGGCGAAGGTTTTCACCCTGGTTCTGCGGTACTTTTGGGCTTTGTGCCGGGGTGAAACAGGTAACGGCGTATGCGAATCTACGTGAGATTGGCAATCGAAGTAGTTTTTCAGGTTTCAGCGTTGGCTCTTCGCTGTTACTACTCGTTGCTGATACGGATTAGTTCATTGGCGGTGCGTACAAGCAAATCGTTATCAATAGGGCAAGGGCTGGCATAAATGCCGGAACCGAAATCATATTCGTGGACGACCTCTAATTCTTCGCCGATTTTGATCACCACAAATTGGCCGTCTCGGTTGCCCAGGTAGAGATGTTCCGCCGCAAGCAACGGGGATGAGGACATGTTTCCGATTGTACGGAACCGTTTCATAAGGGTGCCATCTTGTGGGTCGTGCACGGTAAATACGCCGCGGTCGCCAGCCGAATAGATCATTCCATTATGCACGACAAACGACGACATCGCGGGCGCCCCACGTTGTCGCCACTTTAATGATTCCTCAACCTTAAGTTCCCCTTTTCCGCTGGGGTCGCAGCCGACGAATTCGTTGTAATTATAACCCGTCACGAAAACTAGCGTCCCGTCAATCAACGCTGGCATCCCTGTAATCGAATATCCATCGCCATAATTGAGACGCCAAATTTCTTCGCCGCTGAGTGGGTTATATCCACATATCCAGTTCGCTCCGGTAACGATTACCTGTTGTTGTCCATTGACCTCCCGGACGATCGGCGTGCAATAGGATTTCTTGAACTCGCCATTCTCCGCGTTGATGGGCGGACGATTGGTTTTCCAGGCTTGCTTGCCAGTTTGTAGATCGACACCAGCCAGGAATTGCTGGTCGTATCCGTCGCAGACTAAAATCACGCTGTCCCCAACGACGATAGGGGAACTGCCGGGGCCCACGCTGTGATTAATATCGTATTCCGTCTTCCAGATTTCTTCCCCCGTTTTGGCGTCTAGACACCAAGTCCCATAATTTCCGAAATGACAAACAACTTTCCCATCTGCAATGACGGGTGTCGGGGAGGCATAGGAATTCATGGGGTTAATCGGTTGAGTATCCGTCGATTTTCCTAACTCGATCTTGTGAATGAGTTCTCCCGTCGCCAGGTCTACACACAACGCGTAAAACGTCACAGAAGCAGAGGCGGTCTTGATTTGCGCGAATTCCACACCCTCCAACTTCTTTTTAATGGCCTCTGGATCAGCTTTTTCATCAATGGCGGAAGTCATCCAGGCGACGCCGTCCGCATAAACTGGCGAAGACCATCCCCTCCCCGGTAATGTTGTCTTCCATTTGTAATTGTTGGGTGTCCACTGGGTGGGCAACTTTGTGGTGGTCGAGGCGGTGCCCTGTTCTCCTCGGAACTGTGGCCATTCTTGTGCCAAGCCAACGTGACTGACCAACAACGAGAGCGTAGAAATGATTCCGAGGATGCGAAAGAAATTCATGGTGAAAGCCGAATCAAATTGCGGAATGATTAAAAACATCATGATGCGATATGAGCTGTTTGGGTGCAATGGTCCCTTTAACGCACTGTTCCCTTTGGTGCACTGTTCCCTTTGGTGCAATGGTCGCTTTTTGGTGGAGCGTATAATGGAGCGAAATTGGCTGCGAGGGATTGGGAGTAATGGAATAACGAAGGTTCGGAATGCTGAAGCCTACAAAGCGTTCTCAGAAAAGGCTCCAGGCCCCTTTTCTCTAAGACGAAAAAATCAGGTATGCAATTTTATCGATCACTCACTTACGATTTTAACCTGATTCCAATAAGCCCATTCGTTATGCCAGTCATTGGCTCGGTTTTCGATCCAAAGGTCTACTTCTTTTCCGGCGTGCGATGATAAATCAATAGCGACGTTTAGCCATTCGTCTTCGCCGACTGTTTGGGAACTGACGAGTTGATTTGCGACTACGTTGCCATCGACAAAAACCTGCATTTGCCAGTCGCCATGGGGGTGATGGCTAACGCTGAGTTGCAGGGTGGTGGTCTTTCCCTTGGGGATCTGGCAGCTACCGCGATAAAGAACGCATGGTGTTTCTCGATCTAAGGGGTGTGTTTGCACTGCGCGACGGTTGCGGAATTCGGTGTGCAGGACGACCCCGCCCTCGCCAGATCCTTTTATTTGAAACTGCGGTGCCACGTTTGCCAGGGTTTTGTTGGCTTGATCCAAATCGATGGTCTTCGCAGCCTTGCTCGGCTTGCCATCACCGGTGATCATTCGTCGCGCCACAAATTCATTGAGGCGCGGATGCCGTCCCAAGATGGCTAATTGCAGTGCTTGCTCGGGATCCGTCTTAACCATCGGTTCCAGAGCGAACCAAATCATGCGTCCGATGTTGTTATCGGCAATGTCTTCTGAATGGGCGGCCAGAGCGGTGAGTATTGGCCAGCGGTTCTGGGCTGGGAGACGCTGAGCCAGCGATGCGAGGTACAACCGGACGACGGGGGAGGGATCTTGTTGGGCCATTGTAACCAAACGGCCCATCCAATCAGGGCGCCAATTCAAGGTGTCTATTTCGGTCCTTTGGTTTGCTGGTAAAAACGCATTTAGCTCACTTGAATCTCCAAGCAATTGAAGGGTCCAAGCACGGACATAGGGATCGGCGTGTTCCGACATTTTCATTAGCTGGTCGTCATCCAATCCAACGGTGACGTACAAACACCATAATGCCCTTAGTCGTTTGGCTGAATTGGGCGCTGAACGGAATTGTTCCCGTAATTGACCATGAACCAACGCGGAGTTCAGTCTGCCCTCAGCCGCTCGGTACTGCAATTCAGCACGGGCTTGTCGGACATACCAGTCATTGCTGTGCATTTGATAATCGACCAGTTCGGCATCCGTGGCCTTAGGTAAATTTGGACGAGCAATTCGTTGGAGGTTCTCGGGCAAAATTCGGTAAACACGGCCAGAATTGGGAAATTTCACGGAGTTACCGCAAACGTCCTGGTCATGCCAATCCAGAATGTACACACCCCCATCGGGACCTATTTCAACACTAAACCCTACCCAAGCCATGTCATTGGTCGGCATGAAATCGTCCCCATGCTGGCCGATGAAACTCGAACCTTTGGGGACCATCACGTCGGTTAGCACAGCGTGTTCGTGAATATTGCACATGAACAGACGATCACGGTATTTCTCGGGGAAAGCATCCGCGAGGTAAAAACGTGCGCCGCCATGAGCGGATAGGTGGGTATGATCGCGGATCGTTTTGATGTCGTCGTAAATGTGAGGGTTAACGTGAGGGCGACTTTGTTTGTGGTAAACCCCGCCTTGCACGACATGAAACAAATGCGGGATGACGCAGCACGTAGCGAAACCTTGTCCGTGGTCGTTGAAATCGAATCCCCAGGGATTGGAGAGGCCACGCGCGAAAACTTCAAACCTTTGTTCCTGAGGTTGGTAACGCCATACTCCACCATCAATAAATTGCCGATCCTGTGCAGGGGTTCCGGGCTTTCCGACCTGAGATTGGGTGAATACACCTTGGCACCCGTATAGCCAGCCATCCGGCCCCCAAATGAAACTGTTTAGCGTCTCGTGCCGGTCATTAATCCCCCAACCGTCCAGTAAAATTTGCGGCGGGCCATCCGGACGGTCATCACCATCCTTGTCGGGAATGAAGGTTAAGTGGGGAGGTGATCCTACAAAGACCCCGCCCATCCCACAGGCCAGCCCTGACGTGAAGGTCAAGCTGTCGGTGAATGTTTTCTTGGTGTCAAAAACGCCATCGCTATCGGTGTCCTCAAGGATTTGGATGCGGCTGACGGGGTCTTGGGTGTGCTTGCCTCGAGTTTGATAATTAAAGTTCTCAGCGACCCAAAGTCTTCCTTTACCGTCAAAGCAAAACGCAATGGGTTCAGAAATATCTGGTTCTGACGCGAACACGGTGACATCAAATCCGTCGGGTACTGCCATTTTTTTTACCGCCTCCGCCGGCGTTAAGAAATCCGCATTGCTATCTTTGTGCTGTTGCTGTGGCAATGCGTTTCGAGCCTCTGTGGATTCCAGTCCGACCTGCTCTTTGGTACGTAAGTAGAGTACAAGGTCGACCACTTCCTGTTCTGTCATCTGTTCGAGCTGACCTTCGGGCATCATCGATTTGTTGGACAGCTTGCGAGCTTCAATGTCTTGTTTGGCAATGACGACACGGGGCTGTTCGGCTGTTTTAAGAACGATTCGGGTTTCATCTTCTTCCGCTAAAACTCCGTTGACCACGCGACCATCCACGGTTTGAACAACCGTTGTTTTATACGAATCGGCCACATCGAAACTTGGGTCTACACTGTTAAGCAAAATGTAATCGAGGTCGGCTCGGTTGGATCCGGTCAAATCAGGACCCACCTTGCCACCCACGCCATACAACTGGTGGCAGGCGGCACAGGTTTTTTCGAAAACGGCCCGTCCTCTGTTCGCATCGGCCGAGCGCATATTTTTGGGTTCACATAGCTTACGAAAACGCTCCAATGCGGCTTGACGTTGGCTGGCACTGACTTCGTCCGCTCGTCCATACACCCGAACCCAGCGATCTCCCAAAATGTCATGAAGTGCCCGTGAGACTTGTACAGGGATATCCGTTCGGGAGATTTTCCCATCGTTGACGAAATCGGCTAAAGCCTCTGCGTAAGATCGACGCGCAGAAAGGGTTTCCAACACCGCACGTTTTTGCGTGGTATTAAAAGATGAATAGCGCTGCAAAAGAATTGCTGGCGCCCTGTCATTTTTAATGATTGCAAAGCCGCGAATCGAATCGATGATCCATTGCGGTTGCTCAATCAAAGTCTCTAACAACGCGGAGGCAGCATTGTTTTGCTGATTTAATAAAAGATACAACGCAGCCTTCCTGCGACCGAGTTCGGCGGTATGATCCTGGACTAAATCCAGAGCCTGTTGTGTTGCCAACTCATCCCCGAAAAACTGAGAAAGTTGAAGAGTTCGGTCTCGAACTAAGGGGTTGGTGCTGAGGGTTAATTGACGCCTCACGGAGGACCAGTTCTCGGGTTCAGGAACATTCCTGCGTCCCTCCAGTCCGCTCAGGATCCCTTGCAGGATCGATGCGCGAATGGTGTCGTCGGTGGTCGTTGATAGTGTTTTTACCACCAGATTCAAAGAGGCCGATTCATTGAGCCTCTGCGCTCGCAGCGGGTCAGCCAAAGTGAGGCAAACAAGGGCCATCATAAAGACAGTGGTTGCGTACCATTTGAGACAACTCATCGCTTGGATCATATTAATGGTTTGTTTTGAGGGTGAATTCAGGCAAGTCTATCTTTTGGCCCTGATTGAGCGCCGAGGCGTGAGCACATAATCCGACGCACGTCCAATTGGCACTGGTAACCGCATTAGGCCACGGTGCCCTATCTTCTTTTAACGCCGTCACAAATTCGTGAACTAGATGGGGATGGGAACCACCATGACCACCTCCTTGAATAAAGGATAGGTGGCCAGCGTCATGAATTCCTGCGGGAAGGGTAAACCTGCGAATCGGTTCGGGTAATAGGTGAGCATAATCGGGAACCATGATTTTCTCGGGTATTTCTGGTTCGGGCTTTTTCGCAGTATGCAGGACATGAGGTTCGTTTTCAATCAATGTCCATTCGAAACTTTTTTGGGTGCCATAAACATCGAAACTTTCTCTGTATTGCCGAGCCACGTCGTACAAGCAGCGCCAGATATGCGCTGTCACATCGGAGTTTTGAATTTGTATATGGCAGGATTCGATGGCAAAGGAATTGCCCGATTTTTTGGCAATGTCGTCTCGTACAGTGCCGCTGCCAAAACAGCTGACGCTTTCGGCTAATTTATCCAACAGACCCAAGCATGGGCTGACCACATGTGTTGCGTAATGCATTGGCACCATCTGTTCCCAATAACTGGGCCATCCGTCCATATCTTGGGGATGGGAGGCAGCCACATGTTGGATCTTTCCGAGTTCGCCTTGCCGAACCAGCTCTTTAATGAACAGAAACTCACGGCTGTAGACGACGGTCTCCGCCATCATATACTTCAGCCCTGTTGCGTGAACCTTTTCCACGATCTGACGGCATTCATCGATAGTGGTTGCCATCGGGACTGTGCACATAACGTGTTTGCCCGCATCGAAAGCCATAAGTGACATCCATGCGTGATCGGCGATCGGACTGTTGATGTGGACGAAGTCAATTTCTGAATCGGCGAGTAAGTTTTCGTACTCGGTGTAGCGTTTGGCAATCGAAAATTGGTCACCAGAACGGTTCAGTTCGGCTGCATTCCTGCGGCAAAGGGCAATGATATCAACGTCAGGATGGGCCTCGTAGATAGGTAGAAACTCAGCTCCAAAACCCAGGCCGATCATGGCCCCTTTTAGTCTCTTTTCCATGGCCTAACTCAGGATGTTGAAAATATTAGAACAGAGTGATTGGACGAACCAATACCATTGGCAGTGGGAAAAATATTCCATGCCGCTGTACCACCTGGCAAAATCCGCGGTTGCCTATAATTTAATCGCGATTCGTACTAAATCCGACCCGTGGGCAACACCCGGCGTTGAGCCTGCGGATCGGTGGGCTGTCGCCGGGCACCGCGCATTGATCGAAGGAATGCTAACTGATGGGTAAACCGCTGCGCTCTCGTAGTCGCCAAGCGAGCATTGCTGTTAGCCAGCGAGGTAAATTCGGGTGATTCCAGAAAACGACTCCTTAATTGATCAATCGCTTGTGCGGACGTGCAAGCCAGCACAGGTTTGACCGCGGCATAATATTTTGCATGGAAAGCAATTGTTTTCAAATGGTTGCACTAAAAATCATTTCTTAACACGATTTAGGATATAGGTGGAGGCAGCGGGTTTTTCGCCTGGCTGAGTTAATACCATTCGCAGCTGGTCCTCGGAAATTAGCTTTCCATGCAGCACTCCATTTTCCGCCATCTCAACCAAATGAATCTCCCCAGATTCCGGCATGAAAACACCAATGAGTTTTTCGCTGTCGCCTTTGACCGGTTTGTCGTTTTGGAATCCCCCAGCACCATCAATCAATTCCCAGCCGGATTCACCGGTAATGAGGCCTTGTTCGTCGACTTCGATTAGCAGTTTCTTTTTAGTAAGGGTTTTACCTCTCAAGTTGATCGTGTGTCCCTCGCCTTGCCAGCTTCCCTCGATATCAGCCGCTTTGTAGGTTTCAGGGCCCGGGTTGGTGGCTTTTGGCATCGCCATCAAGCCCGTAAATACCAAAAGTGAACAGGCAAGAATTAGGTTGTTTTTCATTCTAAATTCCTTTGGGGAAATTGCGTTTAGACTGCCGGTAGCACATTGATAACACTTGATATCGACATTGCCACCGGGCAGACACCGTTTTTAGTTGAATCGGTTTGAATTAGGAACTGCCGGAGTTCTGCGATGGAACGCTTGCCAACCTCACAATGGCATGCCGGCGTACGAATACCATCGCCAGTCGTACGTCAATTTTTCTTTGATGACTCTGATTTATTAAAAACCCAATGAAGAGCAAACGCGTTTTGCGGTGGGAAACAAAAAACAACCGTTGGTTTTTGATCTACCCTGTCAGTTTTTTCAGTCACCGGTCTACTTGCCAATTCGCTTCACGATAGCCAGCTCGAAGTCCTAAATGACCCGATCGATATGTGCGTCAGTTACCGCTCTCGCATTTGGTATTACTTTTAGTTGATTCCGTCTTTTCTTAATTGTTCGATGCAAAGCATCTTTGATAGGGATTGTAATCCTTGAAAGCATGCACTCTCGAAACCACGAAACAAGGTTACCGATCGAGTTGCGAACGCGCAGTTTCGCATGGCTTGGCTTGCTCAAACCGCAATGGGACTTTATTCGTTATTCGAGTTCTAAACACTTGCAGCTTGTTGAGAGTGGGGAGTCAGCCTGTGCCCAGTTTTCTTTGAACTGAGCGAGCGTTTCTTCCGCGGCCTGTGTTTTTCCAAGCCCCTGCAATGCTTTGGAAAGACCGAGTAAAGACCAGCCATTGTTGGGCCATTTTTCTAAATCTTCACGGTAGCATTTTTCTGCGTTTGCATATTGGTGGGTCGCAAGATATACCGCACCAAGCGTGTGGCGAATGGGTTGGAGCCATTGCGGTGGTTCGCCGTAATCAAGGGTTGATTCAATGGCAGCCGCGTCAGTTAAAAGTTCGGTCGCGAGGTCCCATTTCTCTTTTTGGAGGGCAATTTCACCGCGAATGAACAGATCGCTGACTTGCAAGAAACGGTCGTCCATGCCTCCCATTTCTAGAGCGGACATGGGAATCGCTGAACGGGCCACCCGGAACTTAGTGTATTCGATTTCGGCACTGGCAAAGTCTTTTTTTGCGGCGAATGCGATTGCACGGTGGGCTCTCCAAATTGCCGTGGTCACAGGGAGATTTTCGGGGGGAGCCGGTTCAGCAATGATTTCATCCCACCGACCGAAACGTTTTTGAACATCGTAAACAGAGCACATCCAGCGATCAAAAACGGGCCCCATGCTGGCAATGACGGCGTCCGGTGTTTGTTCCCACATGTGTCGAGCGGCAGACATCGCTTCTTTTTCGCGGCCACTCATCATGGCGGCATAAGCGAGCATATGCGAGTTGTGAATCATGTAAACATATTGCATCCCCTGCTTTGGAGATAGCTTCAAGTATTTTTGATCGGCATCGAGAGCTTTTACGTTTTGTTCGATCGCTTCATTCCACAATCCAGTCCTTACATAGATATGAGAGGGCATGTGAAGTAGATGACCGCTTGCGGGGATCAGATTGTCCAAGGCGTGAGCCGCTTTCAATGCTTTTTCGGGGGTCCGACTTGGTTCCATCGCGTGGATGTAAAGATGATTTGCACCCGGGTGATCCGGTTGCAGCTCAAGCACTGTTTCGAGTGTCGAAACAATTTTGTCGGTGTCCTCAACCGGTTCACCGTCGGTCGTATATAGCTCCCAAGGTCGAAGCATCATCAATGACTCGGCATAAAGGGTTCCCACATCAGCATCTTGGGGAAAGGCCTGCCATACTTCGGCCATCGCTGCCGCATAAGCTTGATCAAACGGTTTACGATCCTCGGCGGCGGGAAAAGTGTATCGCTTAGACAATGCTTCAATCAATGCACGTTCAACATCCGAAGCATTGTCCATTCGATTAAGCGCATTTTGAACAGCGTAAAAAGCTGCCTTAGAGCGTTCGGGTGTTATAGGACTGTTGTAGTTAGGACCCTCGCAGTAAGCGATCCCCCACCAGGTCATGGGGCAATCCGGATCTTTTGCGGCTGCCTGTATTAGTGACCGAATGGCTTCTTCGTGATTAAATGCAAATGACCAGGCAAGTGCTTGGTCAAAGTACGCTTGTGTGACCGGTGATTTCGTCGAGATCTTCCTTGTGTGTTTGCCCAAGCCATCAAACATTAAATCCTGTTCGGGTGCCTGAACCGCAACAGGATTGGGTCGTTTGGTCGAACCAAGGATTGACAGTCCACTCGTTAAAATTCCGAATGCAAGTATCGCGTAAATTCGAGGGCTCATGACTGTTTTTCCATAACGACGGTGGAGAACAATAAAAATTTGATGGCGAGAATCATAACCATTTCTTTAGCTCTTTGTTAGGACTTTTTTGACCGACGAAACCTAGCAAGGGTGTTGCATATCAATCGGTTTTTATTTGCGATCAAAGAAAGCCAAATTGATGCTCCGCAATTTCTGGTAAATCGAGTCACCAAAGAATTGGAGATAAACTGAGTTTACTCAGCATATCCCTGCTCCGATAATACATAGATGATCCAGACATGCCATCGCGTATTGTGTTCGGCACCAATAATTAAATAAAATCTAATTTAAATCGCCAGCAGGTTGTTGTGCGCTAGCCTACAAGAAACAACTTTTTGAGGTTGGCATCTTGGGAGTGTTGCCTGCAGTCACTTGGTGTGCTCGATAGGTTGGGTTTGTTTTGTTACTAGCGCAAAAAGTTACAATCAAGAAAAACTTGACCAACGCTGTAGAAAACGTTTTGCATTAGAGTCACAGGATGTTGTGAGTTGGCAACATCAAGTGTCATTCACTTTATCGACTCCGATGGATGACACTCACTGGTGCGAGATTTGGCGACGAGTGATTATCTGCTTAACAGTTTCGCTCAGTAATCTGGATGAACCAAACGATCAGTTTTGGCGACGACTCCATTCCGATGCGGTGAAACCCTTTCGTATATGCGCGGGGGCCATTTGCGGTAAATGTTTGCGAGCAACCGGTGCGTTGGTCGCGTTTTGGCATTCTTGTAGCAGGCCCCCGTTTCTTAATCAGGCTACGGGATGACGTTTTTCGTTAGCTTACTTAGTTAACCACTCGTCTTGACGATCAAGAACGGTTTTCACAGCGTCGCTCTTTAGCCACGATTTCGCTGAAGTATCCTGCTTGAGGTAGGCATCCCAGAACGCGGTGCTGATTGCTTTGATCGACTCCTTCTGCTGATTTGACTTTTGAGAAACCGCACGTTGGTTGTTGCGACCGCTAAAGATGAAATGGGTTCCCTCATTCAGTACCAATTCGAAGGAATGCCCGTCGGCTGGTAGAGCTTTGAACACTTTACGGCGTGATGCCGCATCGACACGCCGATTTACGGGGCTGTCGTCATCGGTACCTGTCATCAACAGCCATGGGATTTTGACCATTGCGAATGGCTTTGATTTGCGGCTGGCCAAAGGCATGCTGGGACTCATGGCGATCGCTGCCTTAATTCGGGTATCCGTGCTGGGCTGTTCCTGCAACGCATATCTTTGACCGCTTACTGCTTGAGTTGTGATCGCACCAAACGAATGTCCACTCATACCTATTCGGTTCAGGTCAAGTCGGTTATGAAGTTGACCTGGTGCACGATTGAGTTGTTCCAGTTGATCAAGAGTAGCGTGGACGTCGCTGATTCGTTGTTTCGCACTTTCGCCGTTGGCTGCATTCCTCAATGCTGTGCGTTTTTGAAACCTGGGAGCATTCTTGATTACATCACGGTCACTGCCGGCGTGTTGCAGAAATACCACGCAATAGCCGCGGCCTGACCATTGCCTTGCAAGGAAAGGGCTTGCTTCTCGCGATCCACCGAGTCCGTGACTAAAAAGGATGACGGAGGCCGGTTTGTCCGTGTTGGGAAGGAAAATCCTCAGCGGCACTGCGCGTTTCGTGACTCCGTACGTAAAACGGGTATCGATAATTTCGGCAGTAAAGGTAGTTTTGAGCGGGTCGTATTGGGCCCAACCTGAGTCGGCTTGCGATGCGATGAACATAAACGCCAGCCAGGCCCAAGAAATAATCAGCGATTTTGGATTCATACTTGGTTACCGTTTATTCAGCGAAGGATAAATGGAATTTAAGGAACTGATTGGGAAGCGTGATTTCAATCCACAGCAGATACCCATGGAGGTTTTCGTTGTTAATTAATCTGTTAGTTGTCGACTCTGTCCCGCTTTAATGATCTGGCTTAACTTCGCTTTGAGACGTTTCGAAATTTCAGGGTGCTTCAGCGTAAGGTTAGTTGTCTCTGCTGGGTCAATTTTCAAGTTGTACAATTGATTTTGCGGTCCGTTAGGCGTGGGTTTGACACGGTTGGGTTTCGAGAAACCGCCCGACCCGAGCATGTCAATGTATTTCCATTCACCTTCCCGAATGGAATAACCACTTCGGCCCGTTGCGACCACAAGATGCGGATGAACGGGTTGATCGGAAGGTTGTTCTCCACGCAGGATAGAGAGGAAACTGAAGCTGTCGCCACCGGCAGAGTCCGGTAAATCCTGATCCATTAATTCCGCGAACGTGGCGAGCAGGTCAGTAAAACAGATCGTCTGTTGAGAAACGGTTCCGGCGGCAATGGTGTTTGGCCACCGAACTAGAAAGGGCATCCGGTGGCCACATTCCCAGGCATCTCCTTTCATGCCTCTGAGACCGCCCGACGAATCGTGCTGATATTTAACGACATCTTGTTCGTACCATACTGGACCATTGTCGGAGGTGAAAATAAGAAGCGTGTTTTGGTCCATCCTGTTTCTGGCAAGAGCCTCGAGCACCTCCCCGACGTTGGCGTCGACCATGTTGGTGAAATCGCCGTACATCGAAGCCTTGCTTTTGCCCCTAAAATTCGCACTTGGTAACCAAGGCGTATGGGGTGCGGGGTATGCCAGATAAAGCAGCAGAGGTGTATGGGTGGCTCCGGCTTCTTTTCGGTTAGCATGCTTGTCGATCACTGAGATCGCTTCCCTGGTGAATTCGGGCAGCACGTCTTTTAGTTGGAGATTCGGCGCAATTTCTCCTGCTCGCCAAAACGCACCCTGGATGGGTGACCAACCGTCTGAAGCGTTGGCTGCGATCGGTTTTGTGGGCGCCGCAACAACATCTCGATCGCGAATATAGTAATAGGGTGGAATGTCGGTTGAAGCCCGAATGCCAAAAAACGAATCAAAACCAATATCGACCGGTCCACCACGCATCGGTTTATTAAAGCCCTGTTCCTCAAAACCAAGATGCCATTTGCCAACCATGCTTGTTTCGTAGCCCTGCTGTTGGAGCAGCGAAGCGATGGTCATTTGCCCGGCTGCAATCGAAGGTTGTTTTCGCCATTGGTTGGTATCGGCGCGAAACGGATAGACTCCCGTCATTAGCCCGTAGCGTGAAAGATGGCAAAGGGGACCGGGGGCGTGTGCGTCTGTAAACAGGAGCCCTTGGGTGGCCAGAGAATCGATGTTGGGAGTGGGGATTTTTGAAGCCGCGTTATAACAGCCTGCGTCTCCGTAACCCATGTCGTCGACCAAAATAATGACGATGTTCGGTCGTTCGGCAAAAGCTGGTTCGAAGCCGAGCGAAAGAACCAAAGCCAAGAATCCAAATATTCTTATTCGCATGAATTGCTCGTCAATTAAATTCGAAAGATCGTCCTGCTGCTTATAAAGAAAATGTAAAACGATCTTTCAAGGCTACTTTTTGGGTTGGTAAAAATTGGGTGCCCATAACCACCACACTTTCTTGCTCTTTACTTGCAAAACACTAGCTGAAGGGCGTGATGGATGTTCGTCAACTCGACACATCATAGTCAAAAACTGAATTCACTGTTAGTTCGTGGCCTTGTTTTCGAGGCTCTGAATCAGAAGAACACGACACCTGCTAGTGGTTTTTGAATGGGCGGGTCTCCCAAACAAATTCCGGAAAATTTAACTGCAGAAGACTGAGGATTTGCGCCGGATATTGGAGACCGGCGTGTCCGCATGAAAAGTACGTTGAGAAATGCTACTTACTGCCAGATGAGGTCGAACCGAAAAGTGCGAGAAGCGCTCCCGTCAAACAGAGGATTCCGCTAACGTGATTACCAGCCAAAAACAAGAACACGGCGAGAAGCAAGGCAATGAACCCAGGCCAAGCCTGAGAGTATCTAATGGCGAGCACGCCAAAAAACAACAATAAAAAGGCAAGGACCGAAACGGTAATGGCTTCTCGTTGCATGGCGGGGATACCGCTCCTAATTGCGTTAAGCGTATTTGCGTCGACGTGAGCATGCTCAGGAGAGAAAGCATGCGAGGCAAGAGAGCCAAACGTCAATAAAAGTACGTCACCGATCAGGCCGATGATTGCGCCGATGATGAGTAGGATTCCGCCTGCAGTTTTCATAGGGATATTTCTTTCGAATGAATATTACTGGATGCCGTTTAGTTCATATTGCGACATCTAGCGAGTTGAGAACCAGGCAAAAATGGTACGGACACTTAAGCTCTCGCTCGGTAAATTAGAATGGCGATTTCGATTAAGCAAGAGGTTGAAACCGCTTAATGGTTGTGATTTCTCTGTGGGGCTTTATCGCGCTTGGGATTGGTTCGATGATTGACAGGTTAGCCGCGTGCCTAAGCCTTTGTCAGTTTGCATTAAACATTGTCCAAGTGGGGAATTTCCCAGTACCTGATTTTGGCCCAGCCTGAGTATCCGTACGGTTGCGTGGTTAATATGGCATACGTTAACGCGAGATGGTTATCGTACAGATCGGTCTGGTGGCATCGCAGTTCGTCGGCTTTGCAATATCCAGAAAAGGTTTCTTCTCCCGTTTTTTGTTCGGACGGCTTTGTGATTGTATTTGTCCTAGGCACAACTCGATCGGCCGCCCCTTGGATGCCGCTTGCTGCTTTTCCGGCAAAATTTGATTGTTTGCGTCATATGCGTCCTTAAGTAAGCCGTTGCTTTTTTTCGAATTGACCTCGATTGGCTGCCTGCGACCAACCTTACAGAAAAAAATTCGCTGAGGCAAATTTTGCGGAGTGCTCACGATGGATAATCTCCGCGCGTTGAACGTTGGGGTTCATTCGTTAAGGTTTACCTTGTCACCTTGGGCGGCTGTGGTCATGGCGTTCAAGGTGGCGGGTGTCAAAGTGTCTCCGGATAACGACACCACATCGCAATTGGCGAAACCGCAAACCGTTATATCGTAATCGTCATTCAACGAATTAGGGTGGTTCGATACATAGTTCCTATCCAACAAATTTTTCCGGAAAGTGACTGCCGGAAGATCTTGAGGGCGAAGCCATTCCACCGATAGATGATTGACATCAGCCAATATAAGCGTGTTTTCAGGTCCGTCTGAAATCGACTCATTTGCCACCACTTGAGAACCTGGAAATACTGTCTCTTCACCGGTTAGCAATAGATAATTGGTGAAGCCCTTGCCAGCAATTTCCGACGTTTCATGTTCATGACTGGGGCAGCGGTAAATGTCCGGGATTTCGGCAAGCAACTTGATGTTTTTCGGACCGTCCCATGGCTCATCAAAGTCATAACGATCAAACAATGCTTGTTCCTCGACGTAGGGCAGAATCAGAACGCGCCAACTATGCAGAGGCTTTCCGTTTGCATCCGCAATATAGGCAGGCGGAAACGCGCCGTGTTCATGACGGTAACTTTCTAGCCCAAGGCAAATCAATCTACAATTGTTCGCGCACTTAGTACGCCGCGCTGCTTCCCTAACACCGGACCACCTAAACTCTTGAAAAAGATAAGGAAGGCAAGCGACCAGCCCAAGCACTGCAAAAGCAACGAAGAGCATTTGCGTATTACCGACATTTCGAGATTTCACACCCCACCTCCGTTGGACTAAAGCCGCGTGCCCGGGATCAGGTTAGTATCGTAATGATATACCTTTATTAAATCGCAGCCTAAAAGCGATGTCAAATCCAATAACCCTCCGCGCTCGTCAGAAAAAACAAGGATGACCTAAAGGTACAGGTACAGGTACTGGTACTGGTGGTGAGGCATTGATAATTCAAAAAAGAGCGTCAACTCAGCGCTTTGATGAGAGCACGTCATTGAACTCGCACAAATAAGGCTTTTTCATGATTTTATTTGCAGACGTTTATAAATTTGCGAGGCTCTTTGGGGTGAAAATTAAATGCCCACCTGTATTTGGCCGCCGTTAAGAGACCCTTAGGAGTCTTGGTTTGCGGGTCAACCCTTAACTAAATTTCCGGGAAAGGACTCCGGGCCTGTTTTTGGTTCCAGCGGCTGTATGATTTTATTTGTCCTGGGTACAAATCGAATGGCTTCCCCTTCAATTGCTTTAATTGCTCTCTCTGCTTAGCCGTCAATATTTGATTGATAGCGTTATACGCATCGTCAAGTGCTCCGTTGGACCTTTTTCGGTTTGCATCTCGAGTGGCTTTGGAGGGTAGGCCTTTACCTCGATTGGATTTCTCTATCTCCGCAACCATCGCCAATAATTTCCTTTTCATGTTGGCAGCGATTTTCTCGATCTTTTGTTTTTGATCCTCTGTCAGCTGCAAGGCTTTCTGGACAGCGGTATCTTGAAAAACTTTAATGTTAAGAGTTTGATAAAAAATTTGTTGCAAACGCGTTTGTTGTTTTTGGTCGAGATGACTAAGCAGTTTTTTCTCTTCAACTTTGATTTTTTCGTGTGCTTCCCGAGCCTTTTTTGGCTGATCACGGTACTCGGGATTAAAGCTAAGATCCATGATGTCAGCCGTGAGTTTTTGCACCGGCGCGGTCACTTCGGTGACTTGTGTTTTGGTGAGATTCAATTCCTTTTGTACGTTTTTGTTGGTCAGCAAAACAATTGATAAATCGTTATTTATCTTAGGTTGGTCTTTTTCAGATTGAGCTAAAACTGGGGTGGTCCAGAGTGATACGAAAACACATCCCGTTAATCCGAACAGGACCCCTCCAGCGTGAAGGCAAAAAGTGGTTAAGAAAAGTGGAGTGTATCTCATGGAGTACCCAGTAACAGAAGAATGGTAGTTAGCTGCCAAATTGTTTTTGATGCCAATTGTCAACTGTAAGGACTCGTGTGAGCACTGTCGAGTTGTTGGGCTTGGTTGAGGTGAATTCTCACGCCAGGGGATTTGCAAGGCGGTAGAGCGAATCCAGAAAATCACCTTTGAGCACGTATGCTGGAACCCATGCCGTGAAATGGCCAGAAATCCTGCTTAATTCTGTATGGCCAAACGACCGTCTCTACTTCTACTGAATGTTAAGACCGAGTGGGAATGAGATTATCGTTCGAGGTTCGGTTTTTCGCCCATAAAGATCGTCACGAATTCTGCTGGGATCGGTGTCGAGTCAAAACCGAATTCAATTAATAAATAATGGATGAAGCAATATCACTAATTGCAAAATTACTGTAGAAGTTATTCTTGAATTTTAATTTCTCGAGAAAAAAATATGTCTGTTTCTTTCGTTGCTTTGGTTCCCATCGTTACCGGTATATTGGCTGTCTATCTGATAACAACGGTGGCGGATACTCGGCTAGCGGTAAAAGGAGTGGTCGGTCCTTTTTTTGGCGCCTTAGCAATCATGTTTGCGTTGTTTGCGAGTTTAATGAGCGGTGAAACATGGAGGGAGATTTCTCGAGCTAACGCTTTGGTTGCTAAAGAAGTGAATACTTTAATCGCGATCGATACGTTAGCCCAAAGCTTTGGTGAGGGAGAAGCAAGAATTCGAGAGCTGACCAAACGCTATGCAGAACAGGACATCGCTACGGATAAGCAGCATATGCGAAAAAGCCAGATCTCATTGAGGGTGCTTCCGGCTTTGATTGAATTGCAAAACTTTGTCCTGAAGGGCGAAGTTAGCTCAACACTGTTGAAAAGTAGACTGCTTGTTCATATCGACGACTTGCGAAATTTAAGATTGCAACGGCTAGAAATTAAAAGGGATCACAGTGGGCCACGAAAATTAGCCATGCTTATTCTCTTAGGATCGCTTACTCAGATTGCGATTGCGATGTGCCATGCCGAAAATAAATCTGCGACGATTTATACGGTCGGCCTCTTTACAATAGCTTTTGTGGTCATTGTTAATTTTGTTACAGTTTTTGATAACCCCGGAAATTTTGAACGTGTGGTCAATCTTTCTGTGTTGCTGCAAGCTGTTTGAATGAGGCGGCTCGCCAACCATGCCGCTTTGAACCGGATAAATTTAAAAATCAAATGAAGGTGCCGCCTTGTCTAAATCGAACCTCGAAATTTTAGCCTACGAGCAAACTCCTTTAGGTCTCCTGTTTTTGCGGCGACGCGAATTGTTGTCGCAGCCGGGAACGATCGTCACCGAAGTGACTTTGAACCATGAGTTTTTGATGAGCAGCCTGTACACGGAATCGGAACGTGTTCTGGCAGAGCACGCTTTGGGAATGCACAAGGGACAAGATTTAAGTGTCTTGGTGGGTGGGTTGGGATTGGGCTACACCGCGTATGAAGCGTTGAAATCTGCTCGCGTCTCACATCTGGAAGTGGTGGAGCTTTTGCCGCAGGTCATTCAGTGGACCCGGGATGGCTTGATTCCCCTTTCGGATGAACTCAATCAGGAATCACGCTTAGTGCTAACCTGTGGCGATGTATACGAGCGTATGCAAGCCCCACCAGTGGATCAGTTCGATTTGATATTGATCGATGTCGACCACTCTCCGGAAGAACGCTTGGCCGACGAGAATATCTCTTTTTACACAACAGCCGGACTGCAGGCCGCTCGGAAACATTTGCAGCCGGACGGTGTCCTTGCTATTTGGTCGTATGCGAAAGATTCTGCGTTTGCCGAATCACTGAAGAACGTGTTTGAAGAGGTGGAGATTATTCCGGTTGCCTATGACAATGAACTGATCAACGAGACCCGCACGGATTGGCTGTTTTTTGCCCGCGGATGAGAGCGCGTTCGGCAAACCAATATCCGATTCTCTTCACATTGATTCAATGGACTTGAGGGGCATCAGCCGATTCCCATAAAGTGGTCATGGTATCTATTTTGGGTTGGCGTCAAGTTAGGGCTTCGCCAGTTGTGATTTTTGGTTCTCGTAAATCAAATTAACGGCAAGAAGGAAGCGTTTTAGCAACCGTGCTGCGCGAGAAATCACGCAGTAACGTGTGAAATGTTTGGCGGACAGGTCGGCTCTAATCGGTGAATCGGGGTAAGGTCTTGCGTCAAACTGCGCATCAAGAGTTTCCACCACTGATTCACGCCTGCTAAAAGAACGCTCCAAAATATCACGGCGTAATTTCATGCGTGGGTGACCGTGCTTCAGGATCACGAACACACGTTATCGGAAAACGCCTCGCTTCTTCGACGTCACGAAATTTCGAGCCCCTTTGAAAGCTCGCACTGCCAAGATCGCTTGCCAGCCAACCAAGAGGGAATAAACCGTAATAGTCAACAGGTTCCGGGGTTAATGAAACGCTATGCCTTGAATGAGCGCTTTCATCGGTATCCCGGTGTGAACTCAGTTTTGTTGCGTTCCCATTGCAGCCATGTGCTAAACGTGGGCGCGAAGCGAATTTTGGGCGTTCTTTGTGAAATATTCATTATGCAAAATTATCGCTCGAGGCATCATTTTTCTAATGTCTAGCGGCGGTAAGAAGCGGTTTTGAGAAGCCAAATGGCTAGTTTTTCAAGAGACACTTTGGGGGCCCGCGAATCGTTGTTTCGTTGCAATGCCAGATGGCATTTTGGTGCGGAATGGGCCGTTTGCATGGGCTGCATAAAGGGAGTCGCTAACTATTCATCATGGATATTGAAAACGCTGGTTTTTCATCTTTGCTGGTTACGGGATTAACCTCGTTAAATCCCGCGAGCCCAATCTCGAATCTTGCACCGAAAGGTGACGGTCGATTAAATAGACAAAGTAGGTCAAAGATGGGCATGTTTGGCGATAACGCCGAGCGTGGAGCATTTTGTGCTAAAGCGATGGGGAAAACCTTGCTCTTGACCTGCTCACCCACCCGCTGAAAAAAAGTCTCCAACTTTCGACACGGTTTAGAGTTACTTCAATTCCTAGTTAACGGTCCACTCATTAGGCCACACAGGAGCCACCAGCTTTAAGCCGGTTAATGATCACAGTTAACGAGACCCCGTCAATCGCGATCGGACCTGAATTCACCCCTTCATAAAAATGTGGTGGCAAATTGAAGCCACACCAAAACCTTAAGAGAGATGAGAAATGAACACCGAACACACAAAAAACTGGCCCGACCTAGCCATTGGCCTTTACGATCGTTTGACCGGTAGTAACGCAGAGATCACCTACGGATTTGAGGAAATGCGGGTACAAGTTCCCAGCGGAACAGGTCCGGAAGCACAACACGCCGAATGGGTTCTCAACGGCTCGGTAAAAATCAGCACCAACGCCAAGGATGCGTCCCCAAAGTCTTAATGGCCGGCGAAATCGACGTCACGATCGTCGGCCACGCAGCGCGGTTAATGTTTCAAGGCGATCGCATCGTGCTCTGCTGTAACGACCTAAAGTCGACGGTCGGCATCATGCGAGCACCGACACCGGATCTCAAACCGCTTGGGAAATTGTTTTCGTTTTCCGAAATTGCATTTGACGTGCAAATTGGGGATAGAAACCCGCTAGAAATTTTTCCGGAGCCTGGTCGCCTGGCGAGGTGGTTTAGTCCTAAAGTGCGAGAACTAATTAGCGGCGATTAATTCGGTGGGATTCTCAGATCCATCGCAGAGATACGGGCCTAGTCACTTGCTCCACCAAAGATTGTGAAGCAAATGGTGATTAGGCCCGTTTTTTTACGCAACAACCGGCAGCACGCAAGTTCCCGCTCGGCTCACGCGGCATAATCTTAGGACCTTATCGGATCTAACGAACGGTTCGACATTTCAACAGGGGTGAAAACCGAAGTTAACCAACCGTCGACGTCGCCGGAATCGGCTTGAGCGGCGGATTGAATCTGCCTCTACGTGTAGGTTCTTTCGAAAACATGATGTTTTGAGATCTACTTCGTCAATCGACGGAGCAGTTGAAAACACGCCTTGGTGTTTGCTGAGCGGAATGCACCGATGCCGACAAGGGTCTGGTCCATGTCTTTATCAAAGCTTGAACGTGCAGGGAACGTGGAATTAGCATTGATTTCAACTGCCCGCGGGTTGCCGCGGAAGAATGAGAAAATCCGTTTCTCTTAAACGGATTACGATTTGCACCAAATATCATGGTGGTCTTGCATGTTGTTAACTAATCCGCCAATGCTTACGACGACATTGATAGATGACGAAGGGAAGTGCAGTGAAGACGACAAGTCCCATGAGAACAACATTCTTGTAGGACGCCCGGTCTGCCTCGTCCACCAGAGCCGGCGGAATAAAAGCGAAGACGATCGCGGTAATGCCCGCAATTGAGCCAACAAGGGCCATCGCCCAGATCCCGGTAATGCCAAACGGCACTCGATACCGTCTCGGCACATCGGCTTGGGTGTACCGCAGGCGGACCGCGGCGGCAAACATTAGAATGTACATAATTATGTACAGCATCGTGGGGACGATATTCATTAGCCAAAAGGCCACCTGAACGTCATCGAACTGAAGATAGATCGTAGACATCGCTGTGAAAATCAACGCCTGAACGATGAGGATCGGTTGATGAGCGGCATGCCGGTTCTCCCGTTGAAGAAACGGAGGCAACGCGCCATCACGACCAGCCACGAGAAGGCCACGCGTTGGTGCTGGAATCCAATTGTTGACCTCACCCAGCATACCAAGGGCGATGATCAGTCCTGCCGGCATGATTAACCATTCGAGATTGTTTTGCTTAAGCAGAATCGTGATCGCCTGCATGAGGCCAGCATCGAGGTTCAATTCGGAACGCGGCACGACGATGGCGATGGCCAGCCCGATGAGCGTCACGAGGACCAAAGCGATTGCGGCTGACGTCAAAATTGCGATTGGATAATCACGACGCGGGTTACGTGCCGAGGCCGCATTGGACGCGGAGGCTTCGATTCCAGCGAAAGTTAGAAACGCACCGACGATGAAGGAGAGCTTCTGTGTGTCGCCTAGGTCGGGAACGAAGCCCTGCCACGAGAAATCCGCTTGGGAAGGGTTGCCATTCCCGACAAACAGCATCGCGAGTAGGAACAGAAAGAGAATCGGAATGATGCGTCCGAAAAGGGTGCAGATGATCGCGACGATACCACTGGTCTTCATGCCGAAGAGATTCGTGACCGTCAATGACCAAAACAGCACGTTGATCGAAATAAAGATGAAGACTTGATCGTCTTTCAGTTGTGGCATGAATGCGTAAACCGCAGCGACGACCATTACCGTTAGGATCGAAGGAAACCAGATGACGTTTTCGATCCATTGTAGCCAGACCGCCACAAAGCCCAGTCGTTCACCGAAGGCTTCCTTTACCCAGACGTAGACGCCACCGTCCTCGGGCCACCCCGTGGCGAGTTCCGCGGAAATCAGCGCCGAAGGCAGCAGAAAGACGAGCGCTACCAATAGGTAAATGAATACCAGTGAGAATCCGTACTCCGCCATCGAAGGCGCGCCGTGAATGCTTGTAATGATTCCCGTAGTGATCATTACTAATGCGAAGACCGAAAGCGTGCGTTTGGGGTCCGTGGTTTCCAAACTCAAATGGGGTCCCTTTCATTGATACACGACGCCAAGGCGCCGAATTCCAGAAAAATGGCTCGACGCAAGAGTCCGCGGGCCGAATCCCGACGACGATCTCGGAGAACGTCACACGTTCCCAGTATGTCTTTGTAGATCACAACTCTTTCCAGGGAGGACCTCGGAGCCAAAAGAACCGATCATCATTGTGTGCCTCGAGCACTGATAAATCTTAGGGCTGGCACAGGACCTCGGGTACCAGTTTGGTCGTGATTTGGGCGGTTGTCAAATAACCGTCTGTAACGTTAAACGCGCGAACGTTGTTTTCGCGTTTCGTTTTTGCCCGTCAATGCTTCGCGCTTCCTATTAGGCGTAGTCAGTTTTGAAATGCTGGGCGGCTTACCTGCTTTGTGCGGATTGCAAGATCTGCGGGCGTATAGTTTTCCTGTTGGGGGTACCGTTTTAGCGTTCGAGACGACGGAGATCTGAAAAATTCTTTGGAAGAAAAGATGGTTCGTCGCGGGATAATACGAATTCGTCCGACTTAAAAAACACTGGAGAACTGGCCTCCAACGTTACTCCGGGGCGAAGGTTATTCCATTGCCGCCGATGGCAGATGTTTAGTCGGAAGGTGGTGAAGGTGGCTCTGTGGGTCGCGTTTCAACGTTTTCGTTTGTCGATGCTTGATCCACATCCATTTTCTCATGTACCCGAGTGAGCATTTTTTCAATCCGCTCCATACGCCGATGCAAGTGTTCCAAATTGCCGTGATCCATGCCGCCGCGCAGCACGTTGTGGGGTTGGAGTCGTTTGAAGAACACGCCAAGTGCGGTGGTGGAGGTAGCAAAAGCGCCAATGCCGACAACCATTAAAAATGCGGCGAGGATGCGTCCATTTTCTGTGACAGGATATTCATCACCGTAGCCAACCGTGGAGACCGTTACGATTGCCCACCAGATCACGTCATCACCGGTCTTGATCGTAGAACCCGCAGCATTTTGTTCAAAATGCAGCACCCCAATGCAAATGCCCACGAAAGCACTCATTCCAATGAGTACCAGAAATCCGATCGCCGCGGCCGGTCGGTCCCGTCGAACGACCTGCATGAGAATTCTTAGTGAGCGCACGATGCGCACGATGCGAATTACTTTGGCAATTTTTAAGTAGCGAAATGTGCTCGTGGTGGGCAGCGACGATAATAAATCAAACAGACCCCAAGTAAATAGATACTTTATCTTTCGATCTGCGGTCAGGAATGAGCGGATAAAGTCGATAAAAAAGATTCCGCAAATTACAAAATCAAATTTATCTAGCATTTTCGCCAGCTCAAGATCGTCCGGCATGAACAAGCGGGTGGTGGTCACTGCGGCAACTACAATTGCAAAAAAACCGATCGCGAGATCGTAGAACTTGATGTCCTGGTAATCTTCTGATTCTTTGATCACGCTGATTGAATCGCTGGACAGTTTGATGGGATGGTAATGTTTGAGTGATAGGAATCTTAATCCACTATCGAACGATATGTTGTCCGCGATTTACACGGTTGTCAAACGCCTTGTTGAGAATTTTCCGCGGCAAAATGAAAATGCAATGACTACTGTGATTCTAGTTTTAGACAGCCTGGTGGTAAGCCCATGCGTATTGATCGATTCTACCGGCAGCGAAAGATCTCAAAGCTGTCCGTCGGCCGGTGACGTACGCGAATCTTAGGTCCGCGGCGAAGGCGTTAAAAGCCTAATCCCGCCACGTAAGCTCTCGATCTTGAATCAATTTTAAATGACGCCGGACACCCGATGTGGTGACGGTCTTTCAGCACACGAAAGCGATTCAACCGGCCCGGTTGCTTAATACCACACTGTTTTTTTCCTAAACGATTAAATGGTAGTTTAACTGCTTAGCAAGCTTAAACCCTGCGGGTGTAACGTGCACAACGGGCGGAGTTGCGGGGAGATAGTCTTTTTTGCATTTCACAAACTGATTCTTTTTAAGAAACGTATGTCGGTGACTGGTCTTCTTGTTTCGAACTCTAGGCGGCAACCAGTCGAAGTACCCAGTTTGGGCAGTTTGACAACAAGTGTTTTGAACTCAATCAATCAGGGAGAAATAATCGATCGGGTTCAAGGAATAAATATTGTCAGCCCCGTCCCAGGGAAAGATGGACCACTGGCCCCCTACTGCTGAAGCGGGGTCAAGACCAAAGGCATCAAACCGAAGTATTTGAGGCTCTGAAAATTCTTCGTCAAACTCGTGAGCCCGAAATTTCCCTCTGGTGGAAATCAGGAAAGAGAGCTCAGCGCCGTCGACCGTCGGTACTAGATCCAGTCCATCAATATTTTCACTGGAATGGTTTAGGCCAATGTCGCGGCCGTCGATCAAGTGCTCCCAAGTTCCAGCTGTTTCAGCACCCCATTGGGTCGTCGTAAGCCGTAAAATCGAGCGGTTCTTGACCGCACCGACATTAGGTAGCCGGCCTCCACCCGCGATGGAAATATAGAGTCGTCCCTCGTCATCGACGGCTAAAGCGTCAATGTTTTCGCCGGCAGACGTCAGACCAATATCACTGCCATCGACATGAAATTGCATCTGTCCGCTAAACCATCCGCCATAACCGTTGGGAATAAAGCGGATAATATCCGCGGCGTCCACCCACTCTCCTTGCGGGCCGGATCGTAATCCCGCAATGACTCCGGATTTTTTTAGACTGAAAAGTACGTCTCCATTGGGAAGAAAAGCCAACGCATCCATTTCATAAGGGATGCCCGTCAACACCTGAAATGGGTCGCTTTGGAGGTCGGATGGGGGCCAATAGGTGGTGATGCGATTTCCGTTTACCCAGTCCCGGCCCCCGCTCCAGGCGACGCGTGTTGGCAACGTCCAATTAGCAAACCGGTTGCCAGGTCCACTAAGCCAACGACTACCGATATCATTATTTCCGTTGAAACCAAAATAACAGCCCGCCGCCGATACGAGATGTCCCTCAGGATTGAAAAAGACATCGCCTGATGGGGACTCGTTATTTTCGAATTTGCAGCCGCGATAAAAGAGACTTGAATTATCTTCTGCTGTTAAAACACCTCCCATTTTACTGGCCGAGTTGGCTGTGAATTCACACCGCTCAACCTGGATGTGGTTCGCTTCAGGTTTCTCAAGTGAACCGAACGTTGCGGTGGCCATAGCGCCCCCAATTTGCGCTTCGTTCCCAGTGAACTGGCAAGATATTACCAATGCTGATTCGCGCGGAGTGTATATTTCTTGCGGGTGATTCAGGGATAGACCGCCTCCTTTCCAATCTGAATGATTATCCAAGATCTGGTTGTAAGCGATTACAGGTGCGCCGGTCAAAGCTAGTGCACCTCCCCGGCTACTTGCTTGGTTAGCGCAAAAATCATTGCCCACTATCCAGAGGTTACCCAACCGAATCGGGCGACTCGACCGATTTGCCATAGCTCCACCTTGGGTAGCAATGCAGCGCTCAAATTGGTTGGCTGAAACCACGGTCAATTCATAAGGGTTGTCGCTTAGGAAGAGTGCGCCGCCTTCATCCGCGTGATTATCCCTAGAATGGCATTCCCTGACAAAAGAAGTTTGGTGAGGGCCCAGTGCAATAGCTCCGCCTTGGCCAGGAGAGATATTTCCAAAAAATGAACACCGTTCGATTTCCACATTTGCCCATGCGTAAACTGCTCCTCCCATGGCATTGAAAGTACTTCCGGGGTTCCCCCGGATATCCGCATTCGCCTCATTATCTAAAAAGTAACTGTTTCGAATCGAATTGAGATGCGGATTGTTAATGTCCGCCTTCAAATAAACCGCCCCGCCATGGGGCATGTTGGTGCGACAGTTAAGGAAAACGGAATTATCAACTGACAGGTCGGACATGGAGGCCGAAATTGTACTGCCGTTTGGCTCAAAAATATGCTGTGCGGTATGGGAACAATTTACAAACCAACAACCATCGACATGGGCAGAAGATTCTTCAATCAAAAGACAACGACCCTTTACCTGATAAAACATTAGGGACTCGATACTCGTCTCAAGTGTCTCGCTCCCTATGATTTTCAAGATGTTTTCGTTGGCCGGTCCCGACCATGTCACGACGGTTTCCCAAGGACCGCTGCCAAGCAATCGAACGGATTTGTCGTTTAGGACAATGGTTTCGGCGATGTTGAAGTACCCAGGTGCGATCAAGATCGTGTCACCATCCCGAGCGGCGGCAACACCCTCGGGAATCGTAGCGTAATGCCCATCGTCACCGCCGACCCGGATCGTATCGGCTTGTAAGTTGCTGGTTGTCAGCAAACTTACGATTAAACAGACAAACCGTAAACGGATTACTCTCTGGTTTTGCTTCGGCATCGTTTCCCCCCCTGAAGTGCTGATTTCGTAATGCGGGTACTAGCAGGTCGCGTTCCTGGTTTGCATAAAACGCATTTGATGATTCAGCTCGACCGTTCGATGTGCCGCACCATATGCCGCTGCAAGCAAAATCTCTGGTAAATTTGATATCTGCGTCATTGCCAGTCAGCTTGTTGCTTCTTGGACATTTGGTCGCTGCAGACGCGGAATCGTCACGCGTAATTCTTGAAAATTTGCAAAATAAGTTCGTGAGCGACCCATTGAGTGTCCGTTCGATCCTTGGCGAAGATAGGTGCCAGGTAAAACCGTCCCCGAAATTAGAATTTCGTAACGAAAAACCCCCTCTCAATATTTCACTAGCTTTCATTGAGCATGCTAATCGAAACAAAAAGGCCGAGGCAGGATTCGAGTCGACCTAGCTAATATGGCTAGAGAGCCGTTAAGCAATAAATGTTTTGGCGTACATTTTTTAGAATACTGGCCATCGATTTTTCCCAAGAGCCGAGAAAGACGCTTGGCATGTTTCCCGGGTCGCCTGCCAATGAGAAACCAAACTTACATCTAGTTTCGCTAGTTGAAAATATTTGCTCCGCCCCTTTTTCACCCACGCAGGAGATCAAGGTTGTTGGTAATCAGTTTTTCGGGATAGCGTTGCGCAAATATTAAAATCATTCGGCGTCATGGATTTCGCACGCTTCCCGCTCGGTCCGTCTTCCCTGAAGAGCCAAATTTTCTCACCTTCAACCTTAAGCGAATACCACCGAGTTTTCTGGTTTCGCTTCCTTTTCATGTCAATCCTTTTCTATCCGAATCAACTCTAGTGAAAAAAAAGGGATGTTCCAGTTCCTGATTTTCGAAGTCAAGAAAGGTTGTTTTGTTGTCGGTAATTTGCACGCCCGCGACGGAAACTCCACTCCTGTGTTCCTTGCCGCCGACCAAGATAACGTTGATCGACCACTCACCGCTTGGCGTCTGAAGCATTGCAACCTCCGCCATGGATCGTCGCTTCTCGTCAACTGGTGTGTCGTGTTGGGTGGCGAAAATCAACGGTAAGGCTATCCAATATGTAATCGCCAATGACCTCGCCTTTCCTCCAAAGTCATAAATGGTTCCGAAGATCGCTAAAAACTAATCCTACCGATCGAGCCTCAAGCTGGGTAACACAACTTGCTCTGCAAAAGCGATAACATCAACTGTGGTTACTCGGTTCGTTTCTTAGGGCATTGCATTCCGCCAAAGTCCAACATGAGTTTCGCGTCACTTGTTGGATTCTTGGAACCGCAAGGAACTCAACCACGCGAACGGTATCTTCGAGTATCTGTATCGTTCGAATAGGGGAACCAAATCATGTCCAGCTGCTTTGTCTTGGCACGCTGAGTGACGAGATCCTAAGCAACTTCAGTTTTAGGAATCGCAAGGTCAGGCCGAGCATTCAATCCGCCGGTAATTAAATGTCTCAAGATAAAGGTGTTGAAGATTCGCCCTGTTCAGATGCTTGGGCGATTTCTTATTCTGACGCTAATTTCTTAATTCTGTCTGGTCGACAGAGCTCGCTGCGATCCGTAATTCGAGTGTCCGTGCGATGCCAAACCCGGATCTAAATTCTCCAACTCTTGACTGCCCGGATAATTAGCATAAGTCATTTTTTCAATGACGGCATGCGATGTGCAATTAAAAGGTATTGGGGCCAACGCCTTTTCTTGTACTGGCCTCTACTTATCCGTTTTTCAATGAATTCGGACCCGAACCGAGAAAAAAAGACTGTCTGGGAGCCATCGACATGATCACTTTGATGACACGCTGTCGCGAAACCGCGCCAATCGCAATCTGTTTTTTTGCGTTAATGACAATCTTCGTCTTTAACACCACAGCGCTGTCCCAAACGGGCGACCCAGGGGTCGTCATCGAAGGTGCGGCAGACCAGTTAGATTTAGGCTCAGCGACGGAAACGACGATTCCGGACGACATCGCCCAGGAAGAATACTTGACGCGGGGTCAACTGCACGAGGCATACGCGGCTCCCCATCAGGACAATCCTGTGCCCAATCTACTTGTGGACCGCCAACCCCCCGAAAACATTGAGGAGTTGGCTCCTGAATACCAGCCCGAAGGGACGAACGTCCAATGGATCCCTGGATATTGGGCGTGGGATACCGAACTCGATGACTTCATTTGGATCAGTGGTGTTTGGCGCGACGTGCCCGCCGAACGAAGCTGGGAGCCAGGTTATTGGTCTTCCGAAGATGAAGGTTTTCGCTGGATTGCCGGTTACTGGGCAATCGAGCAGATTGAGCCTTTGAATTATCTTCCCACACCCCCCGCCAGCGTGGATCAGGGCCCTGTGATCGAGGCACCCAGCCAAGACCATTTTTACATTCCAGGTAATTGGGAGTATCAGCAGAGTCGCTATTTATGGCGACCTGGATATTGGTGTCCTGCTGTTGAAAATCGAATCTGGATTCCCGCGAGGTATATCTGGACACCCAGCGGATGTGTTTACACTCCCGGTTATTGGGATTACGTGCTCGCTCAAAGAGGGACTTGTTTTGCTCCTGTCTACTACCGCTCACCAGTCTATTTGAACCGAAGTTACAGGTATTCCCCTTCCTGCAGAATCCGAACTGGTTTCGGTTTTATGGTTCACTTATTTGTGCGGCAAGATTGCGGTCGTTACTTTTACGGTGACTGGTATGGACAACGTCACCGAGGCGCTGCTTACCGACCTTGGCATGAGCGACGCAGCCATTGCCGAAATTACGACCCTTTACTTAGTTACTACGGTCGTTCCCACGTGCGGTACAACGGTACGAGTTGCGTTACGTGGGTTAGAAACCAGCATCAATTTTACCAGTCACACGAGACGCATCGCCCCCACACACGACACCGTGTGGCGCGCGGATCACAAAGCGTTGAACTGGGAACAGACTTTGAGCAATTTGCAAAAAAGAATCATCACCCACGCGCGAAATCGGGCCTTCAGGTACGATCAAAATCCGGTATTAGCCGACATGTGAAAACGAACGTCAAAGAGCCTACCGGTTTCCGCAAAACGGATAGTGATAAAGCCAAAATAGCTGTCGAGGATTTTAAGAAACGGAAGCGTCGACGTCTTGAGTTAGAGACCGCCCTTAAAGAAAAAACAGTCGAGGGCAAGAGTAAACTTAGCCGCGAAATTGACAAAGCCGTAACGGGAACCAAACGTACCTCTCTTGCGGACCGGACCAAGACATCACGTTCGAAAGATGCAAAGGCCGGGTCCGGACCCGAGGCCTTATCAGGCCGTAGCCCGAAAAAGGGTTCGATCGTAAGTCGTGGTTCCAAACAAACTTCAGGGTCTCCTAATGTGGCCGGGAAATCTGTGTCGTCGCCCAAAAAGCTGTCTATTCAAGGATTGGGGACGGAAAAGGCACGTCAAGTTGAAAGCGAGCGGCGGACAAAGAGAATGCTTGCGGAACAACAGCGGAAGGCAGACCTCGAGGCTAACCGCCAGGCGACGCTGGACCGTCAACGAAAGCTGGAACGCGAAAAACGCCAACGCCAGGCTAAGTTGGATCGTGCTCGTAAGGCGGACGCAGAACAACTACGCCAAACCGAGTTGGAAAAGCGAAAACGAAAGACGCTTGCCGAACAACAGCGAAAGGCTGACCTTGAGGCCAACCGCCAAGCGACGCTGGACCGTCAACGAAAACTGGAGCGCGAAAAACGCCAACGCCAGGCCCAGGTGGACCGCGCCCGTAAAGCAGATGCGGACAAAGTACGCCAAATCGAGTGGGAAAAGCAAAATCGCGCGCTCGCCGACCAACAGCGAAAAGCTAAACTTGAGGCCAACCGCCAAGCGACGCTGGACCGTCAACGTAAATTGCAACTCGAACAAAAACGACAGGCCGACGTCCAAAAGCGTCAAAAGGCAGCTGAAATCAAGCGGGTTAATCAGGCGGCGGAAAGACAGCGGCAGATCGCAGCGCAGCAACAGCGGGAGCGTCAGGCCACCCTAGCTAAGCAGCGACAGCAAGAGGCACAAAACGCTGCGAAACAGAAGGCCGAGCGCGCAGCTCAGCAAGCGGCCCAACGCGAAGCTCAGCAGAAGGCCGAGCGATCGGCGCAGAGGGCAGCCCAACGAGCAACGCAGCAGAAGGCCGAGCGAGCAACGCAACAGAAGGCGCAACGGGCAGCCCAGCAGGCAGCGCAGCAGAAGGCTCAACGAGCAACGCAACAGAAGGCGCAACGTGCGGCTCAGCAGGCGGCCCAGCGAGCAACGCAACAGAAGGCTCAACGGGCGGCCCAGCAGGCGGCTCAACAGGCAGCGCAGCAAAAGGCTCAAAGAGCGGCCCAGCAGGCAGCAAAACGAGCGGCTCAGCAGGCGGCCCAACGAGCGGCCCAAGCGAAGAGGGTGGAGCAGAAGAAAAAGCGTAACCCTCGCAAGCCGGGTAAGTAGTCACCATTCAACGTTGGTGCACCAAGCCACTTTGCCTACAACACGGAGGCCGTTAAGCAAATGCTTTGGCGGGTGTTTGGGGGGGGCGCAAACCCATTGCAAAAAAGAGACGTCTGCCAAATATCCGCCGGCATCTTGCGTGCGCACAGACAATTTCTGGCTAACAATTGGTAACGATTGATAGTGGTTTTAATTCTCTCCGCGCAAGAACTCACCGGTAATCGTGCCTATACGCCTTGACCAGTAGCGGCGCGTGGTTCATCGTTAACATCTTGTGAGACTGACCGAGCCGTTCTCATGGGACGAATTCATGGCAAACCGGAGGAAATTGGTGCGTAAATATCTAGTTTTGTTATCCGGAATCCTTCTGTTAATGCCGTTATCGGTATTCGCTCAGGAGGATTCTAAGACCAGCGATCAGGACTCTGATGTTCAGGTTGAGGAGAATCGGGAAGCGACAACGCCCGCCGGAAAGCTGGCAGAGTACCAGAAGCAACTGGGGGATCTGAATCGTCAATTGTCCGTGAAAGTGCGGGCCATGCAGGAAGCAATGGCTGAGGCTAGTCAGGAAGAAGTGATGGAAGCCATCATGAAGTTGCAGGAAGCAACGCAAGCCGAGTCCGTGGCGATTTCGAAGAATGTTCTTAACGTCGCTAAATGTGCAGACGAAGATCCGGCAACATCGCTGGAAGCTATCAAATGGATTTTTGCAAATTCCAGTGCGGCTGAATTACACAAATCTGCCGGTCAATTGTTGGTCGAGTATCACCTGACTAACGAGGAGTTGCCGGAAATCCTCACCGGCATTCGTTTGCCGACGCAAGCGGGTCAAGATTTGTTTGAAGCCGTGATTAAAAAAAGCCAAGACCGCGATCTTCGCGGTAGAGTCTCCTTGGGCTTGATTGACTATATTGCCCAAGGAATGCAAATGGCACCAGCATTGGAAGGTAATGAACAAATTGCCAAGATGTACCCTGATGTCGCCAGCTATCTGACATCGCTGTCTGACATGAATGAAGAAGCCATGTTGGAGAAAATGAAAATGCTAAGCGAGGACTACGGTGACGTAGAAATCGATGATTCGACCATAGGCGAAATGGTCGCGCGAAAAATCAAGGCGATTGAAGTGCGCAGCCGGGTCAAAGTCGGAAAAGTTGCACCTGAAATCGAAGGTCCCGATATTGATGGGGAAAGCTTCAAACTCAGCGACTACCGAGGCAAAGTTGTGATGTTGGATTTTTGGGGCGATTGGTGAGGTCCTTGCCGGGCTATGTACCCTCACGAGCGGTCGCTCGTAAAACAACTGGCAGGAAAACCTTTTGCACTGATCGGTGTCAATAGTGACAGCGATATTGAAGAGCTCAAAGAAATCATCAAAAAGAAAAATCTCACTTGGCGCAGCTTCCAAAACGAAGCCGGCGTGGACGGAACAATTTCTGAAATGTGGGGTATCGCCGGCTGGCCGACGATTTTCCTGATCGATGCGGAAGGTGTCATTCGCTGGACGGATCACAGCTCCAATGGAATGGA
>CAJQPP010000146.1 GCA_905480235.1 uncultured Pirellulaceae bacterium
TTATCCAAATGAGGAATCTCTTGTGTTCGCACCTTCATTATCCGAAGTCACGGCTCTCAGGTGCCGGAGTCTCAATAATTTCAGGACTCCCCTGCTGGGGACTTTGGTATTTCTTTTCCTTTGCGACGGATATGCGGCGCAACAAGTGATCGCCCAACCACAGGCTTCAGCGTTGACGTCGGTCGTCGCCAAGATTTCTGACCAGGTGGACGTACCGGCGGAATTCTCTGGAAAAGTAATGCAAGTACTCGTACACGAAGGACAACAAGTCAAAGCCGGTGAGTTACTAGCGAATATCTCAGACATAGAATTGCGTTTGCGACGCAAGCGTGCGGAATTGGAGTACGATGTTGCCAAATCAACTGCCGAGAACGATATCGACATTCGTTTTTCAAAAAGGACACGGGATGTCGCTGAGGCCGACCTGCAAAGATCCGAAGAATCCAACCGGCTAGTTCCGAACTCCATCCCCACCAGTCTTGTGTTACGACAACGTCTAGAGCGAGATCGAACACAATTACAAGTAGAACAAGCGGAGCGAGATTTCAACACCGCGAAATTAAAGTTACAGCTCACTCAAAATGAAATTGCACTGGCGGACGCAATGTTGGCGAAGACAAGAATTTTGTCGCCCATGGATGCGGTCGTCGTATCGGTCGATAAAAAAGCGGGTGAATGGGTCGAGGCCAGCGAAAAAATGTTCAAATTGGTGCGCGTTGATCGTCTTCGCGTTGATGGTTTTGTGGATATCAAAATCGCGAACCGCCTGAAAATCGGCTCACCCGTTCAGGTCAATTTCAATTACGACTGGTTAAACAACAAAACTCGTCGCGGGAAAATCTCCTTTGTCAATCCGGAGGCGAACCCTTTGAATATGCAAGTTCAAATTTGGGCGGAGATTGAAAATCCGGAGCAAGATGTGCTACCCGGTTTGAATGGTAAGCTTTACCTCGAGGAAGCGAATTTGGCAACGGATTCCACACCTGAAGCGCGGCCCCACAATCAAAACGATTAACCCCATCCAAGCAAGTGAAACTTAAGCTGCGTAGCGACTTGCAGTTCGTTCCTCGGTCGTCGTCGCGAGGTGAGGCCTGGATTGTTAAGGATCCCGTCGCTTTCAGTCACTTTCTTTTTTCCAGACCAGAATTTCAACTGGCAAAGTTCTTTGATGGAAAAAACTCGGAAGAAGACATACTGTTGTTATGGCGAAACCAGTTCAAATCAGATGCGCTGACCCTAGATCAGGTGCAACAGTTCGCCCACCGTTTGATACGAGACAACCTGGTCACCGGGAATCAGTTGGGATTTGGTTCCATGCTTCGCAGCATGAGGCCTGATAAACGTGCCGCTCGCTGGATGACCCTATTGTCGGCACCCTTGGTAATTCGCTTGCGTGGCTTTAACCCCCGGTTTTTTTTAACACGCATGGCGGGCTTGGGCTGGCTCTTGTTTCACCCTGCCGTCATCGCACTAAACCTGCTCTTGGCAGCCTCGCTCATCTTGTTTTTGCTGGGGCATTTCGAAGAAGTCAATCAACGACTGCCGGCCATTTCACAACTTTTATCAAAGCAGGGGATCGTGTCTCTGGTCATCACGATGGCCATCATCAAAATCATTCACGAATTTGGTCACGCTTTAGCCTGTCAACGATATGGGGGCGAGTGCTTTGAGATCGGCGTCATTCTTTTGGCTTTAATCCCGACGCTCTATTGCAATGTCTCTGATGCCTGGACGCTACCGGAGCGTTCCAAGAGGATCATGATCTCAGCGGCCGGTATCTACTTCGAAGTGGTCCTTGCGGCATTGGCAGCACTGACTTGGTTTTGCACGACTCCCGGGTTAATGAACGCCATTAGTTTCAATGTCGTACTGTTATGTTCCGTGAATACCATCTTGATTAACGGCAATCCATTATTGCGATATGACGGTTATTATATTCTTTCCGACTGGTTTGACAGACCCAATCTGGCGGGGGAGGCGAAGATCGCCGTATGGAATTTCATAAACGGATTATTCCGCCGATCACTCAAGCCGGTTGCGTTTAACGGTTGGCTCCTTGCATTCGGAATCGCCTCGACACTTTACCGCTGGTTCATTTTAATCTCCATTGGTACAGGTATCTTTTTAGTCACCAAAAGTTTTGGATTTCCATTGGCTGGATACCTGATGTTTGTTTTAATCATCGCAAGCTCGTTTCTGCAAATTCTCATGCAACGCAAACAAATGAAATCTAAACACCTCTGGGGAGGTATTCACCCGGTGAAATTTACTGTCACCAGCATTGCACTGATCGTTTTACTTGGCGTCTTTTTTCGCATGCCGATGCCAAGTTATGTGTACTGCAATGCGGTTGCCGAGGCTCGAGAACCCTGGGTTTTGTACGCTCCGATGGACGGCAAGCTTGAGTCGCTTCACCCGCCCTACCAATGGGTTGAAAGAGGAACCGAACTAGCCCGTATTAGAAATAAAAAACTGGAATTCCGAGTCCAGCAAAAAGGACTTGAGCTACAACGCCTTACCGAACAAACAGAACGGATGGAGTTGCAAGCTAATGACGATCCCAATCTCATTGCGACGATTAATGTGTTGAAGCGAAATGAAGAGAAAGTCACTTCCGAATTGCGGTTGCTGAGATTAGAGGCCAAAAAATTGACCATCCATGCTCCCGCACATGGCATGGTTTACCCCGCCCAACAATCGTCGAGTACGTCAGAAAACCGGCCTGCCTTTTTGAATTGGGACGGCGAAATGGGAGAGTCCCGAATAAAGGGTTATTTGGTTCCGCGTGGCGAAGCGTTAATCAGTCTGTCTGATCCCAATTCGCTGCAAATCACCCTGTTTGTCGGCGAACGAGATGTCAACTTGATAACGCAAGGCGAAGCGGTGTTGATATCTTTTGAACAGCAACCCCAGCAAATATATCACGGTAGGCTGGGCGAAATCTTTAAAGAGGGTGTCGATGTCTCAGAAAATCCAGCCCTCTTTGACGTAGGCCTGGAAACCGTAATCGACGGGCAGGGAAGCGTGCAAACTCTACAAACACCGTATCGCGCAGAAGTGATCATCGAAGGCCTTAAAAATGATATCTTCCCGGGCTCAAGAGGAAACGCCAAGATTCGTGTACGGTCACAAACTTTAGCTGAAAAGTGTGGGCGATTCATCAATCGAATTATTGACACCCAGCTTTAACGGGATTCGTACGCCAAGCTCAATCAGGTAGATTTTAAAGAAAGCGTCACAACCAAGCTCTTGGATAAAATCTTGGGGGTTGCGAGCCTGCCTCTATACCGACGTAAACTCAGTGACCGCAACAATCCTTGGCTGCGCTGAAGACTTTCTTGCACCCCCTTTCACCGAGTATCTTGGACTTGTGAATCACGCTGAAAATGTCTGGCACTTGGAGACCGAGGTGGCTTCGTGAGAGGGCCCTAGCTTGTGAGTACCTACGCGCATGCGATCTAGCACGCCAGATGACTCGAGCCTAAAACCACCGTAATGTTACACGCTGTTCCTGACTAATAAACGGAAAACAACACTCTGCAACGGCAACTTGTTTACGCCGACCATCAGCGTGAATATTAAGCGATAAGCATTCCAACCAACCCAAAGTAACGGTGGGATACCGAGGTCGGTAACTGACTGACTGGATCCACCCCTCCGTTCACTTATTTTTCGCAAGCAAGCAAACGCCTCATCATCGCCTAGGCGTTTCAATGCTGGCAATGCTTCCGCACCCATCGATTGCAACGCTCGAATCGGAACCCAGAAAGAACCATTCCAATCTCTTGCCACCGTTTCGACAGCAGGGAGCGCCTCAGCGGCATGGGCGCCTTTAACCACAATCCGTTCAGCAGGCAATTAACGTCAGTTCGGTTTCGTCCCTCTTTCAACGGGTTATCTTTCATCTTTCGTTCTATTTTTAACACTAGACGTCGTGCCGCAGGTCCTTGGGGCGTTGGCAATTTTAGTTCTAGCAACCGCCACGGAAGCCACCCAATGATTAGGGGCATTCCGCAGGCAAGCGCCCAACAGACCGACGTGTTGGATGGCGGCTGCACCCCTGCTACCCAACGCTGTCAACGTGTAATACGCAAGCCCCGGGTTTTGGCGTGTAACGCCTCTGTAACGAGAGAGGAGCGCACAAAAAAAAGGCGACCCAGGTTACTTAAAGCAGGCCAAGGTCGCTTGATTTAACTTCGTCAGCTTTGGATATCCCATTAACGAACGGTGCGAAATTTCTGCAACTGTTCGAATTCCTGTTTTTGTTGATTCAGGGCTCTCGGCAGCGACACAACGAATTTACGGTCGTATTCGACCGTGTAGGAATAATCCACCATGTAAACTTCGTTGACTGTTGCATTTGCCGGTACAGAGACTTCCCAACGCAAGATTCCCTCTGGTTTTTCCACGCGTTGATAGAGCTTGTTATCCGAGAGGTTGGCTGAAAAGTCGTTCTGGGTGATACGAATATTGGCATTATTTAGCGATGTTGGAATCCGATCGATCAATCGAATATCGACTGCTTCGCTCTTGAAGTTCTCGACCAACAGGCGGTAGTCAAATTTCAACTCGCGGTTTCCGCCGTTGATGCCGTCTTTCTTTTCAACCAGTTCGCGACGAGTCCGCAACTGGGGGTCAGCGCCGAATCCCACAACAAAGGTTTGGCCACGTGCCACGGTTGGAATCTCGCCTCGGCCAACAAACTTATCTTCAAGGTAAACCGAGATGGGGCCAGCCAAAAGATCTTCGGTACTATTGTTCGTCACTTCGGCTTCCCGATAAACGTAGCTGCTCAAAACCGGTGTCGCGACATGATAAAACTGAGAAGGCAGGTCTGTCGAAACGATCCTCACCATTTGTCGGCTACTGCGACTGGTCAAGGTCACGGTGCTGTCTAATTGATAAGTCAGACTTGGTTGCTGGGTCATGGAACCCAGCTCGGTGCGCAAATTATCCACCGCGCCGGTGTCGCCCACCAGCTCGACGCAAGCCCATTGATCGGCCGCTTCATTGATCGACCAGCTCGACTCGTTAAAGTCTCCCAAGTTGGTCGCATAACGATTGCCTCGCAAAGCTGCTTGTTGCTTGGATACAATTTCGCCAATTTGCATCTTGGTCGCATTTTGAAAATTGGCTTGGCCTTCATTACTGGCAACCAGGGTGACTCGCAAAGGCGCAAGCCCAGGCCCCGCAGCACTTAACGCCGGCGACGCCGTGGACAATGTCAGTGCAACTTCGGACCAGTCTTCACCACTCATCTGATAGATCAAACCGTTGTAATCTAGCCTCGCATTGACCCTGTCCTCGCTGGATCGAACGGTATAAGTCGGTGACCAGCCGCAGTTGTTTACCAAGTAGTTCAAGCGAACGGCCTGCGGGGAATCGTCGACTTTGGTGACAAATAAAACCGCTTCGCGGACCGTCTTGGTTGCGCCATGGGTGATTTCGCTTAACTGTCGTTGCAACAACTCCAGTTGCTGGTTCAGATCTCGCTGTTCTTTGGCCAACTCAATCTGTTTGGGAGCAATCAATTCCCTTTGCTCGAATAAAAAGATCGTCATCCGCTCCAAATCCGTCGCCTCCAACGAAAGGTCAGAAGGATCGGCGGGGGTAACCGTTTTTTCCAACTGATCAAGGTAACGGGCTTTGGAGTTGGCGATTTCAGATTTCTTTTGATTAAGCTGAATCTTATCCTGCAACTCAATCATTTGTTCCTGCAGTTGCCGCACTTCTTGGCGGGGTGATTCTCCCACGGCACGTGTCCGAAACTGTACGGCTCGGACTTCTATCCCGGTTGACCCTTCCGCAAACAGACTGTCGGAAACAATATTTTCTGGTAAATCTCCGATGACGACCTCGCTGTTTCCGACCCCATCTTGAATGTCGATGGTGCGGGTTACCATGGCTTGGTTACGATACAACGTCACGTGCGAAACACTTCCGTTTTGGTCCCGCATCACTGCGCCCTCAGTCGCCTCAAATCCTAGGGTGCCGGATGTCATCAGGACACTGGCGAGTACAAGGTTGGAAAAAAGCATTGGGTTCTCCTGGTTTCAATTCTTGTCTTGTCGAACTCGAACCAATCCTAGTCACATCCACAAGCTGCTTTAGTAACAAGTTTGTAAGCGGCGGTATCAGCAGCCAGTTCTTCGCCTTAATACGACTAAAGGACAGATGGGTTCAATCGTTTTTCCTTTGCTAGCCTTGCTGGATCCAAAAAGTGAAATTTAAGAGGCAGCCGAAAGAAATGGCCCGTGGGAGTTTCATCACTTTGGGCCCTTTTACTAGCATGGCCCCAAACACCCCGTAGACAGACGATACTAGGCAACCATGTTGCGCGGGCCTGTAACTTCTGTGTAAAGACTCCGTCGCGATTCACTTGTAGAAAAAGACCTCTCGGAGTTCCCGCGAAGACGTCGGAGAATAAACAAATTCGGCAAGGCTATCGCTGCAATTTTGACAACGTTAAGCAATGATGTCGTGCATGATGTGGCCGAAATCTTTATCAAGCCGTTTATAACCGGGCACCTCGAGACGGCGCGGATCGATACCCAATAAATGATTGATGGTGGCATGCACGTCAGTCACGTAATGTGGATTTTCAACCGCGTGAAAACCTAGCTCGTCGGTTGCCCCATGCACGATGCCTCCCTTAAGACCGCCGCCTGCCATCCAAACACTGAATCCAAAGGGGTGGTGATCTCTACCGTCCGCACCCTGCGATCCGGGAGTGCGTCCAAATTCGGTGGCGAATACGACAAGCGTATCTTCCAGTAAACCTCTTTGCTTGAGATCCTGGAGCAAGCCTGCTGTTGGCAAATCGACTTGTTGGGATAAACGGGCATGCCCTTTGCGTAAACCAGAGTGATTGTCCCAAGCGCCCGCAGCGCCATCACCGTGCATGATCTGAATGAATCGAACACCCCGTTCGGAGAAACGACGAGCCGCCAATAACTGTTGACCGAAGGTACGCGTTTCAGGTTGGTCAAGTCCGTATAGCGTGCGTATCTCCTGCGACTCTTGCTGGAAATCCAATACTTCGGGCACCGCCGTCTGCATGCGAAACGCAAGTTCATACGATTTGATTCGAGCTTCCAACGCGGGGTCGCCCGGAAACTGTTCTATAGCCAGGCGGTTCAGTTGATTTGTAAAATCCAGATTGCGACGTTGTTGCTCCGCATCCAATCCTCCATGCGGTGCCGCATAGGCGAGCGGTCTCTGAGGATCGATTTTTAGGTTTACGGCGTCATAAGCGGGACCGAGATAATGCCCATCCCGTTTGTCAAAAAATCTCGGACCGATGTTGATGAACTGCGGAAGATCATCGCTTAGGGAGCCTAGGCCGTAATTAATCCACGCGCCGAGGGTCGGCACCCGCGGATCCAGCATGTGGCGACCGGAATGGAACTGCACTTGAGCCCCATGATTATTATCGGTCGTCCACATCGAACGTATAAAAGCGATGTCATCGGCGCAAGAACCGATATGCGGGAACCAGTCGCTAATTTCGATGCCCGACTCGCCGTATTTCTTAAACCCCGTTTGCAATGGGAAAATTGTTTTGCGGTCCTTGCCATTAGCGTCGTCAACCACAACCACGCGAAGGTCTTTGAAGTTATCGGCGTCAAACACGTTGGCGTGCGGCGTATCTCGGATCGATTTACCCGCGTACTGGTTCAAAGCAGGCTTGGGATCAAAGCTTTCCATATGACTGACGCCACCCCGCATAAAAAGCCAAATGACCCGTTTTGCTTTTGGCTGAAAGTGCGGCCGCCCATCAGGTTTTTCTGTCTCTTCCGCCGCCACCATACCGCCCAGCGCCAAAGCACCAAAACCCAAAGCGGATTGCGTGAGGCACTGCCTCCGCGAAAGGAAAGGATGGGGCGTCATCGAATCACCTGAAAATCGTTATGGTTAAGCAAGGCATGGACGAACTGGATGCGATCAGGATTGTCGCTGAGGAAGGCAAGACAAGCCTGAATTTCGTTTGCGGAAGGTCGGCGGGCTAGTAACTGCTGAAACACAGCGATCGCGAATGCGTCGTCAGTTCGTTCGCTGGCATAACGCGATGTGATTCGCTGGGCGGCCTCTATGACTTCACGACTGTTCATCATTGCCAGTGCCTGCTGGGGAACCACACTTTCGTTGCGACGATAACAATTGAATACATCCGCATCATCGAACGTCGAGACGAATGGATCGCGTCCATCGCGAGAGTGGAACAAATACAAACTGCGTCGTTGAACCTGAGGCCCCGCAGCAACGGGAGGCCCGCCCATGGTTAGATCCAGTTGCCCAGCCAATAACAAAAGACTATCTCTGACTACTTGGGATTCCATGCGACGGCCATTCATCCGCCAGTAATAGTGATTTTCTGGATCTTCGGCAAGCGTGTGGGGATCGGCATCTCGATTCGAGGAACTACGTTGCCATGTTTTGGAAGTCAGGATAAGGCGATGCAGGTGTTTCATGCTCCACCCGGAATCGATCAACTCACTGGCCAGGTAATCGAGCAGGGGCTGGTGCAGCGGCGTTGGAGCACGCCGGCCAAAATCAAACACAGATTCCACAAGCGGCTTACCAAAATGGCGAGTCCAAATGTGGTTCACTGCGACTCGAGCCGTCAATGGATTATCTCGATGCGTGATCCAGTGAGCCAATGCGGTGCGCCGCCCCGAACTGGTACTGGGATAAACCGCTGCGTATTGCGAGGGTTTGTGGGAACCTTGCTCGAGAGCTCGTTCGCTCCCGCGGAGCGGCGTATGTTTGGGGAGCATTTCGGCATCCAACGCCGCTTGCGCTTCCGCTTTTTGTTTTTCCGCGTTGGCTTGCTTGCCGGCATCCGCCTTTAACCACTCCACTTCTGCAGCGGCTAAAGCCACCCGCAGCTGCATTCTCGCGGCATCTTCCGGCGAGCCGTTACCCGTTTTCTTAAACATCTTCGTATCGGCCGCAATGCGTGCTTTGAGAGCTTCCCGCTTTATTTCGGACAGCTTCAGTTGCGCTTGGGCGATTGCCACCATCTGGGCGGGGGTCACCATCGCGGCCGGTTTGTCGGTCGGTTCCAAATCCGTTTCCGGAGCGAGTGTTTGAATCTCCAAAGAATAAAAATTGGCCGTTGAGTCGAACGCGAATAATTCCAATCGGCCGTGCCGGCGACTTGGCAATCGATAGCTAAACAAAAATTGGCCGTCCAAAGAAATGTTTATCAAATCATCCCTTACTCGCACGCCAAGGGTGTATTCTTGATTTAGCACCACCGGAAGATCGGATCTTGCATCAGCGGGATAAACGTTTCGTCCCGCGACGGTGTGTGCGAGTTGAACTTTCGGTCCTCCGATATAAGCGCTGGCATAAACGGTATGCGAGTTTTCACCGGACTCGTCGACATCGAAACGAATACCCGTGGACCTCCATTTCTGACCACCCGTTGTTTGAAATTTCAAAGTGAGTTCAAAATCTTTGGGGTGATGGGATTGAGTGCGCAGACAACTACGTTCGACCGTCGCCTCGGTTTGTGCAAGTAAGCCACCTTGATAACGCCATCCGCGGCCGAGAGTCTTCCACAAATCAGGACGTGATCTCTGGAAGTTATCCGACAGGGGATTTCCCGAGTTTACCGGGGATGTCAACGAAGCGGTCTGAGCTACTTGCTGCTGCATGCGTTGCAGATTCTGTTTAGCCGACTCAATTTGCCTGTCCGCTGCCGCTAACCGATCGATTTGAACGTAATCGCGGACGCCGGGTGCCCAAGCCTCTACCGGCAATTCAACCGGTTGTGCTGGCTGAGCAAAATCCAAGAGGAATTTCGGGGGTCCGGGCTCAACCTGACGATCCTCTATCGGTTGTAAGGGATCGCCTCGTCGATGCACGTAAGTCGGTGCTTCCAGATTATCATCGTAGACGCGAGGCAAAGCATTCTTGAGGTAATCCGTCTCGCCGGGCAAAGCATCCAGCCGTACGTGATGCGGCTCAAAGATAGCGCGGAACCGATAGTAATCGTTGTGAGATAACGGATCGTATTTATGATCGTGGCATTTAGCACAATTCAACGTCAGTCCAAGAAACGCTTTTCCGGTGTGCTCGATGGTGTCATCAAGCCACGTACTTCGGTTAAACAGATAATAATTTCTGGCCAGAAATCCCGTGGCCGCAACGACGGTTAAATCATCCGGAGCCATCTCATCGCCGGCCAACATTTCCATGACCATGCGGTCATAGCCTTTATCCTCGTTTAGCGAATCGACAATCCATTCACGCCAGTGCCAGATATGCCTTTGACTATTCCGTAATTGCTTGTCCAGACCGTACCAATCGCTGTACCGCCAGACATCCATCCAGTGTCGCCCCCAACGCTCGCCGTAATGAGGACTTTGCAGCAACGAATCAATGACCTGCGGCACCGATTGTTCTGATCGCATTTGCTCCCTTGTCGGTGGCAATCCGATCAGGTCCAAATATAAACGCCGCAGCAACAAGCTTCGCGGGGCGCTTGTCTGCGGCTTAAGCCCACGGACCTGTTGGGATTCAGCGAGAAAAGCATCAATCGGGTGGGACTCCTTCACGTCAGGCAAGGTCGGTCGCTCGATTTTTTGAAATGCCCAATGCTGAAGAGGGTCGGCTTCTGCGCGTTCGTTTTCCGGCGCGGGAGCGCCGTCAGTAAGCCATTGTGTGATAAGGGCCAATTCCTCTTTTGTGAGCGATTCTCCCTCTGGCGGCATACGGTCAGATTCATCAGAACTTAGTCGCTCCAGCAAATCCCCCGAATCCAGAATTCCGTGATCGCGCATCGACGCAACCGTGTCAACGCGCAAATCCGATTCCTGCTTGAGCGCTCCGTGGCAGGCATAACATCGCTTCTGCAGCACCGGGCGTATTTTGTCGAGATAAGTATCGACCGCTGACTCTTGCCCGGTCACGCTGGACACCATCAATCCCAGGCTCGCGGCAAAGATAATTTTAAGCACAGGACTCATATCGCCATTCCCAGCATGCAAAAAACCGAGTAACTGTCTTGGTCTGAGAGCGACGCTCCCTCACTCGCGTGCTTTCGCTCGCACTGGAACAACTTGCTGAAAATAACACGATGTGGTTCGTTGGTTGACGAGACCGCAAGTCGACGTTTCCCTTGCCGGGAATTCGCGATCGCAAAATCGCCAGACCTGTCATGGAGCTCAATTTGCAACCATTTTCCGGGTACCCGCAGATCCCGTATAGAACCCTCACCACTGCGTAAGCAAGGTAAATGGCTACGCCACAAACTGGCCGCATTGGCATGCGTTATTAATTGCCTTAACTGCATCAAGAGGCGTTCCCGAAATCCAGAACACAAAACAGCTTTTTCCGAATGTTGATTAGCATCTTAACACAGCACTCACTAGCGGCAAACAAATTTCGCAAGAACCGATTGCGACGAGTGCCCTCTGCTGATCATTGCACACCCTTCCACACAGAATCGCAAGAAAACAAGTAGCTTCTGGATCACAGGAAACGACGTGACTGGCTCAAGCCTGGCTACTCAGTCAAATCGATCATTCATTCGCCAACCTGCACAACCAACCGGCCTAGACGCGCGACTACAGAAAGGACCCTGGCTGAAAGAATCGCAGCGATTTGTTAGCTCAACGCCTTCGACAAACCGGCGCCGTGGTTGGGTGAACCAAAGATTTCTTGGGCAACCGGCTTTCCCAGTTCCCTCGCTGCATGCAGTGCAGCAATATACCCATTAACGTATTGAGGTCTCTACGGATCGTTTGAAACGCGGCACACGCCAGACCGACCATCCTTCGCGAGCGCCCCCACCCGTTACAGAACGCCAAAAATCCATCCCTCCCGCTGAGCAATCCTCCGCGATGCCTGATCTAAAGGAGGCTGAAAGTAATCTGCTAAACGCTTTCTCTTTTGCATCTCCTTAAGCCATCGGCAAACCGCGTAGGCGTCCTGTTGATCGACGCTGCGATCTTCGCGAGGGTAGCGGTTTCGAAATAGGCTGGGAAAAACCTCAAAGATGACCGACTGGTTGGGATTGGGTTCCCAACCATCGAAGGGCCATACCTGCAGACATTTTGGAAAGGCCTCGCGCAAGCGAAAAAGGAGTGGCAGACCGGCATGGGTCGATTTGGCGACGGAACCCTGCACGTCAAATTGAAAGACACTTTTGGGCCCAGCGGTCCAACGGTCGGTAATCCGCATTGCTTTGGCGTCCCCGTTTCGAGCATTGCCTTCTCGAAATTGTTGCACCGTTGAATCTTCGCCATCCGTAGGCCAGTGCGCAACAAAATCTCTCAAAAAATCAGGCCATGATTTTAATTGATATTCGTCGTAGTAGCTGACAGGAAATGAAAATGCGTGATCGATGCCGATGGCAATACGTTGATCGGACTGCAGTTGCTCGTTTAGCCAATCGAACAATGCCAATCGAGACCAGTTACGTGACCGACGCGTACCAGGTGGAGCCAGAATTTTCTTGGGCTGACCGGAGGGCAAGGCCGCATAGACGGCAATTCCTTTTTGCAAGGAGGCTGCGGTTCCCGCACCACTGTAATCGATCCCAATAAAGCGATCGAAATCATATTTTTCTGGCAAATTCATGGCTTTCGACGGTCATCCTTAGTAATGAGCCCAGCACTTTACCGGTCTTATCTCTATGCAAACAACTCAGGTTATTCAATCAACGTCCCGTGGTCTCTTCTGCGAGCCTGGGGGATTTTTCATCGACCCTTGGCGTCCGGTCGCTCGAGCCGTGATAACGCACGCACACAGCGATCACGCCCGTTGGGGCAGCCAGCATTATCTAGCCGCTGATACCAACCGACAGATCCTCCCAGTGCGTCTCGGAAGTAAGGCGAAGATCGATTTCGCCCCGTTAGGTAAACCGCAAAGAATTGGCGGGGTAACGGTAACATTTGTCCCTGCGGGTCATATTTTAGGATCCGCCCAAATTGTGATTGAACACCGGGGGGAAATTGTCGTTGTTTCGGGTGACTACAAACGAGAACCTGATCTCACATGCCAAATGTTTGAACCGGTTCGCTGCCACACATTCGTGACAGAATCAACGTTTGGATTGCCTGTCTATCGCTGGCCCGATCCCCGTGCCGTCTTTAAGCAAATCAACGATTGGTGGCGGCAGAACCAAAAAACGGGAAAGGCATCCGTGCTTTTGGCATACGCTCTGGGGAAAGCCCAACGCCTGCTGGCGGGTATCGATTCGACATTGGGTCCCATTTATACCCACGGAGCGGTCGAAAAACTGAACGCCGCGTACCGAGAATCAGGCATCGCTTTGCCGGACACGATTTACGCCAGCAACTTGGAAAAAGGCACGGACTTCAGCCAGGCGCTCATTATCGCGCCGCCGTCGACTCTGGGCACTCCGTGGATTCGCCGGTTCGGAAAAATAAGCACCGGCATGGCCTCTGGTTGGATGCAAATTCGCGGCACTCGTCGACGTCGCAGCATGGATCGCGGCTTCATTCTCTCTGACCACGTCGATTGGAAAAGTCTTTTGCAGACTATTGAAGAAACCGCAGCCGAATCTATTTGGGTGACCCACGGCTACAGCGATATTGTTGTCCGACACCTGCAAGAACAAGGCATGCATGCCAAAGTGTTGGAAACGGAATTCACAGGGGAATCACTGGACGGCGAAACCGCATCCTCCACGGAGGAACCCGCGTGATTGAATTTTCCAATCTTTATTGGCAACTCGACTCAACTAACAAAACCAATGAAAAGGTAGCCGCGCTGCGCGACTATCTGGCGTTGGCTGCGGCGGATGATGCGATTTGGGCCATTCATTTCCTGGTCGGTCGACGACTGAAACGACTGGTTGGGGTACGCATGTTGGCGGCCTGGGCGACCGAGCAAGTCGATTTATCCACATGGATGTTTGAGGAATGTTACCAGCGGGTAGGTGATTTAGCAGAGACGATTTCTTTGATCCTACCACCCGCTGCCACGGCCACACCGCTGCCGCTGGCCGACTTAATCCATAACCACCTGCTGCCCATGCAGTCCATGAGCGAACCCGAAAAACGCACGACGGTGCTAAATCTGTGGAGCAGGTTCGATCAACCCCAACTGTTTGTGTTGGGTAAATTGATGACCGGAGGATTCCGGGTCGGTGTCTCCAAGAAATTGGTGACACGCGCCATCGGCGAGCAATTCGAGATAGATGGGGCGACGATTGCCCACCGTTTGATGGGGGATTGGGAACCCACGGAATCTTTTTATTCACGCTTAACCAGTCAAGATGATGGTGAAGCGGAGGTCAGCAAACCCTATCCTTTTTTTCTCGCCAACCCCAATAAAGATCACCCCTCTCAACTCGGCAATTTTGATGACTGGTCACTCGAGTGGAAATGGGATGGCATCCGGGCTCAAGTCATTCACAGAGAAGACCAGACGTTCATTTGGTCTCGGGGAGAAGAGCTCATCACCGAGCAATTTCCCGATGTTGCTGCCGCCGCCGCAGACTTGCCCAATGGCACGGTGTTGGACGGGGAGCTTGTCGCGTGGGATTTTAAGAGTGCTCGCCCGTTACCATTTCACCAATTACAACGGCGACTGGGACGAAAAAAAGTGGGTAAGAAATTACTGACGGAGGTCCCTGTAGTTTTGCTAGGTTTTGACCTGCTGGAATGCAACAGCCATGACGTGCGAAAAAAATCGCTCACCGAGAGACAGCTCGTTTTGACAGAACTGCTGCAAACCGTCGAGAATTCGTCCTTGCGAATTCCTCCACGCGTTGCTGCCGATAGCTGGGAATCTGCGGCGATGCAAAGGGACCAAAGCAAGCTCATGCGGGCGGAAGGCTTGATGCTGAAACGTCGCGAGTCCCCCTACCAAGTTGGGCGTCCCACAGGGGATTGGTGGAAGTGGAAAGTCGATCCCTACACCATCGACGCGGTGTTAATCTACGCACAACGGGGCCATGGACGGCGTGCCAGCTTGTACTCCGATTACACGTTTGCCGTCTGGAACGCTGGGGAACTGGTACCCTTTGCCAAAGCTTACTCCGGACTCACCGACAAAGAAATTCGCAAAGTGGATGCCTTTATCCGTAAAAATACCACGGAACGATTCGGACCGGTACGCAGCGTGACGCCAGAATTGGTTTTCGAGTTAGCATTCGAGAATATTCAGAAATCAACACGTCACAAAAGCGGCGTGGCTGTTCGTTTTCCCAGGATCAGTCGCTGGCGGCATGATAAAGCCATCGTCGATGCAGACCAACTGTCAACCATTTTAGAATTGATCGAACCTTGATGGAACGACGTACCCCTTCGTACGAATCAAACTCAAACTCAAAAAAATACGTTTCGCGAAAACAGATCATGTCCATCAAATTGGTAAGCGACTGGATGAAAGAAAAGGAACGCAAGCCTTTTCCATTCCAACGAGCCGTTTGGAAAGCGATGATGGATGGCAAAAGTGGGCTGTTACACAGTCCTACGGGCACGGGAAAAACGCTCGCCGTTTGGTTGGGGGCTCTGGCTCGCTGGAACGCTCAGGAAGAAGATCCCGTTACCCGGGAGACCTCCACTTTTTCATCTCCCAGGCGGAGTAACCGAAACGCCGCCGAACCCATTCGGGTATTGTGGCTGACCCCGTTAAGAGCACTGGCAGCCGACACGATGCTTGCTCTACAGGAACCGACGGATCAATTGAAATTCCCTTGGACCGTGGAACGTCGCACCAGTGATTCCTCCAGCACCCTTAAAACCAAACAGAAAAACCGTCTTCCCAGTTGCCTGATCACCACGCCGGAAAGCCTATCGATCCTGCTTACTTACCGAAAGACGCACTCGCAATTCAAATCATTGCAGGTCGTTGTGTTAGACGAGTGGCATGAATTGATGGCCAGCAAACGGGGGGTCCAAGCCGAATTATGTTTGGCGCGGTTACGGCAACTGAACCCCCATTTAATCACGTGGGCTGTGTCTGCCACCATCGGTAACGTCGAGCAAGCCATGCAGACTGCACTCGGTCCGCGAGATCAAAACGGTGTTGTCGTCAAAGCACCAGCACGGCGCAAATTATCGATGCGTAGTGTCATTCCGAAAAAGATCGAGCGATTTCCCTGGGCGGGTCACATGGGTTTGAAATCGGTCCCTGCCGTGGTTGAGGCAATTGATGCCGTAGGCAGTTCTTTGGTTTTTACCAACACCCGTTCCCAGGCTGAAAAATGGTATTCCGCGATCCTCCATGAACGGCCGGACTGGGCGGGCAAAATGGGCGTCCACCATGGCTCGCTGGAAAGGAAAACACGGACCTGGGTGGAGCGGGAATTGGACGCCGGAAATCTGAAATGCGTCGTCTGTACGTCGAGCCTCGATTTGGGAGTCGATTTCTTTCCGGTTCAACAGGTCTTGCAAATCGGCAGCCCCAAGGGCATTGCTCGGCTAATGCAAAGGGCAGGGCGGAGTGGCCACTACCCAGGAGGGAAAAGCCAGCTAGTTTTTGTACCAACCCATGCTCTGGAACTGGTGGAACTGGCTGCCGCAAAAGACTATTTGAAGCAACAGCGGATCGAAGATCGGGTCCCCTTGATGGGCTGCCTCGATTTACTAGCCCAACACGTGGTCTCGATTTCTTGTGGAAATCCATTTGATGAATCCCAGTTATTCAAGGAGGTCAAAAGCACGCACGCTTATCAGGACCTCAGCGAAACCCAATGGGAATGGGTACTCAACTTCGTGCGAAGAGGCGGCGACAGCCTGCAGGCCTATCCTGATTTTCAGCGCGTTGTAGAGAACGACGGTAGGTACGAGGTAAAAGATGCGCGGACCTCACGCATGCAACGGATGTCGGTGGGTACGATCCCCAGCGATAATGAAATGCAAGTGCGATATATGAAAGGGGGCCGCTTAGGAAAGATTGAAGAGCGTTTTATTTCTCGTTTGAAACCGGGTGACAAATTTTTATTTGCCGGACGCACTTTAAAACTTGTGATGACCCGCGACATGACCGTTTGGGTCCGCCGGGCCAAAGGACAGGTTGCCGCGCTGCCGAGATGGTATGGCGGACGCATGCCATTATCGAGCGAATTATCAGAGGCGGTACGCGAGAAACTGGGAGAGGCGGCACGAGGGAAATTCACCGGCCCCGAGATGCGAGCCATCAAACCACTTATGGCATTACAGGCCGCATGGTCACTCATTCCGGATGAAAATACACTCCTGATCGAACAGGTAAAAACACGGGATGGTTTTCATATATTCGTCTATCCATTTGAGGGCCGCCTAGTTCACGAGGGACTGGCGGCTGTCATCGCATGGAGAATCGCACAGATTCGCCCGATAACGTTTTCCACCACCATCAATGATTATGGAATCGAGCTTTTGTCGCCAACGGTACCCCCACTGAAAGAAGCGATGGAGCGCGGTCTGTTTACATCCGTTGATCTGGTCAATCAAATTGACAAGTGCATGAACGCAGGCGAGTTGGATCGAAGACAATTTCGAGATATCGCAAAAATCGCCGGTCTTGTCCAAGGCGGATTTCCCGGAGCGGGAAAATCTGCTCGACAGCTTCAAGCGTCCAGCGACCTGTTCTTCGACGTGTTTAAGGAATACGATCCAGAAAACTTACTCCTAAAACAGGCGCGACAGGAAGTGCTGGAGTATCAACTGGAGAGCACGCGCCTAGCCACCGCTTTGGATCGAATTGCCAATTGCCGGATCGAAATAACAGAACCGCCCAAACCTTCTCCCTTAGCTTTTCCAATTCTTGTTGATCGCTTACGCATGAAAATATCCTCCGAGAAACTCGCGGATAGAATCGCCAGACTCACGCAACAATTCGAAGTCACCGCCAAAAAACATCACTCTAAATCGAACCCCTAAATTCACCTCCCCATGGATGAGCCTCGAGGATCGGGAATACCGAACGAAACATGCAATCATCAGGAGATATCACTGGCGGATGTCACCTTGCATCTACGCGCGGATGGTAGCTTGTTTATTCCCCAATGCTCGATGTTAATTGTCTCCGATTTACACCTCGGTAAAGATGCAGCCTTTCGAGCAGCAGGGATTCCCGTGCCAACCGGCATAAATCGCGACCTGTTGAAACAGCTTACGCACTCAGTGGAAACCGCAGAATGCTCTCACTTAATTTTTCTGGGCGACCTGATCCATAACCGAAATTCCTTAACCCCAACGGTTATCGACGAGATGGCCCGTTGGCGCAAGCAACACGAGGATCTCAAGGTCACCTTGGTGCTCGGCAATCACGATCGGCACGTCCGTAAATTTCCAGATTCTTGGAAGCTGGAAACTTGCCCGGCCTATCAGGTCAATGCACTCACACTGGTTCATGATCCCGCGACGGGAGTAAATCAGAAAGCGGCGCCTTTCGTTTGCGGGCATCTCCATCCCGCGGTGCAAACAGGAGTCGCTGCTGACCGCATGAAACTGCGTTGTTTCGCGCTGTATCCGGACCACTTAGTGGTACCGGCGTTCGGCCCCTTCAAGGGCGGTATGACTTTATCGACCCGCAAGATGACCGATTGTTTTGCGATTGCGGAGAATCAAATCTGGTCGGTTAAACAACGCTGAGACCAGCGGCTTGAACAACGCTGAGACCAGTGTCTTGACTTAATTTCCGATCGAACGCACGGCGCTGACATGGGCCAAGGTTGAGCACGCCCGCACTAAAAACCCGTCTAAAGATTTGGTTTCAGAGCAAAAGATTGCTTATTCGTCAGATCTTTGCCCGAAAAAGGACAATACCGGAAGCACTTAGACGAATTAAAAAGTGAGCAGATTGGCTGTAAGATAAGAGCCGGTTGCGACATGTGTTCATTCGTCACGCCGACAGGACCCGCGAGGCATCTTCGGAAATAAGATCAAGCACTCAACCTTTCTCGTTACTTCCAGGTGTAAACAACCTCCCCGAGTCGGTAACTGAATTTACGGCCTGATGCGACCATTACCACCTACCATCCAAACCAACTAATAATCACTTAATGCCATCCCAATCAAAACCGAAAAAAAACCAGCAAAAAGATACCGACCAACTCAGATATCAATTGCTGTTTATCGGCATCATCGGTCTCCCGTCTGGAATTGCCGGCGCCATTATCGGCCCCGAGATATTTCAACAATTTCTTGGGATCGATATCGTCTGGTGGCAAGGTTTTCTGGTGGGTTTTCTAGGGGGTGGAATGAGTGCTGGTTTAACAATCGCTCGGTCCAACCTGTCCCAACGCAAACATTCAACCTCCACACCTGAGAAAACATTACCGGGAATCGTTGATAGTTCCTTAGACGAAAAATCTATCCAAGATCAAATTTGCATGCTCTTGAGACATGTGGAGCCCCGTTTCGAAATCACCGAAAAACGCGCGACAGGCACGACTACGCTGGCATTGGGGCAATTGGTGCTGGATGTCAAAACTACCGCTCAGAGCATGCAAAAAAGGAATTTACCCACTTATTTTCAGACAGCCATTAATTTGGAAAACCGAGAACTGAATCTTCCCAATTTCGCTTTAAGGCCACGCAGAAAAGGGTTTCAGGTTTTCGACAAGCTGATCACCGGTGGCGAAGTGGAATTTGAAGACCGCCCCGAATTTTCGAAAAAGTATGCGCTGGTTGGACTGGACACGCGCGTTCAAAAATTATTCTCGGATGAAATCAAAGACTTTTTATTGCGGCAACCCGTATGGGAAATTCATGCCTACGAAAAACGCATGATTCTCTTTGTGCCAAAACGCGAATACCTCGGCGACGATGAAAAGAAATTCGCTCAATCCGCGACTAAGCTAACTCGACTTTTCGAAAACCGTTGCGGCGAATTGCAAGCGAATGGAGCATTAAGCGGTGCCAGTCGCGGTGACGAAATTGTCGCGCAAGTGGAAGCACTCAAAGGCCCTCTGGCGTCTTTTTACCAAGCTAAATTTAGACGCACCTACATCACCCGCGACAGCGTGCGCGGCTTTGTCCGCCAAGCCACGCCTCGGGCAGTACCCAAACCATTATTATTTCAGACGCGACCCGATTCGCTCCTGCTTTTTGCGGGAGTGTTCTTGGGTGTCGGATCGATCATCGTTGCCACATTAACGCGGCATGAACCCGACTACTTTTTACCGCTTGTGGCTATCAGCGTTGGTTTAATTTTACTCAGTGCCCTAGCTCTCTTTTTTGCCTTGCGCACCCCACGAAGAAAGCGATGGTTACTTAAAAACGGAACTGCGGTTTCGGGTGTCATTACCAAGGTAGAATCGACGGGCTTTATCAATGCCAATGAGAGAATGTACCGTTGCTACTTCAATTTCCAAGCCGCTGGCAAGAAGGTCTCCAGTAAGTGTTGGCTGGATGGACAAGCCGCTCAAAGGGCACAGTCCATGATCGATAATAAAGAATCTACCGCTATTCTCGTGCACCCCGCGCATCCCCAACGCTGCCTGTTACCTGAACTGATGGCGATGGCCTAACGCCTTTCAGGTATCTCGTAAAAACCAGCGTGCCTCACCGCTGAAACCGACGGACCCAAAGGGCAAAGCGGCAAGGGTCAAAATTAATTTCAAAAACCTCTACTTCTCACTCGAGCGGTTATATCAAAAGCGGCGGCGACAAGTATTTGACCGAGACTTGGAACGACAACGCTGCCCCGGCTAGATCGCACTCCGCCATCAACTACCCGTCCACTTCGCTCTACCAAGACGTTGCGGAAGCAATGATCTGCACGCGATTTCAGACCGATTCCGGATTAAGCAGCGGCAGAGCATTGAATTGGTCCCGTCAACTTGTCGAACAGGCCAGCTTAATCAATATCTTTTAGAATTTAAAAATTAAGCCCGGGATGAGGTCGCCATGGTTTCTGACAATCAATTGGAATTCTGCAACGGAATGCTGTTCCTTATATTGTTCAATATAAGCAGCGAAAGTTTTGACGGTCGTTAATTCACCTAATTCGCGATAACAGCGCTGCGCTCGGCGGAGCGATTCATTGACATCGGGATTCAAAACACCTTGCCACTCACTTCGCACGTAGAACGATTTTTCGTAATGCTCGGCAGCCTCTCTCAATAGATCTCTACCGCGATCAGCATCGTCGAGCTTGCGTGAGGTATCGTTACTATAACGATAATAAGCATCGCCGAGCCTGGTCAATGTTTCTCCAGTCAACAATGTATCTTGCCCATCACGACGACTAAACTTCAGGTTTTCCTTGAGCAAGTCGATACATTCATCGAAGCGTCCTTGTTCCCCTAAACACATTGCCTGAAATTCCAATAAATCGGTCGTCACTAAGCTATCTTTCCCCAATTCTTTCACTGCGAGATTGGCATATTCGTGAATCGCATCCAACACTGTCTTGCGAGAAGCTGAGGAAAAGGTTTTAGCATTTGCCAAGTAAACACGGATGTACCGGCAACGGGCGCGCAGGTATTCCCACGACTTCTCACCTTTGATTTCAGCAAACATCTCGCCTGCCTGTTTGGCAAACTCCGCCGCGACCTTCGGTTGAGTCCATTCAAGATATTTTGCCATGTTAAGTTTTTGGTGAGCCACCTCGAGTGAACTCTCACCGAAGAGTCGTCGATAATTCTCGATCAAATCGCTTTGCAAATTTTCGACAGCCCGATTTTTTCGGTCACAGTAAAAAAGCGTGCGTATGTAAATCGCGTTGATTTTTAGTGTGTAAATGTTATCGGGCCCAAACTTTTGATGGGCACGGCTGAGCAATTGTTTTACCAAACCGATGGGAGCAAACTCCATTTCGTCGCTTACTCTGGCAGCCCAGTAACGAACTTCGAGCTCCATCGCTTGCCGACTATCTTCCCCCCAGGTTTCTTGAGCTGCGCGAAAACATTTTTCGTACAGCTCTGCCGAAACTTTGTAGCATCTTTTTTCAAACCAAGCTTCCGCCAAAGCATTCATCGTTTCGATGCACACCGGATCCTTCGTAAATCGCTCTTTCGAAGCCTCCAGCAAAGACTTCAAATCGCTAATTACATGCGTCATTTTCCCCTGTCGAATTTTGACCCGCTTCTTTAACACCTGAGCCTGCAAATATTCGCTACTCGTGCGTTCGGGATCCGATTCTAAAACCTCAGCCGTTGTCGTTTGTACCGATTCCAAATCGCCATTCTCTAACAAGAATAATCCCAAAGTGATCTTTGCCTTAAGCGTCCTTCTATCAGCAACACCAAGCTGTTTTTCGTAGATCACAATCGCTTGCCTGAGATCCGCAATCGCCATTTCCTTTCGTCCTGAACCATAGGCTGACTCTCCCAACAACTCCCATGCCTCTGCGCAACGAAGTTGTCTTTCTTTGGAGAATCGATACCGAGCGGCTTGCGATTGAATTTCCTTGCGCAACTTTGCCGGGATAACGGAATTTAGATTCGCATATTCGATGCCAGGTTTCGACAGGTTTAGGTCACTGATAGCGCCCATTAACACTTTCCAAAATTCAGCAGTCTCCGCCTCAGCCTCTCGCGCCAATTTTTCGCCATCCTGCGCGACTCTCTGCGCTTGCCTTGCTTCACTCTGTTGATCCAATGCCCACATTGCCAAACCTACCGCGACCACGGTCGTCACAAGTTGCAGGACACCAATAAAAGAGGCGACAACCACGGCGGTTCGATTCTTTGTGGCAAACTTTCGCAGGCGATAAGTCAAATTATTGGATCGCGCAGAAACTGGCTCTTGATTCAAAAACCGATTTACGTCTTCGGCCAAAGCCATAACGGTGCCATATCGGCTTTCCCGATCCTTGGCTAAAGCCTGCATCACTACGTAGTCCAAATCATCACTGAGTTGCCGGCGCAAAACCGGCAGTGGGGTACTGCAATGCTGCTTTATTAACAGTTGCAATGCTGGCTCTTGATCGATTCGCACGGAAGGTCGGTCGGGGACGTGCTCTTGGATCGCCGTTACCAAATCAACGAGCGATGCTGATTGGAGAAACTCTTTCGTGATGGGTGTCGATTGAGTCAGCAACTGATAAAGAATGGCGCCCAGTGAAAAAATATCCGAACGTGTATCAGCTTGCGAAGGATGCTCACCGCCCACTTGCTCAGGGCTCATCCACAGCGGCGAACCGATGCCCAATGAGGGACGGTTAGATGGTCCCTCAAACTCGTCTTCCAAAGACTGCACCAAACCAAAATCAATCACTTTGACATAAGCTTGACCATCGATTTCTGTGACCAACACATTGCTGGGTTTGATATCTCGATGTAATAAACTTCTTTGATGCACATGCTGAATGGCTGCACACAATTGCAAAAACAAATCTAATCTTGCCTGCACCGACAGCCGACGATCATTGCAATACTCTGTCAGAGAGGTTCCTGGCACGTAATCCATGACAAAGTAAGGACGACCCAAGTACGTTCCCGCATCCAAAACACCGGCGATATTCGGGTGCGACAGGGAAGCCAGCGCCTGCTGTTCATCCTTCAAACGCTTTTCCAACAAGGGCAGCGGTTCATTCGACTTAACAAACTTAATTGCCACGGAACGATGGACCGGACGACACTGCTCCGCCAGCCAAACTTTGCCCATACCTCCCGTCCCCAGACAGCGAACAATCTGATAGTCGCCGACGTTTTGCCCCACTAAGTCAGCTTCCTGATTTGGTTCTAAGTCAGGCGTCGAAGGAAAATATTGCTGTTCGTTATCGACCAAACAATCGATGAATTGGCCAACCTGAAGAACTTCGGCAAGTTCTGCCGCGACGGCAGGAGACATTTGACAATTTTCAGCAAACGCCAAGAAGCTGGAATCTGGATTCTTTTCGCACCAAATCTCATATTCCGCGAGGTGCAAATTAACCTGTCGGCTGAATTCAGGATCTTTATTTTCTATTTCACCATCCATTGCTTCCCGCGGCCCCCCAGCCAAGACAGTATCGTCACCGCGTTTCAAACGCCTGTCGGATTTCCAAGAGCAGCTTTAGCTCTTTTAATCCACGCCGGTATTGACCAGCCACGGTATTGATATTCAAACCTGTGACGGTTGAAATTTCCTGAAACTTCAACCCATCCAAATGTCGAAGACGGAGAATTCGTTGATGCTGAGAATCCAAGGCCGCCAGACAGCTGAGCAATTGCCTCTCCCGCTCCCCGGCCAGCACGCAGGCGGACGGGGTTTCCGTTTGGTCATGGATTCCAAACCAATTCGATAACTGCACTTCACGCTTTGGTTTTCGACAATGATCGATAAATGTATTGTGGAGAATTTTGCGTAACCAACCTGCGAGTTGGATGGTGTTGTCACCCTGGAATGTTTCTCGTCGATTCCAAGCTTTCAAAAGCGTCTCTTGAACCAAATCTGCGGAATGCAAATCATTGCGAGACGATGATCGCAATAAATTATGGGCTTTGCTACCTAGACTTTCGAACGACTCATCGCTGAGTTCATTCCATGCTGATCGATTACCCAATTTCAAGGCCGGAATGAGCCTGGAAACTCGCGGAAATAAATTCATAGGTTGACCTCTTACGACCTCCCGTTCCCCTGTGGCCTTTTATCCTATCTCCCCTGAAGGGAGGGTCAATCAAAAAAACAACAATGCTCGTTTCATCCGAATTTTAGAAAACATTTAAAAATTCTAAAAAACCGCGCACAAAAACAATTTGGTCAACGTCTCTTTCAGTGCGTCCTCGTTCATGTTGAATTTGAGCGTGTTCCGAGACGAGGTTATGTCACCGCAAAACGCTGCCTGGGCGAAGCTCAACCGCCACCGGTCCGTCTTTTCTTCAGCCGCTTTGTTTGATCGCTGCCAGCGTTAAAGCGTGATCCACAATTGAACAGAGAACGAACCCACGAGCAGGCGTTTTCAAGATTACGGCCGCGCCACCGAGCCGCTAATTTTCGATGGGTGGTTTAGCGCTTAGCGAATGTTGAAAAAACTGGGTTGGTCGTTGTTGTTAACCACCACCAATTTCTTTCCGGTAGCCGTTTCGACGATCGCCATCTGCCGACTATCTTTCTTGACCCGGAAACCACTCTCCCCACTCGGCAATGCATTAAACGTGCCGTCCCCGTTGCCCAGCAACACCAACCCCATACCCGCATCGTAGCGCGTCGTTTCGACTTCTACGTCGAACAGATTACCGACGGTTACAAGGTCCAAAACACCATCATCATTAAGATCCATGGGCAGTGCATCTCGAATCAACGAAAGCTGTGCAAGATTGGGCAAATCGATTTTCGTGAATCCATCGCCTTCGCGCAACAGGACACAACTGGCGAAGGTATTCACCTCCAATTGCAGCGCGCTATCCAGCTCGTCCTCGTCGAACATATCATTGAGATCGGCTAAAGCAAATTCGTGAAAGGATTCGAACTTTGACTTCAGGAACGGCATCTGTTCCGTTGAGCACTCTTTGCCACGTACAGGAAAATCACGGCCGTCGATATCGGCCGCCAACACAATATCGAACGACCCATTCTCATCAAAGTCATTACAGAGAACCTTCAGTTGTGCGTCCCCCTTCGATTTAAATTTATTGTTTTTCCCTAAGTTCCCCAGCAAGTAATCGGGGCGACCATCCGCATTCACATCCATTTCGGTGACGTCAAACCACCATCCCTTTAAATCTTGCGTGCCGGGAAAACTGACTCTGAAAAACTCACCTGATTTATTTTGCAGGAATTGCGGCGCCGTCCATTCGCCAACACAGACCAAATCTGTCTGACCGTCACCATTGAAATCCGTGGCAATCGCATCATTCAACATGCCCAAATCACCCACCGCAGGCATCTCGCGTTCCTGAAAAGTACCCCCGTCATTTTCCAAAAAATAACTCTTGGGTGGGAAAGGATATTTTCCGGGCACCACATGCCCACCGATAAACAAATCCCAATCACCATCGGCATCAAAATCAATGGGCACGACGGTCCCGCTGCTCACGGCAATTTTCGGCAGCGCAGAATCCGCCAATGCGAATTGCCCCCCCTCATTCAAAAACAGCTGATCGCACAGCCTGAGATCATCCGCCTTGAATTCGGAGCCACCACCATTGGCGACATATAAATCATCGTCACTATCACCATCCGCATCAAAAAATACCGCGTCAACATTTTCCGATCCCAGGCTAACCTGCCAGTCTTGAGGGCCGCCGTTCAAAAACCGACCCTCACTGGTTTGCAACCACAACTCTGGTGCAAACCCATGAGCTGCGCCCAAAAACAGATCATCGGTGCCATCACCGTTGACATCGCTCACAGAAACACAGGGCCCCAGCGTCGATTGGCTGTGCGGCAATAGCGTTTCAAGCTCATATTCATTGTGCAGATTTTCCTGATGCCGCCATGGCAACAGATCTTCCGCCGGTTGGAACATCGAACTGCGTTCCCGGGTTGTGATGGATCTAGGCGGCATTGCCGAATCGGTTTTCTTGAGCACGTGCGTCTTACCGGCCTGCAATTCTTCCCACGAGGTTACCGTCCCATCCGGCCAGTAAACGACGATCGATGCGACTTCTTCAACCTGGCCCAAACCGAAATGCAAAACGGGCGCTACTGATGACTGATAACCGCGGCACGTGGTCAATTCTTTCTGTTGGGAAATACCACCAGCTGAGACTTTGACTTTCGCGTTAAGGACCGGAGAGCCCTGCTCGTCGACCGGTGTCACGCGAACAAAAGTACGCGTGGGGAATTTTTCATCTGCCAGATTTTCGTAGATGAAGGCGGGGTCATCAATATTATTAATAACCAGATCAAGATCGCCATCCGCGTCGAGATCGGCATAACTGGCACCGTTGGAAAACGAACCTTCATGGAAACCCCATGCCAGGGATTGGTCTTTGAAGGTCAAGTCACCGTTATTTTGAAATAAATAATTTCGTAATCGCTGGGAGGGGATTTGCTCAACCCATTGCATCATCAATTTCTTTTCCGCCATGCCCGCGCGACCGCCGGCGGCCGATTTAGCAGCTCGAAATCGCGTCAAAAAATCATTGTCTTTCGAATCGCGGCGAAACCCATTGGTGACCAATAAATCGTCCCAGCCGTCGTGGTCAAAATCGGCCCCCAAAACGGCCCAACTCCAATCCGTTTTGGCGATCCCCGCCAGCAAACCCATATCGCTGTAATGACCATCCCCCTGATTAAGTTGCAGGGTATTGAACATGTACTGGAAATGATATTTCAAGACTTTTACCAATCCCCAGAATCGACTGGACGACATCGAAGGCATTAGCGTCTTCGAACGTACCCGGTCGTTGGCTGTCATATCCATGACCACCAAATCGGGTTTGGCATCTCGGTTGATATCGACTTGATCGCATCCCATACCGAAATACGAGATATGCTGTGTCCGCAATTTGATTTCGTTGACAAACGTGCCGTTCTTTTGATTGATGTACATGAAATCGGGTGTCGAAAAATCATTCGCGACGTAAATATCCGTCCACCCATCACCATTGAGATCCGCCGTGATTAATCCGAGACCATAGCCAAGGTTTCGCAAACCCTTAAGGGAAGTAATTCGGGTAAACGATCCCGTACCATCGTTTTCATATAGATTGTCAGAACAGGCCTCCGCCACCTCAGGAGTCTGCACCATTTCCTGGACGTCGCGAACCGTGGCTGATCCAAAAAATACCGGATGATTCATGACGTACAAATCCAGATCCCCATCGCGGTCATAATCAAAAAAGCTGGCCTGCGTTGAGTGATTACTATCAGCCACCCCCTTGGCCGCCGCTTGCTCCTCGAACTGCAGGTTGCCACCATTCATGAACAACAGATTTTCACGTAAAGAGGGGTCATCTCCGGGGCCCGACCGGCAAACATAAATGTCTAACCAACCGTCTCCGTTGACATCCACCATATTCGCACCCGCATGCCACCCTTGAGATTTTGCGATGCCTGACGCTTCGGAAATGTCTTTGAATCGCATTTCCCCAAGATTTAGGTACAGCGCATTGGAACCCTGGTTACTTGTAAAAAACAAATCGGGTAGTCCGTCGTTATTGATGTCACCCACTGCAACACCGCCACCGTTATACATGTAGGAGTAGGTGAGAATATTTTGCGTTTCATCTTCGGTCAAAGCGTTCTCAAAATTCACGCCTGTTTGGGACCCGAGCAGGCGTCGAAATAACGGATCCTTGGGTGGCTCTAATTTTTCCTGAGGTACTTCATTGAGTCGTTGCTTTTGTTTTGCAACACGAGCTTTGGCTTTAGGAACAGGCTTGGCTGGGGCGACTTTGGGCGGTAGCGGCTTCTTTTCCAAATCACCGGCAGAGCCGGTCGATTCGGGAGGCACTTTTTGTTCATTCTGTTCACCACGGCAGGCGGGCATCAGGCCGATCAAGCCACACAAAACCAGCAGACTCCAGCCGCGAACTAGGGAGCCTGCTTCGATATTTTGTCGGTGAGATTTCGATGCCGGCATACTAAGTCGCTTTGCTGAAACAAAAGGTCCGTCAAATTTTGTGGCTTGGTTAAACACCCCACTCATAAAGCGGGGACAGCACGAAGCAATGCGCTGTACAGCGAGGAAAGCATTCAGCATGAATTAAGCCGCCTTATCCG
>CAJQPP010000147.1 GCA_905480235.1 uncultured Pirellulaceae bacterium
ACCCAATTTGGAATTTGCGGTCGGGTGCCTCATGGTTCAGCTCGGAAAGCACCTGCTGCGGCGAGTTCCTGCGTACCGCAGCCCCGCATTGGAAACAAGTTATCTCAGCGATCTGAGCATACAACAAACGCAAGTAATCAATGGTTTCGGTTACCGATCCGATGGTCGTCCGAGCATTACCACGCTGCCGAGAAGCCGACACCGAAATGGCGGGAGGTATACCATCGATCCGGTCGGCGTCTGGTTTTTCCAACTGATCCAGAAATTGACGCGTGTAGGGAGAAAAACACTCGATGTAGCGTCGTTGCCCCTCGGCAAAAAGCGTATCCAAGGCAAGGCTGGTCTTGCCGCTTCCACTTAAGCCGCAGAGAGCCAACATCTGCCCGTGGGGAATATCCAGGTCAATGTTTTTAAGATTGTTCACTCGCACGCCGCGAAGCTGAATGCTACCTCCAGACGGGGTGAAATTGTCAGGAGTCGTCTCTTTCGCTTCGTTTTGGGCCGCAGTGCCCCGGTCGCTCATACCACCATCTCTTCAGCAATTAAGAAGGCAATCTCCATGGCCTGATCGTAGTTCAAACGCGGGTCCACAGCGGATTTGTATGCCCGGTCTAAATCCGCCTCCGTCAAACCCGTCGCTCCCCCAACACACTCGGTGACATCGGAACCGGTTAGTTCTAAATGCACCCCACCGAGGATGGATTCCATCCTGCGGTGGATTGCGAAGGCCTGAGTCAATTCATCTACGATCGCTTCGAAACGGCGAGTCTTTGTACCGGAATCCGTTTGAAAGGTGTTTCCGTGCATTGGATCACTGCACCACAAAACTTTTTGTTTAGCTTTCTGAACCGCACTTATTAAAGGTGGTAAAGCCTTGCCAATCCCGCCCGCGCCTAGACGGTGAATCAAGGTGATCCTACCAAGTTCGTTTTGGGGATTCAGCACCTGCACTAGCGAAACCAGTTCTTCCGGTTTTATCTCAGGGCCTACTTTCAAACCGATGGGATTCTCGATACCGCGAAAATATTCAATGTGGGCACCTTCAAGATGCCGGGTCCGGTTACCGATCCATGGAAAATGGGCGTTTAAATTGTACCACCCGTCACGCCGCGGAACCCGTTGGGTTTGGGCCTGTTCATACGTCAAATGCAAGCCTTCATGCGATGTATAGATATCAACGGATTTGGTATCAGCCACCGAGCGATCAAGAATCGACTCCATGAATTTGAGCGAGTTGGCGATCGAGTGCACCATGTTGTGATATTGCTTGGCTTGTGGAGTCTCATTGGCAAAATCAAGATCCCAATTTTCCGGATGATGCAAATCCGCGAATCCGCCACCAATCAAACTGCGGATAAAGTTAAGAGTCATGGCGGCTCGCTCGTATCCGCGAATCAATAATTCGGGATCGGCACGGCGCCCTTCGGGCGTGAAGTCACTTCGATTAATCAGGTCGCCACGGTAAACGGGTAATTCTACGCCCCCTCGGGTTTCCGTTTCCGTCGAGCGAGGCTTGGCATATTGACCGGCGATCCGACCCACCCGGATGACTCTTTGCGAGGTGGCATACGTCAGCACGAAACTCATCTGCATGAGCACCTTGAGATTGCCAACAATAGCATCTGTTTGGCAATCCTCGATGCGCTCAGAGCAATCGCCTGCCTGCAATAGAAACGCCTTACCTTCAGCGGCTTGGGCGAGTTGGGATTTAAGCGACTCAATCTCCCAACTGGTCACCAGCGGTGGAAGTTGAGCCAGCCGCTGCAAGGATGATTGCAAACCCGCATCATCATCGTATATCGGTTGCTGACTGGCAGTTTTGTTTTGCCAAGAACCAGGAGCCCACAGGCCCGCCTGAATGGCTTCCACTTTTTCCAAATAGTTTTCCATGCCGTCAAATTAGCACAGCCTCTGCTGACTGACCATGGCGGATACAATCAGAGCGGGCGGCCTGACACGTATTTCGCCAGCCACCAGTGAAAACCGAGGACCTGACGAAATGGCCTCCACAGCCAACTTCAACCGTCAGGCTTTCGCGCCGTCAAAGCAACGGGCTTGATCAGGCCGTTCCGGTCGATTGACCATCGCCACTCTTGGAGTCCTTGAACTTAATCATGTGAGGCTTGCCGGCCTCGTTGATGTCCTGACTCATCGATGGCTCCCGCGATTCGGCGTCGCTATCGTCCAAGGCATCAGACAACTTATCTTGCAATTCCGCTGCCTTCTTCTTCGCCTCAAGATTGCAGAAGTACTTACCCAGCGGCCCAGCCAAAAGTGCCGGCAACAGGATCAAGTCACCGATCAACGCGGCCACCAACAACAGCAGCATCAGCACGCCGAACCGTTGAGTCGGCATGAACGTACTGAAAGCAAACGCCGAAAGACCAAAACCGCCAATCAACGTAGTTTGCGTCATCGCTGTAGCGACACGTTTATAAGCCAGTTTGATGGCATCCAACCGATCCATTCCGCGAGCAATGCCTTGGCGGAACCAATTCAAAAAGTGAATGGTGTCGTCGACTGCCACGCCCATCGCAACACTTGCCGTCATCATGGAACCGATGTCTACCAAGCGGCCAAAATGCCCCATGGCACCAAAGACGATCATGATCGGGAAGACATTAGGAATCATCGAAATCATTCCGGCCCGCACATTGAGCGCATTGCTGGGTGTCAACTTAGTGCCCCATGGCCTCAACAAGATCATCATCACGACGGCGATCATGATAAACGCCAAACAAATACTCTTGATCAAACTGTGCAACAGCGATCTTTGAGCTTTGTAGACGATCGGTACGATGCCCGTGTAACTGGTTGTAATCAAGGACGTTTCATCACCATCCACTTTGCGTTCCGAAGCGGTCATCATTCCCGTCAACGGTTGCTTGGTATCAGGATTGATTTTGAACTCATAATCATCTGCCATGATGACTTGGGCACCAAATTCCTTGGCACAACTTTTGATCAGGTCGACATCCGCAGAGGGATCGCCGATCAGCACGACACAATCCACACGTTGATCAGGTTTGCCTTTACCGGAAATAAGACTTTTCCAAGCATCCGCATCCGGCCATTTATCTTTGGGTTGATCTTTCCATGAGGCGGGATTACGCCACTGCACCCAGCGTCCTTCGGACGGTTTTTTGCCGCTACGAAAGCCAGCGTTTTGCACCAGATCATAAAGCGTATTGACGAAGATGCCGGTCTGATTGACTTGATTGTCCTCGGTAATCCCAACGATCGGCTCGCCTTCACCGGCTTTTTGAATCATCGGTGCTGGACCAATCACCAACAAATTACCCAGGCGACTGTTATCCTCGCCCTCATAATTTTCGTGGATGGCATTCAAGATTATTTGGCGATAACGATAGGCCGACAGACATGGCTCCACGACCGTCTTCAGTTCGCCAACAAACTGGCCGTAATCGACGTTATTGAGGGCTGCGAGCCTTAAACTAATTCTCCAAAACTCTTCGTGGGATTTTTCATCAACTCGAAAATAATCCTGCTCTCGCAAGGCATCTCGATTATCCCAGAGAACGCCATTAGCACTTACGCGAGTCGCACCACTGCGCTGCGTTTCCACGACTTTATTCAGCGGAACTGCCAAATCAGCTGACATCACGTTACCGATGTACCGTCGACTTTCGTCTTGGCTTTCATCTCCGAACACCTGCAGCACATAGCGACGGATGCGATCCGACAACTCCATTCGCTGCAGAAAGCTGAGCTTGTTATCAATTTGTTCTGGCGATAGTTGCTGATTCTCGTCGGGCGCGATTTGGGAATCGCCATCGACTTTAATCATTAACTCCATCGGCACCAACTTGCCGAGATTATCTTCCATCCAACGATAGTCATGAAGGATTTTCGCGTCACTTCGAAACAGCTTCAAAAGCTGGACACTGGTCTGAATCCGGGTGACACCAATGGCGAATACGACAAGCAGAATCACGCCGACCAGCGAGACCACAACATGATTTTTTACGACCCATAGCCCGACTCGATCCCAAAACGCTTCGACGAAATTGGTAAGGCTAAATTTGGCCTTTCCTCCGGCAGTGCTTTCGGGAGTTTTTCGCCCATACCCGGGAGGCCAAATCGTTAGCGCCGAGGGCAGGTAGGTGAATAGTAAAACAACGGTCGCGACGGTTGCGATTGCAGAATAGAAACCGAATTTATTAATCGGCGTCAAATTACTTGTGCACAGCGAAATCAATCCCAAGGCCGTCGTGAAAGCCGCCAAAGCACAGGGAAAAAGTCCATGCTTCACAGCTATATCGGCAGCCCGACCTTCCCCTTTTTCCCGACAAGCATCCCGATAATAGTTAACGACATGAACTGCCCCCGACAGTCCCAATACGTAAACCAACGAGGGCATGGTCATTAAGATGGCGTCCATGGTCCCACCGAGGAACCAGACGATCGCCAAACTGCCAATGGCAGCGACGCCACCGACGAAAAACAACATCATCGTGACGCGGATACTGCGAAAACTGATCCACGCTAATGTAATCCCGATAAATGCCGACAGACTGACGAGTCTAAATAACGTGATCGATCCCTCTTCATCAATCGCGACGTTATCAACAGGCGGCCCACCAATCCGTAGATTCTCGGCATCGATACCGCACATGCCAGTCGCGATTTCAAGGATTCGTCCCCTTGGTTTTCCCAAGACCGGACGGCCAACCGCACGTGCTAACTCGTCCAGCACGGGTTCATTCAATGTGACGACCAAGCAGGTTTGCCGAGGCGGCGGTGAAATTTCCAGCTTATTAAACAGACGATACCAATGCTCAAGCTTACGACTCTGCGGAGCATTTCGAAGATTGGCAATCTCGCCGTCGTATTGGTCCTCGACCAACTTGTCAACAAACGCTTGGTACTCGTACTCGCGATCCTTGTCGACTTGGGCTTTTTCTTCCGTCGGAAAAATCTGCAAAAACGAATTTAAGGTCCAGTCAAACTCTGGATCAGGAACCGGGCCGAAAAGCACCCCGGTCAGACGTTTATGGGATTCAATCCGGGCATCTAATGCCTCTTTTTCGTCTTCGCTGTAGGTCCCACGAATCATCGTGCCATTTTGACCTGCCATCAGCTCAAAAATATCGGGACCTGTCGTCACATCCGTAAAGAAACGTGCGTGCAACAGTTCAGGATTCTGATAGAAGCGGTTGTTTTCGGGATTCCCAAAGCGTTTCAGAAACTTACCGTCCGCTTTGTTTTTGCCTTTGAAAAATCTCTGCAGCATTCTCCCCGATACGTCGATCAGGTTGCTGCGGCCGTTCCACTCAAAGATGCTGCCATCTTGGCGAACGAAATACCACTGCTTGTTTTTACCTTGCAGCCACTTTTCGTTGTATTGTCCCCAAGAGGTGTAGTAATCGCCGGTGGTATGAAGACCCAAATCCGTGGCCCACTCTTTGGCGTCCAACTCCTCTTTCCGGCGCTGGTACTCCTCCGTCTCCTTGTCCTCCATGGCTTCGAGACGAGCTTGTTCCGCGTTGCCACCTTCGACCGACTCTCGTTTCAAGTTGGCCAAGACCCTCGCGAAACGGTCGTCCCGCTCATTACAGCCCTGCCAACTAATAACCACAAACTGGTCACCGAGAAAATAATCCCGAAAGACCTGCAGCTCTTTTGTTTCTTCAAAGGACTGGGGTAACCAATCGGCAACATCATTTTTGATATTGTCAACCGATTCCCGAGCGCCACGCAGCAGAAAGGGCAATACGAAGAACACCACGCACATGATTAACATAGCGCGGTTGCCAAAGAATGGCATCCGTTTTCCAAAAAACGATCGTCGACTCATTCAGCACATCAGGGGACAGAGGATGAATACGCTAAAGGTTACTGCTGTCACCTATTAGCGTCTATGCCAAAACTGCCACAAAATCGCCTATCAGAGCCTACAAATACCGACGTTTTAGGGTCGGGTAAGGCGTACCGAATATAGCCATTTGCAGGTGCCCCCAATTTCTGCGACATCCCGCAAAGTCGGCTGCGATTTGAAAACGTGCTTATCCAAACACCCTCAATGACGCCCTTGGGCCAGAGGAAAAGTACCCCGACTTAGTCCCGTATTCCGCCCACGTTAGAGACCTGAAGGTCGCCAGAAAGACAAACGAAAAAGCGAATGAGCCAACCATCGATAACGATGGACTTGTGTAGATCGCCAAATTCCATGGCTTAAATGACCGATCGAGCAGCAAATTCATCTTCGCTGCCACTCCACGACCTCGTCGCGCCGGGAAGGCGACCACCCCCTTGCTGCCAATCCAAGACAACGGCTATTCGAACACGCCGGTTTGGATGCAATAAAACCAGGAACCGGCTGCCGCCAATGCCGCAACGCCCATAATGATTGCAATCGCGATCGTCCCAGCCCCACGCATGACACCGTAGATGGGACAATACAAACCGCCAGAAAGCACGCAACCGAGACCCTGTCCCACCTGACTGCGAAACGCGACGATGGTTATCCAAACCCCACAGGCGACGTAAATGCCCGTTCCTGCCACGGCACTGATTAATCCGGTGTTGACCTGATCGGTCAAAGTCTCCATCACCAAAACGGTTCCGAGACCCATCAGCACGAGAATGCCAAAGATCGCAAACCCTGCCAAAGCGACGATATAAGCATCAGCGCCATCGCCAAAATCTTGCTCTTCAGCCGTGATGGGGTTTTCGTCGATCTCTCTCTCTGCCTTGGCAATCGCCTTTTCGGCATCCGACATACCGGAACTGCCCACCTCGTCGGCCAACTCTTCATCGGTATAGGTTTCTAAATACTGCCCGGTTGCAACGTTATAACCGCAATCAATGCAAATCACGGCCGTCGGGTCCATCTCCGAACCGCAGGCCGCACAGATGGGGCCCTTGGGTGTGTCTTTTACCCCTGCATCATCCAAAAGATCCAATAATTTCTTGTTAACGGCGGGGTTACTAACGGTCGGGACCGGCGCCGCGGAACCTTTTTCGGGTATTTGCAAGACCGTCTGACAACGTGGGCATTTCACCCTCTTTCCGGCCAGTCCGTCTTTGGCTGAGAAGGAAAACCCACACTTGCATTTAGTTGGAATGGCCATGTTTAATTAACCGTCCGTTGATTTTTCTGCTGGCTACTTAGGAGTGGGCGATACCCTAATCATTGGATCGACACCCTGTCAGGGGAGGCGATCTTTGCGGTGGCGATTTGGGCCTACCTCTATTCTGCAACCCGCGAACTCTTTGGCAACCGTTAAACGCGGTGGAAACAGCGTTGCAACCGCCATGGGGCCCCTCTTTTTGCGGGTTTTGCGGCGACTGACAGCTAATTTGATTAAAACCAGCCCCTTCCGCTAGTTCAGGGATGCCAATTTGTCAGCAACATCAGAGCATGAGCGAGGCTCTTTTGCTCACGAACCGGCCCGTTATCGACGAACCGAGGATTAGTCCTCAGCCTAATACTCGCGAAACATAAGGTGAAAGTGCTGGCACTTCGATCGATTAGGAGATGCTTGGCAGGGATAGAAGAATTGGCGCGCCAGTTGCAATAGTGGGTTGACGTCCCGGGTTGGGGTGCGCATTTCTGTCACCTCATGCCTGACAACCATTGAACCGCCAGGGCTTTGCTGCCCGTTTTAGATACCGAACCACCCCATTTCTGGAGGATACCCTCAAATGGCGACTGCCACGAAGAAAAAAGCCAAGACTAAAGTCAACCTACAGCCTCTCGGAGATCGCTTGGTCGTCCAACGCGACGATTCGCAAGAGACGACGGCTGGTGGGATCGTGCTGCCGGACGCCGCTAAGGACAAGCCCTCGCGGGGCATCGTACTGAGCGTGGGACAGGGCCGCATGCTGGCAGACGGCAGCCGCTCCGAAATGCAGGTAAAAGAGGGCGACCGCATCCTCTTCACATCCTACGGCCCCGAAGAAATGAAATTTGGCGACGCCGAGTACCTGCTGATGCGTGAAGACGACGTATTGGCCATCATCGAATAATTCCCAACCCCTTCATGGCGAGCTCGCTCAGCGGACTCTCCAATCTCAAATCTAATTCAAATTCAACTGGAGTTTTATCCATGGCTAAGATGATTGCATTCGAGCAAGAAGCCCGCGAAGCCATTCGCCGCGGCGTTTCCAAACTCGCTCGCGCTGTCAAAGTAACCCTCGGCCCCAAAGGCCGTAACGTAATCCTGCAAAAGAGCTTTGGCTCACCGACTGTTACCAAAGATGGTGTCAGCGTTGCCAAGGAAATCGAATTGGAAGACACCTACGAAAACATGGGTGCTCAAATGGTTCGCGAAGTTGCCAGCAAAACATCTGATGTGGCAGGCGACGGAACCACCACAGCGACCGTGTTGGCCGAAGCGATCTTCAACGAAGGCTTGCGAGCAGTTACGGCTGGCGTGAACCCTATCCAGTTGAAAGAAGGCATCGAAGCCGCTGTCAAAGATATCAACAATCAATTGGGCAAAGCATCCATCAACGTCAAAACCGCTGACGAAATGTCCAACGTGGCATCGATTGCGGCCAACAACGACCGCGAGATCGGCGAATTGCTGGCAGGTGCGATGGAGAAAGTCGGTAAAGACGGTGTCATCACTGTCGACGAAGGCAAAAGCCTGAACACCGAAGTCGAATGGGTTGAGGGTATGCAATTCGACAAAGGTTACCTATCTCCGTACTTCGTAACCGATCCCGGCAGCATGGAGTGTGTTCTGGAAGATCCTTACATTCTCGTTTACGAGAAGAAGCTCTCCAACATCAAGGATCTGGTACCACTGCTTGAACAAGTCGTACAACAGAGCAAGCCGCTTTTGATCGTTGCCGAAGACGTCGACGGCGAAGCATTGCAGACTCTGGTTATCAACCGTTTGCGTGGCACTTTGAACATCTGTGCCGTCAAGGCTCCTGGCTACGGCGATCGACGCAAGGCCATGATGGAAGACATTGCTGTGCTGACCGGTGGAACCGCCATCTTTGAAGCTCTCGGACGCAAACTTGAAACCTTGACCATCGCCGATCTCGGCCGTGCCAAAAAGGTTTTGATCGACAAAGACAACACCACAGTTATCGAAGGTGCTGGTTCCAGCAAAGATATCAAAGAGCGTATCGACGTGATTCGTCGCGAAATTGATAACACCTCCAGTGACTACGACAAAGAAAAATTGGAAGAGCGTTTGGCCAAGTTGGCTGGTGGCGTCGCCAAGGTAAACGTGGGTGCTGCCACGGAATCAGAAATGAAAGAAAAGAAAGCCCGCGTTGAAGATGCGTTGCACGCCACTCGCGCTGCAGTCGAAGAAGGTATCCTCGCCGGTGGTGGCGTAGGCCTCTTGCGTGCGGCTTCCAAAGTGAAAATGAACGAAGAAATGATTGATGACCAAAAAATTGGTTACAACATCGTCGTTCGTGCTTGCCGCGCTCCCCTGACCATGATCGCCGAGAACGCTGGACAAGACGGTGGCATCGTGTGCGAACGAGTCGTCGAGTCCAAGGGCAATGCCGGCTACAACGCACTGACCGACACCTACGAAGATTTGGTTAAAGCGGGTGTCATTGACCCTGCCAAGGTTACCAAAACTGCTCTGTCCAACGCTGCCAGCGTGGCAACCCTGCTGTTGACCAGCGACGCCCTAGTGGCGGACATCCCCAAGGATAAGGGTCAAGGTCATGGTGGTGGACACGACATGTACTAAACGTACGTGCGGAAAGCCTGATTGAAATTCAAAAACCGCGGCGATACATTTCGTCGCGGTTTTTTTTGGCTGCAGGGAAACCGTTCAGCCCGCCGCTCCTCTGTTTCTGGCTTTTTGGCGTTCTCGACCGGAGAACGTACCATTGGATTGGTTCTGCGTGGCAATGAAAATCTCCCAAAACGAACCGCCAAACCCCTTCCCAGGTTCGTTTTTCCTGAGGATCCCTGACACTTCCCTGATCTGCGATTCCCAGATTTACTTTAATCCATATATTAAATGCTCGATCGCAGTGAACCCCGCTTTTGATGCACGTAAGTCACCCCAGGTAGTTGAAATTCATGGATACCGAATCCGCATCGCAAGTCACACATATCAGCGTCCTGCAGGCACGCGACCCCGCCATCATTGGTACCCAAGTCCGCTTGCTCGGCTGGGTACAAACCCGCCGCGACTCCAAAGCGGGGTTCAGTTTCCTGGAAATCAACGACGGATCCTGCTTAGGAAACGTGCAGGCCATCGCGCCGGGTGAACTAGAAAACTACGAGTCTGTGGTCCGCAAACTGACCACCGGTTGCAGTGTAGAAATCGTCGGAAAAGTTGTTGAATCAGCCGGTAAAGGCCAATCAACTGAAATAGAAACCATGGCGGTTGAGCTAATTGGGGCTGCCGACCCAGAAGAATATCCGCTGCAAAAACGCGGCAAGGGCGAACGTCACTCAATGGAAAAATTGCGTGAGTGGGCTCACTTGCGTCCCCGGACACGTACCATTGGTGCCGTGGCCCGTGTCAAAAATTGCATCTGCAATTCCATCCACCAGTTTTTTCAGGAACGCGGTTTTCTGTACGTCCACACACCCGTGATCACAACCAGTGATTGCGAAGGTGCCGGCGAAATGTTCCAAGTCACAACCCTGGACTTGGATTTCGTCGCCAAAAAGTCAATCGAAAAGATGGACTACAACTTCGACTTTTTCGGAGAGCCGGCCTACCTGACCGTTAGCGGACAACTCGAAGGAGAAACTTACGCTTGTGCCCTGGGGAAAATCTATACCTTTGGCCCCACTTTTCGCGCAGAGAAATCCAACACCTCGAGACACCTTTCCGAGTTTTGGATGATTGAACCAGAGATGGCTTTCTATGAACTTGATGACAACATGGACCTCGCCGAGTCCTTTTTGAAACGCATCTTCAAAGATGCGCTGACCCACTGTGCCGAGGACATGGAGTTCTTTTCCAGCCCCTACCTACCGTGGAACAAGCAAAACAAAAACGAACCGATTCGAGAGGTTCTAGCGTCGATAATTGACAGTGATTTCATTCGCTGCTCCTATACCGAAGCGATTGAAATCCTGGAAAACAGCGACGCGAAATTTCAGTTCCCAGTGAAATGGGGTGCCGACCTGCAATCGGAACATGAACGCTACTTGACGGAACAACACTTCAAGTCACCGGTCATTCTTTATGATTACCCACGCAGCATCAAACCATTCTACATGTACTGTAACGAGGATGGTAAAACCGTCCGCGGCATGGATGTGCTCGTTCCACAAATTGGTGAAATTATCGGTGGTGCCCAGCGAGAACACCGACTCGACGTCATCCAGTCGCGGATGGCGGAAATGAACATGCCAGAAGAAGAATACTGGTGGTATCTCGATCTACGAAAATTCGGCACCGTCCCTCACTCAGGATTCGGACTTGGCTTAGAAAGGGTGGTGCAATTCGTTACCGGCATGACCAATGTTCGTGACGTCATCCCGTTCCCACGCACACCAGGAAACGCCGAGTTTTAACATCGGTCGTTTTCTAGCCGAGGTCAATCCAAACCGCTGCAGCCAACCATTGCCGCACACGGCACCGCTGTTGCGTTCCCCGGCGATAGGCGGTAATGGGCGGCGGATTTGAGCTGTCTAAACGACCGCCTGAGTACACAAAAAAACCTTGGCAAGCAAAGTCGCCAAGGTTTTTTTAAGATGGTTTTACCGCCGATTTTATGGTGTATAAGGAGCTCGGCTTTGGACCATCGAACCGTTGTTCGCAACTTTGAATAAGGGGCGGTGGTAGAATTTGTACCAGTCCCGACCGCGAGGTCGGAAACTTAGGCCCATTTGAATGTTCCAGGCTTCGTTATCAGCGAAAGCAATTTCGTTATCAGGACTGAGGTAATTGAATCCGCCGTACAAGGCGGTCTTTTCACCAACGGGTAGATCGTACTCGGCACCGAGGACCGTATGCTCTTCGTCGGTACGGCCGATGTAACACTCTAGGTAGCCACCGTTTCGACATGCGTTCCGGTAGAACAACTTATAAGTGTTCAGGGGCGTAATTTGAACGAAGGGTATAAACTGTCCGCCCAATGCAATGGTCCCGTCTTGAGTGGCTCGATTAGCACGAAAACCTGCGTTGGATCCGCCTGCCCAAACCCAGCTGATTTCTGAGCGAACTTGAACGATGTCCAAATCAGCCCCAAAGTCAGAAGCCAATACGTCGGCAACCGCACCGAATTGAATCCCGTAATCGACGCGGCGAAACAAACCTGCCGTGACGAATGTTTGATCACGCTCGGAAGTAGGCGAGAGAGCATTGTTTTGGTTGGAGCGGGTGTAATTGATTCCAATTTGACCGGAGACCAATCCACATGTGAGGTTGTAGAGTGGCAGGCCAGCATTGAATCCAATGTGGTAACCAAAGGCACAATTATCAGGTTGAGGGCGTCCCTGAGGATCAGCAAAAAACTGATGCTTGAATCCTTGCACGCCACTGAAATATTCTGAATTACAAAGAATGCCACCGAGACCGTTCAGCCAACAATCCTGACCGATGTTACAGTCGCGTGGATCGTACAAAGGGCCACAGCAACTGCCACCGCATGCGCCGCGACAACCGACTTGGCTGCCACCACAACATCCGTCGCCACAGCTACAATCACCTTCGATGTAGCCACCGTCGACGAAACCGTCGTCAAAGTAGGCACCGTCGGGAATCATCATGTCGACCGATGGTGCCACACTGTTACCCTGTCCGGCAGGTGTCGGTGATGGCGAAACCACTGACTCGGGTTGATTCGTTTGCGGTTGCTCTGCCTGTTGTTGGCTAACAACCCGGCTCGTCACCATCCCTTGCGGACGCATAATCTGCGGCTGATATCGATTCGATATAGCGCGTGACTGGGGATTGTATAACCGAGGGGCAGTCCCGTTGGTTTGAGCGTCAACACTGGAGACCAGGCCGCAAAAAACCATTGAACAGGCCAATAATGCAGAACCGAGCTGGCTTAACCGTGGCAAATACATTGCTTCTTTCCTAAGGGGGTGATTGCTGGTGAACGCTCGCAATTTGTTCGAATGGTTCACCGACTTTCTAAACATCGGATTCGATACAATACGAACTTTCGTTAATCTCGAAATAATCGCGAAAGCTATCTCCACCTACCCATATTGCCAGCAATCCAGAGGTTGCGAACCCTGCTGCAAAATAGATTGCAAAGCAGACAGGCGATCGCTGCTAACCAAGCTTGCTCCCATGATGACGCTGAACAGGCGCCCGCACCCATGGGGCTTTTCTTCCTAACGCTTTTAGCGTCCACCGCCTCAGCTCTCAGGCATTGCGGCTAAACACTTGCCAGCAAAGCAACGCCAGCATTCACATCGAGAGCCATGGTCACTGACCTTGCTTGCCGGGCCCTGCCCGTCTGCCTATGCATGCGGTTAGAGGAAACGCTAAGAAGGACCCAAACGTTCGCGTTCTAGCCCACCCACCCATTTTTGCGGCTTCTGGCAAAGCAGCCGGCTATCCATCTTGGGTGCCTGCAGGGCGCTGCTCTGGGAAAGCTGCCAAGAAAGGAGCAGCGACAACCCATTTACTGAACGGCAACCGATCGTGAATCAATCATCGACTGTAGATATTCGACCGCCCGTTTGAGCGGTAAATCGGTTTCCAGCCATTGAGTTTCGCTCGAATCCAATTTCTGTTGCCCGGTCTTAAGAATTTTCTGGTCTCGTTTATTTCGTGCCCGGCCGATCGCATTCGCTTGCTCTTCTGTCAGCTCCACCTCAAACCCCTCGGTAGGAGTTACCCCGTATTGAGTGGGATCATCGAGTTGTAGAACGGTACGATCGATATTTTGGCCGGATGGCCTCCAATAACTAGCGGTGGTCAATCGCATGACACTGCGATCTTTTTCCAGCGTGATTAAATCCTGCACCGTCCCTTTACCCCAGGACTGTTCCCCGACCACGACCGCCCGATCGTGGTCTTGCAAACAGGCCGCGACAATCTCGGATGCGCTGGCGGAAAACTCATTTACGATCACAACCACGGGGATTCCTGTGTCCAAAACCGTTTCACTAGTGGCATATCTTCGACTGACGACTTCACCATCGCGTTCCTTCGTTTGCACGATGAGCACTTCGCGACCGATGAACATATCGCTAATATCGATGGCAGCATCTAGTAAACCGCCGGGATTAAATCTGAGGTCGAGAATAAAACCGTCCACCTTACCGTTCAGCGAATCCAAGGCCTCGCGCAATTCCTCAGTCGAGCGTTTCCCAAACTGGAGCAAACGTATGTAACCGATTCGCTCATCTTCATTAAGGACGAAATTCCAGCTACCGTCTTCGTTTCGAGTGTCCCCGTAGATCGAAGGGACGGGGATGGCGTCGCGCAAGACAGAGATATTAAACGGTGCCACGGAGCCTTTTCTATTCACCAAAAACACAACGGATTCACCTTTGGGGCCGCGAATCAATTTCACGGCGTCCGTCCTTGAAATTCCGGCGGTTGATTTTCCGTCAATCTCTAAAATAGCATCTGCCACCTGCAATCCGGCGCGATATGCGGGAGTACCGGGAATGGGGCTGACAACGCGGATGCAGTTATTTTGCTCATCGCGTTCTAACTCCATACCCACGCCTACAAATTCCTGATTCAGGTCTTCATCAAAGGATTTGTATTCGGATTGTGAGATAAAGCCGGAATTTGGATCCAAGCTACCCAGCATCCCCTCCATAGCCGCGTTGAAAAGTTCGCGTTCGGACCTAGTGACCAAGGATTCGTTGCGAACGATCTGCATAGCCTCGCTGAAGATGCTGGCATAGCGGTTTTTTTCGGCTATTGAGTAGCAGCACAGGGAGATGACAATCGCCATTCCAATAAAGATCAGGTTTCGGATTGGCATAGTTCGCTCCCAAGAAAAATCACAGCCTTACGCCTAATGTAGCGAAAGCTCAGCGCAAAAAAAATGCCGCGTAAAAACACGCGGCATTTCTTGATTTTGCGGAATTCACTAACCGGAACCTGTACCCGTACCAGCTCCAGCTCCAGCTCCACCAGCTCCAGCTCCAGCTCCAGCTCCACCAGCTCCAGCTCCACCAGCTCCGCCTTGGCCAGTGACGAAGTTGAAGGTCGAAACGTTGGTAATATCGCTGAACAACTGGAATGGCGTTGAAACGACGACGTACAAACGATCAGCCGTTGTGGCCTGGGCCGAGATTCCTTTACCCACTGGGAATGTCGTGATGTCCGGTTGGAAACCGATAGGACGACGCAAACCATTGCGTTGGCGTTCAGCCGCCTTTCGCCCCTCAGGACTGTTAGAAACGTGATTCCGAGAAGCTAATGATCCATTGTAGGTAGCAAGTTGCTGAGCGAGCATTTCTCGGTCCGTTACGAACGCCTGTCGAGAAACCGTTTCGATGGCAGCTTGATTAAGCTTTTCTGTTCGCCGACCTTCGTCCAGCTTAAATACGACGATGGCTCCCACGTCATCCATGGCGACCTGTCGTTTCATGCTGGATTGGGCCTGAGAACGATAGTTGCGGAATACTTCTACCGTTACTTTACCTGCAGGGACTTCTCCCCAAACACGACGTACTGCAATGCGGTAATCGCCGGCAAAACCTTTCGGTAATACATAGTACTCCGAGACCTGACCGGATTCGTCGGGCCGCGAGGCCTTGTCGCCCATCATGATGCCGCCACAAATGGTGCGTTCCTGTTCTCTAGAACAGATCGTGCCACCGGGTTCTTCGACGTACAAATCAAGGTCCGCTTCGCCAGACCAAGTTACCTTGACAACGCAGTCACGTTGCAATGCCTGAGAAATCTGAGCTTCGAACTCTTTAAGTTCATCTAACTTGCCTTCCCGTTTAAGGTCCATCTTGATGGTTTGTGCCGTCAAGAAAGCTGCCTTCAATTCCTCGGGGTAATCAGGCCATTCCTGAGAAAGAATTCCCACAGTCGCCCACTTCAGGCCATCCAAATCGTTGATAGACTTGGCCGCCCGCATCGCGACCGCATAAGGTTCGTGACGCGAAGGATTTTGTTCGGAGATTGACCTGAGAAGCCCCAAAGCTCGACGCTCCATGCCATTACGTGTCATGAAGTAAGCGGCTTGCAACAAATCCTCAGGACTATCGCTGAAATCGACGGCTGACATCACGGTTCGCTCTACTTGCTCTTTGGGTGCATCCGAAATCTGCATCGCATAGATAATGGCTTGGTACATCCATTCCTGCTGTTGCTTATTTCTCATGCATCCTTCGATAACTGCGACCACTTCGTCAGGCTTTTTCTGTTCCATCAGTTCTCGAACGGTTTCGCGAACATCCGCAGGCCGTGCGTGATGGTTGGCAAAATACTCGCTCCAAGCTTGCTTGGCTGATTGACCTTCTTGCGGAGTCACGGTCAAAACAGCGGGTTTGGTTTCCTGGGTTTTCTTCGCACCCAGTTCCAATTCTTCGTTGACGCAGAACACGCCACCGCCGCCACCGCCACCGATACCAGGACCACCGCCGCCACCGCGACCGCCGCCACCCATACCGCCGCCGCCCATACCGCCGCCGCCCATACCGCCACCGAAGCCACCGCCGCCGGCATTTTTCGGTGCTACCAAGTCGCCGACGTTGTAAATCACGATCGGCATATTCTCAACATCTAAAGCTGCGTCCGATGAAACGATCTTCAGGACTTCGTCTCTGATCACGTAGGTGCATTGGAAAGGGCCGAGCATAATTCGCAGAGCTGAGCGGAGAGAAATATTCTCCAGCTTCCGCGTAATCAATGTTTCCTCGTCAAGGTTATTATCTTGAGCAGACTCATCGAGTACGACTTGAATGTTGTAGTCGTCCGATATTTCAGCCAGTACGTCTTCGAATCGAGTTTCAAAGAAATCAAATCGAACGTCTTTACTGAGGGCGTCCAGAATGACCTGATCACGTTTGTTCTCGTAAAACGCCATGTTTTGCCATTTTTTGCGTCGCTCTTTCTTGGCCAGCCATACGTCGGCATCCGGGAATACCAGAGGTGGGTTACCCGAGAACGCAATCGCAGATCGCTCAACTTCGTACATCGTGTCGAGGAAGTTACGATTCTTCAATTCCCGAATCTCCCAATACTTGTCCCAGTTGACCCGGAGAATGGAAAACTCTTCGGCTGCTGCGGTATCGGGTGAATTCGGTGCGAGGCTGGCTGCTTCATTGATGACTGCAAGAGCACCATCAAAATTCCGCTCGTCCATTAAAGAATTAAATTGTTCAAAGTAAATTGCGATGCGGTCTTGGCGATCCTCGAACTCTTTGATCAAGTCCAAACGAACTTGTTCAACCGAGCGAGCACGTTCTACCAATGCCAGGTTGGCGTCGAATTCCTGCTTCTTAATGCTGGCTTGTCGCAATGCCGAACGCATTCGGTTTTCCATCTCTTGACGCACCGCTGGTTCCAGATCTGGAGCCCGCATGATCGTATCCAGCATGGCTTTCAATCGATCAATCCCTTGGTCAGGTTTGGTGTTCAACAAACCGCGAACAATTCGCAATTCATTGTTCATGTAAGCACGCAATCGTTGCTCAGTCGCATCGGATTGGGCCTGAATCTTATCCAGGTAATCAGGAGCACCCGATTGTTCCTGCAAAAATTGCTCATCGTCAAAATCTTGATCAACCAAATTCAAGCCACCGCCCGATGGAACGACTTCTTGAGCAGGAGCACTCTGCTTGGCTGCCGCGGCTGGTTTGTCTTCTTCCTGCACGACTTCCGACGCACTCGCGTTGAGTACCGAAGCGCCCAATTGGGTGATTTGATGGGAAGAAGCCAAGATCACACGAGCCATCTCACGTAAACCAGCGGAACCGACAGTTGCCAGACTGGATCCGCTATTTTCCCGTGCCGCATCAAGCAACATGGGCAGGAACTTAAAGCTCTGATCAGAAACCTCGGGGCTCACAGGCCACGAGAACTGTTTGGCTTGGCCGTTAACCGTTCCACTGATGGTGACCTCAAATTGGCCACGCTCGGATAGCGAGCCGATTAAAATCGTATCGCGATCGGCACGCAGTGGTGGAACGACGGCAGGAAAAATTTCCGTCATTTGAGCGGGTTTTTGCATTCCGGTGGGCCAGAAGACCGTTCCGCGAATGGTGGTAACCAAACCGGCAGCAGCTTGATCACAGGAGCCAACGTCATCGGTATCGATAAATACGTTGCCGCCCGTGTGGTTAGCCAAGGCTGCCAGTAATTCCACATCACGCTCAGGGCCGATGGCAAAGCTGGATACCGAAATCTGTTCGGACACCAAGTTCTTGATCAGTTTTGCAAACCCGTCAGTGCCAATCATCGAGCTGCGGCTGATGCCGTCGCCAATGTAGACCACGTTTTTGTTTTGTTGGGCGCCACCAAGGATCTTAGTGGACTGCTTCAGCATGGAAGCCAAGTCGGTCGATCCCAAAGGCACTCGTTCCGAAAGACGCTCTAACGCAACTTTCACATCGGAGCTGTCGGCAGCAACGAATCCCTTGGTTAAAGCCACCGGGTCGATGTCGACCGCGAAAAGCTGAACCTGGTCCTTCGCGTCTAATCCGTTCAGCACTGACTGAACCGCTTTGAGAGAATCCTCACGGAAGGCCGCCGTTTGGCTGGCCGAGGTATCGACGAAAATCACAACCTTACCGGGAACGCTGAGATCATTCTTCAGCTCGGGGGTCAACGACAGGGCAAAAGACGTCTCGCCGGTCGACGAATCGAACGTGGCTAAACGAGCACTTTCGGTGTTGGCGCTGGCAATGGCCGAGGATACCGACACGATTGCAAGTGATAAAGTCAATTGAAACCGCCAAAATCGGCTGCATTTCGACATATCTGAACTCCACTAGGGAAAAACTAAATAGGAGGCCTGTCGCCTTACGCGTAGACCCCGCCCTGCCTTACTTATCTTCAGAAATCGGCATAAAGGACGCCGATCACGTACATTCTATTTTGGTGGTTTTATAAACGCTACTGAAAAAACCACGATTTTGACCGTCCTAACAGGCAAACGCGCTGCTTTTTGACTGGTCCCGATGATCGTCAGTGATCTTCACTCGTTAGCAAATGCAAAAACCGTGCCTTCAAAGCGGATTACCCGACTCAAATCCCCAGAGTAATCCCGCAACCGGCGACTTCCCGTGGAAATCAGGCATATGCCCGATTTTTTCCACGTTGCCGTTGTCCGTTGGCGGATTAATCAAGTATTGCGGGTTTTGCCAAATGGCTCGAATCACGCTACTCAACTTAACATTCTCGTTGCAAAATCGCACAGCCTGTTTTATTTGCATACAGGCTGTGCCACCTTAATTCGTCACCGTTTCAAGGTAAATTTCTTCTCAAAAACATTTTCTCTACCTAAAATCTGTGTCAATGCTCCATTCTTCCAATCTCTGAATGGACCCATGATATTCGTCGCGTAGGTCAAATTTCCGAATAACGCCTTGGGCCATGGAGGCCGCCTGCTCCATATCCAACAGAGGTCTCGTCATTTCGATCCAGATTTCAACAGCCTGTTTGATAACCGGAAGCAGGTTGGTGGGTACTTCGACGTTATTGGGCTGCGGCTTAATTTTGCGTTGAAACTTGATCGACATGGCGGGAACCGCGATGCCTTTGGATTTGGCATTGGCGGCCGTAAATGCGGGTGGCATGTATTCTTCAATTAATAAGTGCTGCCCAGGCTCAAAGGTTTGTTGGTCCATCGCAGCCAGCAGAACAATGCAAATATTCGGATTGCTGCGTCTTCTCAACGTTTGGGTAGGTCGTGTGGTCAACGTTTTGGTTTGAATCCGTGACGTGTGGATTTTGCCAATCGTTGCCTGGGACTGTTTTGCCAGATTACTGGAAATCGCCGTATCGCTGGCGACCGAATCGGCAGCGGGTAACTGAAACGCTGGTAATTTAGCGAATATCGGTGCGGTGTGCTGATTGGAAGTCGCCGTCAACGAGGTTGCGAACTGCCTTTCTGCCTCCGCACCATGCTGGAGGAGATCCACTGATTCTTTCAGCAGGATGGATCCTATCTCCATGGCGTCTCTGGTCGTACCGAGCCATGCTTCGTAAAAGCTGCCTTGCGAGGCGTTTTGAAAGACAGGCAGGTGGATCTGACAAATCGTATGATCCACCATGGCTGGAGCCGCCGCGACCGCGGAGTGGGTGGTGCCCTTGAATAACAGCTTGGCCACATTCGTTTCAGTGACAGTCGCTCTTTCAATTCGAATCGACGCGCCTCGTAACGTCGCTGTCACTGTTTTCTTGCGGAAAGGGTTCTGGTTCAGGTTCGCCGAAACAGGTCGGTGAACTGCCAACTCATTTTTCTCGGACTTAAAACCATAACGAGTCAAATTGAGGCCGTCATTGGCCAATGCATTGGTTGGAGTCCCTGCCAACGCCATCGCGATTAATGCTACGGTTGCGATCAGACGTTTAAGCGACACGGTCATTGTGACTATCTCCCCGAACGGATATCCCCTTAGGATGGAGTAAAGGCTTGGTTTTCCTTTACCCCGAAAACTGCTATGCAAAGGAGTATCGGAGTTTGAGGATTTCTGCTTTTGGACAAAGCAGGAAAAATAGAAAACCTTTGGCGTACCTTGATACTTCGAACGAACAGCCAAACGGGGTAAGCTATTCGGGTTATTCCGAAACTCTCAATCTGCCGTGAAATGACGTTCACCCAGAGCCTTGGAGCGCTAAAATGAGTGACGTCAGAGCAAAGGGTTTAGCAACCCAACCCGTACGCCGATCCCCCATTTTTCGGAGATGTAACAAGATGTTTTTGTCCCCTACTCGTATAACCCTTTCGGCGTTTTCGATCGCATTCGCCTTTTCGGTGATCGGGCAAGAGGGCATTGCACCACGAACTCACTCCTACACGCCCGACGAAGAGATCAATATTCGTGTTTACGAACTTGGTAATCGCAGTGTGGTCAATATCCGCACAGAATTTGAAGGGGTAGATCAGTATTTTCGGCCTGTTTCCGGTGCCGGTTCTGGCAGCGGCTGGGTGTACGATCAAAGCGGTCATATCGTCACAAACTATCATGTCATTGAAAACTCCGATCGTGTTCGAGTAACACTCTTTGATGGTGAAACTGCTGCGGCACAAATCGTGGGGACAGATCCACAAAACGATATCGCCGTGTTAAAAATTCAAGTGCCAACCGATTCTCTGAAGCCGTTAAAACTGGGAGACTCCTCCAATTTGAAGGTGGGCCAGAAAGCCTTGGCGATCGGCAACCCTTTTGGGTTAGAAAGAACGCTGACGGTGGGCATTGTGTCCAGCCTGAACCGCTCTCTGGAATCCAAGACTCAGCGAGGCCGACTCATAAACTCCGTCATTCAAATCGACGCCGCACTCAATCAAGGAAATTCGGGTGGGCCGCTGTTTAATAGCGAAGCTAACTTGATTGGTATGAATACCGCGATTGCCAGCGCGGGTACCAACGCGACCGCTCAGAACAGCGGCGTTGGATTTGCCGTGCCGGTCAACACCATCAAAAGAGTCGTTCCCGAGCTGATCCAAAACGGCAAAGTCATTCGTGCCACGGCTGGTATCTATAACGTACTCCAAACGAATCGTGGCTTGATGATTGTCTTGACCGAGCCTCGTGGCCCCGCTGACCGGGCCGGTTTGCGGAGCGCCGTGACCGCCGTCTTTCGTCAGTTTCGTGGTCAGACAGTGGTGGCGGGCTTCCGTGAAAACGATAAACCGGGTGATTTCATTACCGCCATTGATGGCCTCGAAGTCACCTCCTGGGATGAACTGTTGGACGAGATTGAAAAACACCAATCCGGAGATACCATCCGCTTTACCATCGAACGCGGACGGAGGACACTCAACGTGGACGTGCGATTGGTCGAAGATTAGATAGACGTTTAAGTTTTGTCACGGATGCGTTTCTGCTAAGGATTGAGGATCACACATGAGCAAGTTTTCCGTCATCTTAGCGGCTGCTGGGAAAAGCAGTCGCTTTCGAGATAAGCACTACAAAAAACCCTTCATTCGCCTAGATCAAAAAGCCGTTTGGTTGTATTCGGCCGAGCGTTTCCTCAATCGCAGCGATGTTTGCCAATTGCTCCTTGTGATCGCCCCAGAGGACCGAGAAGAGTTTCATTCTTTATTCGGTCCAAATATAGCAATCATGGGAGTCGATGTGGTCGAAGGCGGCGTGGAACGCGCCGACTCCGTCGGCAATGCTTTGATGAAGGTCTCCGAGGACGCCGACTTTGTGGTGGTGCACGACGCCGCCCGGCCCTGTTTGGCGGATGAACATATCGAAGCGGTGTTCGAATCCGCGAAAGCCAAGGGCGCATCCATTCTAGCCACGCCAGTAACCAGCACGCTGAAAAGTGGCCGTGATGGCAAGGTCGTGGAAACCATTTCTCGGGCGGATAAATGGCTGGCTCAAACCCCTCAGGTCTATCCCAAAGACGTTTTGATCCAAGCTTTTGAAAATCGTGGCGATTTCCAACCGACTGACGAAGCCGAATTGCTGGAGCAACAAGGCATCCCCATCTCTTTGGTTGAGGGCTCCCATCTCAATATAAAAATCACCACGAAAGCTGACCTCAAGCTTGCCAAAGCCATTCTTCGCTCGGCTACGCCTAAAAAATTCGACGCGCCTCCCCACCCATTCGCAGATGGTGATTTGTGGCGCTAGATCTCCCGTCTCCCCAAGCCAGGCTGGGTGTCCACAACTTCCCCACGCCAACCGCTCCCATCTTTTCCGGAATTACCGCAAAGAAGCCGTGACTAGCCACCTGCCGGTGTGGCCATTTGCATTAACCAGGCGCAAATCATGGCACCATAGGTTCCCAGGGCGTATCCCAAAACTGCCAACAACACCCCTACCGGTGCCAACGCTGGATGAAACGCCGCGGCCACAACCGGAGCGCTCGCTGCGCCCCCAATATTGGCCTTGCTGCCGACGGCTAAAAAGAAATAGGGAGCACGAATCAACCAGGCCATCAAAAACATCAATGCCACGTGAATGGCCATCCAGATACCACCTACCAAAAACAGGCCCGGTTTTTGAACTACCGCACGAATGTCCATCTGCATACCGATCACGGCAACCAGCATAAAAATAAATACCGTCCCAATTTTGGAAGCACCAGCGCCTTCTAAATTTCGAAATGACGTAAACGACAACCCAATTCCAATCGCCGTGGAAATCACAATGAGCCAAAAGAAAGAACTGGCCAGCCCAAGGTCGCCGAGAAACTGAAGTGATGGGTTTTCAGCCATCAAACCATCCACAAAACCTGATATTTCTGCACCGCAGTAATGCGCTATCGCCGTTGCTCCAAATCCAATGCCAGCGATGATCATAAAATCGGTTGTCGTAGGAACACGTGCGACGCTCAAGCTAAATGATTCCATTTTTTCTTGAAGCCGGTCGATGCTCGAGGCATCAGCCTTTAAAAACTTGTCGATGGCTTTGTGCTTTCCTACCCCAAGCAGCAGGAATAGCATCCAGATTTCCGCAACAAAGACATCGACGGCCACCATGACGCTGTAGATGTCTTCCATCTTCTTCTCTAATTCAGGTGAGGCATCGTTTGGGGGAGTCAAGAATACGACCTGCATTGCCGCTTGATTCGCTCCGCCGCCAATCCAACTACCTGCCACGGTACTCAGGCCACGCCATACCGAACCGGGGCCGTCGACACCGATCACGTCCGGAGCCAAGGTCGCCACGATCAGAACAGCAATTGGCCCCCCCAAGATGACTCCCACTGTGCCCGTAAAAAACATAATCAGAGCTTTTGGGCCAAGGCGAAAAATTTCCCGCAAATCGATGCTCAAAGTCAAAAGCACGAGCGTCGCCGGTAACAAATAACGCGTGGCTACAAAATACAAATTGCTGGTCTTATGGTCCACAATATGAAAAAACGTCAGCAACGATGGCAGAAAATAACAAATCAATAACATCGGGATGATCTTATAAAATTTGCCCCAGAACCCGGTCTTGATACTCGAGGTATAGAAAATCAGTGCCAACATCACACTTAAAATTCCAAAAATGATGGCGTCGTTACTGATCAACGCTTCCGTCTCATTTTTCTTAATGACTTTTGCCAACTCTTTGACCAGCCCCTGCTCCTCTGGAAAGAGCTGTTTCAACTGGTCAATTTTCCCTGCCTCCTGATTAATCGTGACCGCTGCTTGCCCGTTTGTCGCATCCGCTGCGATTTGCTGCTCCTGAGCCCGTGCAGTGGAATTGGAAAAGAAAACCAAAAGCACGATAAGGCCGATCGGAAACCACTTGAACGAGAAAGAGACTTTGGTTGTCAGGGAGCGAAAGGCAAACACGTGCACCTCGATAAGGAAAGGCTAAATGAAACCGATTTAGATCGCCCAAATTCTAGGGCATTCCCGGAACGGGTAACAGTCACGCAACCTTTCGACGATCCGAGGCTAAAAAAAGAAGGGGCAGTTTGAGAGAAACGTACCGAGATCAGGGAAGCATTTTGGGAGCCAGCTCCGAGTCCATGCGGCCATCTCTTATTTTCAGAATTTGCCCGGAAAAAGACGAGGCTTCTTGAGGCGAATGGGTTACATAAATCACGGGGACCTCCCATTCCTCCAACAATTCTTGAAGGTAACGGACAATCTTCAAACGCAATTCAAGATCCACATGAGCGACCGGTTCATCCATCAGCAACAAACGCGGTCCGCTGGCCAAGGCGCGTCCCATCGCCACACGTTGCTTCTCACCTCCCGATAAATTGGCGGGACGCCGTTCCAGCAAATTTTGAATTTCCAACATTTCAACCATGCGATCAAAATCAATGGCGGTATTTTGCGGAGAGCGCCAACGCCTACCGAAACGCAGATTATCAAGAACGGACATATGAGGAAATAAATGAGTTTGCTGGAAAACATAACCTACCCCTCTGTGCTGCGGAGGCACGCATATGCCCTCTTGAGAATCGAAAACGACTTGGTCGTCAATCGTGATACGCCCGGCGTTGGGCTGCATCGTCCCTGCGATCATGGCAAGCACCGACGTTTTACCACTTCCAGAAGGCCCCAATAATACCGTGCACTGGTGCTCCGTTTGAAAGGAAAGCTCCATGGTAAACCCAGCGGGATAAGTATGCTGACAGTCAAATTCCAAATTCATACCGCCCTCCCGTCATACCGCCGTTCAATCCATTGCCCCAAACATAACGCCACACAGGAAAGCATTACCGATACCAACACTAAAGGCCAAGCCTCGTATATCCCGTCCGGAGAATTGACGTAGGAAAACACGCCCAATGGGATCGTGCGTGTCTCTCCAAGAATGTTCCCTGCCACCATGATCGTCGCCCCAAACTCACCCAGGCTGCGAGCAAAAGACAACAGCCAACCGGCCGCGATACCGCGCTTTGCCAATGGCAGTGTGATATGGAAAAAAGTTGCCCAAGGACCAGCACCTAAGGTCCGAGCCGTCGTTTCCAATTGCCGATCTGATGCCTGAAACGCCAGCTGAATTGGCCGTACCGCCAGCGGGAAACTGACCACCATCGAAGCCAGCACTGCGGCTTGCCATGTCAATACAATATCCCAGCCAAACCAAGTATGCAGGGGATAACCAATCCAGCCTGTGGGGGAAAACAAAACTAATAACACAAACCCCGTAACCACGGGCGGTAAAACCAACGGCAAACTGATCAGGGTCTCCACCAACCATCGCCCACGCCACTGCGTGCGCGCCAGAAACCACCCCAAAGCAATCGCCGCTGGCAAGCAAATACTGGCAGAACACAAGGAGACCTTGATGCTGATGGAAACGGCCTGCCAATCGTCCGAGCTCAAAAATGCGAGAAACAAAGTCAGTTACCTATGCCCTGTTCCTGATGACCTTCACGCAAAACCTGAAACCCATGTTGTTTGAAGATCCGGTGCGCTACCTCGCCATCAAAATAATCGAACAGCGCTTTCACTGCTGGGTCCTGACCCGCATTCTCAATTCGCAATAACGGATAGATCACACGTGTTTTCGATGCCGGCAATTCGAGCAATACCTTGACCCCGTCACTGATGTCGGCATCGGTGGCATACACCACCCCGACATCTGCCGCACCTTGCTCCACCAAAGCCAGTGCTCGTCTCACATCAGCTGTGGCCGCGATGCGCGATTCAAGCTCCTTCCACAGCCCCGCTTCTTGAAGCAACTCTCGCGCATAGATGCCTGCGGGCACGGAAAATGGGTCCGCCATGGCGATCCGCCGAATCACCGGACTGGATAGCTCAGCCAATTGTTCTACCTGCAATGGCGAATCGATCGGTGCGATAAGCACCAGTGCATTCCCCAACAGGTTTTTTCGCTCACATTTCACGGACACAGAATCCTCAACCCGATCGACCCACTCCTCGTTCGCGGACAAAAAAAGATCGGCATGGACGCCCCGTGTGAGCAACATGGCCAGCGACGAAGAAGACGCAAAATTCGCTCGCACTGGAACCGCCTCCCCCTCAAAGGCCTCTAGCACCTCGCTCACGGCATCCATCGAACTGGCGGCCGCAAAGATGGTAATGCCGGGAGCGGGTTCGCGTTGTGCGCAAGCTGTCGCCAAGCAGCACAAAATGCCACAGCTCAAAATTAATCTTCTGACCTGATAACCCACAATTAAAACCCGCTAAAGTCCGTTGGTTTCAAAAACCAATTTTGAATCTTGGAGACGGTGTCCTTGTACTCCGGTAAATCTTTCATGGCATTCCAACGGTCACTTGCGATAAACGCCTTCCAGTGCGCTTGGTGAGCCACTTCATCCTCAGCGCTTAACATGTAAACCAGATTGGGCGCGTTGGGACCAACCAAAGTCTCTCCAAAAAACACGGGCGCCATTTCTACATCTCGCATCAACTGCAACTCACCGCCCTCGTTAAACATTTGAATTTTACGTCGCGCGTGGTCATCGGTATGACTTTCGTACAAACGCAGCTCAAAAATTCTTGGCGTGCGATTCTTCGAATATTCACCCAACTCCATTACCGGAATGTCCACAAAAGATTTCAAAAACCAACTTTTCACCCTCTGATACACCGGATCTTTGAGGGGTCGATCAGAAAACTTCGCTTCCGCTTTTTGATAAACAGGATCCTGAGACAAAGCATCTCGTAGCCCGGCAAATTGAGCTGCGTCAGAAAATGGGATCACCATAAAAACAGAGTGATCGTTCTCATCTTTGAGATTTCGAAAGACGCCGACTCGGTCGATACCCTGACGTTTCAGTGCCGGTAGATAGGCGTCCCGCAAATGGGCTTCCATTTCCTGTTGCTTCTCGAAATCAAAAATCTGGTAGATCCTCAATTCGTAAAACTCTCGCGCCTCGGCTTCCTCTCCAGTAACCGGCATGGCTGATACTCCGGTTTGAATCAGGCAAAACCATACAATCGCAAAACACGCACACCCGATTATTTTCGATTTACTCTTGATCATCACTAAAGAACTCCTATTTAATTCTCGACCTGGCTATTTCGAAGGTCGATTTCCTGATGTGATTCATGCTTTAACTCTGGGCAACCGTGTCGCCAAAACAATTTGGTCGATCGGAAGCTCCGTCTACACGATTGCTAAACTACGGATTTAATAACTTGAACGTTGAACGCATGGCGAATCAAACGCTTGGAAAGCCAAGAGCACGCCGCCAGGCACTGATTTGGCCTAAATGGATATTTTCATGATTCAACATCAGGTAAGGCAAACAGATCCCGGCCGTAGGCATAAGGGTCGCCCAACGCTCCATTTGCACGGGCCGCTCAAACACCGATACATCCTGCGTTTCCAGCAGTTGACAAATGGTGTCGTGACCGGAATTCCATTCCTGAATAATGTCCGACAGTGGCGAATACTCGGATGCCGACAAGAGAGGTCGAGACTGCATACCGTATCGATGCCCCTTGGGATCCTCAAACGCTTGGCCTTGAATCACGCCCTCGATGACGGGCAGATACACGTTCAAGTGACTCAAACACCACGCAGGATGATTGACCGTCATGTCGCGCTCACCCGGTGGTTGTAAAATCATCTGTTCATCAGTCAAATCGTGCGTTAGCTTCACCGCATAATCTTGATTCTTCCGAAACGACTGAATCAGGCCGGATATGATTGAGGACATGCTTACCACCTTCGGTTGCTTGTTGTTCGTTTCTGTTGTTTCGCGTTCTTAGCGTTGAGCTGTTTCAGAGTTTAGCAATTCCCTGTCAAATTCACATGTAGCCATGCCGCAAACCATCTCCCTCATTGGGATTCCCTGGGACGAACAATCTTCATTTGCAAAAGGATGTGCCGCAGGACCTGAGGCGATTCGCCAAGCCCTGTACTGCGAATCCTCTAACACCTTTTGCGAAGCTGGACTCGACATCGCCGCCCACCCACAGCTCCAGGATTCTGGCAATCTTGTGTTGGAAAGCGGGGAAGCCGCTCGGTTTACCATTGAACAAGCGGTTAGAGGCGCCCTGCAATCCCACCACAAAGTATTCGCATTGGGTGGTGATCATGCCGTGACTTGGCCAATCCTCAGAGCTTACGCTGAGGCTTACCCGACGTTGAATGTCCTGCATCTCGATGCCCACCCCGATCTCTACGACGAACTGGATGGCAATCGGTTTTCCCACGCCTGTCCATTTGCGAGAGCGCTCGAGGAAGGTTTGATCACCCGATTGGTTCAGGTAGGCATTCGCACCATGAACAGCCACCAACAAAAACAAGCTGAGCGATTTGGTGTGGAAACCATCGGTATGAATCAACTTGATGCTGGAATGCCGATTTCATTTGACGGACCAACTTACTTGTCTCTAGATATGGATGTTTTGGATCCGGCATTCGCTCCTGGCGTCAGTCATCATGAACCAGGCGGAATGACCACCCGTGAATTGATTTCCATCATTCAAAAACTGGAGGCAAATTTGGTGGGAGCCGACATCGTCGAACTCAACCCTTCCAGAGACCTGCAGTCGGTAACCGCCATGACCGCTGCCAAGTTAGTAAAGGAAGTCTTAGCACGCCTAATAATTTCCGAATCGCGTTGAACGATTTGCAACTGACCGTTTTCATCGCAAGGTCTTACTCAGGCCTCCTGCAATGAATGTCTTTTGAAAAATAAAAAAGTCTTCACCGCGAACCCTAACCGATTTAAAAAATAAAAGGTGTAACATTTGGAAAAGGTAAAGGAGATCCAATAGTCTCCTTTGAGGCATAAAAAAAAAGTTGCTGCCAAATTGCTTAAACAAGCAGTTTGCTCCCACGAAAACGCGGTTGAACGAATTAATATTCAAAAACAAAAAGATCCCATCTTGAACGCACGAAGCTTTTAGCAAACATTGGAAGCAGGTTCGCACTAACGCAGTGCGAGTGACTAGAGCCTGCGGGTTCGCCATCTATGGCTTTGGCGGTCTCGTAGGAAGTTTAGTAGAAAGGAGGTGTTCTGTGAAATATGTCTGTACCAGCCATCGAGGTGGCCGCGGTTAACGGTAACCGGCGGGTTGCCCGTTGGGCCACCCTTCGATTGGATCACCTTCGATCCGAACGATAAATTAAAGCCCGAGTGGTTTCGACCGCTCGGGCTTGTTTTTTTGCGCGAGTGCAAAATATTCTCGCGACGTCTTGAGCACTCGACTTATCAGGGCACAAGCAAACGCAGCTCTACTTTCAACAGGCTCAACGCAGTATCCTGCAAGCTACGCCGAACAACCAATTTGAAGACGTTTGGGACACACTCTCGATAACACCAGGATAAAAGCATGGCAGATTTTGAAATTGCTTACGGTGAAACGGAAATGCACGAGGGCGGATACGCCAATGACCCAGTCGACCGCGGAGGAGAAACCTATCGAGGCGTCGCCAGACACTACCATCCAAATTGGTCTGGCTGGCGGATCATCGATCAACTGAAAGAGACACACCCCGACGATTTCAAGCGTCGCATCGAAGACCATCAAGGCTTGGTCGATAGCACGAAGCAGTTTTACCGAACCAAATTCTGGGACCCCATCCGCGGTGACGAGATCCCCGATCAGTCGCTGGCCAACAAGGTCTTTGATACCGGGGTCAACCAAGGGGTTGCCAGCAGCATCGGATACCTGCAAGAAAGCCTCAACCTGCTCAATCGAAATCAAAAAAACTATCTCGACATTGCGGTTGATAAGCAGATGGGCCCAGAAACGCAAAAATCTCTGCAAGCATTCCTGAAATTGGAATCTGGCCGACCGGACTTCTTACTCAAGCTACTGAACCTGATGCAAGCAGCCAAATACCTCGCAATAATGCGACGCGATTCGACTCAAGAGCGGTTTGCTCGGGGCTGGCTAAATCGGGTGGATTTGCGGTAAAACGCGTTGCCCCGGCCGGATCTATTTGCTATTCTCGGGGCTCGTAGTCGTGGGCGCTCATCTTTTTTATTGAGCATCCCGCGAAATTAACAACCAAACCTTTGTCACTGAACCGTCGGATTGCCGACGAAATACAGTGCAACCCCAAGGCCTAGCCATTTCTGTGGCTAAACCTAAACCCCCAGGAACCCCATGGTAGATCGCAACCTAATCCGCACGCTGGAAGACGAAGATATTTCGCAACTTGTGCTGGACATGTTTCCAGATGACGAAATTGACTATGAAAATTGGCTGCCGGATGAATTGGATACGCAGGCCTACGAGATCAACAAGATCATCGAAGGCAAGATTATCAGCGTTCAAGACGACATCGTTCTGGTAGACGTCGGTTACAAGAGTGAAGGCACGCTGTCTCGCAGCGAATGGAAAGAGACTCAAGATCCGCCTGAGGTAGGGCAAACCGTTCAGGTACTTATTCAAGACCTGGAAGACGACCAGGGAATGGCAGATGACCCGCATGGTCAAATCGCCATCAGCAAAGAAAAAGCAGATATCATCCTGCATTGGCAAAACGTGATTTCCAATGTGACCGAGGGAGATATCGTAACCGGTACATGCACACGAAAAATCAAGGGTGGTTTGCTGGTCGACATCGGTGTGCCAGTCTTCCTGCCTGCGTCGCAAGTTGACATTCGTCGTCCTGGCGATATCGCCGATTTCATCGGTCGCGTTGTGCAATGCGAAGTCCTGAAAATTGACGAGCAACGTCGCAACATCGTGGTCAGCCGTCGTTCGTTGATCGAAAAGGAACGTCAGTACGCTCAACAAAAACTGTTGGAAGAATTGGAAATCGGCCAAGTGCGCTCCGGAGTCGTCAAAAACATCGCCGACTTTGGTGCGTTTGTCGACTTGGGTGGAATCGACGGTCTGTTGCACATTACCGATATGTCGCACTCGCGAATCCAGCACCCATCCGACATGGTTTCGATCGACCAACAAATCGACGTTAAAGTTTTGAATATTGATCGCGAGAAGATCAAGATCGCCCTCGGCATGAAACAGATGCTGTCGAATCCGTGGGACGACGTGGAAACCAAATACCCCGTCAACACGGTCCACAAGGGAGAGGTCGTCAATGTCATGAGCTACGGTGCGTTTGTGAAATTGGAGCCCGGCATCGAAGGCTTGGTTCACATTTCAGAAATGTCCTGGGTCAAACGCATCAACCACCCATCCGAACTGGTACAGATTGGCGACGAGATTGACGTATGCGTTTTGGGAATCGACCGTCAGGGCGAACAGATGTCTCTGGGGATCAAGCAAACCCAAGCCAACCCATGGGATGACGTCCAAGATCGTTACCCCTCAGACAAATTGGTCAAAGGTAAGGTTCGAAACCTCACCAATTACGGTGCCTTCATCGAATTGGAAGAGGGCATCGACGGTCTTTTGCATGTCTCTGACATGTCTTGGACCCGCAAGATCAGCCACCCCAGCGAAATGCTGGAAAAAGGCCAAGAGATCGAATGCAAAATTCTGGCAGTCGACATCGATCGCCGCCGAATTGCACTGGGACTCAAACAACTGGCCAACGATCCGTGGGCCACAGACATTCCTTCCAAGTACCAACCGGGTCAAATCATCCACGGAAACGTCACCAAGATTACCAACTTTGGTGTCTTCGTCGGTCTTGAGGATGGACTCGAGGGACTGCTTCACATCTCCGAATTATCGGATCAAAAGGTGGAGAATCCCGAGGATGTCGTGAACGTCGGAGACGAACTGGAAGTCAAAATTCTTCGCGTCGATACGGAAGAGCGAAAGATTGGCCTGTCACGTCGCCGCGTCGAGTGGAACGAAGAGAAAGAAGCTGCCGAAAATGCGAAAGAAGCAGCCGCCGCAGCCCAGAAAATGGATACGGCAGATCTCAAAGGTGGATTGGGCTCAGCCGGTCCACTGATTTCACCGGACATGGCAACCGAGCGGGAAGATGCCGGAGGCGGCGAATAAATCTGACTCTCAGATAACTTGTTAAACAACAAGCCCGTGGTTTTATTACCGCGGGCTTTTTTTGTGGCCGGTTGGTCTCTTCCCGCGCTGTTCAAAAACGAGTTACGCTTTAAGCCGCCGGCTCCTCAAACGTCCTTCAAAGTTTGAGAAAACGCAGCCAACCTGTCCGCGTAAACTCTCTTTCGCTCGGTTGTATAGTCCCACCAAGGTCGTGGCGGATTTCCATTCATGTAATCAACCGTTGCGATTAAGACATCCAAAACACAGGGGTCCTGTCTGGCGCAAGTCCGCCGGCACAGTTCACAGTAAAGCTCCCAGGGATCTCGCTCCACCAATTCCTGGGGGCATGTCAGGCCCAACAAAAGAAAGTCCCGCTCTATGGCCGGGCCAACATTAATGATCTGCTGGAATGCTTTGATCCGCCGACGTTCGGTTTGCTGGCCTGCTTTTTTCAATCGGTTACCTCTCAGAGTTCGCCCATCGCGTTCGACCGTCGTTCCGTTCAGCGAATCGGTCACTTAAGTCTGACAAAGTGTACGAAGCAACGCCTAAAAAACCCACCTTTTCCACGATTTCTCCAACGCTCATTTTGGCCGTCATGGGTCGAATGCGGAAAGACTCGATCGCTTCCCCAATGGGGCGAACAACGAGGGAACCCCTGAGTTTGCTTGTTTTTCGGACGAGGTGGCCCCCATTTTATTCCCCAGACGCATGATCGCTGCTAGCCGCCACGAAAATAGAACACCGTCCGATTTTTAGGCGTGACCCTTTCGCTTGTGCCAATCAGAGTTATCTGTGCAAAAGCCATATATTGAAACCTGATCGACCATTGCCGACTAATAGTCGACTGAACTACAATTCGCCTAGATCGGCAAGCTTCTGAATCCAGCAATCAGCGTGAGTAAACAGTATGAATTTGTTACGCATTATCAAATTCGCAGCACTGGCAATAACGGTGCTGGGTATGCACGGAACGGCCGCCGGCCAACAATGGGCTCGAAAGATGTTTACCGGGGAGACAACCCACGATTTTGGCGTGCTGGCCGCTGACGCTGACGCCGTTCATCGGTTCGAGTTCAAGAACCTTTTTGAGGAGGACATCCACGTCGCCTCGGTATCGACGAGTTGTAATTGCACCATCGCTTCGATCGAAAAGCAAACGCTTAAGACTCACGAGACGAGCGCCATTATTGCGCGGTTCAACACATCAGCGTTTCGTGGTCAGAAACAAGCCACTTTGACAGTGCGGATTGACCGCCCCTATTATGCAGAAGTCCAATTGATTGTACGCGGAAACATCCGTGGCAACGTAGCTTTCGAACCGGGCTCGATACAATTTGGTGATGTCAAACAAGGCACCAAGGCAGCGAAGCGGATTACCGTCAATCATCGGGGGAGCGATCGTTGGGAAATCCGTGATGTTAAAACCACATTTGACATGAACCAAATCAAGGTGAGTCTGGACGAAAACCTACGTGGCAACGGCGCCGTTCAATACGACATGACCGTGCAACTGCAAGACAATGTCCCCGCCGGTTATGTGCGGGGCGAACTGATCATTGAAACCAGCGAGGGGCAAAACATGCGTTACCCCTTGGTTTTCAATGGTCGGGTGGTACCTTCGATCGAACTGAGTCCGGAAATTTTAACGCTGGGTCCCATCAATCCCGGTACTGTGATTGAAAAGAAGATTCTTTTGAAGGCAGATACCCCTTTTCGCGTAACCTCCATCGAGTGTTCGGACAAATGTCTTGAGATTGAAACTCCGAATGAACCGAAAAAGCTGCATCTCATGACGGTCAAATACACCGCCGGCGAGGAGATTGGCCAGCAAGAACACCAGGCGCAGATCACCACCGATCTCGGCGGGGAAGCGATGATTTTCAAAACGATTGCCACCGTCGAAGAAAAGTAAAACTGGAATAACCCCATGCTTGCTGGCGACCCAGAGTGCCGCGGCTTAGCAAAAACGGCACGCTGTGGGTGTGATGATTTTCAAGAAGCGACTTCCACCACGTGCCTACCTCGTACTTTACCGGCAAGAATCGCCAACACAGATGACTCGACATCCGCAAGCGAGACATTGACGGCCAAGTCTTCGAGACCCTGCAGTTTTAGGTCGGTCGCCAAGCGCGTCCACAATCGCTGACGAAATTCAACGGAAGCATTCGCAGAGTCGATGCCTTGCAGTGAAATTCCACGTAAAATGAATGGGTACACCGTGGTGTTTAGTTGAGACCCGGCAACCAACCCGCAGGCTGTGACACAGCCTCCTGGCCGAGTCGAACGGAGTGTGGTTTCCAGAATATCCCCCCCCACCGTGTCCACAGCACCGGCCCATTTACCGGAAAGGAGTGGGCGATTACTGTCATCGCTGACTTCTTCCCGAGAAAGCACACGCGTCGCCCCCAAATTTTTCAACCAATCGACCTGATCTAATTTCCCAGTGACTGCGACGACTTGATATCCCAATTGCCCCAATAATTTTACGGCAAAGGAACCGACCCCACCGGTTGCCCCGGTGACCAGAACTGGGCCTGAATCGGCTTCGACACCATGATGCTGTAGACGTTCCACCGATTGAGCGGCCGTGAATCCGGCCGTCCCCAGAATGACGGATTCCCGAGCCGTTAACCCCTCAGGTAACACAAAACAATAGGCACCCGGTACCCGTGCCAGTGTTGACCAACCACCCCACGAGCGGGTCCCGAAATCAGCGCCGGAAACCATCACTTCGTCGCCCACGGCACAACGCTCACTACGCGATTCCACGACGCGACCAACGGCATCAATCCCGGGCACTAACGGGAGGCCTAAAGCCACGCCCGGGTGGCCCTCCGCAGCCAAGGCATCCTTGTAGTTAACCGCGGAAAAATGAACCTCCAGCAATACCTCGCCCTCGGGCAACGAATCCACTGGATGCTGTTGAATGCTCCGCACCAATTCCCCATCCTGTTTGTCCACAAAAAAGCAGGTTACGCGTGCTGATTCCATCTTAAGGTCCTGACTAAGCCATGAAATTTCCGACAACTCTGCAATTCGGCTCCGTTTTTATCGAGCCCGCAATTCCGTTCTTGCCAGTGCCATCTACCGATGAGATTTATTTTATCGCAGGATCATAACATCCCTCGTTGGCGAAAAAACGGGGGCTGGGCTAAACTCCATACAAGCGTAACCAACGAACCAGTGGTTCCGCCAACAACTTGTCAGCTCCTCTCAACTCGGTTCAGCTAAACCAATGAACCTCGATCAAACACACGCGTTCGGAAATTCAAACAGCCAACGGGAAGGCGTTTACCGCTGTCCCTGCGGAACCGACGTAAAGATGTGTCCACAAAAAGGGGGGCACTGCACGTCATGCCAGCGGGAATTTCCAGCTGCGGTCATGCAAATCCCGATGACCATGACGTTTTCGGATTTGAGGGCTGGCAAATTCAAACCACGAGTGGCACCCACAGACCAGGACGATCACTTAATCGGTACAACCCTTGGGCATTTCGAGATCATCGAACCGATTGGCCGAGGCGGTATGGGCCAGGTGTATCGAGCATTGGATAAGTCGTTGCAAAGGTACGTTGCCGTCAAGGTCATTCATCGCGAAAGCGATTCCGGATTGGGCGCGCAGGCGCAGGCTCGCTTGATGCACGAGGCTGTCGCACAGGCGCGTGTGAACCACCCGAATATCGTCACGATATTTTACGTGGGCAAAGAATCCGACACCGCATTTCTGGCGATGGAATTGATCGACGGTCGTGACGCCAGCGAGCTGATTAAACAGGGAGATATTTCTTACGAATTTCTCTGTACCATGGCTATAAAAATTACCGACGCACTAAAAGTGGCGTCGCAAACCGGGATTGTTCATTCAGATATCAAGCCGCAAAACCTTTTGATTCTGCAAGATGGCAACGTCAAGTTATCCGACTTTGGCATGGCGAGAATCGGTGAGGATGACCAGGATGAGCTGTTGGGAGGAACCCCCAATTACCTGGCACCCGAACTGCTGGAACAGGGTAAACCTTCGATTCAATCCGATATGTACGCTTTGGGGGTCACCCTTTTTGAGCTGACTTTTGGGCGATTACCCGTAATGCTTTCCGGATCCTCGTTAAAACAATGGTCAAAAATTCACGATACAGCAGCCGTGGACTTTCCCGAGCCATGGCCTGACCACCTGCCAGAGGATTGGCAAAATATCCTGCAACGCCTGCTCGCAAAATCTCCCGCAGATCGTTTTTCGTCTTACCAAGAACTGGGACGAGAACTCAACTCGATCCTGCCCGTCAAACGGAGCACGGCAGGTCTTGTGCCGCGAGCTATCGCTTGGGTGATCGATGTGTTGACCATTATCATCCTTTCCATCTTTCCCCTAGTAGCCATCTCCATCGCGCGGGTAGGGTCCCCACCGCAAACCAATGGCTTCTATTTGTTGGCTGCCTTGATTGTCTACTTCATGGGAGTTTACTGGTGGCGACAATCTTTGGGGCGTTACCTATTCCACTTAAGGGTGGTGAACCGCTACAGCCTGAAACCTAGCCGTAAAAACATGCTGCTCCGCGAAATGGCGAGAATGCAAATCATCTGGACCACTGTTGCCGGGGCTCTCAGCCTGCAAATGGCGCCCCGAATCGGGCTGGTGTTGGTGATGCTGGGTCTGATCTTGTTCGCCTTCGATTTCCTCTACACCGTGACGCTCGGTCTCGGTAAGAGCATTCACGACAAGTTCCTGGGCACGCAATCGGTAATTGTCTCTGAGATAGGTTGATAGGTCCTTAGCGGATAACGCAGGGCTCCAGATGCCGGTCCCCAAGGCCGTTTGCTAGCGGCGTTCCACCATCAAATCATGGGATTTCCGCCTGTAAACAGTGCCCCCAATCACCCTAATCTTCGCACACTACAGAACCGGCAAAATTCCCGGAATCGGATTAATTACGACGACCGGATTTGCCGATGTGCCTAATGAAGTCCTTTTTCGAAACTTCAGGCAGAAGAAAAATGCGCAAAAAAACATCTCTCTTTACGATCGTATTTGCAGCCGTAATCGCGGCGTTTTCCATTCAAACAACCCTGGCTCAATCAGGTGGCGGATTCGCTCCGCAACAGCAACCTCGATACACGCCCTCACAGACGCATCAAGACCAAATGGTGCGGCCGGCAGGCTATCAAGAAGAGGTTGTGGTGCCAGAAA
>CAJQPP010000148.1 GCA_905480235.1 uncultured Pirellulaceae bacterium
GTTTCCCACGATCGAGCGTTCCTGAAAGCAACCTGTCAATAGACATTGGATCTCTCTCGCGGAAAATTAACGTTGTACTCCGGAAAGATCGGCAAGTTCATCGAGTATCAAACAGAGGCCCGAGAGCAGGCTGCCCGGGAAAATAAAGCAACGCTGACGAAAGCCAAGCAATTGGAAAAGTTCATCGCGAAAAATAAAGCGGGAGCAAATACCGCCAGTCAGGCGCGGTCCAAACAGAAACAGCTGGATCGTTTGAAACTGAATTCCATAGATAGGGATGAGCAAACGGCCTATATACAGGCTCCCATCGTACCGCCGCGCCAGGGCGCGGCGATTCGTTGCGAGGCGTTGTCGATGGGTTATCCCGGACATGAAGTCGCGAACGATATCAATATTGAAATAGAGCATCAGCAGCGGGCAGCGATCGTTGGTGACAATGGTCAAGGAAAGACAACTCTCTTGCGTACCTTAGTGGGGTCTTTGGAGAAGATGGGCGGCCACATTAATTGGGGACATCATTGTCAAGTCGGCACGTACGCTCAGCATGTTTACACCACGTTACCTAAAAATGACACGGTTCTGGAATACCTTGAGTACCAGGCGATGCCGGGAATCACCCATCAACAGATATTGGCCGTCGCCGGTTCGTTGCTGTTCCGCGACGAGCACGTTGAGAAGAAGATTAAGGTTTTATCCGGAGGCGAACGCGCACGTCTGTGCATGGCTGGGTTATTGTTGGGGGACTATAACATTTTGGTTCTGGACGAACCGGGTAACCACTTGGATGTAGAGACCGTCGAAGCGTTGGCAGAGGCCTTATTGGCCTATCAAGGGACGGTGATTTTTACGAGCCACGATCGGCACTTCATGAAACGAATCGCCACCAACATTATCGAGGTTCGCGATGGCAGTGTGAAAAACTACATGGGTGACTACGATGCTTATCTCTATTCGATCAACCGCGAAATCGCAGGTGGGGATCGGCAATCAGGCGGGGTGAAAGTCTCTGCCCCTCCTCCTGAAAAATTCAAAAAGGGTGCTAAGAAAGTATCCCAAAACGATCATCGATCCATGCGGAAAAAGATCAAAGCAATTGAACGAAAGATTGCCACGCTGGATGTCGAAAAGAAAACGCTTTCCGAGCAACTTTTGACGACTACGGACCCAAAAGATGCCCTGGAGTTGCATAATTCCGTCACCGAGCTTGGTAAACAGCTCGAAGCGGCCGAGGAAGAGTGGCTCTCATTGCAGTAATATTTACGGCGAAGCCATCGCCGCTGCGGGAATAAGCCCTTTTTCATGAAAACGTGCCAGACGGGTGTTTTGTTGCCCTGATAGGTCCCCTGCCCCACTATGATCTGGCTCGGCGCAGTAAGACTTAAGACCAATAAGAATATGGAACAGTGATGAAAAGAACCTATCAGCTCACCAAAGGTAAGCACGCGCCGGCTCGGGTAATCGAAAGCATCAAGTCGAATGTCAACAAATATGTGAAACGGGAACGTCGGAAAGAATTGCCCGACGATATCGATTTTTGGGATTTCGACTGTAAAGTCGGTGTTGCAGCAGAGACAGCAGCTGTGGTTCATCTATCGGCGATCGGTAGTGCAATCGATAATGCCGCTGCCTCCAGTAAAACGGAGACGATCTATGTTGAGATCGAAACCCAGGGAAGGCAACGTAAATCATCGAAAACAAAAACAAAATCCAGCGAGAAAAAAGCACCCGTTGTTAAGGCACCCGTTGTTGAAGCACCCGCTGTTGAAGCACCCGCTGTTGAGGCACCTGCTGTTGAGGTACCTGTTGTTGAAGCACCCGCTGTTGAGGCACCCGCTGTTGAGGCACCCGCTGTTGAGGCACCCGCTGTTGAGGCACTGCAGAGTTCCGAAATCGTTGCGAATTCCAGTTCACCTCCTTCGGAAGGTGTGGACGATCCGATCCGTTCGGACGGTTGAAACAAGCGTTAATAGTCGGTGTGTTTGAATCGTTAAGTCAGATTCATTTCGGGAACCCGGCTTACTTTCAAGTTACTTTGACGAACGGAAATCCTTGGCGGAGGTCAAGTTTTGGAGGGCTCAATCGGAGGCAGGCTGACGCAAATGGAATGTCTTATCAGCAATGATCTGCCCGCCTAGTTCCAAGGTCAAACGCCATGGCCCGAGTTTATTTTCCACGGGTTCCCAGATGGTATCGCCGAGGAAAAAATCCCAGTCGTTGGTCTGTACGTAGACCGTCCCATCAAAAGGCCGTCGAATATCTCCTTGGTCATCGGGGATATCAGGATGGTAGATGCAATATTCGAGCTGTTGATTTTTCGCGTTTTGAATGTTGACGATAAATCCAAACTCAACGTCAACCACAGCAGGTATGGTCGTGGTAAATTCAAGAATTTTCGGCAGCTCTTTGGATTGGGCATCCCAGTGGGTGTAGATGCCAAAACTGCGCATGCGAATCGCTGTCTTGCGTTTTACCATGTCGTCTCAATTGCCTGCGTTTTCCGATGAACCGAAAGTAGTTTGATCGAAATGGGTGTCGTTTGTCGATACCAGAGAATACCGCAGCGCGTTAATTTTTAAACACCACATCTGAATAAGCAGGTACGGACCTATCATGGAAAAAGTTGCCATCTTTGTAGATGTCCAAAATATTTATTACACCACGCGGCAGGCGTTTCAAAGCCAATTCAATTATCGCGCGTTTTGGGCACAGGTAAGCGACGGTCGGCACGTGCATGCGGCGTTTGCTTATGCCATCCAACCGCAAGATGGTAAGCAAAAAGGTTTTCAACAAATACTGAAAGACATTGGATTTGAGGTCAAACTGAAACCGTACATTCAACGTAAAGATGGCAGTTCCAAAGGGGATTGGGATGTCGGGATCACCTTGGATTTGGTGGAATGGTCCGAGCAGGTGGATACAGTCGTGCTGGCCTCCGGAGATGGAGATTTTGATTTAGCTCTGCAGCGCATCCATCAAAAATATGCCGTACAGACAGAGGTTTACGGGGTTCGTCCGTTAACGGCCGGGTCGTTACAGAAGTCGGCACAGGTCTTTCACGAGATTGATGAGAAATTATTAATGTCGTAAATCCTGCTGCATGAAAATTTTCCGAAACAATAACACCAATGTGATTACGCGGACGATTCACCGACTGGGAATTCAGCCGAGCAACCTATTGGCAAACCCGACAAGAAAAATTCCAAAGCGATTGGGCAGTGCGTCGGCATGTTCAAAGACTCTAGGATACGCTTTTTCCTGCGGGTCGTGTTGGTGGCTTGGATCTCTTCATGAGACGTACGAGTTAGCAAAATGGTATTCGCTTATTCCCGGACTTGAAATTTTTAAGCGTGAGAAAAGCTGTTAGGTATTTCCCTTGAGGGTGCGTGGAGCAATGTCTCTTTAATCGAATCGACCCAATCGCGTAGGATTTCAAGAATTAAGACAGGAGCTATCTCGCTTAATTAAGATTACTGCACGGTTCCCCAATACCTCTTTGAGTTTGGATAACGCCGGCAGTGTTAGATCTGTTTCAGTTGCGTCCGAAACTTTTCGTATAGGACAGGTAGGAAAAGACTACCAGAATCATCGCTGGTAGAGTGACAATCACCGCAGGACTGATCGGAAGCGATAATAAGATAGCAGGAACGAATAAGTAACGAATGGGTAGTGGAAACTTCCTTATCAGGTACATCACGCAAATGATGGAGAAGCTTGAAAGGCCCGGAACAAAAACACCGAGTAGAAAATAAAAATCATCGTTATGTCTCGACCGTAAATCGAATCCACGTTGGTTTTCGACCGCCATTAGCATCAGAATAGAAAGGCTGAGCAGCACATTAATGGCGATACCGGCAATGAGTAATTTTCTCGCTATCGATACGCGGCGGCTGCAAGATTTTTCATCCAAGTTAATTTTAGGAGGTTTTTGGTCTCTTAAATCTTCTTGCAGGCTAGTGGATGTTAAGCGGCATGCCTGTTTAACCCATTGTTCTGCTTGCGGGCGGTATTTTTTTTGAACCCGTAACTTGAATCGCCCTTGAGAACTGCCCGGAATGGCAGAAGTTTGATCCATATTTAAGGTTTGAACCTCAATGTCAATGCCCCAGATCCCCTGCCTGAGCGTTACTTCAGCAACGTCTTTGAGAGAAATTGCGACTCGTTTCACCGAGGATTTTACAATGCCAGTTACATCTTTACGTTCGAATGAAACGAGCATGCTTTTTTGATTAAGGCTCGCGAGCCCTGACGCCTCAGCAAGTCCACCGAAAATATCTGGAATGTTGAACGGGATGGTGGCTGTATCGCGTTCCGTTTCCTTTTCGACGCCATTGCCGGTTAAATTAATTTGATGCTCAAGTCGTTCCTGGAATTCCTCCAAAGTTGACTGAACTTTTTTGTCAATGACCACTCCAAGGCAAGCGCCCTCGACTCCGGGCATGGAACTTAGCGAATCCATTGAACCACAATGCAATTCAAGCGTGTTACCAATAAGCTTTTGGGTTACGAAGCAGTGCTTGATCTGGTGATAGGGGATTTCAATGATTTGGTTTGGAGACGTGGAGTTGATTCCGATAGTTTGAACTTGAAACTGAAGTTTCAGGTTGGATTCTTCCAGAGATGCAAGGCCATGGAGTTTTCTGAAACCACCATTCAGATTTTTTCGAAAAGGCAAAATGATAGGTTTTTGGGCCGGTGAAAATTCACGTTCCGGTTGTTTGGTCTTTGGTAAGGAAGGCTGTCCATTTATCGGTTCGAGGGGGGATTCAGCCTCGTAGTCAAGTGATTCCAGAGCTGTTTTTACCTGGCTGGCCTGTTGAAATCGACGGTCTGGTTCTTTCTCGAGAGTCCGTAAAACGACTTCGTCCAACTGGCCATTGATGTCTGCTTTTTCACTCGGCAATGAAAATCGGCCGAGCGGAAGTTCTCCGGTCAATAATTCATAAAATACGACCCCCAGCGAATAGATGTCAGCTCGATGATCAACAGTGTTGGGCTTTTCAATCTGTTCCGGCGCCATGTAGTTTCGGCTACCCAGTACCTGTTGGGTTGCCGTGAGAGTAAAGTCAACCGCCTCGTGATCAAGTAATTTTGCAAGACCGAAATCTGCTATTTTGACGCCGCCGTGCATTCCGATGAGTACGTTTTCCGGTTTGATATCCCGATGAACGACCCCTTTGTTGTGCGCATACTGCAGGGCGTCACAGATGTTTGGAATGATCGTAAGAGCTTGTTCTGGCGTGATAGCCGAGCTGACGATTGCTTCCCGTAAATTGACGCCGTCAACAAGTTCCATTATTAAATAGCAGTAGTCTTCGGCCTGACCAAAATCGTAAATCGTTACAATATTTGGGTGACTTAACTTAGCAAGGGTTTTTGCTTCTCTTCTAAATCGCTCGTCAAAGGCGGGCTGACGGCCTAGTTCGGGTGACATTATTTTCAAGGCAACAGGCCGATCGAGATTGATTTGCCGAGCTCGGTAAACAGCACCCATGCCACCACGGCCCAATAACTCAATGACTTCGATGCCTTCGATGTGGCCGCTAAGTTCACTCGGGTCGGGTGCTGAAAAACGACCTTTCGTGGGCAAGGAATCGGTGATATTGCCGTCGACCGGGTTCGTTGGCGCGAGTAAACATTGAGGGCAAAGGCCTGCAGGTGAATCCGCTTGAATTGGCTTATCGCAGCGAGGGCAAGCGGTGGATTCGGGTTTCATTTTCAGCACCTGTAGCGTTGATTAATGGCGGTAGGGTGGCAATTTGATACTCCGCCAGCTTTTAATCTGTGGACGTATTGCGGTCACGTATGCCCCGTTACGCTTGTCTAAGCAGAAAGTTGGCAAAGGTTACATGCAAAACGAAATTTTTTTGTTTTTTAGCGGTTTACGGCATTAACTGTTGGAAAGGGATCGAAACAGATCATTAATCTCCTGCTCCACCTCCTCTGGACGATCCACCGTTTGGGAGATGACTTGTTCTAGCATAAGGCGGTATTTTTCGCGCATTCGATGGGCAGCCACTTTTACGGTGATCTCGTTAAGCCCCAGTTGCGCGGCCACCTCCGCAAGGGACGCGGCGTTTTCGGAGGTCAATCGAGGCTTGAGCGCAGCAAATAATTCAGCTCTGTCTCGTTGTCGATAATAGGATTCCAGCTCATCGATTACCTGTTGCAGGATGCGAATTGCCCATTTTCGGTCAAACAGCTTTTCTGGAGTCAGTAATTCAACAGGTTCCCGGGAATAACGCTGGTCGGCATCCTCGAAATCAATTTGCAGGGTACTTACGTTACCTCCTCGTTTCAACGCTGTTTTCTTACGCCAATCTTGGATCATGAAATGATTAAGTGATGCGAGCAGGAAGGTTCTGAATCGACCTCGATTCGGATCCGCTGTTGCCAGACGATCGCGTTCCAGGAGATGAGTAAAGAAAGCCTGTGTCAATTCTTCCGCGTCATGAGATTCTAAGCCTTTGCGCCGCAGAAAGGCATACAGGGGATACCAGTATTGTTTGCATAGAATCTCTAATGCTTGGCGTGATTGGGGCGAATCCTTATCGCTGGCTTTGATCACCATACTCCAAGAAGTGGTGTTGAATTGCCGCGGAGAAATTGAATCAGCCGGACGCTCAGCCGGATCAGCGGGGTTGGATTGCTGGGGCTGGTTCGGATCCATACGTTCTCATTTCTTCTGTTACTGCCGGCCGTTTGATTCTGGCGTTTTTTAAGACTTCCGTTTCATAGCTTGCTCTCACAGAAAACCCGGAGTTTCCGGAGCTCATAAACGACCAAAGTTTCTGCGCCGCAATAAAAGCATTACTGGGAGCTGTTGAACCGGATCCGTTTGGTAGCGGCAAAGAAAATACCTCAGCTCGAGGGTTGTTGCCCAAGCCATTCCTTGCCCATTATTCGCAGCCACTCCCTCGCGCAGCCGACTTCTATAATTTAATGTAGGCTAATGTTTGAACGTTTAATACCTAGCATCGGAAACTATTTTGCAATGAACATTTCTTTCTAGTCAAATCGAAATAGATCCATCGTTGGTTTTGTTTTCTCAAGGTTCCGGATTTCTTACAGTATCAGAATGTCTCCATCACGTTTCGATTGTTTTGATTTGTCACGAGCGGTTACGCAGATTTCCAATGAGTTGAATCTTGCGCCGCGGCAGGTTCACAGTACCGTCGACCTGTTAGACGCAGGGAACACCATGCCATTTATCGCGCGGTATCGAAAAGAGGCGACTCAAGGTCTAGACGAGATTCAACTGCGGCGCATTGAGGATATGCTGGAGCGGTTGCGTGATTTAGCACAGCGAAAAACAACGATTCTGAAGACGATCCAAGCCAATGGGCAATTAACGGACGAGTTGCAACACAAGATAATCCATTGTCATGATCGTCAGTCTCTAGAGTTTCTGTATTTACCGTTTAAACCCAAACGCAAAACTCGCGCAATGGCAGCCCGGGAGCGCGGTTTGCAACCCTTGGCGGATCTGTTGATCGCACAATCGCCGTTAGGAGAGAATCGCACGAAGGTTCTGGGACGTTTTGTGGATCCAAAAAATGACGTGCCAGATACCGATGCTGCGTTGGCAGGTGCATGTGATATCGTCGCGGAACACTGGGCTGATGACCCTGATGTTAGAAGTGCGCTCTTGTCGGAAGCGATGGAATTTGGGCAGGTAGCGTCGCGTGTGAAGCGAGGTAAAAAGGAAGCAGGGCAAAAGTTTGAGACTTTTTTTGACCGTCGGGAATCGGTTCGCCGAATTCCATCGCATCGTTTTCTGGGAATGAAACGCGGTGAGTCGGAAGGGATTCTTAAAGTTTCATTAGGGATGGATGACGAGCGCGTGTTACGCAGGCTGAAATCGGATTGGGTGCCCCCGTCGTCATTTGAGTTTCGACGTGATTTGTTGGCAACGGTGGAAGATTGTTACCAACGATTACTGTTGCCCGCGACGGAGACCGGGGTGATGCAGAGGCTGAAAGAACAGTCCGATGCTGAGGCGAGTCTGGTCTTTGCCCGAAATCTAGGGGAATTATTGTTGGCGCCGCCTGCCGGAGCTCAAGTTACCCTGGGCTTGGACCCCGGGTTTCGTACGGGGTGTAAAATCGCAGTGGTCGACGAAACCGGAAAGTTCCTCGCGCATGCTGCGATCTATCCTACCGCACCGAAAAACGACACCGCGGGGGCTTCGCTTAAGTTGAAAGAGTTGATCACCCGGTTTGGTGTGCAGTTGATTGCCATTGGGAACGGTACGGCATCCCGTGAAGCAGACCAATTTATCGGGCAGTTTTTGAAAAAAGAAAAGCTGACCATTACCAAGGTCATGGTCAGCGAATCGGGGGCATCCATTTACTCGGCCAGCGAATTGGCCGGTCGCGAGTACCCCAATCTGGATTTAACCGTCCGTGGGGCGATTAGCATTGCTCATCGTTTGCAGGATCCTCTAGCGGAATTAGTGAAACTGGACCCCAAATCGATTGGTGTGGGTCAATACCAACATGATGTAAACCAGGTGCTCTTAAAAAAGAGTCTCGCTCGAGAGGTGGAGTCCTGTGTGAATTCGGTAGGAGTGGACGTGAATACGGCCAGTAGTTCGTTATTATCTTTCGTCGCAGGAATCGGGCCAAAACTAGCCGATCGCATTGTGGAGCACCGAGACGAAAATGGTCCCTTTAAACGTCGCCAGCAATTATTGAAGGTGCCCAAGTTAGGCCGCAAGGCATTTGTTCAGTCGGCAGCCTTTTTGCGCATTCGGGATGGCGATAATCGTCTAGATGATTCTGCTGTGCATCCGGAAAGTTACGGCGTGGTTGAACATATGGCGAAGACCTTGGGGGTGACCAGTGATAAATTGGTGGGCAATGCCACGTTGGTACGGAAGTTAATAGCGGAGAATTTTGTCACCGATGCGGTCGGCTTGCCAACGGTTCAAGATATTTTGGAAGAAATGGCGAAACCCGGGCGCGATCCAAGAAAGCAATTTCAGGTGGCCAAATTTGCCGAAGGTATTTCATCCATCTCGGAACTCAAAGAGGGGCAAGTCCTCGAGGGCAGTGTTACCAATGTGACTAATTTTGGCGCCTTCGTTGATTTAGGAGTGCATCAGGACGGACTGGTTCATATCTCTGAATTATCCAATACGTTTGTCAGCGATCCATCCGAAATCGTCACGGTGGGGGATATTGTAAAAGTGAAAGTGTTGGAAATCGACGTTGATCGCAAACGCATTGGCTTATCACTGAAGCAAGTTGGAAACTGAGTCGCGCCAGTACCCATTTTGCCGTCTTATTTTTTTAGTTTGAACCCGCGATCTTGCAGGAGTTGTTTAATTCGATCGGCATGATCGCCTTGGATTTCAATAGTCGTTTCATTTTGCAAGTTCCCCCCTGCGCCGCAGGAGGATTTCAACGCGGTTAAAAGTTCCGCATGTTGATTGCCAGCGGCCAAATCGCGAATCACCGTCACGATTTTTCCCTTCTTGCGTTTCTCCACGCCCACGCGTAATCGTTGTTTTTCAGGGAGGATTTCTGGCGCTACCGCGGGCGGGCATTCACAGTTTTCGACCAATCGATCGCAGCGCTCGCATTTTGGCGGCCGATCAAAAGGTGTACCTTCAAATAATCTCATCGTCTCTGGTTGGGTTAGTTGGCAGATTTGAAAAGTGGTTGTTGGGGCGTTTCCGCAGGATGTAATATGGCAGATTTAACGTCAGGGCGGGGAGCGAAATTCAAGCGATCCCAAGTAGCCACGATATTACCGGATAGTTTTCGTTTCTTAAACGAAGATTCAAATCCGTCAATTAATACCTTTCATACAAGGGGTCGTTTTCTGGTTCCTTAAATGGGAAACTAAGTTGGTTAGGTGCACCGATCCCTTGTTTTGGGCGGCTGGTAAATACCCTCACCAATAATTCGCTGGCACCCCTCTTCCCCCTTAACATTTACCCGCCGATTGTTATTCTTGCTTGTCTTTACGGAAACTAGCGAAACGTTGATTCTTTCGTTTTCTTTCGCAAGATGTCAACGTTGAGCATGGGCTTGGTTTAAGGCGATACGAAATCCACAATGGAATTTTTTGACATACTCGTTCACACGCTCCCCGTCTTCCTGATGGTGGGAGTGGGTTACTTGACGCGCTACTTGGGGGTGATCACCGAGCAAGCTGAGAAGAGTATTATGCGGCTGGTGGTCAATGTCCTGTATCCCTGTTTTATTCTCTCGAAGATCCCGGGTAACGAAAGCCTCCAACAAATTTCTGTGGTGGGACAGGCTCTAGCGGCTGGATTTTTGTTAACCATTTCGGGATTGGTTGTGGCCCGATTGATGGCTCGGGTGTTAAAGCTGGACAAGAACGTCGGGGTAAACACATTCGCGGTTTCAAGCGCGCTCCAGAATTACGGTTTTATTCCTATTCCGTTGATTGCCGCGCTTTTCCCGGACTCTGCAGACGAAACGATGGGGGTCTTGTTTGTCCACAATCTAGGTTTGGAACTTGCCATGTGGACCGTCTGCATTGTTATGCTCAGCGGTACTGCCAGCGGTGCTTGGAAACGTCTGATTAACGGACCCACCATCGCAATTATCCTGGGACTGTTCCTGAATTTCACCGATTTTCACCATTGGATTCCGTATTCAGCCGACAAAGCGATTCAAGATTTAGGTAATTGCACCATTCCCATCAGTTTGGTTTTAGTGGGGGCCGCGTTAGCCAGTGTCATTTCAAGCCACCGAATGCAACCCAACCCGAAAATTCTTCTCGGGTCACTGTTGGTAAGATTTGCCATCATGCCCATCGCGTTTTTATCGGTGGCAGCGTGGTTAACGGAATCGTTGGAACTGCAACGTGTGCTGATTATTGAAGCCGCAATGCCGGCCGCCATTTTCCCAATTGTTCTG
>CAJQPP010000149.1 GCA_905480235.1 uncultured Pirellulaceae bacterium
GCTCAAAGATCGGCACAGGAAGCTGCCAAGCGAGCCAGTCAACAAGCAGCCCAAAAGGCCGCTCAAAGATCGGCTCAGCAGGCGGCTCAAAGAGCGGCTCAAGCCAAAAGAAGGTCGGCTCAAAAAAAGAAGCGGACACCTAACAAACCTGGCAAGTAATTACGATTCGGTGCCGCAGCACTTAACCACTTCGATAAAACCACGGAGGCCCTTTACGCAGGCTCTCAGGTGGTTGTCCGGGGGCAGACCATTTGCCGTACGCAAACCTGCCCCCTATTTGTTGACTGCTGACACCTGACATAAGCAGGCAAAGTATACGCGAACCAAAAAATCGTATTGTTGGATGCGAATTTTTGTCCTCTCCTGCTCCAAAGCTGAACAGTAATGTTTACGGAACGGCTTGACCATTCGCCGACCGTCGTTCATCGTTAAGGTCTCGTAACACATCTTGAGTCGGGTTCCAGGAATGAATTCATTAAAAACCGGAGAAAATTGGTGCGTAAATATCTAGTACTGTTATTTGGAGTCCATCTGCTTTTGCCGTTAACGGCATTTGCTCAGGAAGATTCCACAACGAAGGACCGGGATTCCGATGTTCAGGTCGAAGAGAAGCAGGAAGCAACAACACATGCCGATAAACTGGCGGAATCCAAAAAACAATTTGCGGACTTGAATCGCAAGATGATGGAAAAATCGCGGGCCATGCAGGCGGAAATGGCCGGCGCTGATCAAGAAGAAATGATGGAAGCCGTCATGCAATTGCAAAAAGACGGGCAAGCTGAATTGGCAGTTGTTTCCGGGGACATCCTCAGCGTAGCTAAATGCGGTGACGAAGATTCTGAAACATCACTGGAGGCCATCAAGTGGATATTGTCAAACTCCAGCGAAGCTGAATTGCACAAATCTGCCGGTCAATTATTGATCGAATACCATATGAAAAACGAGGAACTTCCTGAGGTCCTTAGCCTCATTCGCTTACCCACTCAAGCGGGCCAAGACTTGTTTGAAGCCGTAATTGAAAAAAGCCAAGATCGCAATCTCCGCGGTAAACTTTCCATGGGCTTGTTGGACTACATTGCTCAGGCAATGCAGATGGCGCCAGCACTCGAGGGCAATGAGCAAATTGCCAAGATGTACCCTGATGTTGCCAGCTATCTGACATCGGTGTCTAACATGAACGAAGAAGCCATGTTGGAGAAAATGAAAAAGCTAAGCGAGGACTACGGTGACGTAGAAATCGGTGAGTCGAACATCGGTGAAATGGTCGCGCGGAAAATCAAGGCGATTGAAGTCCGCAGCCGAGTGAAAGTCGGTAAGGTTGCACCTGAAATCGAAGGTCCCGATATTGACGGCGAAAACTTCAAACTCAGCGATTATCGCGGCAAAGTTGTGATGTTGGATTTTTGGGGCGATTGGTGAGGTCCTTGCCGGGCTATGTACCCTCACGAGCGGTCGCTCGTAAAACAACTGGCAGGAAAACCTTTTGCATTGATCGGTGTCAATAGCGACAGCGATATTGAAGAGCTAAAAGAAATCATCAAAAAGAAAAATCTCACATGGCGCAGCTTCCAAAACGAAGCCGGCGTGGACGGAACGATTTCCGAAATGTGGGGGATCGCCGGCTGGCCGACGATTTTTCTGATCGATGCGGAAGGCGTCATTCGCTGGACGGATCACAGCTCCAATGGAATGGACGAGATGATCACCGAATTGCTGGGCGAGATCGGGCACAAAGTCGTGATTTCTCACGAGTCCGAAGAGGATGACGAGGACGAAGCCGATGGTGGAGATAGTTCTGAGGAAGTTTCCTCAGAACAAGATGGCAAATAGGCCTTGGTCACCTTGCTAAATTTAAGCAATGCGGCCTGCTCGAATGTCGAGTGGGCCTTTTTTGGTGGATGTCCCTCTACGCCAAAGCGGCGGTCGTTTTTTCTGGCCTTGTGTTTTTCGGACTCGCAAATGCAATTTACTTCATAGGTGTTGGTGCATTTCCAAATTGAACGCTCATTCTATGGTGGTCGGTTTTATGATGGTGAGGGATCGGGGCGTTTTGGTGCTTGTTGTGCTGGTTGTTCCTCTGGCGGAAAGACTCTTGGAATACTACCGAGTTGGTTGGGAGCGTTGGCTATTAGCCTATTGCATCATCCTGATGACTTTCGGTTGTCACAAATTTTTCTCGTTTTTGCCCGCTAGTCGTAACGCGAATCGGATCCAGATATTTGTCAACGGCAAATTTAGCATATGAAAACGCAGGGGTAACGGAGCCCATAACGACACCCCGGCACGGGCTTCGGATGCGAGACGTTTTAGCTAAGTGTCTCCCGGGTTTGCTCGCTTTCTACACTGAGTGATTTTCGAATTCGTTTCATGGATGAAGCGACGCTTGGCTAGGCCGTCCTTGAGGGAAATACGGTGAAAAGGAATTCAATCCCCGAATTCAGAATTTTTGCCTCAAATCGACCTCTGTTTTTCAACCTTAATGATCTGTGATAAAGGTTGGCAGGTAACTTTGGAATATTTCTTGAGCGATTCGCCGACAAACACACAGGTTGCTACTAAAACTCCCTAGTCTGACTTTATGGCTCCTGCCCTCTTATCTGCATCGTGTCCCCTTTATCTGCATCGTCAAAGGGTGAAGAAGCCCTGGTGGAAAGCGAGACAATTCACATTCAGCTGCAAATTAATTACTCGGTTAAGCACACTTTGCAATTAAACTCCAGATCTTTCATGCCTGCCGGGTGCCTTGGGCTTGGACAATAGTTTTCTTAAGGGTCCGTTTTCGGTTGAAATTTTGGTTTTTCTGCATAAACGTTGCGTATTGTTAGTTTTTACGCCAGTTAAAAAAGTAACGGAATTTGGCTCCGCGAGTTTTTTTGGACCTTAAAAGTTTTAAGCGATTGTCTAAACGAGGTCATGAGGAAATCGGAGCCAGTTGTACACAAAAACGTAAACACTACGGTGCACGTTTTATTGATGCCTGCGTTTGTAAAGTCACGTATTCTATCTATCCACACCCTTCTTTTTTTCTGCACTATGCCATCCAAATTTTTTATACCAATGTTGGGCTTGTTTGCCAGTTTTTTATTTTCCGGTCTATTCCTTGACAGCACGCTTTCTGCTGATGATTTCGACAAGTCGATGCAGGCGATGACTTGGCGGAATATTGGTCCCTTCAATGGTGGACGTGGCTCCTCAGTAGTTGGGCATCCGACGGAGAAGCAGACCTTCTTTTCAGGACACTCATCGGGCGGACTTTGGAAGACAGATGATGCGGGGATGTATTGGCGACCATTGGGTGACGGTCAATTTCGATATGCATCCGTAGGTGCGATTGCCTTATTTGAAAAGAACCCCGACATCATGTATGTCGGTCTCGGTGAACCACAGTTGCGCCAAAGCTGTTCGTGGGGTGATGGTGTCTACAAAACCGTGGATGGCGGAAAGACCTGGCAACACCTCGGACTGAGTGAAGCCCGACAGATCGCACGGGTGCGGATTCACCCGGAAAACCCGGATTGCGTTTTTGTCGCATCCATGGGACACGCGTGGGGACCAAACCAAGAAAAAGGCGTGTTTCGTTCAACCGACGGCGGAAAAACCTGGAAAAATGTACTTTTCAAAAGCGAAAATACTGGCTGCATCGATTTGGTCATGAATCCGTCCAATCCGGATGAATTATTCGCTGCCATGTGGGAATTCGATCGGAAAGCTTGGGGCTCTAAAACCGGAGGTCCTGAAAGCGGAATTTGGCGTTCCCGCGACGGGGGTGACACATGGCAAGAAATCACCCAGAACGAAGGTTTGCCTTGCGGCCAAATGGGTCGAATTGGACTCACCATGTCCGCCGCTGATCCAAACCGTGTTTGGGCACTTGTCGATTCTGAGACGAAGCAAGGGTTGTATCGGTCGGATGATCTCGGCGAATCCTGGACGTTTGTTTCTAATGATTCCAACATTATTGCCAGGCCTTTTTACTTCTATCACATTCTTGCCAACCCACAGGATGCGGACGATTTATGGTGTCCAGCCAATAAATTATGGCACTCTCCAGATGGCGGAAAAACGTGGGTTTTGGAACCCGGCATCAAAGATGACTTTCATGATATTTGGATCGATCCCCAAGATTCGTTGCGAATGATTGCCACCTGTGATGGAGGCAGCCAAATCACAATGACGGGTGGCAAAACTTGGTCCTCGTTTTCCAATCAATCAGGTGCCCAATTCTATCGTGTCGATACCGATAACGCGTTCCCCTATAACGTTTACGCTAACACCCAAGACTTAATCGTTTACAAAGTCCCCAGCGCTTCACGATGGGGAGGCATCCCTTTGCATCAAACTGAATTTATCGGCAGCGGTGAAACCGGTCGAGCCATTCCAAAACCAGGTGACCCGAACATTGTCTACAGCCTTGCAACCGGTGCCAGTTACGGAGCTGCAGCGCATTTCACCATTAACAATCTTACAACAGGCCAGAGTGAAACCCGTTCCGTTTGGCCGGAAGTTTTATTCGGGACCCCGGCTTCCAAATTCAAGTACCGATTCAATTGGCAAGCGCCTTTTCTCGTTTCGCCACATGACTCCAAGACCATCTATATGGCTGGAAACGTCGTATTTCGAACTCAAGACGAAGGAATGACCTGGGAGAAAATTAGTGACGATCTCACGCACAATATGACAGATAAAATGAAAGTTGCCGGTTCTTCCTGGTTACCAGAGTATTTCGGTCAAGAGATCTTTTCGACCATCCATCGTCTGGTTGAATCGCCTCACGAAGCGGGCGTGTTGTGGGCCGGTAGCGATGATGGACGTTTGCATTTGACGCGGGACGGTGGTGCGACATGGTGCGAGGTGACTCCGGATAATTTACCGGACCTTGCAGCCATTTATGAGATCGAACTCTCGCCTCATGACCCAGCCACTGCCTACGTTGCCATCACACGATACCGCAAAGCAGATGACTATTCGCCCTACCTCCTAAAAACGACCAATTACGGCGATACCTGGACCCGCTTAGATCGTAATTTTCCGCAAGACGAAATCACCCGCACCATACGAGAAGATACCCAATGTTCAGGAATGCTATTTGTTGGCACCGAAACGGGAATCTATACATCCATTGATGATGGGCAGCAATGGCATCGGCTCAACCTAAATATGCCCCCGGCACCGGTCCATGACATCGAGATCAAAGATAATGATTTGGTGATTGCAACTCACGGTCGCGGCTTCTGGATTCTCGATGATATTAGCCCCTTACGACAGTACACGGTGGAGCTTGCTTCCAAATCATCACACTTGTTTAACCCTCTGGATCACACGCGCTTCGGTTATCACTGGTGGATTGATTACGGTGGCGGTCCACCTTCGGATAAAAAGTATTATTTCGTCCGTAACGCAGAGCCCGGCTATACCTTTTATGAACGAGGGACCGTCAATGGTGAACGAAAGCGAGATTACCTGAACGCTGGCGATGCTCGACCCGCAGGCGCAATTATTTATTATCTGTTGAGCGAAAACGCAAAAGATGTTTCACTTTCCATTCTTGACGAAGCAGGTAATATCATTCGTACCTTTACCGGCGCTGAACTTCCCACTCGACGGTTTAGTGGCTTCGATATTCGTGGGTACGGTCATGAATTAACTGATAATGTACCAAAAACAGGCACGATCAATGGTTTGAATCGATTTATCTGGGACATGCGATACCCCAAGGTTTCCATGATCCCAGGATTGCCTCCCGTGGTAATTAATCCGATTGCGAGTCCGGGTATCTACCAAGTTCAATTGACTGTTGATGGTGTGACCCAGACGCAGTCTTTTGAATTGAAGCTTAATCCCAATGAGGTGTATTCACGAGCGGATACAGACGCAAAATCGAAAGCATGGCTGACGCTGTACGCCAAGGCTGAAGAGGGCGTGCAGGCTGTTTTGAAAGCGAGGTCCGCTAGCGAACAAGTGGCTGCCGCAGCAGAGGCGGACAGCAGTCTGAAACAAAGTGCCGCTGCAGTGGAAAAGCTCTGCCGTAATTTCGAATCCAGTATGGTAGCTACCGGTACTACGTTGGTGCAAATCATCAGTGAACCATCGAAACCTTTGGCTAAATTGACCATGCTGCACAACATTATGGAACACTCCGAGGGCCCTCCCAATCAATCCTGGCTAAAGGTCTACTCAAAGGTCGCAAAGGAAATGGATACCAAGATTGTAAAGTTCCAAAACGAACTGAAAGCTACCATGGTACCCTTTCAGAAATAGCTGATCGCGATTGCTAGCGTTTGGCCGGGCCGTTTGATTCGACACGACAAATCTATTGATATGGTCCAATAGAGTCGAAATAGGTTGAATGCGATTTCGATCGATCATCAGCGTTGCTTTGTTTTGCGCCTTGATTACAGGGTCAGTGGATTGTGTAGCGCAACAAGGTAATGAGTCACCTGCTAAAGTTACCCAGGCGTTGGCTAACTGGGGCGATCGCAACGTCGAACTAGGTGCGATGGAAGAGAGAGGTAACCTGGATTTCTTTCAGCTGGGAGCGCCGAACGTCATTTATCCTGACATTCCGCAATTTGGCGGTCCCAACAGTGTCGCCGGGCAATTGGCTGAAGATGCTCAGGTTGAATCGCAGTACCGATGGGAGGGCCTGTACGACGCCGCCTCCGATCGGTGGTTCGATTTCAAGCAATCCGTTAATCAACGACGCGGGCTACAATTCGGCGTTGACGAATCACTCTTCTATCAAGTTGCCACACAAAGTTCAGGTAAGAGCGACGGGTTCAGCGGGTTGGTGCGTTGTTTTGGCCAATGGGATCCGTTTCATCAGCACGAGCTAAAGAACCGTGGATTTTTGGTATTCAAAGTCGAAAACCGACATCGGCTCGGAACCATCACTCCATTTGAACTCAGTTTTGAAGCGGGTTCAATAACGCCGACTGGCACCTTTTTTAATGCGTTTGACTTTGGAGTTACCAACCTTTTTTGGAAGCAGTATGCCTTCCAAGAAAATTTAGTTTTTGCAATTGGGAAAATCGACGTGACGGATTACGTCGATGTATACGCGCTAATGAATCCTTTGACCCACTTCATCAACCTTTCGTTTTCCACCAACCCAACCATTGCCGTCCCAAATCAAGGACTGGGTGCCGCCGTGGGCGGAATGCTTACTGGTAAACTCTATTTTCAGGCGGGATTATCCGACGCCAACGGTCAGCCAACACAATCAGGCTTTGGTACATTTTTTGAGGATGCTGAGTACTTCAGCTATGCCGAAATCGGATTAACTTCTGCCAAAGATCGAATCTATTTGGACAACACCCATTTGACTTTCTGGCACACCGACGCCCGCCAGAAATCTGGAACTCCAGCGGGATGGGGAGTTGCGTTTACCGCCCAAAAATATTTCAAGGAATCCTGGTTGCCGTTTTTTCGATTCGGATATTCGGACGGCGATGCTGCCCTCCTGCAAACTGTCATCAGTACGGGACTGGGATATCGTCGGGGAAATAACGACGTCGCCGGGGTTGGCATCAGCTGGGGTAAGCCAGCCGAAAACGAACTGCGGGATCAATTTAGTAGCGAAGTATTTTATCGTTTTCAATTGAGTCAAGTCTTGGCTGTGACACCAGATATTCAGTTGGTCGTTGATCCTGCTCTAAACCCCCACGAAGACGTGCTTGCTTTTTTTGGGATTCGGCTGCGTGCAGCGTTTTAACACGCTTACCCGTGTTGGATTGATTTTGTCAATTGTCAAGACAGTCTTGTATTTCGGGCAACGGTTGAGGCGCGATTGGAGCTGGGGTGTGGGTTGCGAAAAAGGCCCCTTCCCCCTTTTTGAATCTCGTCTGGCGTGAGACGTTTGGAAGCTGTTTTTATTTGACGCTTTGGGTTGGATTGGGATAATCTACCGCAGACTCGGCCAAAATTGGAATTCTCGATATTCAACGCCCGTTGATGTAAACCTATGACAAGCAAAATTACTAGGCGCAATTTTATAAATGGCTCTTTGGCGGCTGCTGGGGCCTCCATGTTGGCGACAGGATGTGGAAAGGAAGACGTGGCTCAATTAGCCCCTGCTAATCCGGAGGCAGTCCCCTACCCTCCTGAATTGACCGGATTGCGAGGTAACCATGATGGTTCTTTTGCCTGTGCCCACGACACCGCATGGACCGGCAAGTCTAATTGGGGGACGGTCACCGACCCTGCAGAGGATTATGATTTGATTGTGGTGGGTGGCGGCATTAGCGGATTATCGGCCGCACACTTTTTTCAACAGCTGAACGGCAAGCACAAGAGGGTCTTGATCCTCGAAAATCATGATGATTTTGGCGGCCACGCTCGCAGAAATGAACATGCGGTAGGTAACGAAACCATCGTTAGTTATGGCGGTTCCCAATCGTTGGTCAGTCCGCACACATGGAGCAATGTGGTAATAGGGCTTATGGATGATCTGGGAGTGAATATTGAAGATTTTAAGTCCGCGTACGATGTCGACTTTTACAAACGAAACCAATTAGACGCGGTCACTTTTTTCAACCAAAAGAATTTCGGCAAAGACGCG
>CAJQPP010000150.1 GCA_905480235.1 uncultured Pirellulaceae bacterium
GGGCTAAGGGTCCTGCTGGCTACGGCCAAACAACTCGAAACGTCGGGCGGTGAATTGAGAATTTTCGGACTGAATGAAACGGTAGGAGAAATATTTGAAATATCCGGTTTCAGCGTGATCCTGAACGTTTTCGATTCGGAACAGGATGCTCTTGAGACAATTTGATGAGAACACGGACGGCGTCTTACAAAGTACTGCGATAAGATGGATTTATTTCGCCGTGATTCGACTGCTCGCGTTGCCTGGGATCTGGTTATCGTTTTGTGTGGGTGTTTCGTTTGTGTTCTGGTCACATTTCAGGCGGTTTTTGTTCAGCACTGCGATCCCGTCAGCTCGTTGATTATTTACGGGGTTGACTTGCTCTTTCTGTGTGATATCTGGATTAACTTTAAAACACCGATCCGAGTCAAAGGTGAGTTTACAACGGAAGGGCGCGTAATCGCTGGACATTACCGTCGCACGCATCTTCCGGTTGACTTGGTAGCCTGCTTGCCTTTCGATCTGTTTTTTTTAGCCTTGGTGCCCTGGAACGCAGGCATGATTTCCGTCGTGCTTCTCGTACGACTGTTACGACTTGGTCGACTGGCAAGGTTGCTGGCAGTCTGGAAACGCTGGAACCTGTCGAGTCGGGTCAATCCGGGAATGCTCAGAATTGGCGTATTGTTGGTAACGGTTCTCTTGGTAACGCATTTCGTAGCCTGTGGATGGTTTGCCGTTGGCATGTCCAATGGTGGAACGACGGACTCGTGGGTCACACGCTACAACCTGGATGATGAAAACACGGCGACTCAGTACATCCGTTCTTTGTACTGGGCAATCACGACCATGACGACGGTAGGATACGGCGATATTACGCCGGCAGGCAATTGGGAATATCTTTTTTCCTCCTTTGTCATGTTGCTGGGCGCGTCGATCTATGCCCTTGTAATTGCCAACGTTGCGTCGTTGCTGAGTAACCTGGATGCGGCAAAGGCAGCTTTTCATCAGCGAATGGCCGTTATTCGCCAGTACCTTCTGGCACGAGGAGTGGCCCCGAGTACCTATGACCTGGTTCGGGACTACTACGATTATGTCTGGCACAGGTACCGCGGTAGCTGCGACATCGAATTTCTGGAGGATCTGCCAAATTCTCTTCGAATCGAGATTCTGCACCATCTCACACAGCAATTGGTTGAACAAGTCCCGCTCCTGCGCGACGCTTCTCATACGCTGCGCGACGCCCTTCTCCTCGCACTCAAGTCCCGAGTGTTTGCACCCAATACAATGTTGATTCGGGAATCGGAAAAAGGCGATTCCATTATGTTCTTAAGCAAAGGAAGCGCAGAGATTGTGAGCCTGAAAGATGACAAATCTCATGGTCATTTGGAAGCAGGAGATTTCTTTGGCCTGCTCTCGCTGATATTGGAAGAAAGACGGACGGCATCTGTTCGGGCCAGCAGCTACTGTGACGTGTTTGTCCTGGAAAAGGACGATTTTGATCGTATCCGAAGTGAGTATCCGGAGTTCAAGGAACTGTTGGCATCAATTACGGCGACCAAAACCGATATGACTGCGGCACTGGTTGCCGATGGTGTTATACTCTGATTTTTGATTGCGACGACTTCCGCAAGAGAGAACATTTCGGTTATGTGGACAATTATTGTAGGCGATGGACTTACGCAGCATTTTCTGAGTTCGGATATCGGATTTGCAGAACAGCCACTCAATGTGGGCAGGCGTGAAGTTGAGCGGTTGCTCGGAAAGGGAAAATCGATTGGCAAAGGCCCGCTGCCCAGTTTTCTGAAAGCAACCCTGAAGGCCAGATCAAATGGCTGCCAGATTGGCTTGGTCTTCTTCGATCGGAAAGTTCCTTCGACTGATCAAAATGATCCTCAGTCGACGGAATCTGAATCGCAAAGTTTTGTTCCGTGCCTCTCCGATATCGCCAGCGATGCGGAAATCGTCCGGGCTTCATTGCTTGGTATTCCCTGGGAACGCTTTGGCGAAGCCGTATCAAGTATCACCGGATTTGATCCATTGAAAAATCGGGACAAGAACCATGAAATCCGATTTCTGGTGATTGGCTGCCATACCGAGCATCGGATTCTGGGAATCGCCACGTTCTTGCGAAATGTGTTGGGCTTTGAAAAAGTTGGTATTTGCTCCCATTTGACTGGTAGTGCAACGCCCGAAGCTTACTATTCAGCACTTCGTCACAACTGTCCCAGCGCTGACATCGAGGTATTCGTCGATTTGACTTCGTGCGCCAATTTTGTCGGGTTTGACGGTGCTGATCTGGAATATCTGGAAGCGGTTGCCTGTGAGTTGGGACCGCTTGAAGTCCGTGATTCTCTGACGGATCATCAACGAAACATTGTGCAACTTCTGTGCATGCATTGGAGCCGAGCGCAATTACGTCCGTTGCAGGGAGGTTTTAGCGGCAGCGCACTCTTGCTTGCCCAAGGCTGGAAAGGACAGGCCCAAACGGAACCGATGGTTCTGAAGATCGATCGTTTTGCACAGATGCGCCGTGAAATTGACGGTTACCATCAGGTGAAAGACGTGTTGGGCAAGCATGTACCGACTTTTGATTACCCGGTGCACTTGGCCGAGTTCGTCGGTGTCGCCATGGAATTTGCCGCCATGGAAGGAAGTCCGACCACGTTGCAGGATACCTTTGAGGAGGCTGTGGATCATGAAAGTTACCGAGTCTTTGTGCGACGACTGGATAAATCACTGAAACTGCTTGTTGAACGACTTTATCGAAATACCAAGGTTCAGTCATGGGTAACGCCCTATCGCGCGATGGGACTTCACGCCGATGAGCAACTTGAGTTTCTCGACATGAATCTCAATTGCATTCTTGAATACGCGGACCAGTCGGCTGTCAAAGTCGAAGGAATCAGCAAGGGAAAGCGGCTTGGAAAAATTTTGAAGTTGATCTCCGCTAATGAAGATGCGTTGGAAAGCGAGGTTTGTCTTTCCCACGGGGATTTGAATTTTCAGAACATAATCTGTGATGGGGCCGATAATATCTGGTTTATTGACTGGACTCACAGTGGATATTATCCAATTGAACTCGATTTTGCCAAACTTGAGTCGGACGTGAAATTTGCGATGTCGAAGGAGTTTGAGGGTGAGGATCTACTCCGGCTTAAGAAGTTGGAAGAACACCTGATCGCCAACCGAATGCCGCCTCCTCCTGACGAGTCTCCCGACTCGCTGCGATTTGTTCGTTGGGATCTGCGATTTCGAAAAATCGTTGATTCGGTTCGGAGAATTCGTAGCGCATGTTTTTCTGTCAAGGAGACCGAGGACTGGCTGATTTATCGGATTTCATTACTGCGCTATGCGTTGCACACGATGAGCTTTGACAAAAAACGAGATCGCGGCGAATGCGAATTTCCACAGCTTATGCACGCCCTATATTCGACTGAAGGATTGCTGTTCAACCTCGTGGGGGATGATTTTCACCTGCGGATCCGCGGAGAACGTCCGGATTCCTATCCAAAGCGGCAAAGGATTTCAATTGACGAGTCATTATGGGCACTGGAATGTCCTGAATACGACCCTCCTTACCACGTTGACCAGTTAGTTCTCGCAAACGATTCGAGCAAGATACCGGGAGGCTGGGCGGATCCTGAGGATATCCGACTATTCGAGGACGAGTGCAGTTCTTCCCTGGCGCGAGATGAATACGGACGACCTCTGAATCCTAGAGGTCGAACCGGTATCGCTGGCCGCGGATTGCTGGGACGATGGGGTGGCAACCGTTCCGCTGTCGCCCTTATCACGCGTGTCAGTCACTCCGGACAGGGCAACGATATTTTGCTCGGAAGTGAATCTTCCAATATCGGCCTACGGCTCACCAAAGCGTTCGTCCTTCCCGCCGAGGACGTCGGGCAGGCACTCCAACGGGCCTTGCAAACCGATACCGGGTGGCAAACGGATTTCTCGAACAGTCAAGTCATCCACAACGGGTATTCTTACGACCCGCGGCAAACGGATCATGCCTGGATCGATTCATCGGTTCATCTGCTGCATTTTGATTTTGAAGATGCTGAAATGAGTTTTCAACCAGGAAACCAATTTGAAGATATCCGTTGGTATCCTCTAAACGCAGCCACGATCAATCGTATGCAATCCGCGGCAACATCCTTTGCCAGTAAAGCCTTGCAGCGTCTTGAAGATTCAGGTAAGCGTCAGCGCGACGACGCCACGCAACCAGCCGGTAATTAGCACCTCTAATGTTCACTAACGCGAATGTGACCATGCGGAAGTGTGGCATACCAGACGCGATCGGTGATTACTGACTCGACCGGATAGATTTTTCCACCTTGCTCCAAAACGTCCTTGACCCGGATCGACACGAGCTTCCGATCATCTGTTTTCCACTCATTGTCCAGAGTTTCAACAAATGCCAAACCAGGCCCAACGTCCCTGGCCAGACAGACATGGCCCTGTTCATACACGTTGGCGACCGCCTCGGAGGGGTCCTCGTTTGCAGAGATCGTCGATTCGCCAGCCTTATTCGACTGGATAAACTCAGGAAGAGTAGCTCGGTACAAGACCGTGTCCTCGGTCAATCCGGCTGATTGCAAATACGATACTACTTGTTTACGCAAATCTTTCTCGTCGCTCATTCCGCTTGGTCCTTTCGTCGTTCTTCTCCATTGAGTACCGCTGCATGTGCAGGGTATTTCAACCTAATGTGGTCGCATCTTCAATAACCCATTTTAATTGCGTTGAAACAGAAGTTCTCGCACGCAAAAAAGCGCTGCGAGAAGATCGCTCTCATCTATGTTGAAGCGGGATCAAAACGACGGATGAATTCTTCTTGTGCTGCTGTTTCCAACGCGCGTTGGGATCTCGCTTTCCGAACTGTTTCAATAGCCTGGTTGGCGTTGAGTCACCCGCGGTCTTGATTAAAATGTTGACCAACTGAGCGATAAAAATGCCGATTTTTCAGGTCCAAGTGTCGGCTGATTTTTTTGCCCCACGGGTTCTAGACCGTTTTGGACCCAAATTGGTTTTTCAAGTGCATTCGCGGTGTTCTACTTGCGCTAATCACATCCGTAGGAAGTCACCGTGCAGGTCTGTCGTGATCTGGCGACTTAACCCGTCGAGACCTGGATAGATGAAGCCCCCATCCACTCCGAGCTTATTCACCTCAAGCATCAACTGCGCCTTAAGGTCCACATCATCTGGAATGATGATCCTGTTCAGGCTGCGCAGTCCCTCATCCATGAGTAGCTGATCCTCGTTCAGGGCTGAGAACGGATCACACGCTTTTGGTAGTGGCTGGATCGTAAAGCACCCCTTTTGCGAAACGATTCGCTGATCGAGTGCCTTCGGGAAATACACCTGAATGCTGTTGAGCTGGTCGAAATCTAGATCCATCGAAAAGACGAAG
>CAJQPP010000151.1 GCA_905480235.1 uncultured Pirellulaceae bacterium
AAAAAAAATGCTCTCGGAAATACAGACATCCAAGGGGGGCTGAGGATGATCCGTGATTTCCCGAGAGCGATTGGTCGGTAGATCAGAAGCTTCCGTGCTCTGATCACCGGTGGAAAAAATCGCGTATCAGAAATGAGTTACAGGTCGCTTCCTTGCTTCTTGCGAATTCACTTTGATTAGCCAACGGTCAAAAACCATTTTGCTACTGATACAGGATTCGTTCCTTAGGTTGTTTTGTTGTTTGTCCTACGCGACTTGGCGGAGATTATGGGATCGTCCGAAACGGGTCAATAGAACAATTGCAGAATTGTGAAATGCTTTGATTTGAGGGCGGTCACGCTATCAATCGGCGGCTTGCAAACCTTGAATTATTGAGAGAACTCCGAGCATTGAGGTGTTTTCCCGAAGTTGACGTTGACACGAACCGACAGCGTGATGCGTTTTCGCCACAAGTCGCATCACACCAGACCAGCAATATTAATTCTGTCCCTGATTTCCCGGTCCCGCAGGAGATTCAGTGATGGGAACGACGACGGCCCAGGATTTGCCTTTATCGGTAGGTCCATCCATCCCGGTAGCCCAACCTACATAGCTTTATGTCCAACGCATTAACGGTCTGTCCTGTTTCCGATCCTCCGAAGGTCAAGGCGAAGACGAAGAGGATTGTCGAACTCGATTCATTACGAGCGATTGCGGCGCTCAATCTGGTGTTATTTCATTTCACGCACGTCTACACCGTCAAATATGGTTACACGACCCCTTTGGGTTTTGATTTCCCCTTTGGGAAATACGGTGTGCAGCTGTTTTTCATGCTCAGTGGTTTCGTGAACGCCATGACTCTTTTGCGGAAGCGAAAATCTGCAGATTTTCTGGCGGCTCGAATCATGCGAATTTGCCCCACCTATTGGTCCGTAATTGTCATTAATTTACTGATCGTGGGGATTGCTCCGCTGACCCTTGTTTCGTACTCGCCCGAGCAAGTGGCGGCTAACCTGAGCATCATGCCAAATCTATTTGGTTACGAATGCATGGAGCCTGTTACTTGGACGCTGCAGGTAGAAGTTCTGTTTTACTGCATGATTCTGGTGATGTTTATGACCGGAGCACTGGAGACGCCCTTCCGCACGGTAATGTGGCTACTGGCTTTGTCGTTAGTCACCTGTTCGTCGATCAACTTTTTGGCTGAACGCAGCCATGATCCCATGTTGTTAGGATGGATGACGCTTTGCCGCGATGTGATGATTTTGGAATACCTGCCACTCTTTTTAGTAGGCGTTCTCCTAAATGAGATTCGCTGTGAGCGTGGCAAGCTGAGCCTGAATGTGATCGGCATTTTCTCGAGTCTTTTTGTTTTTCACTATGTGGATCGACTCAATCATAATCCGGTGGCTTCGTTGATCTTGTTCGTCTTGTTAGCAGCCAGCGCCTACGGAAGGGTTCCACTTTTGCGATGTCGACCGTTGGTTTTTGTGAGCACAATTTCGTACGCCCTGTACCTTCTCCACAATAACCTTGGTTGCGTGTTTATCTATCACGTAAATCACGCCGGGGTTCCGCCTCTCTTATCCATGTTGGCTGGGATCGTTTTCGTGATCGCCGTTTCCACTTTCGTGACCTACAAAATTGAGGGTCCGGTGACCGCTTGGCTTCGCCGTCGTTGGGTTGGCCTGAAAGAAAATATCGCGTCTCGACGCGAAACTGTTCCTGCATCCACCACCTGAAATCCGAACGATTGCCATGCAAAACCTCACCTTTATCAATCGCATTATTACGACGACGGAAGAATTTGCGGCCTCACGTGAATCTTGGAATGAGTTGGTCGGCGACCGTCTCTTTCAGCGTTGGGAGTGGATGTACTCATGGTGGGAACAATTTAGTGACGCCGGAGAACTCGCGATTATCGTCGTGCAGGATTTATCCGGCGCGTGGGTGGGCTTGGCACCTTGGTACAAGTCAAAATCGACGGGTCGCGGCCGAGTGATCAGTTCGCTTGGGAACGGGATGACTTGCTCGGACTATGTCAGTATCGTGTCGATTGAGGGGATGGAGGAAATCGTTGCAGAGAAATTACTAGAGGTGGTCTCCTCCGATCATTCTCTGTTTGCGAATTTGGATTTACTTGAAATTGAAGGCCACCTTGCTGACGAACCGGTAGTGGATGCATTGCGTGCTCGCGCCGGCGATTCGTTTGGGGATCACATCCAGGAAGTCATTGGCGGTGCCTGGAAAACGAAATTGCCCGCCACTTGGGACGATTTCCAAGCTTCCTTGCGGAAATCATTTCGCCGCAAAACAAAGAAAGCAATGCGGAGAATTACTTCTGGGGAGTGCGAATCACGGTTAGCGAAAAGCGCCAAAGAGATCGACCAGGTGTGGCCAGATTTTGTGGATTTGCATCAGCGCCGACGGCAGAGTCTTGGGCAGCCTGGTTGTTTCGCCAATCCCAATTTCTCGATGTTCTTAAAGACAGCTACGCTCCGTTTGGCGGAATCAGGCCGGGCTCAAATCAACATCGTCGATCACCAAGGTCGTCCACTCGCTTGTAATCTTGGATATTCAGCCGGCGATACGATTTGTTTGTATCAAACAGGCGTGGATCCGGAGCGTCTAGCGCTGGAACCCGGTCACATTAACTTTTGCTCCGCCATCCACGCGGCCATCCAGCAACCTTACACATGGTTTGATTTTCTCCGCGGGGACGAACCCTACAAACGCTTTTGGAACGCGGAGCGAACGGAACTTTATCGGACGCGCCTTGTCCCCAATAAACTGTCATCCAATCTTCGTTATTCGCTGGTCAACGCGGGACGCCATTTGCGAAACTGGGCCTCTCAAGCGAAAGGCTGCCAGGAACAGGGTTAGATGATACAGCGTTTAGAAAAAAAAGCGTCCGAGCGGGATCGCCACTTTGAAAACCCCTGGAATGAACTCTGGGACCGCAGTGGAGATGCCAGTCCGTTGGCTCGCCTGGAAACGCTCGTTGATTTTGGTGATGCGTTTGACAAGAGCGATCTGCGGCGTCTTCAGGTGTCCGTCAGCGGTACAATAGCCGCGGGTATGGTATTGGTACCGCAGAAACGATGGGGCGTATTTTCGTACTGGGCTGCTCCCAATAATCCGTGGGTGCAGTGCGGCGGCTTGTTGGCCGACCATCGACTTTGGTCGCCTGATATTTCAAATGAACTAGCCAGGCAAATGATGGCCCTACCGGGTTCGTGCGTGTGTCTTGACTGGATGGTTGTTTCTGAGGAATGGCAACAGGTATGCAGCGATCTACGTGCCTGGGGTTGTCGAGTTGAACGACAGTTGCAATTTGAAACGGGAGTTATTCTAACGGACGGGGATTGGGATGTTTTTTGGGCGCAGCGATCTAAAGGATTTCGCAAGAAAATAAACTCCCGCTTGCGGCAACTCAATGCCATCGGCAAAGTCAATTTTGAACGTCACATTAATTTCTCCAATACGCCTGACTTGGAACGCTGTATTGAAACGGCTCTCCAACTCGAACACATGGGTTGGAAAGGGGAGCAGCAGACTTCGCTGAATTCAAATCCTTGCATTCGAGATTTTTTTACCAGGTCGCTAAAAGATTTGGCGGCGCAGGGGATGTTGGAAATTCAGTTTCTGAAGCTTGACGACCGTGCCATCGCCTTTGAAATTGGGTTTCGTTCCCACGGCACCTACTATTCCTATAAAATTGGCTTTGATCCGGAATTTTCCAAATTCAGTCCCGGGCAAATAATTACCTATTTTCAATTGCAACATTGGTTCAGCAGCGACGAAATTCAGCGAGTCGATACCGTCGGGGAGTTAAGCCAGGCAACCTCTAAGTGGTGCGATGAGACCGTTCGACGGTACCGCTACGTTATCGCCACCCAAATGGGGTCCAGAGGCGCGTTGGCTCTCTGGGGGCAAGTAAAGCCTGTTCTGAAACGTCTGCTGAAACGCTGAATCATTCCATGGCAACGAGAATTTGTGCCTGCATGGCTCGCTCGTTCCATTTCGGAATAAATTCTTGCCCTATTCAGGGCTTCTAGCCCTCGTGACTAGCCATGCCTTTTTCAGGACTGGGTATCTTTTGGCTTGTTAATCGAATAAATTCTGGTGAGGGACGAGATACGCTCCCAGACCATAAATTGAAAAAAAGCCAAAATCATGGACATCGATATATACAAGGCATGCCCTTGCCAATCGGGCAAGAAGATCAAATTCTGTTGCTCGAAGGATATCCTGCCGGATCTCAATCAAGTGCTTACGCTGCATCGCAGCAAGCAGGCCTCTGCAGCGCTGGAGAAGTTGTCACGACTGCTCGAGAAGCATGGACCCAAAGCTTGTCTTTTAGGATTGCAAACTCACGTTTTACTGCACTCGCGTGAATACGAACGAGCGGAAGAGGCTAACGACCAATTCCTACAACTGAATCCTCGTAATACGCTCGGTTATCAACACAAAGCACTCCTGTGTGCGGCGGAGGGGCGAGCAGCCGATGCCGTCGACGCGTTACAGACCGGCTTGGATGCCTGTACGAATTTGGAAGTACCCGTGACGATGGCAACTGCCTTTCGTACAGTTGGCATGTTGTTGATGTCGCAGGGACAGGTGGTGGCAGGTCGCGCGCACTTGATCTTTGCCTCTGAGCTGAAGAGTGGGGAAGACGACGTCTCCGCCCAGTTGATCATGCAGTCGTTTCGGTCGCCCGAAATACCCTTGTTACTGAAATCTGAATTTCCAGTACCGGCACCGGAAAGCGACGGTGAATCATGGACAGACAAGTTTCTTAACGCGTGGAAGTTTGCTTCCGTCGGCCGCTGGAGAGCCGCCCGATTTTTGGCCGAAAAATTGAATGCCGCTAATCCGGGACACGCGGAAATCGTTTACGCGATCGCCATTTGGTCGCTGTATTTGGCCGATGGAGCCCGCTCTGAACTGGCCTTGCAACAATACTCGGAATTGGACTCGCTCGACTTTGATCGAGCGGTGGAGGCCTTAGCTACGCGGTTTGCGATTGATGACGAGCCCATCACAGGCGCGTATGATTTCGTAAAGATCTCCTACTCGCTGGATGATGTCGAACAGCTGAATGAAAAATCAATTGCCAGTCAACGCTTGATCACAGGTTCGATTTTTAGCCATAGCTTCGTTGATCCCCAAGCACCGCCGCCGCAATCCGGTTTTCTGTTGCTGGATGTTGATGAAGTCCGTCAGGTGGCCGATGCGGAGGGCGACGCCTATCCCATCGTGATTGGGGAATTGCTGGTTTATGGTCGCCAAACCGATCGTGATCCACGCGTTGACTTTTTCATCATTCGGGATGCTGATTACGATCAAACCTTGACTCACTTGCATGCAGTCCTCGGCGATACGCTGGTAGAACGCATTGATGAACAAGTCGTGGAGCAGATCAGCATTCTCGATCATGAGATGAGCGTGAAATGGCATCTCCCCCCTGACATGTCGATCGAGGAACGGCACGCGTTTGTGCAACGACAACGCGACCGAGAGTACTTAGAGAAATTTCCCACCATCCCCTTCCGAGTGCTTGACGGTCAGACACCAGCTGACGTTGCTGGAGATGAAAACGGTCGACGGAATCTGGCCGCATTGGTCTTGATGGTCGAACAAGGCGCTGATGCGTTGGCAGCTGATGGGTTTGATTTCAATCGGCTGCGTGGGCAACTCAATGTTCCCGAACCGCAAGCTGTCGATTTGGAATCCCGGGAATTTGATCGCCTGTCACCGATTGAAATGCAGCGGGTTGATTTTTCAACCCTGCCGGACGAGTCGCTGATCAAAGCCTACGTGATGGCCAGCAGTTGCGGCAATTTGCCGATTCTTCGCGCGGCAGGGCCGGTGATCTTGTCGCGACCTGATATGGAAAAGTACATTCGGTTCGAGATGATATTGGTCATGTTGGCACGCATGTGTGCTGATACCGACGAGGCCTTGGAGTTGATGCAGAAGGCTCGCAAGCATGCGACGTCGGCTCAACGCCCCATCGGTGGATTATTGATTGATGAGCTCGAACTAAGGCTGGAACGGAACCGCCCTGAGGGCTGCCAAGAGTTGCTCCGAGTGCTGCAAGCCAGCCACCTTCAGGATCCACAAAATCAATATCGTTTGGCTTCTGTATTGCAACGGTTCGGAATTATGGGGCAAGATGGCCGCATGCGAACCGCCGGTGCAGGCCCTGCTGAACCCGTGGCAGCGGCGGCAGGCGGCAGCGAAATCTGGACGCCCGACAGCGGACCCGATGCCGCTGGCGATGCCGAAGGAACGTCCAAGTTGTGGGTCCCCGAGTAATTTTTGCAAACAACATTGCGTTGTTCGCGACTGAGGTAATATCTAAACGTGGCCAGTTACGTCGTAAGATACGGTTCGATGCGTAACCTGGGAGTGTTCCACTCGCGGGCGAACAGCGATGCCTTCCAGCGGGGCTCCAGTGTGATCGTGCGATCCAACCGAGGGTTGGAGACAGCGTCCGTGCTTTGCGAAGCAACCGAGGACGCTCTGTCGCATCTTGACGACACCTCCTCTGGTCAGATACTCCGCGGCATGACGGAGCAAGACCTTAACGAGTTTGCACATTTGCAAGATAGCCGCGACGAGAAACTCAAGATTTGCCAACGGCATATCGAGAAATTTCAATTGGAGATGGAGTTAGTTGAGATTGAACATTTGTTCGGCGGCGAGCGGGTTATCGTGTATTACCTTGCCGAACAACGCATCGATTTCCGGGAATTGGTTAAATCGCTTGCCAGCGAATTCCAGACTCGTATTGAGATGCGGCAAATTGGTGTCAGGGATGAAGCGAAATTGTTGGCCGATTATGGAGATTGTGGGAAACCCGTTTGTTGCAATACCCACCTCTCTTCGATGCCACCCGTCTCCATGAAAATGGCCAAGATTCAAAAAGCAACGCTCGACCCCACTAAAATCTCCGGACGTTGTGGGCGTTTGAAATGTTGTTTGCGGTATGAGTACGATACGTATGACGAACTGCAAAAGGAATTGCCAAGGATCGGCGTCGAAGTGGTCACCAATACGGGTCGCGCCCGTGTTCTTGGCCATGAAATCCTCGCCCAACAGGTGTTGGTGGAAACGGAAGATCATCGACGAATCTTGATCGACGCCAGCGATGTACTGTCCGTGATCAAAAAGAATAAACCCAAAAAGAGTTAACATGTTGGGCTGGACCGTGCGGGCAACCTGTCCAGAGTGGTACGGCAAAACATCCCGCGAGAAAAAGGTTTTTTGACGAAGCTATGGAAGAAGAAATTTACGCTTTGCACCGGTTGCTTGATCGGGATACGCGGTATCCCTTGGAAGCTTATATCTTTGTTCGGGAAGGACTTGCTTACGCGTCTAATGTCTTAAACCTCGGTAATGAAACCGTCGCCGAAGAACCTGATTTGCAACTTGAATTGGATGCGACACAAGAGGATTTGACGCCGCACAAGGAGCGTCATTTAACCGGCCAAGAATTGTGCGATGCGATTCGCGTTTATGCGATCAATGAGTTTGGCTATATGGCGCGGTTGGTGCTCGAGAAATGGGGGATCACGCAAACTCAAGATTTCGGTAACATCGTTTACAATATGATTGAAGTCGGGTTGATGAAAAAATCAACCAATGACTGTCGTGAGCATTTTGATGACGTTTATGACTTTGCGAGTGCATTTGAACGAGACTACGAACTGAAGATTTCAGGATCCTAATCTTTTGACTGCTGCAAAGAAAAAAAATCGGCTTGCGAAGAATCGGCCGGAGAAAAAACGCGGCAAGCAGCGGAACGCAGGTGCTGGAGAAGCTGCGCAGAAAACAGAAATCGTCGAGGTCGCTGCCCCGAAAAAGACGTTTCGTCGCCCTGCCCCACGCCAACCCAAAATACTGGTCGTTCTAGCCATGCTGGTTGTGCTTTGGATGGGTTTTCTTATTTACTTGGCGAGAGTGGTGAATACCTGAGCCGGTTGGATTGGATTTAGACGCGGCTGCGAAGCCGGCAGTTTGGCGGCGTTCCAGAATGAGGCACGTCGGTATTTCCGCGTTCCGCGGATTCGCAGAGCCAGCAGCTTTCGGCAAATCGTTTAATAGTGCGGCGGTTTTTCGTCTTCGAGGGTCCGCTGATTATCCGTACTGGCATGCAGGTTAGTGACCTGATCAAAAAGGCGTTTGATGCTTAATTCCATTTGCTGCAACGTCCGCGTGTTTGCCAGTAGCACTTCGTTTTGTTTTTCGAAATCTCGCTGCAGTAACCCCAGTGAAATTTCCAAGTCAATGATTTTTTCTTCCAAACGATCGCTCATGTGTATTCACCATTGAAGTTATTGATCATCCCCGTTGGGAAAGCCGTTTGCATCGAGGATGGTCAGTCGCACCCTCTCAATTGAGCGTCGGCTGGCTTGTTCGATATTAACCTGGACGTCATCAAGTTGTAATTGTTGTCCGCGTTTGGGTATCGTCTTCAGCGAGCTCATGATTAAGCCAGAAAGTGTATCGAATTCACCATTTTCAGGTAGTGCGAGGCCCAGTTCGTCGTTAAGCCTGTCGATGCGAACCGTTCCATCCACTTCGACCACTTTCTCGTGAATCCAAATGATTTGGCCATCTTCGGGCTGTTCATCATCTTTCTCATCAACGATTTCGCCGACAATCTCTTCGAGGATATCTTCCATGGTAATCACGCCGGCAACCGATCCATATTCGTCGACGACGATGGCCATGTGAGTGCGATTATCGAGAAATTGTTGCAACATCTCATCTAGTAGTTTTGTCTGGGGAACGACCATCACGTCACGCACAAGTTCCCGCAAGCTTTTTCGGGACTCCGGTTCGATCACTTGCTGTGCCAGCAGGTCTTTCGCGAACAGGATTCCGATGACATCTTTCGCGTTTTTGAATTGCCCTTCGATCACTGGCAGTCTCGTCCGGCCGTTCTCAGCCGTCAGTCGCGTGACTTCCGTCAGTGAGGTGCCCACATCCACGACATCGACTTTGGAACGCGGCGTCATGACCTTGCCGACCACGCTGTCGTCGAGTTCGAATACGCCTTCGATCATTTCGCGAGCATCATGGTCGAGCATGCCATCGTGTTCCCCTTCCGATACCATGGATTTGATTTCTTCTTCGAAAGTCTCTTCTTCGCTCTCAGGTACTTCTTCTTTCCCCGTGATGCGTTGGAAAAGTGTGGAAGCGACTTCGACCCCCGCTGTTAACGGAGCTAACATCAGGGCGACCGCCCACCATAGTCGCCAAGTCCGATATAGGAACGAAGGTGCGGCAATTTTCCGCACACCCCACGGAATCCAGCAATTCGCGGCCAAGAGAATTAATGACCAAAGCCCGATGAGGCCTAGCAAAGCGAACCAAGAGGTCGTGTCAATTGAGCGATTGTGATAGAACGAAATCATGCCGCAGATAATTGCGGTAGCGATGCTAATCATTTGCAGTGTGCTGGCTCCAAGAGCCAGTTCCTCACGCAGCTCAATGATGCGAGTGTGCCAGTCCAGGTTACCGCGCCGTCGGCAATACTCTTCCAGCTTGTGTCGGTAGAACTCATGCAGGACCTGAACCGCTGTCGCTGATGCCGAGGCGATCAAAATGGCAAAGATGGAAATTGCAAAAAGCCAGTTAGGCGTCATGAGACCTCACTTTCATCGCCGGTCGGACGCCGCAGACCCAGTAATTGCAGGTACTTGGTCTCCATGTGTTGCATGTTCTGTCGCAATTCCGATGTGGCATCATCCATTCCCACCAGATGAAGCGTGCCATGAATAAAGTACAGAATCAATTCCGTGGCCGCCGGCCAGTGGTATTCCTGCGCGACGGATTCAGCAGTTTCAGAACTGGCGATTACTTCGCCTTCCAGCCAGCCCCGCTCGGGATCTGACGCAAGGGTAAAACTCAGCACATCGGTCGGGTAGTCATGTTGAAGGTATGCGACATTCAATTGATGGATGGTCGGATCGTCGACGATTGCCAGGCTGATGGCACCATCATGAAACCCATGATCGCACAGGATGGCGGACACCACTGTACGAATGGCGTTTTGATCGATTTCAAAATCGACCTGTTGGTTAATGTCTATCTCACCTGAAAAATCAGGCGGGTTGTTGATGGTCTGGATATTTCACTCGGGCATGATACATCGCATTAAGCGATTTGATCAGGCTTTTTTCTATGTTACGTAGTTGTTGAAGTGTCAATGAACATTGATCGAATTGTCCGTCGTCCAGTTTCTTTTTGGAAATGCTTTGAACCAGACTTTCCAGTCGGGCTGGCGTGGGTTCCCGCAGTGCGCGACTGGCACTTTCGACCGCGTCGGAAAGCATAACGACCCCGGCTTCTTGCGTCTGAGGTTTGGGACCTGGGTAACGGAAGTCCGCCTCCTCGATATCGGTGGAATCGTCGTTTTCTTCCTGCTTTCGGGTGGCCTGATTATAGAAATACTCGACCAGAGTGGTTCCGTGATGCTGTTCGATGATGTCGATAATTCTTTGAGGCAGAAAGTTTTTCCGACCCATTTCGGCGCCATCTTTCACGTGGGCAATAATGACCAGCGTGCTCATGGTCGGCACTAGATCGTCGTGTTTATTGCCGTCGATACCTTGGTTCTCGATGAAGTATTCCGGTTTTCGCATCTTTCCGATATCGTGGAAATAAGCTCCCACTCGACAAAGTAACCCGTTAGCGCCGATGGCTTCGGCCGCGGCTTCGGAAATCGAAGCGACGTTGATGCTGTGGTTGTAAGTACCGGGAGCACGCTGCACGAGTTGTTTCAGAAGTGGATGGTTCGCGTCGCTTAATTCGAGCAAGCTGATGTCAGTTTCTATCCCAAACCATTGTTCTAAAAACGGTAACAGGGCAGTCATGAAAAGGCCGGCCAGCAAGGCGCCGCCGGCGAACCAAACGCCGTCCAGGAAAAGGGGGCTGCCCAGAGGCTGACCCGTAATGGTCCCAATCCCGATGGTGGTGGGAAATGCCACTGCGGCAGAAATGAGTCCGATGTAAACGAGGCGAGTGCGACTTCGGATACGGCCGCAAAGCAAGCTGGCGACAAAGGCAGTCGCAGTTAAAACCACAAAGTTATCCAGTCCATAACCGTGGGCAACCGTGAACACGAGGGCGGCAAAAGCGCTCAGTAACAGCGCCAGTTCGCGATGATAGGCGATTGAAATCGTCATAGCGAACATGCAAATGGGAACAATTTCTGCCCGCCAGTGCATATTGATCGCGAGCACCCAAGCTGCGATCACCGTCACCATGAACAATCCCAACAACATTGCGAATTGTCGAAGATCGTCAATCAGAGTGCGGTCACGGTAATAAAGGTAGCCACAAAGCAATGAGAATACAGCGAGGTACATCCCCCAGTTGGCGAATGTAAAAAATATCTTGTCGCCCAGCGTCATCGATTTGATGAAGGCCGAGTGTTCGGCGACCAACAAAGCAATATCTTCGTCATTCAGGGGACGCCCGGCGCTAATTACACTGGCATCGGCCGCATTGAGATCCTGCATCTCCAGTGGGCTTCCCGGCGTAAATTGCTTGTATACCTTCGGCGTCTTCTTGGCGATCATGCGTTTGGAACGCTCCGTCGCCACTTTGTCCAGTTTCAATGTTGTGGGTAAACGTGGCTCAAGCCAATCGTAAAGTCGATCCGCGACATAACTGGGTTCGATGATACTCTCCTGGTTGTCCAGGGAGGTGCTTATCCGTGAACGTAGGCCATCGGCAATTTCTCCGATACGCACTTGAGACACGTCGACAATTTGTGTCGAGGTGTCGTCGAATGAATCGTTACCCAAAGGAAACACTTTGATTTGCTGGCTACTGCCTTCGCCAAATTCATGTTCCAAGTTTTTGAGCAGGCCTGTTTTGGTTACCTGAAGCAACGCAGTCTCTAATCCCAACTGTAAAGCTTCCAACGACGTGTCGTTTTGAATGGCCGCTGCAAATTTTTCGAAGGCCTGTTTTTCGAGAGAATCTTCGGGAGTTGAGGATTCCGTCGGATCCGAATTTTCCGTGATTTCGCCACCCTCTTCCGATGTCACGACTTCATCTGGGTGAGGTTGTGTCGCTTTTTCGGGTTTCGTTTGAAATTCCTGTCCGAGAAAATCTTTCCAGGCATCCCCTTCGATCTGGTCGAAGCTCTTGTCTTTAATTTGAAAAATACGATCGACCAACGCTTGTCTCAACTCGTTGATTGCTTTTTCATCGTTGGAGTAATAGGCCATGGCCGTCCGCTGAGCGCGATCTCGAGAACGATTGGTTTCCAGCACATCGTAATACTCGAACGTCGTTCGCGCGTGCAGGTTGTGCAGGGGAGCTTGTCGAGCTCGATAGGGGAAACTGGGAGCCCAGCCTCCAGATACCAGCCACAGCACAAGTGCCGTCACCGTACATAACCCGACGCGTGCCCAAACCTCAGTACTTTTCAGGCGTTCGTACAGGATGTCCAACGGCCGCTGGGGGGCGGGTGCGGTCCATCTTGTGGGTTTGTTGGAGTTGGGATTAGCCATGTTTATGCGGTAGGTCGTTCCGACCGATGTTCGTTTTACTAATAAATTGGTCTGGTTTTGTTTCGAACGATGAGAGTCGGGCTGGGATCAAAAATGTTCTGAATCGGAATCGTAGGCGTCCACAATTTCTTGCACCAATGGGTGTCGCACTATATCGGCTGCCGTCAATTGCGTGAATTTGATTCCGTCGATTTGTTTGAGTCGTTGCATGGCATCGCGTAATCCACTTTCTGTTTGACGAGGCAAGTCGACTTGGGTCGGATCACCGGAAACCACGATTCGCGAATGCTCACCCATGCGAGTGAGGAACATTTTCATTTGCGATGTCGTTGTGTTTTGGGCTTCGTCCAAAATGATAAACGCCTCGTTCAAAGTTCGGCCCCGCATGTAGGCCAGCGGGGCGATCTCAATGACATCCTGTTCCACCATCCTCTGGATTTGATCAAAGCCGATCATCTCATAAGCGGCATCTAACAGGGGACGCAGGTAAGGATTGATTTTTTCATGTAGATCACCAGGCAGGAACCCGAGATTTTCACCAGCCTCAACCGCAGGGCGAACAAGGATGATTTTGCGGACTGTTTGACGCTTCAACGCCTCCACGGCCAGTGCCACAGCCAGGTACGTCTTGCCGGTACCGGCTGGGCCGACGGCAAACACGATGTCGTGATTTCGCATGGCTTTGACGTAAGCCGCTTGGCCATCGGTGCGAGGATTGATTTCGAAACCTACTTGCATGGTCTCGATGGAACTGGGACGCACCAAAGGAGGGGCCTCGCCGGTGACGATGGCAATCGTATCGTCAAACAGCTCGGGTGTGAGACTGCCGCGTCTGCGCAGAATGTGTGTTAGCTTCTCAATCGCGGCGGTGGCTTGAGCGACGCCATCTGCCGTGCCTTGGATGCGAATCTGACCGTTGCGATGAACGATGTCGACTTCGAACCTCTTGCGGAGACGTTTCAGGTGTTGATCTTTTGCGCCGAAAAGTGGCAGTACCAGCTGCGGCTCGATCGATGAAATTGTAGCTTCGGTCATTAAAATTGCAGTGGCGATTGAGCCACCACACCTGGGCCTTTTGCACTCACCTAAATATAACTGATTCTGCAACAGCGTTGGGATACGAAACGCGTGGTCTCGATGGAAACTGCTGTCAGGAAAGGAGATAAAACGATTGGATCGGTTCGGGTGGCATGGACGTTCCCACCTGATTAGGCCAATTATTCAGGGAATCCGGGAAAGCTGCCATCACGATTAGCGTTTGGCTTATCAGCTGCCGGAAACGGGGTCAAACCAACCGGTCAGCCAAAATGCATAAACAACCGGGGCCGCTGCCAAGATCGAATCGATGATATCCATGACACCGCCCAGACCGGGTAACCAACGGCTTGAGTTTTTTACCCCGCCATCTCGTTTGAGCAGCGATTCGCTGAGGTCACCAATGATGCCCACGATGGTGATGACGACTCCAAATATGAGGATCAGACCCAGTGACGCTCCTGTGGGCTGGCCGGTAATCCAGGGGGCCATTACATAGAAAACAAATATGGCTCCAAGGCACCCACCAAGTACGCCCCCTCCGACACCCTCGATGGTTTTTCCGGGACTGAGTTGTGGGGCTAGTTTATTGCGGCCGATCATTTTACCGACCGTATAGGCCATCGTGTCCGACATCTTTACTGGAATATAAAGTGAGGCGAACGCGATCAACCCCCATTGGTTATTGAGGTAATTTCGCAAAGGGACCCAGAAACTCATAAGCAGCCCGATATAGGCCACAATCAAGATGGTCTTCGCAACATCATCCATGACTTGGTCACCCTGTTTGTAACCAATCATTTGGCTTATGAATGCCAAGCCTACCGCCGCTGATATTCCAAACAGCGGCCATCCCAAACGACCGACCGAACAATCGGCCGGGTAGTTCTCGTACAGCAAAGGTACAAACGATAGACCGACCACCATGAACGTCCCGAGGTAGACCGCCCAGTGTTTAACGTTCTTGTTTCCCGCTTCGTCAAAATAAAGAATCTCGCCCGAAGCCATCAAGGCAACGGTCATGGCCATCAAGGCAATGATCAGTCCGGGTCGATCTAGCGCAGCACTAGAACCGAGGTAGAAATCCAATCCAATCAGCAACAGGATGGCTGAAATGATGATGGTTGCTGAAATAAGACGCCAGCGCAGCACGTCGGTTTCCTTCCTTCAAACTAAACCGCCGTAACGGCGGATTCGATTTGAATAGTCCTGAAAGGACGCGTGTAAATCTTCGTTGCGAAACTCCGGCCAACAACGATCGGTAACCCAAAGTTCCGCATAACTACTCTGCCACAACAGGTAATTGCTAAGTCGCATCTCTCCTGCTGTTCGGATTAATAAATCTGGATCAGGCATGCCGTTGGTGTAAAGGCTCTGCGATATTTTTGCCTCGTCAATCGTGGCGGGGTCCAATTCACCGGCGGCGGATTCTTGGGCGATTATTTTGACTGCGTCCACAATTTCCTGACGTGATCCGTAATTGATTGCAAGGCACAAGCAAAAGTCTTCAAATTCGCGAGTCATCTCAATTGACTTGTCCATTTCATTTTGGACTTGGCCTGGTAATTTATCACGTCGGCCGATGACGGATAATTTGATCTTCCGCTCAATCATCTCTGCACGCGATTCGATCATGAATTGCTGTAGTAGGTGCATCAGAAAATCCAGCTCGGCCGCAGGTCTTTTCCAATTTTCATTGGAAAGACAATACAGCGTTAATTGCTGAACGCCTAGTTTTTGGCACTCTTCGATTACTCGGTTTGCCGTTTGCGAGCCACGTCGGTGGCCTTCGATCCGCGGCAAGTTATTTCGTTGCGCCCAGCGTCCATTGCCATCCATGATGATCGCCACATGCTGCGGGATTTGCTCGTTGGCAAAATCTGCCGCGGAGTTTTTGGAGTCAGGAACGGGTGCTGTCGCCACGGTTTCTCGCGTAATCGTGTTAGTTTCGCGTGATAAGTTGCTGAACGGATTTTAACAAAAACCACCTTACCCAACCAAGGAGACTGCTTCCTTACAGAAAATCGTCTGGGCTCGGTCGGGACCGATCGAAATCACCTCTACCGGAATGCCAAGGAGTTGGCTGATTCGGCGTACGTAATTGACCGCATTTTCGGGTAGATCATCGACACTACGTGCTCCGGTGACATCTTGCTGCCAACCCGGCAGCGACTCGAATACCGGCTCAACATCACGCAGATCATCAACGTGACTGGGGAAATCCTTCACCAGTTGGCCATTGATTTTATAGGCTGTGCAAATCTTGATCTCTTCCAACTCGCTGAGTACATCCAGCATCATCATCGATAGGGCATCAACGCCGCTTAGCCGAGCGGTGTACCGCACGGCGACGGCGTCGAACCAACCACACCGTCGGGGGCGCCCGGTGGTGGTGCCAAATTCATTTCCCAATTGTCGAATATGTTCGCCGATCTCATTGTCCAGTTCGGTTGGAAAAGGGCCTCCTCCAACACGTGTGCTGTAACATTTGGCAACCCCGATCACTTTGTGGATCCAACGCGGAGGTAATCCCGAGCCTGTGGGTACGCCGACGCCTGAACTGTTGCTGCTGGTGACGTAGGGATAGGTGCCGTGATCGACATCTAGCAAAGCTCCTTGGGCCCCTTCGAAAAGGATGGACTTACCTTGCTCGACGGCGTCCAATAGAAAGTGATTGGTGTCTGCCACCAAGGGTGCTAGTTGTTGACCCAATTCGCGGTAACGATTGGTGATTTCAGTGGCATCCAAAGATCCACCCTCATCGCTGAACTCCGCTAAAAACCGATTTTTGTATTTGCAAATTTGCTGCACCCGTTCGGCAAAATCATCTCGCAGTAAATCTCCGAGTCGCAGCGCGTGTTTGCGACCGACCTTGTCACGATAGCAAGGTCCGATTCCACGCAACGTTGTTCCGATTGATTCTTCGCCGGGCTCTGGCGTATTTGAAATTTTGTCTTCTTCGACGTGCCAGGGAAAGACAATATGAGCCCGTTCACTGAGCATCAAATTGCTGGCCACATCTACTCCGCGTTCCTGCAATCCGCGAATTTCTCCCAACAGAGTCTCAGGGTGAATCACCACACCCGGCGCCACGACGTTGGTCACCGATTGATTGAGGATGCCGCTGGGCACGAGATGTAATTTGTAAGTTTGGTCACCATCGACGACGGTATGGCCTGCGTTTGCTCCACCTTGGTATCGCACCACGATGTCAAACCGTTCGGTCATTAAGTCGACTAGCTTACCTTTAGCTTCGTCACCCCATTGCAGACCGATCACACACAAATTAGACACGGGAATGGCTCCGGATTAAGAAAAATCGTGGGCGAATGATGGTATCTTGCTGATACTGGAAACCGGTATTGTTCCCGATTCGCGGCTGAGATGCGAGTGGCCAAATCGACAAAAAAAAGCTCAAAATCAGCGATATACACTTTCGGGCCTACGGAATGAGGGGTCTCAGCTGCTAGATAATTGATGAGCGAGCGTGATCGCTTCCTCTTGCGTGACAATCTCACCGTTCAATTGCGCATTTCGCGTCTCATCCAATATCCGCTTAAACACTGGGCCTGCCTGAATTCCCAGATTCTTGAGCACATTTCCGTCCAACAGCGGAGCCGGATTGAGCCGTTCCGCCGCCCATTCCAGTCTTTCTCGGCAAAAACTGACGGCGGCCTCCGCGCCACCTTGAGCTTCGAGGAAACCGACGGCAACAGGGCAGGCAGGTTGAATGAGTAGGGGTTGGATGTCCGACCAGGGCAGTTCCGTGGCTTGGGAAAGGGTTGCAGCGTTTTTTAAAACCCAAGTGCCCGTATCTGTAACGTGGTTCGCCAATTTTAACCGTTTGGCCAACTTGCCGAATTCCCGCGGAGTTACGGATTTTTGCATCAGAGCGGCCAAGGCCACGGCAAATTCCGGCGAAGCCAAAGCCGCTAAATGGGCAAGGACCTGCTCCTTTTGCGTCGCGTTCTCTTGCCAATCAGCCAATTCGGGAAGAATAGCTCCTAGTAGATCGGTTTCGATCAACAACTCCACAGCACGCCGTCGATGTTCGTTCACCAACATTCGATTCAGTTCGACCGCAATTCGCTCCACGCTGACGATGACGATCTCGCTGGCGTGTTTTTTAATGGTGTGTTTGGTTTCAGGATCCAGTTGAAAGTCAAGATTGGCTGCGAATCTGACGGCCCGCAGCATCCGCAGTTTGTCTTCCGCAATTCGCTGCGCGGGATCACCGATGGCTTTGACCAATCCCTTTTCCAAGTCGGTTTGCCCGTCGACGAAGTCCACAATCTGCTCGCGGAGCGGATCAAAAAATAAGCCATTGATGGTGAAATCTCGACGTTGCGCATCCATTTCCGGCGTGCTGTATTCAACCGAGTCGGGGCGGCGACCATCGCTGTAATCCGAGTCGCAGCGAAACGTGGCGACTTCGATATTGCCGCTTTGCTTCGTCCCGATGACCGTTATGACCCCAAAAGCGACACCTAATTCGAGTGTCTTGCGTTCGCCAAAGACGGTCGCGATTTGTGTTGGGGTAGCGCTGGTCGCAACATCGTAATCTTTTGGTGATTTACCAAGCAGTTGGTCGCGCACGCATCCACCGGCCCAGAAAGCCTCAAACCCAGCCTCCTGCAGTCTTTTCGTTACTTCGTAGGCAAATTCACGTGGGCTCATGGCGTCAAAAAAATCTGGAAAGCCTGATGGGGAAAATAATGAAGTTTGAATTCGTTCGAACAACCACCTCGGCAGACAAAAGCCTTTACTGCAATGCCATGCGGGGTCGCGGCGCGGTATCTTGCCTGTCCCCTCGCGTTTGTTTGCGTAAATTGTAGGGTAACTTTTGTTCGCCGTCGCGTCCGCTAGGATACCAGCCATGAATGAGAATGCCGAGTTACCCATTGAAATTGATGTCCAACAGGTCAAGCAGCTATTGGATCACCAGGTCGATTTCCTGTTTCTGGATTGCCGGGAACCGGACGAGCATCAATTTTGCCGAGTCGAGCAAGCTGAGTTGATTCCTTTGCGGGAAATCCCCGGTAAAAAGCAGGCGTTGTTAGAACACGCCGAGCAAAGGGTGGTCGTCATGTGTCACCACGGCATGCGGAGTATGAACGCGGTTCAGTGGTTACGGGCAAACGGAATCGTCAACGCTCAAAGCATGGCGGGCGGAATTGAGGATTGGTCCCTGAGAATCGACCCCGCAGTTCCCAGGTATTAGGCAAAGTCCACTTGCCGAACCGCCGTCGAACTCACTATAAATTGAGGCTTGCCAGTGGCTGGCCCGTCCAGTCGCTAACTCTGATGCCGGAGTGGCGGAATTGGCAGACGCGCATGATTCAGGTTCATGTGCCCGCAAGGGCGTGCAGGTTCAACTCCTGTCTCCGGCACTAAAAAAGGGGCCTTTCGCGACTGGCTTCTCTCTGAGCAAATTCCCGTCAAAAATCGGTCTTGCGATCCAGATTAGGGCCAATTCCCTTGGAATTCTCGCACGCCGGGTGTTATTGGCAATCTCTTCCTGCGGAACTACCGGTATACTTTTGAATGGTTCATTCTTGCCAGAGAAAGGAAACAAAATGCATTGGTTGTTTAATAAAGTCTTCATTCTGCCTGTCGTGTTGGTGTTGTGCGTGATTTCCGGCATCGTGCTGGTGAATATCGAGGCTTACCCTGCCACCACAACGGATTCCGAGCAATCCAATACCCAAGAATTGCTTGATAAATCTAGTGCGGCGTTGAAAGCCCGCGATTTCGAAGAAGCAGGTTACAACCAAGCGCTCGCCCTGGTGCGATTTCAAATCGATCGCTCCCTCTTTCCACCCGAGAAAGAACTGGCCAAGTTGGAATTCGACGATTCTGTTTTCTTGGCTTTGCAGAGAAATCGTGATGTGTTCCAAAAGGTGGTGCAACGAGTGTCCGCCGCCAAACTCGCTGTTACCGAAGCGTACAATCCTGGATGGGAAAGCAACGCGGCGATTGACACCGAGGCTTACGCAAAATTTGCAGAACAATACCTTGCAGCGGAGTTAGTCTTTTGGACGGCTATGCAAGAGACACTGGCGAAAGAAGATATTTACAACCAGTTTATGGAAGTTTCGAATCAATCGCTGGAACTGGCTACATTGAAAATGCTGGAGGGCGATGATTTCAAGGCACCCGATTTGATTTCCAGTGCCGCGTTAAATCAGCTTATGAAATCCCTCAACGCAAAAATGAGACCGGTTAGCGTGGCCGCCGCTAAATCAGAGCGTCTGAAAGCATCGCTCGATAAAAAAAGGAAGCAGAGCATGGTCTCGGAAGACGGGTCGAATGATTACAACTCGCTGACCCGTGCGGAGCGGCGTGTGATTTTGAACAAGGGTACCGAGCGTGCTTTTACCGGTGAGTACACAAATAACAAGTCGAAGGGGACTTACATCTGCCGGCAGTGCAATGCTCCGTTATACAAATCCGAGGACAAATTCGACAGTCGCTGCGGATGGCCCAGTTTCGACGACGAGATCGATGGCGCTGTTCGTCAAGAGATGGACGCCGACGGCTATCGCACCGAAATTCTTTGTGAAAATTGCGACGGGCATTTAGGCCACGTATTTTTGGGTGAAAGGTTCACTGATAAAAACACACGGCATTGCGTGAATTCGATCTCAATGACATTTGTGCCTAACGGAGAGGCACTTCCCAAGACCGTCGTAAAAGAAAAGTAGACATCGACCGATGGTGAACCGATTGGTCGGCATTGTTAGGCGTTTTATCTCCTCGATAGAACGCCTAAATTTTTTAGAACGCCTAAATTTTTGCGGGTCGCAAGCCAAACAGTGGTCTGCATGCTTACAGGTCGAGGGAGATCTGATTGCCAGGCATCTTACGGTTGACGACGGGTTTCCATCCATTGTTGCATGACCAGTTGCGGAAATACCCACGCATCTTTCGCATACCGTTTGACCAACCGCTTAGGGTCACTACACATGCGATGTAACCACTCGACGCCACTCCGTTGCATCCATGCCGGTGCGCGACTTTTTTCACCAGCCAAAAAATCGATCGTCGCGCCGACACACAACGCGACCGAGGCTTGGATTTGGTCACGATGCTCGGCCACCCAGCATTCCTGTTTGGG
>CAJQPP010000152.1 GCA_905480235.1 uncultured Pirellulaceae bacterium
GTTGAACGAGCCAGCCAGGACAACTACGTCGGCAATATCTACAAGGGTAGAATTGTAAATCTCGAGCCCAGCATCCAAGCCGCTTTTGTGGACTTCGGTGTGGGACGTAATGGTTTCCTACACATCAGTGACGTGGAACCCAGCTATTATCGCCAGGGAGGTTATGACCCTGATGAGTTGCGCCGCAAAGAGCGGGAAGAAGAACGCAACAACCCACGTTTTCAAAGACGTCCCCGGTCCAACGGCCGCCCTCGCATCAAACCGCCCATTCAAGATCTATTCCAACGCGGAGACGAGGTTCTCGTCCAGGTCATCAAAGAGGGAATCGGCAACAAAGGCCCCACCTTATCGACCTACATCAGCATCCCCGGACGCTACTTGGTCTTAATGCCCGCTTTGGGACGCGTTGGCGTCTCAAGAAAAATCGAAGACGAAGATGAGCGGCATCGATTGAAAGATATTCTTTACGAGATGAACCCGCCTAAAGGCCTCGGATTCATCGTCCGTACCGCAGGGCAGGGGCGTTCGCAAAAAGAGCTGTCCCGCGACTTGGCCTACCTGCTGCGATTGTGGAAAGTGATTGCCCGTCGCGTCCAAAAACAAGAGGCGCCCGTCGACATCTACGAAGAAAGCGACATGATTATTCGCACGATTCGCGATATTGTGTCCACGGATATCGATTCCATCTTGATCGATCGAGAGGATGCCTACGAGCGCGCTCGTGAATTCCTGAAAATCGTGATGCCAAGACAAGCCAATTGCCTGCAACACTACACAGGTAAAGACCCGTTGTTCCATAAATACAAACTGGAACAAGAGATCGCTCAAATTCATCGTCGCGAAGTTCCTTTGCCGAACGGCGGTTCCATTGTGATCGACCAAACCGAGGCATTGGTAGCCATCGACGTGAACAGCGGTAGCTTTCGCACCGAGGAATCCGCTGATGAAACCGCCTATCGCTTGAATGTTGCCGCGGCGAAAGAAATTTCGCGACAACTGCGACTGCGTGACTTAGGGGGCGTTATCGTAAATGACTTCATCGACATGCGTCGTGAAAAACATCGTCGAGGCGTGGAACGTGCTTTGCGGGACGCCATGAAACGGGATCGGGCACGCACCAAGATCCTACGAACCAGCCCGTTTGGACTGGTAGAAATGACTCGCCAACGGATCAAACCGGGTATCAAACGCAGCCTCTACAGCGATTGCCCATGTTGTGGGGGTCGCGGTGTGGTGAAGACTGCAGAAAGCATGGCTTTGGAAGTTATCCGTGTGATCATGCTGGCAGCCCAACAACCCAAAATTGCCGAAGTAAAGGTCCGCGTAAACGAAGACGTCGCCACATTCTTAAACAACCAGAAACGAAAAGAATTGGCGGAACTGGAATCTGAAGGTGATCTCGAAATCAAAATTTCCGGTAGCGAAAACGTCTACCCGGAACACCTTGAACTCGATTGCACCGACAGCAACGGTAATCGCATCAACTTGCCTGTTTAATTACCCGAGTACGTCAACGAGTTTTTTTTCCGTACCGAGAGGACCTACCGATGTGGCAATTCACCGGTAAACATCGGCCTTCGTTCGCGGACAAGATTGAGGCGGGGCAGGAATCCGTGTGGGACTATCCGCGCCCACCGGTTTGTCTTCCTGACCCCCGCCGCATCCTCGTCAAATCAAACCAGCGCTTAATTGCCGATACGCGATCTGCCGTACGGGTGCTGGAAACGGCTAGTCCACCAACGGTGTACATCCCCGCCGATGATGTGGATTTGACGATCCTGCAAAAGATGAGCGGTTCTTCGTATTGCGAATGGAAAGGCCCGGCAACTTACTGGTCCCTGAACGATGGGCAGGATCAAATAAAAAATGTCGGCTGGAGTTACGAAAACCCCACCAAGAAATTCCGCGAAATGACGGGCTTCCTTTCCTTTTACCCGGCTTTGCTTACCTGCACGATCGACGATGAGATCGTACAACCTCAGGCGGGCGGGTTTTACGGCGGCTGGGTCACCAAGGAAATTGTGGGCCCTTGGAAAGGTCCACCAGGAACGGGCGGTTGGTAACCCTGTTCCTTTCTTCTGCTTGGCAAGCATCTCATTTAAGGCGACCTCGCCTTTTCGGAAGTCTGGGAATAAAAACCTCCTTCTTCATTGCAAAGCCGACGGCTTCCCCGATAATCGGCGAAGTCCCAGTTTGTGCTTTAACCTACAAAGACTTAATTATTCGGAGACACGCAACATGCGGTGGAAAGGTCGACAGCAGAGTGAAAACGTGGAAGACGTCCGGGGCGTTGGACCTGGTGTCAAAATGGCCGGAGGTGGCGGATTCGCCGTCCTCATCATTATCGTTTTGGCGATGTTTTTTAATTTTGAACCGCAACCCCTCTTGGACGCAGTCGAGCAAGCCGGAGCCAATGCTCCACAAACTCAAGCCCCTGCTCCCGACGATGAAGATCGAGAGTTCATCGGAGTCGTTTTGCGTGACAACGAGGTGGTCTGGGAAAAATTGATTGCGGATCAGGTACGTGGCGGCAGCGCCTATCGACCACCCAAATTAAGAATCTTTTCTGATCAAATCACCACAGGCTGTGGCCGCGCGAACGCCGCCATGGGGCCTTTCTATTGCCCAGCCGACCAAACTGTTTACATCGACCCCACATTTTTCCGTGAGTTGAAACGTCGCCACAAAGCTCCCGGAGATTTCGCCCAGGCATATGTTATCGCGCATGAGGTCGCTCACCACGTCCAGAACTCGCTGGGTTTGATGAAACCGATTGAAAAAGCTCGACGCAGCGGAAATAAACGAGCCATCAATCAAGCTTCCGTTCGCCTTGAGTTGCAGGCCGATTACCTGGCCGGCGTCTGGGCGCATCACGCTCAAAAGGAATTTCAGATTCTTGAGAAAGGGGATATCGCGGAAGCCATGAATGCCGCTAACCAAATCGGCGACGATACCCTACAAAGAATGTCCCAAGGATTCGTGATACCCGAACGCTTTACCCACGGCACATCGAAACAACGCGTTTTTTGGTTTAAGGAAGGCTTGAAAACGGGTGATCTGGGAGGCTGTGAAAAGCTGTTTGAACTCGACTATGAAGAGCTGTAATTCATAAAAAACCCGCACGCCAAATCATGAAACCTCAGTAAAAAACATGAACGCAATCGATATTTTAGGCGACTTGTTGGGACACAAGACCCGTGGTGGAGGACTGGGTGGTGACATCCTGAAGGATATTTTTCACCGCGGGGATACTAAAAAACAGAATCCCACGCGCCGGGAAACCAAACCCGCAAGCGCGCACGATATCCAAAAAGATGCCGAGGATCTGGAGGATTTGCTGAACGTCGCTAACGATCGCACCAGTCGACGAACGCACTCATCCCGCCAGCATAAAAATCAACCTCAACAGCCGACTCAGCAGGCGCCACCGATCTCAGTTCCGACATCCCGTCCGTCCGAGCGGTTCCAACAGCGCCAGGCGAAAAGATCGCCTGAGGCAGACAATCAACGAGCCCTGATTTTGATTGAGGCCATGCTGAATGCCGCCAAGTCGGACGGGCAGATTAATCGCGAGGAACAACAGAACATCTTGAAACGGATGGATAATCAACCTCGAGAGGCCATTCAATATTTACGTGACCAGATGGAAACGCCACTTGATCTGGAGCGTTTTGTCCGCAAGATCCCACTAGGGATGGAAAGACAGGTTTATACGATGTCCTTAATCGCAATCGATTTGGATACTCGTGGCGAAGCCAATTACTTGCTGGACTTGGCCTCTGGCTTACGTTTAGATAGCGATACCTGCGAGCAAATTCACCGGCAGGTTGGAGCACCCAGCCTCAAGTAATCGAATCACACTCACTTTGTTTAGTTTTCGGATAATAAAAGGAACAGAATCATGCATATGGGCGGATTACTAGGCGCACTTTTAATAGGCGCGATTTGCGGATTTCTCGCTGGGAAAATTCTAAAGGGACGTGGCTTAGGCATACTCGCGGATATTGTGGTCGGTATTCTCGGCGCGGCTATTTTCGGGTGGCTGTTTGGGAACTTCGATTTGTTTCAAACTCCGATCTTGAATGAGATTTGTGGGGGCACAATCGGGGCAATTATTTTATTGCTAGTCGTCGGTTTATTTACTAAATCGAGCTGACAAGCTTTCCGAATCGCGAAAGGTACGGACATGGCACTTCGTTTGGAAAGCCATGTCCGCTACCAGTTCTTTGCCAGTGGAGCAAACTCGAACCCGCACATGCTAGGCGGCTCTTTTGTTGCTGTGTTCCGATATTGCCTCAGCAGATGGTCCATCGAAGGTCCGGTAATCGGCCAGCTTTACCGAATCGACTTCCGTCTTTTGCATATCCTCGTTTTCCGCCGTAACCATTAGCGGGGTGCCTGATTGGCGACGAATGGACCAATCAATCAAGTTCTCAATACGCAGAAGCCTCCCCACGACGACCCACAATGGCAATAGCCAGCCAATCAAAAATCCTTGCCGTCGTTGACGCCACAGACGCTTGAATTCTGCTCCACCCAGTTCCGGGTCAAAGGCGCGTAACATGGATGCCGAAGGGATCCATGTGAGAAACCTCAGGGCACGAAGCGGGTTTTTCTTAAACACATCTCCCGGTTTTCGATCGGGGTAAGCTGCCTTCATCATATGAGCCGCGTAGGTAGATGGATGGACCAGCGTTTTCATGCGTCCGCGTCCTGGCAAACGTTGTCCCCAACGCTGGTTGAGATTCTGTTGGCGAATTCGCTGCTCTTGCGCGGGCGGCAAACTGACCTTACCGGCCCATACTCGAAACACCCACAGGCACTGCATCTCGGTCATCAAAGGAATCGAGCCGATAATGGGTCGGGAAAACCCCAGAAATGCCAAAGCAGGATCGTCGACAGGGAAAACAAAATGAAAGTGTTCGTCGAGGTCACCTCGGTTGTAAGGTTGGGGAAGAAACGGGCAATCGAATTGATAACCGAAACAGCAGATCACATGGGTAAAGGCCGCTCGTTCTCCGCTTTGAAACTCAACTTCGTTCCCGCGGACCGCCACGACATCGTTTTGCGGCGTTACGCGACCCGTTGCCACATGCTCCACGGCATGCCCATTCTTATTAAAGAATTGCTGACCGTACCGAAAACGGTTTCTCCACACGGGAACCCCGTGACCGAAATAGCCGCGCAAGCGCCCCGTCGATAAAAAATCGGCAATGTAACGGCGGCCCGGTGCACCCTTTTTGAAGGGGCTGGCGGCTGCGATCAAAGGGCTCGCCAATTGATCGAGGGGAAAATCATGCTTCCGGAAAAGTCCGGGTCCGGGGCGGCTATGAAAGGGTGTTTTACGCAAAAAATGCTGCCCACCACGGATCGCCCAAGTAACTCGGGCGGGCGTTTTCACCAGCAGATCCACCAAATCCGACGCCGTTTCCCCCCCGCCGTAAATCAGCACACGATCCTGTTCAGAGAAATCGCCGGGACGGACCTCTTTCAAATCACCGGCATGCCAAAGCTGTCCGGAAAATTTGGAAACGGGTCCGGAAAGGGGTTTTTGTTTATGGTTGGAACCAGCGCAAACGGCGAGCTTGGCCGCTCGGATAACATGGGTCACTCCTGCCTGCTCATAAGTAACCTCCCACGTTGGGCCCACTTTTTTCACCGCTTTGACATTACAGCCAAGGTGAATGTGTTCGGTCAATCGAAAGTGCTCGGTATACTGCCGAAGGTAATTCACCACCTCCTCGTGATGCATGAAATGACCGACATTTTCGTCCATGAAAAAGTCAGACGCTTCTGTGACAACCCGTGACGACGATGAAACCGTAGACTTCATTACAGTTGTCGTTGCTGGGTCATCGGTGTAGTTCCAAACTCCGCCAATATCGTCGCGACGTTCCAGAACGATCGGCTTCAAACCGTTTTCAAGCGCGTACTTACAGGCATAAAGCCCCGACCATCCAGCTCCGATAATGCAGACATCCAAGCCCATTTTTGCTTCCCCGTCCTGTGGCTTCCTTAAAGCGAATGGCCCCTGTCGGGCAGGATTTTTCTGCCCACACATTCCGCCTCCGCACGCTTCCCTGCGTCTTTCCTATGACAAATTTACTGCAAGAGGTCATATTTCAGCAATGGAATTATGCCGCGCAAGCAGCATCGGACGAATGGCTCCCACCTGATATAACCAGCGTTGCGGAGAAAACAACGGCGAGAGGCTAAATTCATTGCAAGCTATCATGGAATTCTTCCCTTCCTGGCTACAACTTGACTCCGATTGGGTCTGGTGGCTTGGCGGTGCGTCCCTACTGACCTTTGTAGGCACATTGATCGCCATCCCTTTTCTGGTTGTGAAGATTCCGGCCGACTATTTTTCCGCTCCAAATCGCGAGCACGCGGCTTGGCAAAACCACCACCCCGCGCTCCGTTGGTGTTTCTTACTCGGCAAAAATCTTCTCGGAGCGATTTTATTGCTTGCCGGCGTTGCCATGCTGGTGCTACCCGGTCAGGGTCTACTGACGATACTGGTAGGGATCCTACTCATTAATTTCCCCGGCAAATACCAGGTCGAGAAATGGCTCATTACGAAAACTCCTGCCCTCCAAGCAGCCAATTGGTTGCGGCTCAAAGCGGGGCACGCCCCGATTCTCACCGTCTCTGCCGAAACACATCCCGGCAAGAATTCCGATGACTCGTGAGTGGCTTTGGATGAGGTCGCGGCGAGCTCACCCCGTTTTCTCTGGCAGCGATTCCGTCGATTGAGATTTCAAGCCAGATTCAAGAAGGATTCAAAACTCACCGGGACATCCGGAAGGGCCTCAATGAAGGCGCGGCCGTAACGCCGTTGATGAATCCGCGGATCGAGTACAACCACGATCCCCTCATCCGTTGAGGTTCGAATCAGTCGCCCAAAACCTTGCTTAAATTTAATCACGGCTTCCGGCACCTGGTAATCCATGAATGGGTTACCCCCGGCTTCCTTGATCGACTCCATGCGAGCTTCCAACAAAGGATGATCCGGTACGCTAAAGGGCAGTCGCGTAATAATCACGTTCTGCAATGCTTCCCCAGGCACGTCGACTCCTTGCCAAAAACTATCGGTTCCGAAAAGGACACCGCGGGAATTTTTGCGAAACATTTCTAATAGACGACCCCGCGGTACTCCGTCAGCTTGCGAGTACAACGCGTAATCGTTTTGAGTCAACCACGGGGTCAACTGGCTGACGGTACGACGCAAAGCGTCGTAGCTTGTAAAAAGGACGAATGCGTGCCCATCTGTTTTTTTCACGTAGTGTTTAATCGCTTCTAGCGATTGCCGAAAATGAGTATCCCGGTCCTGAACTGGATCAGCGATATCCTTCACCAAAATCAACTTAGCCTGCAATTGGTAATCAAATGTGCTATCCAATTGCGACTGTTGGCAGGTCGTCAATCCAATTCGATTACGGAAAAAATCAAATGACCGCTCCCCCCCTGTGCCCAGTGTCGCGCTGGTCAGAATCACAGAATCGGTTTTATCGTAAAGTTCCTCTCGCAAAGTCGGTCCGACTTCGATCGGAGCTGCTTTTAATTCTATGGCTCTTTTACGAGCTTGCCGTTGGCGTGACTCCAACCAATAGACCGTGCCTTCCATTTCCTGTAATCGCCATTGCTCCAGAGCTACCGACACTCCCTCAATTCGACTTTGAGCGGCCAGTAGATCCTGACGCTCGGAATCATCTTTTTGCTGATTCCCCAGCTTCTTCAAATAGCTGGCCAATTTATCCAACACCGGTGTCAGGGAATTCTTGACGATCCCACGTTCCCGCACGCGCAGAGTTAACGCTCTGTTTTCGCCGCCAGTTCTGGCTGCCCATGACATGACATCCTCAAAAAACTCATCTGCCAGATGGTGAGCGCGGGAAACCAAAAGCTGTCCCTCTCTGGCTTTGTGATGGACCAGCAATCCCTTGTTGGAGCGATCGTTATACAATTTATTTAGGGCATACTCGACTTGCCCCTGTGTCACGGAAAGTCCGAGGTGATTGCTGGCAACTCGCTCCACCGTATGCGCTTCGTCGAGAATGACTGTCCCGTAATCGGGCAACAGATTGACACCCAGACGACGCAAAGATAGATCCACAAAAAATAACGCGTGATTGACGATCAATAAATTCGCATTTTGCATCCGCCGCCGGGCACGAAAATAAAAACAATCTTTATGCCGCGCACACTTGCGACCCATGCAGTTGCCGCTGTCGCTCGCCACTTCGTCCCACACAACCGCAGATGATCGAAAACCCATGTCCGCGCGTGACCCGTCACGGGTCGCTGCAGACCAATTACCAATTTCATGCAACTCGTTGATACAATCGGTGTCATTAAAAAGCGAGTCCGCTTTTTTGATGGCCTGCTCCATTCGACGCAGGCTGATATAGTTCCCACGACCTTTTGCCAGTACGGCAGAAAACTCTCGGGGCAGGATACTTTGCAGGAGCGGAATGTCCTTGCTTACCAACTGTTCCTGCAAGCTGATCGTATGAGTCGAAATCACGATCGCTTTCGGTTTTTCGTCGGAGCCGGATTCCTGGTGTTCGGTCGCTGCGAGGATTGCCGGTACCAGGTACCCGTAACTTTTTCCAACCCCCGTTGCCGCTTCTACAACAAGATGCTGTTTATTGCCAATCGCATCGTACACAGCATCAGCCATCTTCAATTGTTGGGGCCGATGTTCGTATTGTTTTAGCCTGCGGGCGATCAGTTGACCGGGGCCGAGGACGTCGGTGGAATTGAGCATTGAGAACTGGACAAGGGTCAGCCAAATAGGTTTCCCGTCCAATATCCCAAGCGTTGATGTTTTTTTATAGGGGAGGGTCGCCGCCCAACCGTTTTAAGCCTCCGCGGTTTGATAGAAGGCAAATGTGAATTGTGGATCGACACGAACGGAGGCAGGAACGTTTTTAGATTCCCGTCTCTCAACGGCATGGGCCTCAGCGGCTTCGTCTTGATCCAGATCCGTGATGATGGCAGCTAGTAGGTTTCCGACATGTTGGACGCCACGGCGGCGAATCGAGCGAGTTCTTCTTTGTCGTCTCATGATTTTTCCCTTTGTTGGAAACGGCGAATTTGTTTCGATAAGGGATTCTTCGTCGGAGGCTGGACAACTTAGGTCCACCGATATCAGGGGAAATCCATTTTTTTCGAGCCGCACCGGATCGCGTGACACGTCAGGTCACAAACACGGAAACTGGGTAAACCTGACTCACCCGAGGACGATTCAGCGGATGCTGGCAACCGCGTGAGTAACTTCGCTTAATAGATGCCAATTGGCGGGATTGCTTGACGTCTCGCCCCCCACGCCTTGCTTTTCCAACGGCAGGGTGGTCGAGGGGGTTTTCCATTGCCGGCTAAAACCGGGTTCCAAGTTCGAGTTGCGATTCCTGAGTTGGAAAATTTGCCCGCATCCGCTCCCCCGCCACCAATACGACCTTTGCGAATGAGGCGGTATCCCCAGTTTGTTTATCAGGATGTGCAGAGATTCGGCCGCCAGCCTGAGACGCTCTAACAATAGGTGGGAGAAATCAGTATTCGGTAAACTTGAGAAGGAGGATATTTTACAGGGACGCATTGGAAGTCCTGCAACCCACTGGATAGAAATTGGCAGATTACTGCGAGAGTATCCGGCCGAAGGGACATTGCGGCATCTCTTGGCGAGTGGTGCATGCCATGCGGACACCAACCCCACAATGCGTTACTATAAATGGGAGCAGCTCACCGCTATGTCGCTGATTCACGGATTGGATTTGCGTTGGCGGTCCTTTGCGGGTGCGAACCCGCTGGCTATCGAAACGGCTGCTCCTGCCATCGGCAATTAGCAAAAAGTCATCATGGAATGCACTTTCAATACATCTTGTTTTCTGTGTCAGCGATGCACAATCGGTGAGATAGGAAAGAGGCATTTTGTTGGCCGGCGCATATTAAAGCTGGCCTACTGCGTGTTGATTTTCGCGACCTGCGTTGCCGGCCATGCTCCATTGGCCGCACAAGATCGAGTCACCGTAAAGGATCCGCGCACCGGAAAAAACACCCAGTTTGACGCTTTGGTATTGGACTGGGATGCGGAACGTTTGCTGTACAAAGGCAACGATCGTGAACGCACGATGCCTTCCTCTCGAGTCGTTGATGTGGCATACCCCCGCACTCCAAAACATCTCGAGGCCGATCAACAACGCGAGATGGGACAATTTCTACAGGCTTGGCAAAGCTATAAAAACGCCTTGTCAGAAGAACCCCGCGGATGGGTCAAAGTCGAGCTTCTGGCGGGCCAATTAAAGTGCGCTTTGGCATTAAATCGGCAACGCGATGCCTTGGCGGCTTTTTTTGCGATCCAGCAAGCCACCCCAAAATCCCGGTATTTTCACCTATTGCCCCTCCCTTGGTATCAAACACGCGTGGATGGCGCGATGGTTTCTACCTACCGCGATTGGCTGTCGGAGCAAAACGAAATCCGCCGGTTAATCGCAGCAAGCTGGTTGTTGAAATCGGATGAAGCGGTCGCGATACAAACTCTCAAAACGCTCGCTCAAAGCGATGACGCGAGGATCGCGCACCTGGCAACCGCTCAGGCATGGCGTTCGCAGATGGTGGCAACCACCACGGCTGAACTGTTGCGTTGGCAAGCGGCCCTGCGACGTATGCCCACGAATTTCCAAGCCGGCCCGCGATTCCTGATTGCCTTAGCCAAACGTCGAGCCAATCGGCAAGGAACGGCAGAAGAATTCAACCAAGCGTTGGTTAGTATGCTCCAAGTCCCCATTTTGTTCCCTGAGGATTACCAAATCGCTGGGGCTGCGTTATTGGAAGCACATGAAATGTTGGTTACCGCAGGACGTGATCAGGAAGCAAGCATTGTGCTGGCGGAACTTAAACGAGATTATGCACTGTCTAACGCAGCGCTATCTTTAAGCTCTCGAATTGAAAACATGGACCAGTAATTGAATTGACCGAAAGTATATCGTGAATTACGAATCAAAGACGGCAAAGTTAAACCAGGAGCGGCAACCTGCGGGGCAATCCCTTTCCGGTTTCCCTGTCCTTTTGCTCTGGTCGCCAAATTTCGCAAACGGTCTCGTTGCGACGATTTCCAACCTGCTTCCCCAACCCAAATGGCTGGCCTGCGTGGTGGGGTTAGTGAGTCTCCTGGTTCCCGGATATGCGATAGGGCAAGAGTTACCGGCCGTGTCGGAAGCCGCCACATCCAAGGGATTTTTAGAGATCATTTTTTCTGGCGGGCTCATTGGTATTGCGATCATCATTCTGCTTTTGGCACTTTCGATGACCGCGGCGTACTTGATTATTGATCATCTACTGTCGGTCAAGCGATCGGATGTCATGCCGGAGGGGTTGGGCGATCAAGCCCGAGCTCTGTTAGCGCAGGGTCAAGTTGCCGAGGCACGTGAAATATGCACACAAAACCCCAGTGTCCTTTCCTTTATCCTTTTGCATGGCATGTCAGAGATGGAATACGGCTGGACGGCCGTTGAAAAAGCTCTTGAAGACTCCCTGATGGAACAGTCCGCCCGCCTTTATCGAAAAATTGAGTATCTTTCGGTGATAGGGAACATCGCTCCGATGGTGGGATTATTGGGAACCGTAATCGGCATGATCATGGCCTTTCAACAAGTCGCGGCCACCCAGGCGACCGCGGGTGCTCCCCAATTAGCAGAAGGGATTTATCAAGCACTGGTAACCACGGTAGGAGGCTTGATCGTAGCGATTCCTGCGATTGGTGCCTTCGCCGTGTTTCGCAATCGTATCGACCAGTTGATCGCCGAAACCGGATACACGGCACAACATGTGTTCGGTCCATTGCGACGCAAGAAAAAAGCGACTTAGGAACTTCCCATGCGACGACCGACTATCGCCCGCCCACGCCAGTTGGGATTCAATATGACACCCATGATCGATGTGGTGTTTCTATTGATTATTTTCTTTCTCGTTTCCAGTCATCTGGCCAAACAGGAAACGCGCATGAATCTGGAACTGCCGGTGGCCGAATCAGGAGACGACGATCCGCTTTCCGACACGCCCAGAATCACGATCAATATCCAAGAAGATGGTACGCTGACATTTGCCGGTCGTGCTTTATTGGATCAAGACTTGAGTAACCGGTTGGCGGATGCCACTGAGGAACTGGGACAAGATGTCGAAGTTCGCATTCGATGCAGTCGCATGGTGCCTTACGGGGTTATCGAACCAATCATGTTGGCATGCACTAAAAACGGGGTTTGGAACGTCTCGTATGCCGTTTACAGGGAGTCTCGATAATTATGGTGCGTTTACCATCCACCCGTATCGATCGGGAACACGATATTAATTCCACCATGACACCCATGATCGATGTGGTGTTCCTATTGCTCATCTTCTTCGTCTGGACGGCCGGCACTCAGATCGTAGAGTACATCTTACCCAGTCAAATTTCCGCACAACTTGGTAACCAAGAAACAGAATTAAGCGATCCCTTACCCGAGCAGGATTTTGATAGCGTGGTAGTCCGTGTGCGGTGGGATGGAACCCTGCCGGATTGGACCATCAACGAGCAGGGTATGGAGACCATCGGGGACGTCGCTAACACCCTGAACGCGCTGGCGGCCATCAATCTGGCAGCGCCGATCATTGTTCATCCCGATGAAAATGTCCCCATCGGTTTCGTCATCGAAGTTTACGATCAAGCCAAGTTGGCAGGCTTTGAAAAAGTATCGTTTGCCTTAAACAACGCAATGCCATGATCCGCGACCTTTCAAAAATCATCCTTGGCATTTGCCTGCTGGCCATCATTGATCTCAGCGGCCCCTTCGCCCACGCTCAAACAGAATCCAGTGTTGAGGTACGTACGATCAACGGCCTGACTCAAAGAAGGTTATTTGACGTTGCCACAAACTATGCGGAGTCTTTAATCCTGAGTGGGCAATTAGAGGGCCGTGCAACCGTGGATATCACCGTGGCATTGCTCGATGCTTTGGCCAAGAAGGCCTACCAAAGCTCGGACCGCTCCGATTGGGACAACGCCCGAAAAAAAGCTGCGACATGGGAAGCGACCAACCAATCCCCGCGAAAAATTCTAATTTCTGTGCAAGCTGCTCTCCTGGAACAACTCCAAATTGAAAGGTGGGTACGGGAACTGGAACTGAAATTGGCCGGCCCTGAGACAAAAGTATTAGCGGCTGATGCCATCTCAAATCTCGTAAATCGGTTTTCTGCCCTACAAACGGAAATCAAGACCCTGCTCAACCGGCGTCCCTCCCCGCGGGAAGAAGCCGAGTGGTTTACTGCCAACGAATTGCTGACGTTACGATACAACATTGAATACCAACGAGCGCGCACCTTGCTTTACCGTGCTGCCTTATACAACGATGACGAAGATCTGAATCGAAATGACGTACTGACCATGGTGGAAGAACAATTAAAATCGGTTCTTCAGTCCATGAGCCCCAACCTGCCTTTGTGGTGGACGGTGCAGGCCGATCGCATTGCCATTGCCCGAAAAATGCGTGATTACCCATCTGCCAATCGGCTTTACACAAGCCTGCCCACCAGTGCCGCTACCGTCGCATCTCGCAATGAAGTCAACGCGGAGTGGATTCGCACGCTTATTGAACGGAAACGATTCGACGACGCCATTGCCATCGCAGGAAAAGAAGCATTTGCTTCGAAATCTGCAAAATTAGATTTGGCACGAGTGGAATTGTTTGTGGCCATGCTGGGAACAGAATCGGGCAACATCTGGCAACAACGAGCCCTGGAACTGACCAAAAGTATCGAACAGAACCATGGCGGGTATTGGGGACGCTTAGCCAATCTAGCCGTCGTCGGAACCGCCGCTGCCACTCCCACAAATGACTCCAGTCTCGATTTATTGATTCGCGTGGCCGACGAAGCCCAACGCAATAAAAAGTGGGAGGAAGCCATACGTGCGTTGGATGCTGCTTACACGCAGGCTGACGATTCCAAAAGCGACGAAATCGCCTGGAAACTGGGTTTTCGCGCCGCTTCGATCGAACAAAGCCTGAGTCGTTTTGCGAAAGCTCAGGCCCGATTCGAAAAACTGGCAACACGTCACGCTGATTTAGCGGACGCCCACACCGGTTACTTAATGGCTTGCTGGAACTTAACACGAACTATGGCGAATCAACCGGAAGCGATTGCCCGGTATGAAACCATGCTTGCCAAATTGATCGAAACCTGGCCAACCTCTTCCAGCGCCGACCAAGCACGAATCTGGTTGGCGGCCATTCGTAAGTCTCAAAAAAATCATCCCGCGGCCATCGGTTTACTGTTGGACATCAACGCGGCCAGTCCACTTTTCGGGAAAGCAGTTTCCGAGTTGTCGAATGCCTCCACCCGATTGATGAAACAAGCCGACCTTTCCGAAGAATCAAAATCCAATATACGCTCGGCTTTGATCGTGCGGTTACTCCCGTTGCTCGACGTCCCGACGGATTCCATGCCGGATAACTGGCAGGAAACCCAAACAAAGATCCTCGTGTTATTGATGGAATTAAACATTCTATTCGGAGAGAAGTTACCGCAAAATCTGGATTCGAAATTTCAAGAACTCTTGAAAAACCCGGCGGTCCCGAACGAAATTCGATTGCTCGCCAATGCTCTGGAATATGTGCGGCGGGATTTTGCGTTCGAAATGGCCCAAACGCAATCAGGTCGCGCTCGACAACTGGCCATTATTTTTGAGGGGTTAATAGCGACGTCGGACGATCCTGAGCTGCGAAAAAAAGCACCCCGTTTAATCAAAGCCTATCAACAGTTCGCCAATCATATTGGTGAACTGCCGCGCGGTGAACAGAATCGGTGGCACAATGCCACGCTGGACGCCATGGTTTGGCAGGGTGATCTGGCGGATGCGGTGCGACTTGCGTCGAATCTGGCAGAAGCCAACCCACGGGCTGCAGCGACTCAAATACGTTTAGCGAAATTGCTGACGCGTCAAGCGAAAGACTCACCGGAATTCGGCCAGCAAGCATTAACGCAGTGGAGAAAGATCGCACGGTCATCTCGAAAGCAATCTCAAACCTGGTTCACTGCAAAGTACTTTGTTGCCCAATTGTTGAGCTCGCAAGGCAAACAGGAAGACGCGTTGAAGTTACTGAATTTCATACGCGCCGTACCTCCCGGATGGAAGCAGGCGGAAAACGCCAGTGATTTCGACTCGCTTTATCGCTCACTAAAAAACGGCGAGTAATCCGTCAGCGATTTACTCACTGGCGATCGCCTAGCCGGCCAAGGCTGTTTTTACCGGGCATTAAAACAAATCTTCGCTGGGTGGCACCCTTTTGATATCTAACGCAGTGGCGGTAGTCAGCACGAAACCTGCGACGAGTAAAAACTGATAGAGCAACATGGATACATCCTTTCGTACGGGGGGGCGGCTTGTACGAACCAATGCAAATGCAATGGCTATGCCAATCTTGGGATACGCATCCGATCTGCTGGTTGGGTCGGTAATTGCTTCCAATTCCTCCTGAAAAAAATGCAATTTCCCAAAACTTTGCCGTTTATTTCCTCTAATCCAAAAATCCGAAGCTGGAATATTGATGCCAGCAGCGACGTACAATTGACAACAACGTGATCAAGATGATACGGATTTTAGGCTTCCGAAAGACTATTTCGGTGGCCCGGCATTGGGCTGAGCGCATAAAAAAACCCAGCGAATAAAACCGCTGGGTTGATTTTGGATAAGCGAAAGCTGCGATTTGGGTTTACCAGGGTGCTCTCACGGGGTAGATACCAAATTGGCTGGTGCTGCTGGGCCAGTAAGGCGTTCTTCGGAACAAGCCTGCTTGGCCACCCATGGCAAAACCGGCACCTGCTCCACCATTGAATTGGTGATAGATCGGCATGCTACGCGTTTGCCCGACACCCCAATTGTATTCCGTTTGGAAAGAAGCCGTGGGCGGAACGACTAATGCAGTCGGAGCTCCCCAACGCCAAGATTGGTAATTGCCGTGCCACGCATACTGGGGAGCCGCCGTATTGCGATTCCAATAGTCCGTGCGAGTGGCATCGAGTCCGGCTGAACCGTAGGTGTACAGCCCGCAGGGACTGAAGTGATCTGTCGCGGCATAGCCAATCGCTCGGGCGGGCATGTAACGTTGTCCACCCGGTCCGACAGCACCAATGCAATCGTTCGATGGGCCGACTTCGGGGCAGGGCGTGTGAGCAGCAGGACCGCAATCGCCATTGGTTCCGCCCGTGGCACAATTCCCACTGACGACGTTAGGCATGACAACCGAAGCATTTTGAGCGAGTAAAGCATCCGCGAGTGTGGCCATCGTGACCAGCGCGACGCCGCACATCATTTTCGTTAATATTTTCATTTCCGATTTCCTGTCTTTAGAATATCAGCGAGTGAATCGTGGAGCAAAGAACTTTCTTATTGGCAATTGCCGGTCTGGCAACCTTGCTGACAATTACCACCACGACATCCGTGCCCACAATGTCCGCCGACACAACCGCGACTCATCAAACCATGATTGGATCCGCGAAGGCCGTACTTGTGAGCGGCAATGCCGTAACCCAAGCGCTGAGCACAAGCTGAGCTGAAAGGGAAATTACCAAAGTGGTAACCCGTGCTCTTGTAAATAACCGACGTCTTGTTCAGAGCATCTCCACCGCGGCCGTGTCTCAGGTTGTCGCTGTAGAACTGATCGGCACTTCCGTAGTAGTTGTAATAATTCTTGGAGTGCTGATACAGTTGCTCGTGGGGGTAATAGGGTTGATAAGTGTACATGGTGGAGCCCACCCAATACGGAACCGGATGGGGTGCGTTGTACATGGCTGCCGTGGTCATGCTGGGACCCTGAGGCGTGTAGAAATTCTGGAACAGGTTAAAGTCCAGTTGCTGCGATTGGTTATTCAAATAACCATTTTGTCCATAAGCGGGAATGCTCACAGTCAGCATCACAGCTGCGATGACGAACGTCATTGCGAGTTTGTAGAGATTCATCCAATCGCTCCTTCGATTACTGATGGCGGCGTCTTGACACGGCCATTCCGCGCAAAACCCGTTGCGGAGGCCGAACCAGGCAGGTCCATTTCAACGTCCGCGTATTTCGATTCATTGGAGGTTTCGGCATTTGCTGCGGCAACATGCACGCGAATCAGGGGCACAAAAAATCAAACTCAGACAGGTCTTGCTACAACCCGTAAAACACCTGTAACGTTGCCCGCTCTCGGGTTATAATCTCGCCCAATTCTCCCAGACCGCATTTATTCACATGGACCGCACAATCGTTACCGCCTGAATCCGCCACTCGAAGCCCGAGGCCGTTTGTAATTTCAAGCGCGGCCGCGTTTTGGCTGCGGATCAGAGGTAACCACCGGAATAGGAGTCCTTGGTTTTGGCCAACGCGACAAAAAAAGTAAGACGCAAGAAAAAACGTAAAGCCGCAGCCGTCTCGCAGTCAGACGCCGCTAACGGCAAACCCGCCGCCAAGCGTCGCCGCCGAGCGACAGCTCAGAGTATGGCTGCCGAACAACGCAGCATTTCCGTCAGCGAATTTTTCACGAAAAACCGGCACCTGTTGGGGTTCGATAATCCCCGAAAGTCATTGCTCACCACGGTCAAGGAAGCGGTCGACAATTCGCTGGATGCCTGTGAAGAGGCCGGCATCACTCCCGAAGTCTGGGTTTGTATCGAACCGGCGGGCACTAAACGTTTTCGCGTCACGATCCAGGACAACGGTCCCGGCATCGTAAAGAAGCAGATCCCACTCATTTTCGGAAAGCTCTTATACGGTTCTAAATTTCATCGCTTGCGGATGAGCCGTGGACAGCAAGGGATTGGTATTAGCGCCGCCGGCATGTATGGCCAACTGACAACCGGCAAGCCGATCAAAATTGTTTCCAAAATTTCCAAGCGGAAGCCGGCCCACTATTTTGAAATCCAAATCAACACCAAAACCAATAACCCCGAAATTCATAACGGGCGTGGTGAGGGAGAAGATCTGCCGAAAGATAGTGAGAAATTTTGTGAACGCAAAGGCATCCTTTGGCACAGCGAAGTACCGCCCACAGAAGAAGGCGGCGCCCCGAAGGGTGTGATCAGCGGTACGATGGTGTCGATCGAAATGGAAGCAGCTCACAAACGCGGAAAAGGTAGCGTTGACGAGTATCTTGAGCAGACCGCGATTGCCAATCCTCATGTGACAATCCACTACAACGACCCGGATGGAAAACAAACAAGCTATCGACGCAGTACCAGTCAATTGCCGCCCGAGGCGCGTGAGATCAAGCCGCATCCCTATGGGGTGGAACTGGGGCGACTGCTTTCCATGCTCAAGGATCAAAAACCTCCGATCACGCTATCGCAATTTCTGACCAGCAGTTTTTCCCGCGTAAGCCCCGCGGTGGCCCGGCGTATCTGCGAAGCCGCGGATGTCAGCACCCGTGCTTCCACCAAGAAAATTGGGCGTGGTGAAGCAGACAAGCTGTATCACGCCATCCAAGAGACGAAAATCAGCGCCCCGTCCACGGACTGCATCTCCCCCATCGGCGAAGAATTACTGCTCAAAGGCCTTTCTCATGTCGTCCCTGGGGAATTTTTTGCGGCCGCCACTCGACCTCCTTCCGTCTACCGGGGAAATCCTTTTCAAATCGAAGTCGCATTGGCTTATGGCGGCAGTGTTGCCACCAAGAAGATCACGCTGGAAGAACTGGAACAATTGCTCAGTGAAACCGACACGCGGACCTGTAAACAATTTCTCGTGAATTCGTTTGACGGCCTTGGTAACGAGGGTGCCGATAAGATCATCAAGGCGGCCAACTTGGGTACCCGACAGTCGCCGTCAAAGCTGTCCTCCAAGGAACGTCACTCGCTCCATGATTCGATGCGACATGTGACTGTCGGCGACTCTTCGTCAATGCAGGTTTTACGATACGCCAATCGAGTGCCTCTGCAATTCAAAATGGGAGACTGCGCGGTCACTCGTACTGTCATGTCCACCAATTGGCGGAGCTATGGGTTAAGTCAATCGCGGACCTCACTGCCAACCGGTCCCGTAACCGTTATGGTACACATGGCCAGCGTGTGGGTCCCTTTCACCAGCGAATCGAAAGAAGCGATCGCCTCTTATCCAGAAATCGAAAAAGAGCTGCGTTTAGCCCTACAGTCAGTCGGTCGAAAATTGGGCATCTTTTTACGCCGCCGAAAAAACATCAAACAGGAAGGAGAGCGACGCAGCATCTTCCTCCGATATTTGGGAGAGGTGGCAAATGCCGTGGGTGACATCAACGGAACCAATAAAAAAGTTCTGTATGACCAACTCCTCAAAGTCGCCGAAAGAAAAACCAAAGAAGCGGATACCAAATTGGATAAACGCGGAAAACGGGTTAGCGACGAGGACGAGCTTTACGGCGACAATGTCCTGATTGTGGATGCGCCGCCCATTCTGGTTCCTCAATCTGCACCTAGCAGTGACGTGCAACAAGAGCTTTTTGAGGCTCCCGACGAGGCTCCCCAAAAAGCTGAAGTCGCCACCCAGAAAAAGAAAAAAGTGGTTCGCAAAAAAAGAAAAATCTTGAAGAAGACCGGAAAAAAGAAAGTGGCAAGGAAGAAATAAAAGATGGCCAAACGAAAAACAGCTCAAAAAAAAGCCACCTCCAAGAATGGCGACGACAAGGTTAAGCTCACGCGTGAAGACAAAAAAACGCTGACCTCTCTCAAAGGTCTCGCCGATGGGGTGGTGTCCGTCGCCAACCGCAGTCGCGCTCCGCACCTCGAAATTCCCTCGCGATCCCTCTCCAATGTGCGCTATAACCAATCGCGCAAAATCATCGAGATGGGCTCCAATCGAAATCGACGCGAACTGTTTAACCTGTCTCAAGCTAAAAGCTATATGCAGACCCTCTTGGTGGGCAGCGGTTGTAAACAGTTGATCGAATCCGGAAAGACCACGAGCATTCGTGGTCTTTACTACATGCTCAAACACACCATCGATGGCACCAAGGAAGAAACATTCGATGACCAGGGAGATTGTGATCCTGTCATTGAAGACCTGGAAGTGACGCTGGATGCGCTACGAGAAGAACTACATCTCTATGCTTCCAATCGAGGAAACCTGATTGGTGACCTAACCCTCGTTGACCTGGTCATGGATCCCGCCGGAAACGAACCGATTAATTGCCTCACGGTTGGGCGAAACGGATTCAGTATCCCTTCCATTGTCGAACCCAACTCCATCAGATTTTTAAACTGCAATGCAAAGTTCATCCTGCATGTCGAAAAGGACACCGTCTACAACCGGTTTGTCGAAGACCGATTTTTTGAAAAGTACCAGTGCCTGCTGACCCACGGCAGCGGGCAACCTCCAAGAGGCGTGCGACGGATGCTGTTCCGCTTGCACAATGAATTAAAACTACCCGTGTACTGCCTATTGGATAATGATCCCTGGGGGTACTACATCTATAGCGTCATTAAGCAAGGTTCGATCAATCTCGCTTTTGAATCCCGCCGCATGGCCATTCCGGCGGCCAAATACATGGGATTGAGGAGCAAAGATTATGATAGATGTGAACTTAATTCCAGCGTCACGATTAAACTGAGCGACTCGGATAAAAAACGGATCGGCCAAATTGCTCGCTACCCCTGGTTCGAGAAGAAGAAAATGTGGCAACGCGAGTTCAAACACATGCTCTCCAATGACTTCAAACTGGAGGTCGAGTCACTGATCAATCGTGATCTCAGTTACGTGACCGAAGAATACGTTCCACAACGACTCACCGATCGTGACTTTTTGGATTAGTCGCTGACGGTAAACCATCGGCAGCGCCGTGCGTGGCACAAAAAAAGCTCCAGAAATTTGGAGCTCTTGGGAATCAGCTTTTGGTAGGGCCAACGAATCGCGGATCTAAGGCTTGAATCGGCCAATCATGATACTGGCGTTATGGCCACCGAATCCGAAGCTGTTACTCATGGTCACATTCAACTCCCGCGCCTGCGGGACATTGGGGGTGTAATCCAGATCACAATCGGGGTCTGGCGTCTCCAGGTTAATCGTTGGCGGCACTAGATTTTCATTGATCGCTTTGACGCAAAGCACAGCCTCGATCCCACCACTGGCTCCCAGAGAGTGGCCAAGCATGCTCTTGGTGCTGCTGACGGCCAATTTATAGGCATGGTCGCCAAACACCTTCTTCATGGCGACTGTTTCTGCTTTATCGCCAAGCGGCGTGCTGGTGCCATGTGCGTTAATGTAATCAACCTGCTCAGGTTTCATCCCGGCGTCTTGGATCGCCAACCGCATCGCCTCCGCGGCTCCTTCACCGCTTTCCGACGGTTGCGTGATGTGACCGGCATCACCGGTCGCTCCAAAACCGAGAACTTCTCCGTGAATGGTCGCTCCACGCGCCAACGCATGCTCCATCTCTTCGAAGACCATGATTCCTGCGCCCTCAGCGAGTACGAAACCATCCCGGTCGTTATCAAACGGACGACTGGCTTTTGCAGGCTCGTCATTCCGCTCGGATAAGGCTCTCATATTTCCGAACGCGGCCATAGCAATCGGTGTAATGGCTGCTTCAGAACCACCGGTGATACAAACGTCAATGACGTTTTCGCGGATTGCCTCGAGCGCATTTCCCATCGCGTTGGTGGCACTGGCACAGGCCGTGGCCACACTGTAATTCGGCCCTCTCAGCCCGTACTTGATGGAAAGATTACCACCTGCCGCATTGAGCATCAATTTGGGGATCGTGAGGGGCGAAACGCGTTCGGGCCCCTTCAGAAACAGCTTACTCATCTGCTCGTGAATGGTGATCAAACCGCCGATTCCAGAGCCCATAATGACGCCACCGCGCCATGGATTGAGACTTTCAAAGTCCAGGCCAGTATCGCTAACGGCGTCCGTCCCGGCGACCATCGCAAATTGCGTGAACCGGTCGATTCGTTTCGCTTCTCGGGGTTCGATGTATCCGGTGGTATCCCAGTTTAGAATATGGCCCGCAATGCGAGCCCGCATTCTATCGACTTGTTCGACACTGGAATCAACGATTCCGCTGTCGCCGGCCAGGATTTTTTGCCAGCAATCATCGACCTTACAGGAAATGGGAGAAACGATTCCCATGCCTGTTACGACGACCCGTCGTTTCATGATCAAATTCCTACTCGCTATGTCGATGCCTTAAAACGCTTTAACCAGCGCTGGCCTCGTTGGAAGCATTTTCGATATGGTTAATTGCCTCACCGACGGTTTGAATTTTGTCTGCGGCATCGTCGGGAATGTTGATTTCGAACTCTTCTTCAAGCTCCATAACCAATTCGACGGTATCCAACGAATCTGCTCCGAGATCGTTAACAAAATTGGAATCGCGAGTAATCTTTTCTTTTTCGACACCGAGTTGATCGGCGACGATGTTGATGACACGTTCTTCGATGGATGCCATACTCACCGTCCTCCTTTAGGAATTGCTTTTAGTTCATAAGTGATTTTGATTCACTCGGCTTGGCGAGCCAAGCGTGGTGTTTTAATCGTTTGTTACAAAGTGGCTATCGCGTGTTGCGAAACCCGCATTGCGTGCCCCCCGGTAATTAAGTGGGGGAACCGCAACAAGATAGAGGATTTTCGCAAATCGGGTCAAGACTTAATGTGTTTTTCTGCCCAATCTATCCAATGTTTGGCTAATCAGAGCCGCAAAATAAGCGGATAAATGCACGGAAAGGGTAACCTTAGGTTAGTTAGCCAAAATTATCCGGTCATCCCACCATCGACCACCAGGCACTGCCCAGTCATGTAACTGGAAGCCGGACTGGCCAAAAAGAGTACCGTCGCCGAGACATCGTCCGGCACCCCGAGTCGCTTGGCTGGAATACGTTTTTTGACTTCATCCAGCAAAGAATCGCCGAGCGCCTTGGTCATGTCGCTTTCGATAAATCCGGGAGCCACCGCATTGACGGTCACTTTGCGGCCAGCAAGTTCTTTACTCAGGCTGCGCGTAAAGCCGATCATGCCGGCTTTGGAAGCGGAGTAATTCGTTTGCCCTGGATTTCCAATTAATCCAGAAACGCTGGCCATATTGATGATTCTTCCGGTTCTTTTTTTCGACATCATGTGCCGCGATGCGGCTCGGGAAAACAAAAACATGCCTTTGAGGTTGGTTCCGATCACCAAATCCCAATCGTCATCACTCATCCGCGGCAATAAGGTATCACGAGTGATTCCAGCATTATTGACGAGGATATCGACCCCGCCCCATTCATCGGCGACATGCTCAACCACGTTTTCGACAGAATCCCGGTCAGTCACGTCACAGCTGAATGCCTCGGCCTGACCTCCACCCTCGAGGATGGCATCCACGGTTTCTTTTAGCTTTTCAGCATTACGAGCGACACATGCCACCCGTGCGCCGGCTGTTCCAAGTGCGACTGCGACCGCGCGGCCCAAGCCTTGGGATGCGCCGGTTACGATGGCTGTTTGACCTGACAGGTCAACTTGAAAGCCTTCCATTTGTTTACCCTTGTTCAAAAAACAATGCGTTCGTTTCAATATATTTGAGAGGCTTACAACTCGGGCAAGCTTCTAGATTTCTTGTTCTCAATTGCTAATCGTTGACGCCGCGGCATTTTGCTTTGCGGTGAATTCGCTTCATCAACCCACGCAGCACTCGGCCCGTCCCGATTTCCACAAATTGCTCAGTACCTTGATCCAGCATCTGACGCATACTGTCATTCCAAAGCACGGGCGAGCAAACTTGTTGCACCAGGATGTCACGAATTTCATCTGGATCACTGTGAGCTTTCGCGTCCACGTTGGACGTCACGGGAATACGTGGAGATTTAATATCCACCGCCTTCAATGCCTTGGCGAGTCGCGTTTTTGCGGGCTCCATGATGGCCGTATGAAAGGCACCGGCAACCGCCAGCGGAATGGATTTCATGGCCCCGTGTTCGGCGGCAAGTTGAGCGGCCTGATCACAGGATGCTTGATGTCCGGACACCACAATATTGCCGGGGCACAGGTAATTTGCGATTTGCAGTATTTCGCCATCTTGTCGCGCCGCGTCACAAAGTTCGTTAACCGATTCGGCTTCCAAGCCCAAGATGCTGACCATACCACTGGGTTGAGCATCCGCCGCGGCCTGCATTGCCAAACCTCGTTCACGCACCAATTTCAAACCGTCCTCAAAGGAGAGAGCTCCGGCAAAGACCATGGCCGTGTACTCCCCCAAACTCAGGCCCGCAGCGCGATCGCACTGCTCAACCAACTCGGGTTCATGGAGGGTCAACCAATCGAGGGCCACCATACTGGTCAAAAGCAGAGCCGGTTGGCTGTGTTCCGTCGCATTCAGGGTCTCTGCAGGACCTGTAAAACAAATCTCCTGTAAATCGTAACCAAGGATCTCATTGGCTTCAGCAAATCGAGTCCGGGCTGCCGGCATTTCATCAAACAACTGCTGGCCCATCCCGACGGCTTGCGCCCCTTGTCCGGGGAATAGAAATGCGATGTTGGCCAATGTACTTTCCAGTAAATAAGAGGAAACGAGTTTTACGCTAATTTGCCAGCGAGCATCGTAAAATTCGCTGTGCAGAGTGTCAACGACGCCCGCCAGGCAGGTTACCAGAACACCCTCAACCGATTAATCAAAAAAGGTCATTTGGGGCGGCGGTGTGATATTTAGGTGGCTGTAGGCTTTGAGCGTAGCGGTTCGCCCGCGGGAGGTCCGCAAAATCAACTCGCTTCGCAAGAGAAAGGGCTCCACCTCATCCGCCAGCGTATCCACCGAAAGGTTCATCGTCGCAGCGATCGTGTTGATGCCGGTCGGCCCACCAGAGCAAACTCGAATCAGAGTATCCAGATAGGCCCGATCCTGACCGTCCAAACCCAGTTCATCGATGGCGGCCATTTGCAGGGCCTTATAGGTGACCTCCATGGTGATTCTGCCATCGGCACGTGCTTGGGCGTAATCGCGAATCCAACGCAGGCGATTGTTGGCTATGCGGGGTGTGCCCCGGCTGCGACGGGCAATCTCCGTAGCCGCCTCCTTATCCACGGCCACATCTAACTTTTTCGCGTTGCGTAAAATAATATTGGTCAGCGCTTCGTCTGGATAAAAACCTAAACGCTCGCGATGCACGAATCGGTCTCGCAGTGGACCCGATAACATCCCGGCTCGGGTGGTCGCGCCGATCATAGTAAATGGCTTCAGCTTGTTGCTGTAGGTGCGAGCATTCAGCCCCTCTCCCAAAATAAGATCGATGCGAAAATCCTCCATCGCCGTGTACAGGTACTCTTCGACGGCTTTGGAAATTCGGTGGATTTCATCGATGAATAGAACTTGCCCTGCTTGTAGGGTCGTCAAACTGGGCCAGACGTCTTTGGGTTTGGTGAGGCTGGGACCACTGAGAAATTCAATCGGCACGCCCAACTCTCGCGGAATGCAAGTTGCGAAGGTGGTTTTCCCCAAACCGGGCGGTCCATCGAACAGGATATGCCCCAGCGGTTCGGATCGTCCCTTGGCCGCCTCAATTGCGATCAACATGCGTTCCATGACATCGGGCTGCCCGACGATCTCAGAAAGCAGCTTGGGGCGTAACAGATTGTCAGCCTCCTTTTGCTGGCTAGTCGCGTCGTCTGACGACGAAGCCGAGTCAGGCTGCGTCACATTTTGTGGACGCGGCGGCCTGTTTTTTTTATCCCCGCTAATAATGGGTTCGCGTTTCATAAGAGGCTGCTGGACTTGCAAAATAAAATGGGTCTTTGCGAAATATACCAGCGCGTGCGAGACTGGGGGAACCTCACTGCACACATCCCGGCAGACTTCTGGACTTCCGCAAGGCTTTTTTCGGGGTGGTGGCGTAAAGCTGGCCCCAAAACTCGCAGACCATGGCAAAATCTCGCACGACCAAATCAGCTCTAATTCGGATGATCCAACAGGCCGCTCAGCCGATTTACGCGGTCTCAGCGGGAATGAAAGTCGTTTTTTGCAATCAAGCGCTCTGCGATGCTACCGGGTTCGATGACGAATTCCTGACGGGCCTGACGTGCGTGTACCAATCCGCCAGCGATCAACCACCCTCCAAACAACTGGCAACGGGGTTATGTCCCCCGCCCGACGCCTTTGCGGGCCCACCAAGCCAAGGTTGGATCACCCTCATAAAAGACAACCAAGCAGAGCTTCGTCCCGCCACTTTTATCCCCAGCGGCGCGGAGGGGACCCCACCCAACCAGGAAAACGGAGTCATCGTATTTGTCCATGAACGGCAACCCAACCAGACACCAGTCGAACGGGGCCCCGAGGAGAGCCCCGACAACCGTCACCTGCACACAGCCATCAGCCAAATGCAATACGCCGCCGCTTCATCGATCAATATCGATCGATTGGTCGGTATCTCACCAGCCGCAAAACGCATTCGGAAACAAGTTGAGGTGGCCGGTAAAACAGGCGCTAATGTAACCATCCTCGGGCCTCCGGGGAGCGGCCGGCACAGCATCGCGCCGTTGATCCATTTTGCAAATGGCCCGGAACTGGCTGGGCCCATGATTCCCATCCAATGCCCGCTCAGCGATATGGAAACTGTCCAGCAAACGATCAAGGAACTTTACCGATCCCACAAACAGTTTCCGGATGAACCGCTCGGTCGTCTCTTTCTGAGAGACGTCGACCAATTGCCCGAACGTGCCCAAGCAGAACTTTTGGGATTTTTACGGCTTCCCGATTTCCAATTACCCTTGCTCGCTACGGCCTGCCCGGAAGTCGAAAGTCGCCTGCACCCAGAACTGTGGCATCATCTCAGCACGCTTACCATCGAACTGCCCCGCCTGATACAACGTCGTCAAGACATCCCCTATCTCGCACACGCAATTGTCGAGCAATTCAATGATGCCAATCGCGGCCAGTTGGCCGGCATTGATGCCGAGACGCAATCGTTGTTAACACGATATGGTTGGCCGGGCGAACTGGAAGAACTGACCGAAGCGATTGACATTGCCTGTCGGGAAACGACTTCTTCCGAGATTTGCCTGCAAGACTTGCCCCAACACCTGCGGATTGCATTGCGGTTTCTCGACCAAGAACCCGCTGCAGATAAAACCACCATCGACCTGGATGATTTTCTCGCCGAGATCGAAGAGCAACTGATTCGTCGTGCCATCGCCCACACGGGGGGCAACAAGAGCGAAGCGGCGCGGTTACTGGGCATCAGTCGCCCGCGTTTACTGAGGCGGATAGCCAGTGAAAACGAGCTGCCCGATTTCACAGAGCTCGATAGCGAATCGGCCGAGGAGGCACCGTGAATCCACCCAGCCTAACTTGTGATTACGTTAGCCCTCCCATGGTCGCCTGCTTCAGTGATGTTTCACCGCTCTGGCGGACGGAGACACAACGGTGTTTTGCCAAGCCCTGCCAGCCACCCTCCGGTTTCCCAGTTAAAAAAACGAGTCTTAACTGGAAATCGCTGGCAAGCCACACCCTGCTGCACCAGCCATGGTTGCAAGAGCAGCCGTTTATCGCCTTGGGAGTGACTCCTGGGGCATTCTCGAAACAACTGGAGATGATCCACAAAGTCAGCTGCCGGGGCGCCGTCGTGGCCGTGATTGGGGAACCTACCCTGAGAAAACACTTGGTCCCGTTGACGGCAGCAGGCACAGTCGTTCTGGTAACTGATATCTTTGGCTGTCAACAAATGGCGGAAACGATCCAAAAGATGACTTTTTCCCGGAAACCAGTGCTTTCCAACTGGCAAACCCGATACGTTAATCGCTTGCCTTGGTCACCGGTATAAACGCTGGCCAGTAAACTTCCCCTTACCAGATCCGATTCTCAGGAAACTGAAAACATGAGTGAGTCTCCCTCGATCGAGCAAGTCAACCAACTGCTGCATGATATTTCGGATCCCGAAACCGGCCGCTCTATCATTCGCACCAAACAACTCTACGAGACGGTGGTCGAAAACCAGACGATTCGCCTGAAAATTGGCTTGACGACCCACAGCCTGCCAATCGCTGACCGCTTCGAGGAACGGATTCGCCAACATCTAACGGCATCTTTCCCCGACCATAAAGTGGAAATCGAGTTCAGTGACCACCAGCGACGCCCGCCTGCCGTTGGGCAAATTGGATTGCGGTGCCGCAGCATCATTGCGGTGGGCTCAGGGAAGGGTGGCGTCGGAAAAAGCACCGTCGCGACATGCCTCGCACTGGGCCTCAAAAAAGCAGGCTGTAAAGTTGGGCTTATGGACGCAGATGTGTATGGACCGAGTGTCCCTCAACTGATTGGCGTGCACGGTCAACCGGCGAAGGAGGGTGACAAGATCGCACCGATCGATGCCGACGGCATGCCGGTTATGTCGATTGGCTTCATGGTTCCTGTCGAGCAGGCAGTCATTTGGCGAGGGCCAATGCTACACTCCGCCGTGACTCAGTTCTTACGCGATACGGCTTGGGGCGATCTGGATTACCTGATCATCGACATGCCACCAGGTACCGGCGATGTCGCATTGACTCTTTCCCAATTAGTGCCGGCGACTGGGGCGGTCGTGGTATGCACGCCTCAAAAAGTCGCATTGCTGGACGCCATCAAAGCTCTTTCCATGTTTGAAAAAGTCAAAATCCCCGTGCTCGGGGTGGTGGAAAACATGAGCACTTTCATCTGTCCGGACAACGGCAAGGCGTACGATATATTTGGCAAAGGTGGAGCCAAGAAACTTGCCGAACAGACGAACGTTCCGTTTCTCGGAGAACTGCCTATCAACATGGGTATGCGGGAACGTGGAGACGGCGGACTAACCCTGGAAAACTTCGACGATCCCCAAGTGGCACCGCACCTCGATGACATGATAGAAAACCTGGTTTGGAGCCTGGCAGAGCGTGCGGCCGATGAACCGGTTAAACCTGACCTACCCGTATTGGGTTAAGCGGGCCCAACGTGGCGGTGCCCCCGATCGGTTTCACTTCCCAACTCTCGCAACAGCGCAAAAAAATAGAGCTGCCTGATGAAGAATTCAGGCAGCTCTCTCTTGTTGTTGTCCGTTACGTAAGAAGTAACCAGCTGGTAACTACTTCTTACGCTTTACTGCACGTTTCTTCGTGGCTTTCTTAGCGGCCTTCTTTTTGGCCTTCTTTTTGGCGACTTTTTTCTTCGCCTTTTTCTTGGCTACTTTCTTCTTGCCTGTTTTCTTTGCAACCTTTTTGGTGGCCTTCTTCTTGGCCTTCTTCTTGGTTACTTTCTTCTTAGCAGACTTTTTAGCTGCCTTCTTTTTAGCCTTCTTCTTGGCTACTTTTTTCTTAGCCGTTTTCTTAGCTGCCTTTTTCTTGGCTGCTTTTTTTTTCTTGGCCACAATACGTCCTCCGTAAAAAGACCAATGGTGAGATCCATCTCTGTGCTTCCTGATTGCAAGCGCGGATCAGCGTCTCACCAACCTGGACAAATCAAACTCGAATCCGTACGAAATTTTCAGATACGCCGAAAATCTCGCAAGTCGGAACAACCGACTGGCCATCCGGATCCAAGGTGATCCATTATTTTTGAAGCAAGCCACAACGGCTCGCTCCAATCAAACAATGAAAAAACCAAATGTTGGTACACGGTTTTTCCATCGAGTCAAGTTTTAGAAAACATTAGAGATTTTTCAACTGTATTTTCGCGTTTTCAAACCCTGAGCAGAGTTTTTCAAACGTGATTACCCGAACTAGCGGCGAATAATTATGACTTTGCTTTCAGGATTTGTTTTGCCGAAGTTCCGGATCAGAAAATTATCGATGCAACGACTTGTTATGCCACACTAACGGCATTCAAATCGCATTGAAAAGATAACGACGGCGATGTTTCACGCGTTACCACACAAACCGCGTGCGCAGTTCAAAAACGATGAACCGAAAGCGCTTGAAGCATTTGGCGAGACAACAAGTGCATTAATGTCGAAACAGGTGAAAAACAACGGGGAATGCCCAAAACCATACTCCCCAGATTATCAAAGGGCTTAACAGGATTCGACGCAACCAGCAGGCATCCCAATTCGCCTGATGTTTCACGCCAAAAACAGGCCCCCTAGTACCGCTTTATAAAAAGCAACCATCCTTGCCTTTTTTTTTAGAAAATTGCACCTTTGAAAAATGCAAAACCTTACCGCGGTTAGAAAAAGTTATCGACACCGTTCAAAAACAACGCCGCAGAAAAACACGAACGTCCGGTCAAAAAAAATAACCGAAAAAAATGTTTTTTTTTTACAATCTTTTAATCGTTAAACCGTTTTTGCGTGGCTAGGTGAATTTTCTTTGCGCGTCGTTGCGTCCTTAAGACATGCTCCTGTGTTGCCATTCCCATGTCGAATAGAAGGACTCGTTTACCAACGCCCCTGACCACGTCCGGACATTTGCTGGAGGGTCATATAAGCTGAAATTGCCATCAGGGCGAAAAAGATACCAACGAAGCGGTCGCCCATGCTGAACCCCATAAAAGCAATGACTCCCCCGGCTCCCACACTGATCATCAAAGAATATCGGATGCCGTTACTGTAATCGGCTTTGATACACATTTCTTGGATGACACGGCCGCCATCCAGCGGCAAAACGGGAGCTAAATTCAGGATATTCCATACGATGTTACAGAACAGCATGACGAAGAATAGCGTTCTTAGTGAAGCATTGGATTCAATCGCCGTTCCTTCCCACCCGGGAACCAGCAAGGGGAACATCCGATCCATTTGAAACTGCACCGTACCTCCTAGTGCAAAAACGATCCCCACCACCAATGCAGCCAACATAAAGCCTGCCGCGGGACCGGCCAAAGAGACGATGATCTGTTGATTCGGAGAGAGTTGCTGCTTTCCGCCCCATCCTCCGTTATCGTGGATGGCCAGGCCGCCCATCCAATAGAGGACGACCCGGGAAGGCACGCCAAAAAAGCGCAGGGCGAAGGCATGCCCCAATTCGTGCACGAGGATCGAGATAAAAAACGCGAGGATAAAAATCAATATCACGACGCCGGGATTCGCCACTCCACCGAGCGAACCTGACCCGAAGATGACGGGCAATATGAAAAAGCCCGGATGGACACGGATCGGGAACCCAAAAAGGTCAAACGACAGATCGTAGGGGCTTCGTTTCGGTTCATTAAGTATCACGGTGCGTCCTTCGCGGCTAACTTTTCTCGATCTGGCTGAGCGGCCAGGCTTTCAGTTTACCGAGAAATCACGATCCGTTCGATGGCGCTCCGCGAGCCCGACATCAGGCGGCTTGGGGATGCTGGGCCTGGTACCGCGACGTTCGACAGGCGGCGTTTTGCAGAATGTATCGTGCGGCTTGCTTGGAAGCACCCGGATGTGCAAATCCGTCGGCCAAGCGATCGAGCTGTTCGACTTTTTTGGCATACAGAATCGGATTGGCAAACCAAGCGTTAATCCACAGCGCGACCGATTCCGAGCAATCTTTAGCAGTCAGGAACTCCGGCATCGGTACGTTCGCATCAAGATCGCGCGGGTCGTAGGCTAAATGTTCCGTTCTCTCAATCTGTTTCAAACTCAACAGATTTACCAGCGTGATAAACTGACAGCGTAAGAGAAAACGCTGCAGGAACATGACCAACGCACTGACCCGGTAAACAATGACGGTGGGCTTGCGATGATAAAGCAATTCCAACGAAACCGATCCACTGCAGGCAATGCAGGCATCCGCCATGGAAATAAGCTCCGGGGTGCGCCCCACGAAAAGCTCTGCCACCTGATCTGCCTGGCATTCTTGACTGGCATACTGGGCGTGCGATTCGCGAAAGCAGGCAATTGCAACGCGGGTTTGAGGATGTTGTTTCTTGATGTGCCGAGCCGATTGCAACAAGCCCGGCAAATTTCTTTTAACTTCTTGAGTTCGTGACCCCGGCAGCAGCACCAGCAATTTGGCTTGCGCATGGTTCTCTTCGGTTTGCAGAAATTCTTCGTTGTAAGAATAGCGAACCAGTTCGTCGAAATAAGGGTGTCCGACATAGGTTGCCTGACAACCGCGTTGCTCAAACCAAGAAACCTCAAAGGGCAGCTTGCAAAGCACATGATCGACGAGCCGTCGCAACTTGCGAACTCGCCAAGGTAACCAGGCCCACATTTGCGGGACGCCGTAATAAAAAACCTCGATTCCGTGCTTCCGCGCTTTCCGCGCGATATGCCAATTGAAACCCGGAAAATCGATGAGCACCACGGCATCCACTTTATTTTCCGCAAAGAACCGATCTGCCTTTGCCAACAAGGCAAAAAACTGCCGGATATTAATCAGCACATTCCACAAGCCCATCACTGCCAAGGAAGTCAGGTCGAACAACAACTGACAGTCAGCGCTTTCCATCTTGGGGCCACCGAAACCGACCGCCTCGATGGATGGATCCTGCTGCCGCAAATCCTTGATAAGATTCGCACCATGCAAGTCACCACTCGGTTCGCCAACTGAAAAAAAGATTCGCATTTGCCACTCGTTAATCACCCTGGAAAGCCTGCGAAGTATGGCAAATCGTGGTGGCTGCACAAAGATCAGTTTCGCGTGCTAACGCGGGCAAAAAAAAAGCACCCCGCGAGGGGTGCCGTCGAAATTACCCTGATAGGGGTCGTTTATTTGTTCGTGCCAGCTTTGGCAAAGCCTTTTCCAAAGGCTTTCTCGTTGTAAACCATCTGCATGCGTGCTTCATCATCAGCGGCGCCTGCAACTTTACCTTTGCAGTTTCCGCAACAGAAGCTCAAGTCTTCGCCGCCCACATTGACGCTCGTTCCGTCTTTTAAGGGGCCACCGGAGAATGGACAGGCCGTTTGCTGGAATTGGCCGGTTGCGACCAGTTGAGCGTTTGCAGCTACCGCAAATTTTTCGGGGTTCTTCTCAAAGGAGGCCACGCAGCGTTTGCAACAGAAGAATACTTTCCCACCGCGATAATCGGCTGCGTATTCCGCACTGACTTCGTCATCCATCATCGGGCATCTGGCTTTGGAAAGATCGATATCTTCGGTCTTCGCTGGCTCAAAACCTTTCCCAAACGCCTTCTTGCTGAACAGCATGTCAATTTGACCTGCCGTATCTTTAGCGCCTTCGACTTTGGCCTTGCAATTCCCACAGCATAAACCGACTTCCATTTTTCCAACTTTGGCCGCTTTGCCGTCGGCAATTTCGCCGCCACTGAATGGGCAAGCTACTTGCTCGTATTGACCTGTGGTCGCGAGTTGGTAATTGGCAGCTGCCATGTATTTGTCGGGATCAGCCTCGAACTTGGATTTGCACGCGTTGCAACAGAAATAGACTTCCCCATCCATGTGCTTGGCTTTCATGTCGGCCTTGGCAGCCATCTTAGGATTCACGACGCACTTAACGTCTTTCAAGTCCTGTGCCTGTGCGATGGCTGGTAGCAAAAGCACCATCATCGCAATAACTAAATGTTTCATTCTCAATTCCCCTCGATAAGTTACGGATTCGTTTTTCGTGGATGCATCTTATACGCTTCTTTTTTCTTTGTCATCCATTTCGCTCTGCCTTTCAAAAACTCGGGGTTCATGCAAGCAGAATGTGAGACACCACGCAATAACCATGCATCCCACCACTCCCCCAAAGACCAAATCGTAACCCAACCGGTCTATCAAAAGTCCAATCAAAGCAGAAGAAAGAATGACGGGTACCGCCATCGCAAGGCTTTGAGTCACCAGATAGCGAGGGTGATTTTCTTGTTCGGTGAATTCCAGCGAGTAATTAGCAAGCACCCGCATCGTGACCGGCATTAACCCCAATAAAAAGTAAACGCCCATGAAGCCGGTTCTTCCAAGCACCCCCCAATTGGAAAAGAACAGCGCCAAAATTGGAGCCGCTATCAAGATCGACATGACCAAGCGAAGCGCGGCTCGATTTCCCAATCGATCGGCCACTGCCCCCACGGGGACACTAAAAACTGCGACACCAATATTTTGAATAATTAGCCAGGGTAAAAGATCCGCAAACCCAAGATCTAAGCGACTACGCCCCAAACTTTGATAGTGAGGCATCAACGTCATAGAGAGCCCAAACAGACCTGAGATTACCAACAGCACGCGAAAGTGACGATCTTCAACAAACGTCATTCGAACATCATTGAGTATGCTCCTAAAGCGATACCTGTCCTCGGCCGGCTTGGTGTTGGGCGTTTCTTTGATTAGCAGAGCCGACAAACCTGCCAAGATAAAAAGTAATCCTGATGTTCCAAAGATGGCTCCAAAATTAGCCTCCGAGGTGGTCAACCAATCCCGCAGGACAAACCAAGCGGCCGCCACAGAAAACAGACATCCCAGCGTATTTGCCGCCAGCATCAAACGCCCTCGCAAATCAGGGCGGATCAATTTACCAATCAGCGACGACAGGGACAGTTGGTTAATTCCGACGGCCACAAAAAACAGTGCGTAGATGAACAAGAAAAGGGCCTGAGCCAGCGTTCCGGTAGCTTGCAAATCCGCCAACCAAATCACCGAGGATGCACAGAATAAAATCCCCATTCCAGTGGTCGTAACACATAACCAGTTTCTTTGTCGACCGGCGTTTTTGATGAGCGGCCAAACCAACAGTGTGGGAAAACTCTGACCGATGCGATTCAACATAGGCAGACATCCTCGCATCCACCCAACCCCGCCGATGGAATCCAACGCAGCGGGAATAATCACACTCTCGGTCTTAAAAATCCATCCGACCCGCAACAGCACTTGATAGATCGTGGTCGTAATAAAGTTGCGTTTTTCAGAGGGCATGAAGAAATCCGATGAACAGCGGTCCGCGCATTACGATTGCGACCGTCTGTCGGAATGTTGCAGCCAAAAACCGAGATTGACTTGGCTCGTTACCAAAAAACAGGTCGCTCATGATAAAGCTATGGGCCCTTCGCCGCAGTTTTCGGTTATTACCTTGGGAGTCAGCATCTCGAGATAACTGTCTGTTATCGGTCCGCTTAACTTCATCTTGGTTGCAATCTGGCTGAGGATTTCCTGAGCTTCAGCGACTCGCTCGAACTCAGTGACCACCTCCATTTCCAGAAACGACCCCAACCCTTCAACCTGGTCCAACGCGAATTCCACCGACCAACCTTGATACTGAATTCGAATCCGCTCACGCGTTTTTTTTACCAGCGGCGCTAAACGAAATCCCAAGGCAAGCATTATCTCGGAAAGGCGTAATTGCTGCTCGACACCGCTTGCCATCGGTATCTCTATTTCCTCGCGAGTCTTAAATTCGTCTGCCTGAGGCCCCTTTTTCAGGCGAGCCCCTTTGTAGGTTAAGTAGGAATCGATCTCACATCCCGCGGACTTTACGACACGAATTCGCAGCGCCTCATCGGTCTCCCGGAAATCACGCTGAGGATGTATCAGGTATTGATCCGATTGCTGCACCGTCCCCAGCACTTGACCGGCAAATTCCTCCAAAATGCCATGACGACAAGCCGGCAAATCATTAACCGCGTATTTTTTCTCGACTTCAAATTTTTTCATACGGCAGTTGTAGCACGTCGCCAGGCGAAAAACCGACGAATAAGATAATGAACGACGGACAAAGCTTATTTTCAATCGGCCACTAAATTGGCTCACTCGATCCCAGTTCTGTACGCAACTGCGTAATCACGCCCGCTATTTGATCCGGCACCTGCGGTACGGCAGCGGAGATGGCGATGCGTGATATGCCGGTCTCCCGCACCTGTGCGATATTCTGCAGATTAATCCCGCCGATGGCAAACGCGGGCAGCGTGATTTCGTTTCCTACTTCCTGCAAAAAACTCAGGCCTGCAAAATTCTCAAACTGTTTGGTCGTCGATGGAAACGTAGGCCCCACCCCGATGTAGTCGGCGCCATCCAACACGGCTTGGCGGGCTTGCCCCAAGCAATGCGTAGAAACTCCTATTAGTAATTCAGGTCCCGCTATTTGACGAGCAGCTTTAATCGGCAAATCGTCTTGCCCTAAATGAACACCGCTTGCTCCGACTGCTAACGCCAAGTCCACGCGATCGTTGATGATCGACAGTGTGCGTGTCGATCGGGTAACCTCGACCAACGTTTCGGCATAGCTGAATAATTGCTTGTCCGTAAGCGATTTGGCTCGCAACTGAATCAAATCGACCTGGCCTGCCACCAGGGCTTCCATTTTCGCTCGGAACCGTGAAACCTCGTCCCTGGCGTCGGTAAGCACATAAATATTCGCCTGCTCAAGCGATTGCTGATTTTTTTGCAAAGCACTAAGCGGGATTTCGAATTGATAAACATCGTATCGCAGGCGTTCGATATCTTGAGCCAATTGAGGCGTTAGCGTCTTCGCAAACTCCTCCAAGGCCCGCAGAGCCTGCTCGGCTCTTTGCGTGTTCGCGCAAAGCACGTCCCATATATGAGAACGATGGTATTCCGTTTCCACTTGAGAAACGCGTCCTACATCATCCGCCGCATTCCGCATGCGAATGCAATCATGGCGATCCAATTGTTGAGACCAGACACCCAATCGATGCCGCAAACTTTTGCAAATTGAGGTCAGGTGAGCGTCTTCCACTACGAAACGCAAACAATCTTCGATGACGCGGAGGGCCTCGTTAGCGCGGTTGAGGTTGGCATCAATAGCCCGCAGCACGCGCGGGTCAGGAGGAGTCATAAGGAATCTAGACCTGTCGGAATGGATAAATTGGTCGTCGCTGCTGTCATTCCACCCAACAAGCGACAGGGAAACAAGGCGTTGGTTGGCATTTCGCGGAACGATTACCTGCCCAGAAGTGACGGCGAGCCATCGCTTAGTCTCAGTGAATTGACATCTTTTCCGTTTTTTAACCGCCTGACACTTTGTCAAAAAAAGCTCGCCGGATTTCAAGGAAAAAACGGTCAGCCTCAGCGAACCAAGTTTTTTTTCCGTCTATCTGTTAGCAAATGCTGGGAATTCGCGTGCGAAAATCATTTTCGCCGAGTTCTCAATGCCTTTTGGCATCGCCTGTGCTGTCTTAGCTGACTGCTGGAGTAATTACGTCAACGTTGCGACTCAGGTAGACCCTGCCGGAGCATCGGCGGCCTTACGCTGTAAAGCTTTAGGGTTCTCACCGATTATGCGTGATAGCGTGTTTACCAACTTGAACGATAGCATTCGACGTAAGTTACTGTCGGAATGATACTTGCCTTGATTCGAGCGAAGAGCACGGCTAAAATTTCGCCGCTCTTTTCCACGTAGGGTGGTATCTTTTGGCAGGAAGCCAGCATCTGAGAATCAATGAGTGATCAACCATCTCGAACGTTGTGCTGTTGGCCCGGGCTTGCCGGGTTGTGGCT
>CAJQPP010000153.1 GCA_905480235.1 uncultured Pirellulaceae bacterium
CTTTTCGCAATTGTTCTGGCTTCAACCTGAGAATCCGACTTCGTATGCAAACTATTAATTATCTGACCGCCCTGCCCGTCTATAACGAAGTCGATAGCGTCCAATCGGTTCTCGATCAAGTCGTACTCCATTGCGAGCATGTATTGGTGATCGATGACGGATCGACGGATGGGACTGCCGAAGCCCTCGCGATGCGTGACGATGTGAAGGTGGTGACTCATGCAAACAACGCCGGTTATGGTGCTGCGTTAATGACGGCCTTTGAGTACGCAATTTCAAACGGATATGAAGCCGTCGTCACGATTGATTGTGACGGTCAGCATGAACCGCAAAGAATTCAGGACTTGGTCGCGCGATTAGATCATAGTCGCGCCGATATTGTTTCGGGCAGTCGTTACCTAAAGAAATTCGATTTGAATTCTCAACCTCCGGAACAACGCCGTTGGATTAATCGACAAGTCACCCTGGAATTGAATGAGCGTCTCGGTCTGAAACTAACCGATGCCTTTTGCGGATTTAAGGCGTACCGCTGTAAAGCACTGGAGTCACTCGAATTGACAGAGACTGGCTACGCCATGCCATTGGAGCTATGGGTGCAAGCGGCTTGCCACGAATTTAAGGTGGTCGAGATGGCTGTCCCTCTAATCTATCTTGATGAAAATCGCTCCTTTGGTGGCGATTTGGATGATGGCGGTACGCGGTTGAATTATTATCAGGACGTGTTGTGCAGAAGTATCGCCAAGTTGCCCGGCGATTGCCCTGAGTTGCAAACCCGCGAATTTGCTGGATAGATTTCGTTCATGACGTCGACGCACCAGCGACTTCGAGCACCGCAAGCGAATGGGCAATCTCTGCAGGTGCCGCCGCTGGCTGATTGGCAAGGAACGCTTCTACATAACCAAGCGTTGGTCGGCACCTATGCCTTACACCTAGCCGGTCACCCCATCGCCTCGCTGCAACGCCAAGCTCAAGAGGAGCTGCTGCAATTAGCGGTGGCCTACTCCAGCCAATACCGCAACGTGTCAGAGCCCCCAACCTCCGGTGCCATCGTGATGGGCGGTCACCAACCGACTCTTTTCCACCCCGGAGTGTGGTACAAAAATTTTGTGCTCAGTCACTTTGCTAAACAGGAAGATGGCGTCGCAGTCAATTTAGTTGTCGACAACGATTTCAATCCGCTGAGGTCCATTCGCGTCCCCACCGGAAGTCTTGCTCAGCCACGCATCGAGGCTATTGATTACGACACACTTTCGGCCCAGGGACCCTTCGAGACCGAGAGGCTGCATAGCCCCGAAACCTTTGCTGGTTTTGGAAAAAAGGTAAGTGATGCCCTTAAACCATTCGTAAATGATCCGTTGGTCAATCGTTTTTGGTCTTATGCTGTCGAATCCCTCGAGTTGATGCGGCAACCCTCGCTGGCGATTGCTGCAGGGCGCCACCGGTTCGAGGAAGAACTCGGGCAACAGACCTTGGAAATACCGGTCAGTCAAATTTGCCAGACAGGAACGTTTTCGATTTTTGCGGCAGAGTTATTCGAACGAGCGGCCGAATTTCGGGAGGTGCACAACGCTCAACTGATTGGCTACCGACAGGTCAACAGGATTCGCAGCCAGTCTCATCCGGTACCTGAGTTGAGGGCACTCGACGGTTGGGTGGAGTTGCCATTTTGGATTTGGCAATCCGGCAGCACTTCGCGGAATCCCCTGTTTGTGAAACGGGAACAAGACATCATCCGAGTTAGTGATCGGAAAGATACCCAACTTTCATTGGAGCGAGGTGTTGCCCTCGCGGAGCAGATCCATCGGTTGGAGACACAGGGAGTTTGCCTTCGCACTCGGGCACTGACCACGACAATGTATGCACGTCTTGTCCTATGCGATCTGTTTTTGCACGGGATTGGTGGTGGGAAATATGATCAGCTTACCGACGAGATCATACGGCAGTTTTTTGCTGTCGAACCTCCTGGTTTTACAGTAGTGACGGCGACCCATCATTTACCCATCCGGTTTCCGCGGGCAACTGAGATGGATCTCGCAAGGCTACGAAATCGATTACGGGATCTTAAGTATCACGCCGAGCATTTTGGTGATTTTGGCAACGATTCGTTTCAAGCTGAGGCTGAGCGTAAAGTGGAGCATTGGCGAGCGATCCCTCGTGCAGGCAGTAAAAAAGTATGGCATGACGAGATGGAACGGATCAACGAACAGTTAAGGCAGGCGACAAACTCCGGTCGCATCGAATTAGAAGCGGAAATCGACTCATTGCGGCGGAAGGTGCATGTGGCGCAAATGCTCGGCTCGCGGGAATTCAGTTTTTGCTTGTTCGATGAGGCCTTGATCGAACAACTGAAAGCCTAGTCGTCGGCTGGCAGACGAGAATTCCAGGCCTTCACGGCCTGCACATAATTATCTACCAGAGCTTCAGGAATTGGGTGATGGTGATCCGCACCCGGCACCAAAAAGGTTGCATGGGGCCCCTGGTATTGATCGATGACCATCTGCTGGTACTGAACGGGAACCCTGCGGTCAGCGCCGGACATGACAAATAGAGCGGGTGCCGTGCAGCGACTGGCGTTGGCCACGGCATCCATGGCTTGCGGCACTTGGCTGGCGATAAAGCGGGCGGCTAGTCCTGCGTTCCACCAAGAGTATTCGCCTTTGATTAATTGGTGTACCGGAGCTGGGTTTCGCAACAGCATACCGGCAACCGGGTATCGAGAGGCGACATACAGGGCGTACATGCACCCTAGACTGTTTCCGGTGACTACGATGGGCCTGCCCGCTGCTCTCTTTTCAATGGCTAGCCAAGCGGCTTCGCTGATGGCAACCATCTTGCTGACACAGGCCTGCCCCGTGCTGCTTCCGTAGCCCGGCGGGTTGATCGTCCAAACTTCAAATTCGCCGGAGATTATTTCACAGGGATGAGGACCCGCCTGTTCGGCACGGCCTCCCGTTCCTGGAAATTTAAGGCATACGACGTCTGGCGATTCCCCGTGCTGGAATACCCACGCCTCCATTTGGTCATCCCCACAAGGTATGACCTCGCGCCTACGTTGCTCGGGATCAATCGGATGCTGCGTATCGCAGAGAATCAATCGGTTGGCGAGGCGCAGTCTTAAAGGCATGAGAGTTTTTGGGGGCGGAGCAAGTCAGCAATCAACACAGGCTCGATTACGAAACATAACGAATGCGAAGCATGTTTTAGGTCACGCGTTGACCTGGCAGTGCCCCATCATCGGGCGAGAGCAGAAAGATTTCTTCGCCACCGGCACCGGCGGCACAGACCATACCTTCGCTCAAACCAAATTTCATTTTTCTCGGCTTCAGGTTAGCGACCATAACGACCTTACGGCCCACCAGTGATTCAGGTTCGTAAGCTGCTTTGATACCCGCGAAAACCTGTCGGCGGTGTTCCCCACCCAAGCTCAACGTGAGTTTCAACAGTTTACGTGCTTCTGGCACATGCTCGGCCGCCACGACGCGAGCAATTCGCAAATCGACTTTGACAAAATCTTCGATGGTGCATTCTTCGGTGAGAGGTTTGTCCAACATGGGTTGCTCACTGTCACCATATTCGTGCCCGACCAGTGGACCTTCGGTGGCAGCTTCTTCTGCGGCTTCCGTTTTGCTTTCTTCAATCATTTTCGTTACGTCCTTTTCATCGATTCGTTTAGCTAAGTGTTTGAATTTATTGATTGGTGTCCCGGTGAGGGGCGTTTTGGACTGGTCCCAATGTAGGATGGGGTCGTTCATTAATTCGGCAACCTGCTCCGTAAGTGTGGGCAGGACCGGAGTCAGGTAAATGACGATTTGCCGGAACAGATTCATCGCGATCGTGCAGACGTCCTGTAATTCTTGGGCTTTGGATTCGTCTTTACGCAGGTTCCAAGGTGCCGCGTTTTCCACAAAGGGATTGGCTCGATCTGCTAATTCGAGGATTAAACGAATCGCCCGTGCGTAATCGCAATTCTCATAGGCGGCGGCAATCTTATCGCCCTGCTCGGCACCCTGTGCGAACAGGCCGTCGTCGTCCGGATAGCTCGCAGATAAACCTGTCTGTTGTACAAACTTGGCAGAGCGTGAGGCAAGATTGACTACTTTTCCGACGAGCTCGGCATTAACTTTGGTAACAAAGTCTTCCAGATTCAGATCCAGATCGTCGAGCTTTGGGCCCAGCTTGGCAGCATAGTAATAACGTAAATATTCAGGCTGTAAGTGATTCAAATAGGTAGAGGCCTTGATGAAAGTCCCCTTGGTCTTGCTCATCTTCTCGCCGCCGACGGTCAGGAATCCATGAATATGAACGCGGGTGGGTAAATTGAACCCCGCCGTTTTCAGCATGGCCGGCCAGAACAGACAGTGAAAGTACTGAATATCCTTGCCCAAGAAATGATGAATTTCTGTTTCCTCACTACGCCACCAAGAATCGAAATCTTCCCCATTTTTTTCGCACCACTCTTTGGTCGAGGCTATGTAACCAATGGGTGCGTCAAACCACACGTACCAAAAATGCTCGCCGGCGGTTCCTGGGATCTCGAATCCGAAATAGGGTTTGGGCCGACTGACATCCCAGTCTCGTAACGGTTCGCCGAGAAAGTGGCCTTTCAGGTAATTGGCGACTTCGTCCTGCAGGTGCTGGCCGCTTTGGGTCCACTCCTCGAGAAAGTCATGCAGTTGTTCGATCTGTAAAAAGTAGTGATCGGTTTCTCCGCTGACCGGGGGTTTTTCACTGATCGTGCTGATGGGATCGACCAGATCGGTGGCGCTATAGGTGGCGCCACACTTGTCACAATTGTCTCCGTATTGGTCGGCCGCATCGCATTTGGGACATCTCCCTTTGACGAAGCGGTCCGGCAGAGATTCGCCCGTATCGGCATCAAAAAGCTCAGCCACTTTGCGGACCGCTACCAGATCTTTTTCCTGGAACGCCGACCAGATCTCGGTAGAGAGTTGCCGATTGGTTTCGCTGTGGGTACTGCTGTAGTGATCGTATTCGATGCCGAATCCGGCAAAATCTTTTTCATGCGCATCGCTCATACCTTGGATGAAAGTCTCTTCCGAGATGCCGGCCTTGCGGGCACTTTTCATAATTGCAGAACCATGCGTGTCATCCGCCCAGACGAAAACGCACTGATGACCGCGCAGTTTTTGGAAGCGGACCCAAATATCCGTTTGCACATGTTCCACCATATGCCCGATGTGGATGTGCCCGTTGGCGTACGGCAGTGCCGCGGTGACAAGTATTTTTCTAGGTGCTTCGGTCATTTTGATACCAGGTTTATAATGAAGTGCGTAAATTGTATCGAAACATGAAAAACTTCCCATGGCCGTTTCCGCCTACCGCCGTACCGTTTTTGCAGCTCGCTTACGCGAAACGGTTACGATCGGTCGGTTTACAGACGCATCCGCTTTAAAACCATGAATCAAATGCTTGCCAAAATCGATCCTGCCGTCTACCAAATTGCCGATGCCAGCGAGATGAATTCCCCAGGTTTAATTGTCTATAAAGATCTTTTGCTGGGAAATCTGAGCGAAATGATACGGATTGCCGGGGGACCCGAAAATCTGCGGCCCCACTGTAAAACGCACAAAATGCCGGCAGTGATCGACCTATTGCAGGATTTGGGGGTCACGAAACATAAATGTGCCACGCTGGCGGAAGCGGAGATGTTATGCGCCGCGGGTGTGCGAGATGTGGTGCTTGCCTATCAAATGGTGGGACCCAATGTACCCCGTCTAATGCAACTCATGGAAATTTACCCCGATGTTCGCCTGGCGGTTCTCGTCGATCATCCAGAACCACTGGAGCAATTATCGGTCGCCGCGGATGCGAAGAAGCTTTCCGTGGACGTTTTATTGGATATCGATTCGGGCATGAACCGTACCGGTGTGTTGGCAAGTGAGGCTGCGTTCCATCTCTACGAGATGATCTGCAGCATGCCCGGGATCAGACCGGCCGGCTTGCATTGGTATGACGGACATCACCGCCAAAGCGATCTCGAAGAACGCCGCGCGGCAATCTTGCAAGCCTTGGTTCCCATGACCACCTTGCGCGACCAATTGTTGTTGCAAGGCCTACCGGTACCGAAAGTCCTCGTGGCAGGGACCGGCTCGTTCCCCGTTCTGGCGGAACTGGGTGAACCCAATTTAGAGCTGACGCCTGGTACCACAACGCTGTATGACATCGGCTATCGGGAGCATTTTCCGGACATCCCTTTGCAACCCGCTCTCGGTGTTTTAACCCGAGTCGTAAGTTGCAACCGTGCCGGGCACTTAACGCTGGACTGTGGTCACAAATCCATTTCGCCAGATCAACCTGCTGGCCAAAGAGCTTTTTTTCCAGAGTTACCTGAGGCCGTTGAGTTGGGACACAATGAAGAGCACCTTGTCATCCAAACGGACCGGGCGGAGCATTATTCGCCAGGTGATCATCTTGTCGCGTTACCGCGCCATGTTTGTCCCACCAGCGCGTTGCACCAGTCGGCCTACGTCATGGAGGGTGGGCGGTTAGTCGAACAATGGGCTGTGGTGGCGCGAGATCGGGTGATTACGGTTTAGCCGTGTCTGTCATTTCCGGTCGGCTTACTTCTTGATTTATTTCCGCTGCTTTTTGGGAGTGGCTTGAATGCGTACCGTGAAATCTATCCGCTCTCCGCCCCGCATTTGATGAAACTGGTATGTCGGTTCTGAGTTCAACGGAAGGATCATTGGAGGCGAGTTGAAACCTCTAGGGTCCGCGTCCTTTTCGGCTAACTGCGGAAGCTCGAAAATTTTTCCATCGTTCGTGAGCGGACGTCGATTGCTGATAAAGGGACGGTAGGCTGGAATTTTCCATCCTTTGCGGTTGCCGATCGTTACTGCATTGGGAAAGCCATTAGCCGAGTAAAAGAAGTTACTCTGCAGATATCCTGCAATGTCAGGGTTCACGCGAAAGCCCTGATGGAAAGCTACCCGTAAGGAAGGGGTCGCCACAATAATGACTGGCGGTACCTGAGGTTCTAATATAAAAGGAATGGCTCCCTTGGGCGGGTCGCCGCCATCGAGAACGAAATCGACGATTCGCAGACTCTTTGGGAACTGGCCATTTTCTTTTGCAAAACGGATAAACCAATTTTGTAGTATCGCGAGTTGCTTTCGTTCCCGAAAATATTGATCCAGATCCAGCTCCAGAGTCGGCGGGTGGTTCCCCGTTAGTGCGGCAAAAATTCTGTCAAGCGTTGGCAGATCTTCGTAGTCGTCTACTGGGAGAAAAGTAGTCAGGGCCCAAAGGCCGACCTCATCGCCGTCGAGCTGGCTCATTAAATCTGCTGCTTCCTGGTTGAATCTATCCGGTATGCTTCGCTTCGCAATCTCCTGTTTTTTTCGTTCGATGGCCATATCCGCGAATGGCAAGGCCCATGTCTCAAGGTTGTCTGGTAATTGGAGCTCTTGGATTGCTTGTCTCCTAATTTTTTCGCGGATGCGAATTTGGTGCAGTTGGATTGCAAATTGAATCCCGATAAGTCGTTTCGTGCGCTGTTGTTCAAAAGAAAGCTGCTTGACGAAATTTAGGATTTGAGAGAACGGCGCCGAGCTGGGTAGATTAAGAGACGCTTCTTCTTTGAGCAGCCTGTGATATTTTTCCTCGAGAACCCTTTCGGCACTGAGAGGTTGGAATTTCAGGATGGTGAAATCCATAGCCTTGCGGAGCATTTTTGGGGTGATTCCCTTGGCTTCCGCGAGCTGTTGCATCCATTCCAAAGGCCAGGAGTACCACTGACGATCGTGGGGCAAAACGATTTGCCAAATTAGAAAATAGTCCGTCAATGTTTGAAGGTCTTGCCATGCTGCATCGATTTTTCCGCTTGCTAAATGAGAGTGAAAACTGCCATTAAGTAGGTGCAGAAAATATCGATTGCGGAAAAAGGCGATGAGCTCCGCATTGAGTTCATTCAGGCCTGCGGGAATATTTTTCAGTTGGTCCTGATGTGCCACTGCAAATGCGATGGCTTCGTAAATGGCCGGCATTTGCTCTCGGTTTTCTCGGTACCGTACCCTGTCCTCAAGATTGGAGATTTTTTGACCGAGTTCGCTCGACGCGTTTAATTCCAACCACTCCAACGCGTTCCGTCCACTCACGCGTTGCCGTTTTTTGATCCCTTGCTGATTGGTCGTGACTTCAATTTCAATATCGTAGCTTGCTAAAATGTCCTTGTTGGTTTTTGAAATTGCCGATGCGGCGTTCAGAAAACGTGACTCAATTTCCCGGATAATGGTCGAGTTGGGGGCAGGTCGGGAGGCAAAATCAAGTGCGACGGTAGGGATTTGTTGAGCCCGAAAGAACACGACACCTGTCATCGTCAACGCCATGCTAATCGCGACCATCACAACTGGAATGACCTTGGATTGCACCACGGAACATTCACCAACCAGGCCACGAAAGGAGAGGTAACCGCTCAATAAAAAAACGATGCTCAGCGGAAATACACTCCACCACAATGGCACGCCCCCTAACACCATTAGCAAGTACCAAATGCTGAACACAAAACAGGTAACCGTCGTTGCAACCGCCGCTAATATGCGACTGGGAATCAAGTTTGAAATGAATTGGCCAATCGCAAAATTAAAACCCGCTCCATAAATCGCGTAAACCGCGAGCAAGCCGATCGAAAAACCAAAGAAATTCAGCTCCGTTCTTTGACCAAAAGCCAGTGATAGATAAAGGGACTGAATGGAAGAGCCTGCCCAAAAACAGACACCGATCGCGACCAAGATTACAATTCCAGAATAGAGGGTGGTCAACAAAGTTAACCAAGGGACCACACGGCTGACCCATATTTGCAAAGGCGAAATTCCCAAGGCGGTTAAGAATTGGCGTGACTGAGGCTTGTGATCTGCAGAAAAGGCAGCAAGGCCAGCAAAACCACCTGACGTTAAAATGACGGGTAAGGTCCAACCTATCAATTGGGTATTCAACGCCGTCAGCACTCCACAAAAGGCAATCACTACCGCCATGGAAAACAGCACGCTTGCAGTGGATTGCCGAAACGTTTGCCACGTAAGTCGTAACAACTTCTGTCGTCGACCGGGGTAACTGGGAGCCGCTCCAGCGAGTGGGGTGTTGGCTTGGGGATCTTTTCGCCAAGTGGAAATGCGTTTCTGTGGGTTCAGCCAGACACCCGAAAAGTAGGTTGCGACCAAGATCACGGGCATCATGATGGCAACCCGCCATGGCCAAGCCGCCAGATAAGGTTTCGCCGAAATGAAATCCACGCGGGTCGGATCGTTGGATAACAAAACCGCCAATTGGATTCCTGCTGAGGCAAAGAAAATTCCCAGCATGGCTGCGTTGAGTGGCTTGGATGTTCGCAAAGAGATTAACCAGCTCCAGGCGAAGAACTCGATCATGGCAAGTCCGAAAACACCAAAGAAAATTGCAAACGATTCTTTTCCCACACTTAAATTTTGCAGTCCGTCAATGAACAGGCCGGGTAAGAGTCGCCAATATTCCAGGAGCCCGATGCTGACCAAGAATGCTAGACAAATCGTCATTGCCGCGATGATTTTTCCCATGCGTAATGTGCGACCGTGCAGAGGTAGGAATTGAAGCGTTTGAAACGTTCCGGTTTCCTTTTCTGTTGCATACAAGGTCGCGCCGCAAGCTGCGGCAAACAAAGGAAGAAAGTAGGCCGCGGCAAACTCGATCCAAGGTTTCGGTGAAATAAGAAAGACTGCGGCATAAGTTAGGAAATTGACCAAGGTCGCCAATAAGATCATGGCAAGGAAAAAATCTTTTAACTGCCAAATCTCTTTCCAAACCAAACTGCGTAAAACGGACGAGTTCGTTCGTTCGTTACTCATAAATTTACCCGCCGGTTCGGTTGGGAAGACGGTTTGGATTGAGCTGCTGCTGATTCAGAGTTGCGTTCTAGATAGGTAATGAATATCTCTTCAAGATTGGGAATATGCACCTCAATCGAAGCGATATCAGGGTGTTCCCGCAACTGCCAAATCTGTTCGGGAGCGGGATCAGTAACGGTGATTTTTAGCTGTCGACCAGCCCGCCTTTGCTGCAAAATATTCAGATCTCCCTGCGGTAGGGGGGGGGCATTTCCCCGAAACGAAATGGTCCACTGTTCCAGGCGTGACTTGAGTTTTTGCAGGGACTCACAAACCAACAAACGTCCCTCGTGCACAATGGCAACCATATCTGCCACGCGTTCGACTTCCGGAATTTGGTGGCTGGAAAGAAATACGGTGCGACCTTCGGCAGCCACTTCGATCATGCTTTCTAAAAAGGATCGCCGAACGATGGTGTCGAGCCCGGAGGTCGGTTCATCGAGAATTAATAAATCGGGGTTGTGCGCCATGGCCAAGGACAGAGATACCTTGGCACGCATGCCTTTGGATAACGTTTTGATTTTCTTTTTCAAAGGCACTTCGAATTGACTGGCCAATGCGTAATAAGCGGTAAGGAAACCATCCGGGTAAAAACCGGCTGTGAACCAGCCAACTTGGTCAACCGTCATCCAATCATAAAGTGCGGGTTGTTCGGGTACGTAGCCGATGCTGCGACGGATTTCTGCGCCCTGTTGTTGGCTGTCTAAACCCATCACGGTAACTTGACCGGAAGTGGGTCGCTCGAGGCCCAGCAGGGTTCGAATGGCTGTCGTTTTTCCAGCCCCATTTTCACCCAACACGGCGAATACTATACCCTGCGGTACGGAAAAACTGACCTGATCGAGAGCCGTCTGCCGCCCGAATCGCTTGGTGACGTTCTCGAAATGAATCGCATCTACCATCTATTTACCCTTCCTGGATCCAAGCTCAGTCTGAAAAAGTTTTTCGATTTCGATATCTTGCAATTGGCTTTGGCGGGCCGCTTCGATGATCTGCCGCATACTTTGCCGTAAAATGCGGCTTCTTTCCGCGCGGCAAATGCCGCGTGCCCCTTTCGCAATGGAAACGCCGGTTCCGCGAATTGACTCCACGATGTCCCTCTCCTGAAGCTGCCGGTAAGCACGCGATACGGTATTGGGGTTGATCGCCAATTCACGGGCCAGTTGCCGTACTGAGGGGAGCATTTCCCCCGCTTGCAGGGAGTCGTTGGCCACGGCAAAGGTGACCTGCCTGTAGACTTGCTCGTAGACTGGAACGCCGTTGTGTGAATTGATTTGAAAGAACATGAAACGATCCCACCTTGGTGTATTGTTGTGGTAGTACAGTAGTGATTGTCGCGGGGGCTGTCAAAAATTAATCTAAAAATCCACGGATTTATCTGGGTGCGAGTGTTTCGCTTTCGGGAATCCATGACGAAGGACATTTTTTAGGCGCTGCCAAAATTACGCTAAGATGATGGTATGCATCAAGACAACCAAGAAAAAAACAAACGGTATGTGTTTGCGGATACTGGGCAAATCGCACCTCAGGAATGCCCCTGCGGGCTGACTCGCCGCGCATTTGTAGAGGACCCCGAGAAAATTGCCTCACTGCATGTGGTGGAGGTCGATCACGACGCGGTGATGCACTATCACAAAAAGATGACCGAACTCTATTACGTACTCGAGGGCGTGGGTCAGTTGGAATTGGACGGCGAGTTATTCGATATTGGGCCGGGTTGTTCGGCCCTGATTAAGCCGGGATGTCGGCACCGCGCGGTGGGGAAATTGAAAATCCTGAATGTGCCGATTCCGGCTTTTGATCCGCAAGATGAATATTTCGATTGATGCGGTGCCTGTTCGCTCAAGCAACTGCGTCGCCTCGAGCAGGGGTTATTCTTTGGGGGTTTCAAAAGATTCAATGACGTCGCCTCCACCGACCGATTTGAATTCATGAAATATCTGAATGTTATTATCCAGAGCTCGTTGCAACCCACCGTTGTTACGGACCCGTTTTTTGGTTTCAAACCTGACTTTATCGATTCCCTGGTTGAATCGTGCGGGATCCTGAACCGTGTAGTGCATTGTCAATTGGTTTTGCGTTTCGTTGTAGGTGACCTTCAGTAATCTCAAACCGTTCCCCAAATCTTGGGGGAGCTTCTTGTTTTCTTCGGCGAGGGTTTTCGTCACTTCGTTATCGACAATGGCATCGGTGATGCTTCCTGCGCAACCCAGCGTCCCAATACAGACGAATGACATTATGAGGATTGCTAGAGGTTTCATCGATGGGTCTTTCAGAGAGGGAGAGTGGTAACAATTGGAAACTACATGTTTTTCCAGAATCGCGGCAAAAACAAAACAAGGATGGGCCAAATTTCTAAACGTCCTAGCATCATCAAGAGTACGAACAACAGCTTGGCCATTCCACTGAAGGCTCCGTAGTTTTGCGTCGGTCCAACCACGCCGAGTCCTGGGCCAATATTATTGATCATGGAAGCCACGCAACTGAGTGAGTCACTCAATTGTTGCTCGTTATTTTCTGCCCAAGTCATTTCGGATTCAATGGCTGCCAGAAACAACCAGCTGAATACCACCAAGACTAGCACCATGGCCACGTAAACCAAGAGAGAGCGTTTGAGTTCCGCCTCGTCGATTTCCCTGTCCCCTTGAATCTTAAGAGATTTGACCAAACGGGGATGGAAGGCTTTTTCAGTTTCATTTCGCAGAATTTTATACAGCAGGTAATGCCGAATGACCTTCATCCCTCCGCTGGTACTCCCAGCACAGCCGCCGACAAACATCAGTAGCAATACCAGTAACCTGGCGAATTGGTTCCAGGCGTCATAATCGTTGGTCCCGTAGCCCGTCGTGGTGATAATGGATGTTACCTGGAACAACGCGTTGCGAAAGGCGGTTTCAGGTTGGTCAAAACCGGGGTCTCCATTCCATGAGCAAGATAGAATTACCGCTACGGTCCCCAGAGCGATGATTAGGATGTAGGTACGCCACTCCACATCAGCTAAAAGCCGACCGGGTTGTCTTAAAACGCAAAGGTAAAGCAGCGTGAAATTCGTTCCGGCCAAAATCATAAATACGATTACGGTATATTCGATGGCGGGACTTTGGAAGTGTCCCAAGCTGGCGTTGTAAGTCGAAAACCCTCCGGTTGCCATGGTGCCGAAGGCATGACAGATCGCATCAAAAGGGCCCATGCCCAAGCCCAATAAAATCAACGTCAGGATGACATTCAAAGCCACGTAAATGCCGGCAAAGCGCCAGGCCGAGTGCTGCATCCGCGCCGAGGATGTATCGCTGGCTGGGCCGGGTACCTCGGTTCGCATCAAGGCTTTGCCGGCCGAGCCTTGCCCCAATAAAATGACAAACAAAACAATGATGCCCAGGCCACCCAAGAAATGGGTGCTGCTCCGCCAAAAGTGGATGCAGTGGGCGATGACTTCCGAATCTTCCAACTCGGCCATCACGGATGCGCCGGTTGTGCTAAAGCCAGATTGAGATTCAAACAAGGCATCGCAAATGGTCATGGGAGTCCAAGCGATGCGGTAATTGGAAGCTCGGTCTACCGTTGATTCCAACTCCCGCGGGACGACGACGTAATCGCCCCAGATGGGAGACTCGTTCATGCCTTTAAGGATCGGCACCGCATTGGGAACTCCCGACATGACCCGTAATTGGGTTTTGCTCAGCCCAACCGATGGCCGAGGTGCGTTGGCTAGCGCCTTTATGATCGCGAGTTCTTGGATTGTGGTTGCTTCCGCTTGCTCCCAGGTCCTCAAGAATTGTGTGCCTTGGGACAGTACAAGCGGTTGCCCCGTCTGCTCGGAAATTACGATGGACGGGCCTCGTAAAGTACCGCTCAAATAAAATGGTAAGGCCCCCAGAATTGTGGCTAATACCCAACTGAGACCGACGACCGCCATGGCCTCTTTCCGGAAAAGCTGTCCGGTCGCTTTACGACCATACTGATACAGAGAGAGACCGACGATCAGGCAGATTCCGATGCTGAGCGTCAACGCAATAAAACCATCACGCTCAAAATGCTGAGTGTGACGTCCCAAGTTGGGAATCGCCCAAGGCAGGCTGAACACCATGAACACCCCAATCAGGGTGGAGATGATTCCCAACAGTTTTGCTAATAGGCGAATGTTCATTTAGCATCTGGAAAGCTGCTGTTCCCCTTTGTTTGTCGAGCTTTTCTGTGTTTGCAGCGTTCCCTGAACGTACCAAAAAGGATCACCGCTGGAAACGCCGCTCCTTTTCTTGAATGAGCCTTCCCCGGAACATCTGCGGAAATATTAGCCGCGATTTCGGAAACGTAGTGCGTAATCACCTTTGCAAGAGCCGTGCGTGGTTGCCAAGACCATCCGACTGGCAAATTCCCAGGTCAGGAATCATCCATCTCGTCGTCAGGGGCGTTACGGTTAAACCATTTGTCGACGTAATTGGCGGTGATCACAATCGTGGTTGGTGAGAGCACCAACATGGCCAGCATCATCCATTTGGGAATTTGGGGCTGGGTCATCGATATTTGTAAGAACGAACAAATACTAATCACCGCCAAGAAAATCCCATGTCCCAATTTGGAAAATGGTGCGCAGTAGGCCACCATTAATCCAATCAGCATCGAAAGCACGATCGACAGACCAATTAACCAGAAACACATCTCGTTGGGAAACAGAAGCTCGGGTTGGTTTTCCCAAGCTTCCCAAAACTCGTCACGGTCCTTTTCTGGGAGTGACCAAAGTCGAAAAATGTCGGGAAAGCGATAATAGGCAATCAATATCATGCCTGTCAGCAACCCGAAAAATAGCGTTACGTAGGAACTGGCAATGACCAGGAAACTGCGCAGAAAATGCGCAGGGTCAACGAACGATAGTTCGCTGTCATTGGGCTCGGGTTCCGTGGCTTGATCAGGGATTTCATTCATCCCCGCATCTTACTTTAACGTGCCGCTGTTCGCACCGTCAGCTACCGATTCGGGCAGGATTCGTTCGAAAACAAATATCGGATTGCAGCCTGCCAAGAGATCCGAGGTCGGTGCCACCATAACGGCCACGTTTCCATCTTTCTCGAATTGGTATCGCACCCGGTTCTTTTCGGTTCCGCCCTGAGGGAGTTGTTCAACGGTTTCCACAAAGACCGCGTTCTTTTCCACGTTCAATGCTCGCCATGTACCCTGCGTGCTGTCGCGTAGCAGTTGGCCGTTGGCTTTAACCTGAATATCCAGGAGCATTTCACCACTATCGGTGAAGTTCGCACCAATTTCGGTAGTTTGGAAATTGATGGCAATCTGTTGCAGTTGAGCGCGCTCGCCAGAATCCGAAATAGAAGCGAGTTTCTGTTGAAGCAAATCTTGATTTAGTTTTGCTTTGCCGTACCAGGTCCCCACTAGCAGGTCTTCCGGATTAAGGTTTGCGGTTTGATCGTCGGTTGCCGATTTCTTGGAACCCTGTTCCTCTGCTTTACCGCAGCCGATGGCCGTGACCATTAAAAGCGCCAGAAAGCTGACAACAAATCGAAAGGGGGAAGACTTCACATCCATGCGAATTACTCCAATAGGTGATTTACTGATTGCGGCGGAATCTCAACTCCATTTCGAGAACCGCTATGTTGGGCGGAATCAACTGAATCGTGTTATCGTCGATGAACGTAACCTTCGTTTCCGTGATTTCGTCAAACAGATCGCAGCGTACCGTAGCAACCTCTGCCTTTTTGTTCCATGACAATATTGACCACTTTCCTACCTTGGGTTTACCGGTCGATGCCATGGGGAAATCGGTGAACGTCTCCAGCTTTCCGTTGCGATGAAAAACCAGTGACATGGTGCCATTGGTCTCCCCGCCAGCCACGGAATCGTAAAGATCTTCCGTAGCATCCGCTGCTTTTTCATTGGAAGAGGTCTCACCATCGGCTTTAGCTTGACCGCCAGCAGTGGCGATTTGATCGGGCGGCAGCATATCCCAGCGCCCGGTCAGTTTGCTAGCTACTTCATGTTGGCAGCCAAGCATTCCTGTAACGCTAAATACAATCAATAGTGCAAGCGTTTTTTTGACAACGTTTAAGTGCATGAAAATTCCCGATGGCAGGCTTGATAATAATGGCAAAGTTTAACAGTCGTGTGGGTTTTGGTGATTGTAATGGCCCTATCGACCGATAACCAATGGTGAAACCCCATGGTATTACCCCACGTCAATCAGGGAAGCAGTTAGATGTTTCGTTTTTTGTTACTCACGATGTCATTAGTGGCGCTCATTTCGATGCCAGGTTGTGTTCTCGGGCCTCGTGGTGGCTGCGGGCAATGCAACACATGCGACGGCTTTGTGGAGCAAGGCCAGATTCACAACAGCCCGATTGATTCCTTTCGGGCTTGGCGTCGCGGTTTAACCTGCAGCGTCGGATGCGGTGAAACCTACTGGGATGAATGGTACTCGACCCCGCCCGATTGTGTCGATCCATGCCCTGGCGACTGTTGCGAAACAGGTTTCGTTGACTGTGGTTGTGCCGGTCCCTGTGGTTGCGATCTCGTAGGTGGTTACGGTGGGCATGGCGTTCGGCCGCTGGAATTAGTGAGTGGTCTGCTAACAGGACTTTACGGAAAACGATTTTGCGGCGCCTGCGGCTACGATTTTGATGAGTGTGGTTGCGGTGGCGGTGGCGGTGGTTACATGGAAGGCCAGATTATAGACGGCGGCGAATACATCGAGGGTCCGATCATTCAAGGAACCACGTCGATGATGCCGACATCTTCCGGTGGCGGAAGCAATTGTGCCACGGGTAATTGTGCGGCGAATGCTCAGCCAAATCGTGTACCCGTCGCGAAAAATAGTCGTCGTTCACCTGCTTATCAACAAGCCATGGCTCGTCAACGAACGTCAGCGCCCAATAACGCCAATGCAAGATCTCGCCGGGCAGTTCCCAATCAAGTACAGGGTCAGAATTATCGCCAGGCAACACGCATGCCGACTGGGCCAGCTCCCCTGCGAAGATAATGCGGGGGTGGGCGTTGAAATCGTAACGCCAACCGAAACTAAAAATAATGAACACGAGTGCAATTTGCACGCGTGTTTTTTTATGGCCTGAGTTCATGCTGGCTATTAAGACATTCGCTATGCCGCTCAAGTCAGTTGCCTTATGATCTAGCCCGGGGGCCACTGCAGATCACGGCCTGCCAGGATGTGGAAGTGCAGGTGCGGTACTGTTTGCCCCGCTGTGGCACCACAATTGGATATCAGGCGGTAACTTTGACTGACCCCCAAATCCCGAGTGATCTTTTGAATCACCGAGATCATATGTGCCGCCAGAAAAGGGTCTTCAACAGAGAGCGCATCAAGGTGAGGGATCTCTTCTTTGGGGATCACAAGAATGTGAATCGGCGCTTGCGGTGCTATGTCGTTAAAGGCCAAGCAGTGTTCGTCTTGGTAAACAATATCTGCGGGGATTTCGCCATCGATGATTTTTTTGAAGATGGTTTTTTCAGAGTTCGTCACGTCAGTTCCCCATCACGAAAAAGTGTTTGTCTGGACACCTAATACGCGAACCGCAGGAGCGAGTGGTGTCAAGTTTTGGAACGCAAGTCATCGTCAAACCAGTACATGCAAGTTGCTGACTGACGAATGACGGGATTGCTCGCTAACCATCAAAGTCGGTTTGCCGGACCAAATTGAGGTTGGGTTCGTTATGCAAGTTAACGCTTGATGGTAACCTGCGACCCGTTGGAAAGGATACCGAATACGTCTGCCGCGTCTCTTGTTGCCAAGCGAATGGAGCCACGTGTGTCGACTTGACCCGGTGTCGGGTTTGACTCGTGGATTGAAGCATTGCAGTTCAAACCGATCCAGTATTTTCCGTAAGGATTTTCTGGAGCGGACGCTTCGATTGACTGACCATCGACGCTGTAAATTTGACCCAGTGATTTTTGTTCCACGATAAAGCTGCCGTGATCGATGCCTTGCCCATCTTGGCCAATTTCGATATTGAATCGGCCAGCGTACATGCCTTGTAGGAAAAGCGTCAATTCTTGACTCTCAAGATTGATTTCCGCGTTGAATGGACCTTCGATGATTTTCAACTCAGTACCGGGGATTAAATCGCTGGGAGTCCCAATTTTATTACTGTTTACATTGAAAATTAACTGAGGAGGAACATTCCATTTTTGAGCGATGCTATCCAAAGTATCATTGGCTTGAACGACATAAGCGTTGGGACGTAATAAATGTTCGGTGGAATAAATGACTTTACCTGCCAACGAATCTAACCACTCCAACATTTGAAGTTTTTGTGCTTGCGATAAATCTGCGTTGTAAAACGACGAAAGTGTTTTAAGCGCATTACGAATATCGCCGCGGTTGACCATCGCTTGGATACCCTCCCAGTTGATATTCGGGGTGGCGTTTTCTTCTGCTAAGTCAATGGGTTTCTCAATAACCGGAGAGAGCTCACCTGCTTGATTCGGTTGAAAGTTACCTCCTCCGGCATTTGGGGATTGGTTAGTAGCGACGTCCTCACGCGATGGTGCTGGGGGTGGCGGTAGCGGATTGGGATCTGCTTCAAAACCCTGCTCGGAGTCCAATGCCATTGGATCCGGCGTGGGTCGCATGGGTGGCGGTTCCGGCGAAGGCATGGGCACATCGGGAATCTCCAGATCCGGCGAAGGCATGGCTTGAGCGAATTTGTGTTGCGGTTCGGGGGCTGGAGCCTCGGACTTGATCGGAAGCGGAGGGGAAGTTTCCGTAGGTGGGACGGGAAAAAGTAGATCTATTCCGTTGGCGGATGGTTCGGTTGCACCGGGGGTCGAGATAACCTGATAAGCGCCGTAAGAGACGCCCATCAGCATAATGACAACAAACAAATTCTTGATGGAATTCATGACAGTCCTCTCGACGGTCCAATAAAAAGCTCATGCACGAGTGATGTCACACTTGGGCATTGGTATCTGCGAGGCGGGATACTAGAAAAATCCGATGCAAATTGCCAGATCAATCAGTTTCCGCTCATGTTGCTTGCCCTTAAATCCGGGGCAAAGCTTGCTAGCGTCAGCTGGAATGGGAGCAAGTGCTGCTCTGCGTTGGGGAAATCAGGATTCGCTGCTTCCACTTTTGCCGCGTTGGAGGACGCTGCGGATTTCGAGCAAACGCTCTGCTAATACTTTTTCGAAACCCCGATCCACCGGCGCGTAGTAGGTGCGTTCGATTCCCAGGTAATCTTGAGCAGCGATTCCCCCGTCGGCGTTATGCGAATACTGATAATTGGCTCCGTGGCCCAATTCTGATTTGGCAGCGGCGTAATGGGAGTCTCTGAGAGCAACCGGGATGGGCAGGACACGTCCATCTCGAATGTCATTGCGTGCTGCATTGATGGCTAAAGTGGCAGCGTTAGATTTGGGGGCGCAGGCCAGGTAGGTTACGGTTTGAGCCAAAGTAAGTTGACATTCGGGCAACCCAATAAATTCACACGCTTGCATGCAAGCGACCGCCAGACTTAGTGCCTGAGGATCTGCATTACCGATATCTTCGCTGGCCAAAATGACTAATCTGCGACACAGAAATCGTACGTCTTCGCCGCTCTCAAGCATCCTTGCCAGCCAGTAGATACCGGCATCAGGGTCACTGCCTCGAATACTTTTGATCAAAGCACTCGCGGTGTCGTAATGAGTGTCATCATCTTGTATGAGCGATTTTTGGGTGACCGATTTCGCCAGCACCTCTGGGGTCAACTCCACGGGCGGTTGGTTGCTGAGCACGGCGATCTCGAGGATGCCTAACGCTTTGCGGGCGTCTCCATCGCAAATTTTGGCGATGCTGTTTAACGACTCAGTTGACGCGACTACGTCGAAGGAACCTAACCCACGGTTCGGATCATCTAATGCACGTTGTAATAGCGAGAAGATATCTTGAGTGGAAAGAGGTTCGAACTGAAAGACTTGACTGCGACTAACTAACGCTGCATTGATCGCGAAGAACGGATTCGAGGTAGTAGCGCCTACCAAGCTGACGATGCCTTGCTCCACATCAGCCATAACCGCATCCTGTTGCGCTTTGTTGAAGCGATGGATCTCATCAATAAACAAAAGCGTAGCGGTTCCTCCGGAGGCGAGTTCATCTCGGGCTTCTTCCAATGCTGCGCGAAGTTCTTTGACACCATGCAGGACCGCACTGATTTCCCTGAATTGACGGTTTGTTTCTGTCGCCAAAAGACGAGCCAGCGTGGTTTTGCCAGTACCCGGAGGCCCGTACAGCACAATCGAGCCCAAGCGATCGGATTGGATGAGTCGCCGCAAAAGACCGTCGGGTCCCAAGATGTGCTGTTGCCCTACAAATTCGTCGAGGTTTTGGGGACGCATCCTCGCCGCGAGTGGCTGCGCGGTTTGCAAAGCATCGTGTTCCATCTTTTCAAATAGTGACATTTCTCCACTTTAGAGAACCGCCGCCGCTGGCTCAAGAAGGCAGAGAAGCAACCGGTAGACGCTGTCCTGAAAAGGTACGGGAAGTTTGCCATAACCATGCGTTTTTACGTCTGGACGGTCACGGTAGTGGCCGCGGGTTGGCCATTTGATGTCCGGGCGTTGTGTTCGAAAATCAGATCGGTTCAGGCGGTGAGTAGAAAGACACCCAACATGGCCAACCAAACCCCGTCGAGAAAATGCCAGTAAGAGGCACAGTGTTCCACTGCGTAATTGCGCTCGTGATCGTATTTTCCCCGGTACCCTTGAAAGATCACCCAACCTAAAAAGGCCAGACCACCGACGACGTGCAAGGCATGCAAGAACGACATGGTGAAACAGATGCCGTAGACTTTGGTAGAACCATCAAATTCGTTGAAGTGCGTGGACCATAACAAATTCATACCGGAGTACTGGATGGCGAGAAAGGCAACAGCCGCCACCCATGCGCCGATCAACCAACGTCGGAAAGAAGCTTGATGCTCACGCCTGATACACCATACAGCTCGCTGTAAAAACATGCTGACAAACACCAGTGCAATGGTGCTGACCCAAAACGAGGTCGGCAGTTTTAACCTAACGTACTCACGCGAAATGGGCTGAAAAGATTGGGAACGAATCGCCCAATAAGAAATAATACCGGCGACGAAAAAAACGGCGAGTGAGACCAGGAACAAATAGAAGATCAGCTTGGCCCGGTAAACATCGCCGCGGACAGGAACCACCGACAAGGAGGTGCTAATTGGTGGGCGACTGCCAAAACGAGGGCGCTGATTCCCGATGGGGTTCATCGCCAGGTCAGCTTGTTCTTCAGAGCCGGACATATGGATTTGTTTTCGCTAATGGGTTTACCGACCCTTCGACCAGGGTCGCCGGAGGCATTGGCTGAACGGTGTTCGAGCTTACCCCAGGGGCGGTTCTATCAACTCGAGGAGCAGGTCGCTTGTCTTCCGGGAAACTGTCGATGTCATCCCGGTACGAACCCGTATCCATAAGAGTAAAACCGATAAATAGCGAGACAAAAAACAGGGAAGAGATAAAAGCAACGACATTGAAGCCTTTTTCCCAAAACATATGCATAAAAAAGAGCATAACCAAGGTCGCTTTTATCGTCGCGATTGTCATCGCAATGATGATATCGGCGGACCCGAGCGGTAAGTCGTTCAAGACTACCGTCAAAATGGTCAGAAATACCAAACTGGAAAATACTGCGAGCAGTAATTTCACGGAGACCGGGTGAGCGAATCCATGGTCGTGTTGGTGCGAGTCAGTCATTGGAAATCTCCAGCTCGCTAGAGCTAGTGTCTAACAGTGAATTGGTTAGTTGATCAAATACAGCAGCGGGAACAGGTAGATCCAGATTAAATCGACAAGGTGCCAATAGAGACCTACATAATCAACAGGTCCAAAATAATCAGGGCGAAAGTGTGCTTTTAGACAGCGAAAATATAACCAGCTGAGAGCCGCCATTCCCGCAATTACATGGATCGCGTGCAGGCCGGTCATGCAGTAGTAAATACTAAAAAAGACGCCGATTTGTGGTGGTCTTTCGCTTGTGGAATCTGGTCCCGTGGCTATGGAATCCCCCGCGTGGTCGCCGTCGTGACCGTGGTCACCGGCATGCTCTTCGGCCTCCAAATTCGCCTCATGCCAATTTTGGTAGGTTTGCCCTGCAAAGGCACCGACGAAATACCCGCTCATCATGATGGCTAAACCCAACATGAATTGGGCCATTAATCGTTTTCCTGTGGCAGCCATAGCGACAGCACCTGCGGAAAACAACGTGAGGCATAGCAGCGGCAGCATGCTCAGCGTCACGAGCCATTTGGAAATGTGTAACGTCCCCGCAATACCACCGGACTCGGCCTCGGGATGGTAACCTTCCATGTAGTTGTAGTAACTCACGGGCAGGATGTACAAATCCCATTTGTGGCTGTATTCAACGGCCTTAATACCGAGAAACGCCGCGGCGCAAATCATCGTGATGAGAATCAACTTGCCGGCAAAATTGTTGTTGCCGAGTTGTGCGGCCCGCACTGCCCAAGCCATCGTGAGGCTACTAAATAGCAGCACGATCGTGTTGATCCCGCCCAAAACTTTATCGAGGAATTGAGAGGCGTCTACAAAGACCTCTGGGTGGTGATACCGGTAGAGCACGTAAGCGACGAACAAGCCACTGAAGAATAAGACTTCAGTGACTAGGAATACCCAGATGCCGAGCTTTCCGGAATCGAATTGCTGTTCGGCACTATCAAAATGATGCGCAATGAACTCTCCGTGATCATGATGATCATCGTCGTGCTCGTCGTGCGAATCAGCGGTCTCTTCAACCGTTGACATGGATCTCTCCGAAGGGAATGGTGTTTGTCGTTAGCACGGATCTACCGTGCCTCTATCTTAAGCTTTTGTCGGTTCAGGTGCAGGAACCTCAGGGGTTTCCGGCGTCACAAAATCGCGTTGGATGTAAGTATCCATCTCTTCATCGTATACCATGGCACTGAAATCATAAGGTGCATTCATGTGGATCTTATGGTCAAAGTTGTGGAATGATGGTGGCGAACTGGATTGCCATTCTAGAGATGCTGCACCGAATGGGTTTCCACCAATCTTGCGTCCAAAGAATACCGCGTGGACCAAAACTGCGAAAGCCAGCAAAATCCCAATTCCAAGAATGAAAGCACCGATCGTAGATGCCTGATGGAAGATCTCGAACTCTGGATCATAGCGGGCATATCGGCGGGGCATTCCGCGTGAGCCCATGACGAACTGGGGAAAGAACGTCAGGTTAAATCCTACAAATACGAGGAAGCAACCAACCCGCCCCAAGAAATCGTTGTACATGCGGCCAAACATTTTTGGCCACCAGTGATACAAACCACCCAGAAGGGCCGTCAAAGTTCCGCCCACCATGACAAAGTGGAAGTGAGCAACCACAAAATAAGTGTCATGCAAGTGAATGTCCGTCGACAGGGTTCCGAGGAACAAACCTGTCAGACCACCAATTCCAAACAGGAATATAAAGGACAGTGCGTAGCACATCGGAGTTACTAATTTGATCGAGCCCTTGTACAGCGTCGCTAACCAGTTAAACACCTTGACCGCAGATGGAATCGCCACCGAGAAGGTGATTGCACTAAATACGAGGGTTACCAGTTGGGATTGGCCACTTGTGAACATGTGGTGACCCCAAACGAGGAAGCCGAGCAATGCGATGGCCACGCTGGAAAACGCGATGAACGAGTACCCGAAAATTTTCTTATGGCTGTAAACCGATATCAGTTCACTAATGACACCCATGGCAGGCAAAATCATGATGTACACGGCTGGGTGCGAATAGAACCAGAAAAAGTGCTGGAACAATACAGGGTCGCCACCATAGGCCGGATCAAAGATACCGATATGCATAACGCGTTCGGCGATCAGCAAAAGCAAGGTGATGCCCAATACCGGTGTCGCCAAAATCTGGATGATTGAGGTCGCGTACAAGGACCAGATGAAAAGAGGCAGTTTGAACCATCCCATGGTTTTGGGCCGCATCGTATTCACCGTTACCAGGAAATTCAGCCCCGTGAAAATGGAGCTAAAGCCAAGAATAAAGGCTCCCATCGTGGCGTAGATCACCGCGGTCGTCGTTGTAATGCTGTACGGCGTGTAAAAGGTCCAGCCCGTGTCTAAACCGTTGGTCAACATGGCCGTCAGTAGGAATGCTGTTCCAAACATCCACAGGTAGAAACTGCATAGATTCAATCTGGGGAAAGCGACGTCCTTTGCCCCCAACATCATGGGAAGTACAAAGTTACCCAAGGCTGCCGGAATACTCGGAATAATAAACGCAAAAACCATGATGGCCCCATGCAGGGTAAACATCTGGTTGTATTGGGCTTCGGATAAGAAGTTTTCATCGCCAGTAAAAAGCTCACTTCGCAGAATTAAAGCGAAGACCCCGGCGAGGAACAATGCGAATGTGACACCAATCAGGTACATGACGCCGATACGCTTATGATCCAGCGTAAACAACCATGACTTGATACCGCTCGAGCATTTCAAGTAGTTATTTTCTTCGGCGTGACCAAAAAGTTTTTGTGCCTGAGGAGTTGCTGACATGTTGTCACCTTTTATCTATTTGAACGGTAAGTCCACTGACCGTCCGGGTTCTCTAAATTTTGTTTCGCAGAGGTCGGTTTGTTACTCGGCAGCAGGTTTATCACCATCTGCCGTATCGACCTTTTCCCGAGCCTCGCTGGCGGGGAGGTTTAACTCGTCTTCTATTTTCGCGTTTGGCGTCAAGCTCTTGATGTAAGCTCGGAGCCAAAAAATCTGGTCGTCATTCAGTTTGCCTTGGAAGGAGGGCATTTGGTTCGCGTACCCCTTCACCAGCTTCGCTCCAGGATTCAGTAGTGATTCCCGGAAATAGTTGTCATTCACTTCGACGGTTGAGCCGTCTGAGAGTGTCTCCATTTTCCCCCAGATGCCGCCAAGTCCGGGACCGGTCTTTTTAACATCGTTGTTGTTGTGACATCCCGAGCATTTCATGTTGAAGAGCCTTTGACCATTCTTGATGGGCGTCTCGTCTTCCCATGGGTAAAAGGTTGCCTGGTCACGTTCCTCTTGACTGTTGTAAACGTGTACGTTGGTCTTCATAAGACTGTGACTGTCGCCGCAATACTCGGTGCAATAAAGTCGGAAGATACCTTCCTTCGTTGGCTTAACCCATGTGTATGTATACCGGCCGGGTACCACGTCTTGTTTTTGACGGAAAGCTGGCACGAAAAAGCTGTGCAGAACGTCTCTCGATTCCATTACAAATTCTACGGGACGATTGCGAACGAGGTGAAGTTCCGTCGTCGCGTCTCCGTTGGGGTAATGAAATTCCCAATTGAATTGCCGGGCGATGACTTGAATTTGTTCCGCATCGCCGGGCGTTACCCGCATGTTGAAAAATCCGGCCGCTCCATCGACGAAAAACCAAATCAACAAGAACCCAGGTAGCACCGACCAAGCGATTTCGAGAGCGGTGTTGTGCGAGGCACTTTTTTCAACTTTGTGGCCCGGGCGATCGCGGTATTTGATCACGAAGTAAATCATGAAACCGACGATGGCGGCAAAGAAAACCAAAGAAACCCAAAAGATCAACATAAACAGAGGATCCACATCCTTTGCAAATGAAGAAGCCGCTTCTGGGAACCAGTAGCTGCCGTCCCTGTACTCTGGCGCCGCAGGTACCAGACTTTCAGACTCAGTTTGTGCCAATAGGCCAATTAAATTAAGCATGATTAATTCTCACCCGAACGTTCGTCCGTAGCGTTGATATCGGAATCTTTAGATGAGTTCGGAACGGCGTTATTTCGCCGAACCCAATAAGGGACGATGCCAACCAGCAAACAAACAATCGTGCCCATGCCCGCTAGTCGCATCAGTCGAATGGCGCTCATCGAATACTTGCCCGTTGTGGCATCAAAGATGTAGCACCCAGAAAAATATAAAACCTTGTCCTTGATCGAACCAATTTCGCCACGGCCAGCCTCGATTAACGCCGGTCTGAGTTGGCGATCCAATCCACCCTCCAAACCGTCCAGGTACCGCGATATGCGACCATCTGATGTGCAGAATATGAATGCAGCAGGATGGGAGTAAAATCGTTCCGCAGGAATATACTTGTACTTAAAACCGCAAGCCTCTGCTAAAGCGGTGATATTAGCTTTGTCGCCTCTCAAGAAGTGCCATCCTTTGGCAGAATCCAAATTGCCATAGGCAGCAACGTATTTCGCTTTTGTCTCTGCCAGTTGCTTGGATTGCTCTGTGGGATCGAGGCTAACCGAAACGATTTCAAAATCTTCGCCGGGAACCAAGTCGATGTTCTGTAGTTCGGTCGCCAAGTTTTGCAACTGCACGACACAAATCTTGGGGCAATCCGAATAGTTGAAAGATAAAAGAACGGGCCGATTATTGGTGAATAGTTCGCCAAATTGAATAAATCGATTTTTGTCGTCCTCAAACTCAAGACTCATCGGTAAGTCTTGACCGAGTTTCTGGGTGACTCCAATGTCCTGTGCAACTTCGGGTAATTCTTCCAGCGCGACCTGTGCAAACGCGGAAGCGGCGAAGCCCCAACCAGCGATCAGCCATGCCAGTGCGAAAAGTAAATTTCGAAATTGATTGCGACTCTTCATCGATTAATGTTCTTCTTCGTGCTCGTGACTGTCTTCTTGCGAACCGTCTTCTTCACTGGCAGGTTGCGAATTGTCGAACTCGGTAACCACGATTTCTATGACACTCTCAAAAGGAGCGATGCCCTCTTCCGTCACGCCTTCCAGTTGTGATTTCTGCTGGTTGATCGTAGTCTTTTGGATCGTGTTTTCTACTTCGTAATTTTGGGTCGTAACCACGCCATCTTTCCACTGGTAGTAAATACCTTCCACAAACCAAATGGTCACGAAAGTTAACACCATGCTGACGACGCCCACTAGGACTACAACCGGCACATTTACATCATCATAACTCGGCCTTTGCCGTTCATCATGATCTTCGCCCGATGTTTCAGATTGCGAATCTGGACGATTTTGGTTTTCAGGTTTTGTTGTTGTCATGAGAAATCAACCGATCCCAAAATGGGACATTTGGTATTAAGGGTTGTCGTAATTAAGAGCTTCATGCAGTCGCGGATCTTTGAGTGGTACCAATGAGCGATTTCCAGACACCACACAGAAACTCGCCAAGAAAACCGCCCCCATTCCTACAAATAGGAGCAGGTCAACGAATCCAGGCCAGACCACGTATTGCGAGGAAGTAATCGGTTCGCCGTGGCTGAAATACCCTTCGTAAACGGAGGCTTTCCATTGTGGCATCACGATCCAGAAGTGATCGACCCAATGCATTGCCAACAGGAAGATTGTGGCAAATAACAAATAAGTTTTATTGCGACGAACGGTGCGAGCCATCATTCCCAGGAAGGGGATGAATAAATGACCGAATAAAAGCACAAGCGAGAATACGACCCAACCGCCTTCAAATCGGAATCGATACCAGAAGGTCTCTTCGGGGATGTTGGCGTACCAAATCAGCATGAACTGGCTGAAAGCGATGTAGCCCCAGAAGAAAATAAATGCAAAGCAAAGCTTGGCAAGGTCATGATAGTGCTCGATGGTGATCTCGTCTGTGATCCTTCCCGTTTTTTGGAGGAGCAAACAGGTCAGCAATATGGTTGCCAAACTGCTAAGCACACAGCCTGCAAAAATGTAAACCGGAAACATGGTGCTGAACCACATGGGCGCCAGAGACATTTCCATATCAAAAGCCGCAAATGCCAAACAAAGCACAAAAGCCAACATCAAAGGAGCACAGAACGATTGCGATTTTAAGGATATGTTTTTGTCACCCGTCTCATCTTGCTTGACGGACCAAGAGTAAAGTCGAAAGGCGATAAACGTCCACACCGTGAAGTAAATAACTGAGCGGATTCCGAACCAAAACGGTGTCAGGAAAGTCGCTTTGATATCAAAAATGCGCTCGTCTCCAACCGCCCATTCGGGCGCCCCACTCGCCGCGGGAGTCGTGTTGACCCACGGGTAGAGCGATGAGTCACCGGTCAATACGAGCACCAAAATCGGCAAGAATAAAAGGGCCATTGGGAAAATACCGCAGCCAAAAACCTCCGCGACTCGGCGAACCGTAACGCTCCACCCCGCTTTGGTCAGGTGTTGGATCATTACGAAGAAGATGCAGCCTAGCGTGATGGTCAGGAAAAACATGTAGCTGACAAGGTACGAGTGCAAAAACAGCGCTCGATTGGATAGTCCTTGCCAAGCGAATGCACCGCCAATACAAGCGGCGGCAACCACCAACAGGGCGGGGACAACTCGCGACGTGCTCTCGCCACCTAAGGTGGTGATGGGAGATGTTATTTCAGCTTTTCGGATATGAGCCATGATTCTGGATCGTCAGTTCAATTGTCGTGTGTTCTGAATTTTCGTTACTTGCCGCTGTCTTTTTTATCACCGGCCGAGTTGTCCTCGGTGGTTTTCGAAACGGCAGTTTTGCGGGTCTTCTGCAGCGCTTTAACGTAAAGCACAATAGCCCAGCGGTCTTCCGGTTTGATTCGGGTTGCGTAAGGACCCATCGTCGAGCGACCGTTGGTGATGGTGTCATAAATGCGGCCGACCGGTTGGTCGATCACAGTCGGGTCGTACAGCGATTTGGCCTCGGTCCAAGCGGATTCCCCGGACGTGCTCAAAGCGACGGCGCGATTGTTTGCCAAGCCGTTACCTTCTCCTGAGTATCCATGGCAGACGGCACAGTAAATATTGTATTGCCGTTGGCCCCGCAGCACCGTGTCTCGATCAACTTTGACCTGACTCGGTATGGTGGTGACCCAATCGGGTTCGTCGGCCGCGGTGGCCTCGGTCGTCGCTGTTGTTTCCTCTTGAGCTGTTTCCTCTTGATTGGATGCCAAGACGGCAGGTGTGGTGTGCGAGGAATGGAGATCAGAACCGGTACGAATTCCTTTAAAGAATTCCGAATCACCGCTTTGGTCGCTTCGCGATACGGTGCCGGGCAAATCGTCAAACTGAGCTCGGATATCCTGAAAGAAGAATTCGGTGGTCGTGTTATTGTTGGCCAGCGGTCCTTCGGTCTGGGTCTTAAATTTAACCTGCCAGTCCATATCGGGAACGACGTGCAGTCGAGTTCCCGTATACGTCATGCCGCGGGCCCGAAAAATCAATGCTGGTGGGACCAACATCAAAACCAGTGCCAGTACGGCGAAGGTCTTCAAGAAAGCCGGAAGCTTCCAGTCGGTCTGGTCTTGGAATACCTCTTCTACGTCCGTCGCTCCCCAATCGGAGAAGTTGTTGCGGAGTTGTGAGGCATCAAATTTGTCGTCGCCGACATCGACCATCAAGAAAAATTTATCGTTGGTGACGCGTTTGAAACGCGGGATGCGATGCAGGGGGTTAGCCAGTTTTGGCAGGCCGTTAAGTACCAACATGCCAAAGAAGGAAGCAAACGCACTAGAAAGCACAATGACTTCGAAGGTAACGGGAATGTTTGCCGGCAGGCTGAACATCGGCTTACCGCTGATGCGGAATTCGTAACCGCTCCAGAAAGGTAGCAGTTGCGTCGTCGCATTGGTATACCACTGCATTCCCAAGCCAATGCATAGGCCGCCTGCCGCAATTGAAAGTACGATCCATGGCAGTATGGTCCGAGGGATCCCGATTGCCTTTTCGATACCGTGTACCGGATAAGGCGTGTAGGCATCCATTTTCTTAACGCCAGAATCTCTCAAAGCTTCGCAGGCATGAACCAACGTGTGTGCGTCATCAAATTGGCCCAACACGCCAACCAGCTTTTTCTGTTCTCTGTTGTCAACTTCGTTATTCATTGCAATTTATCAATAAGGTTTGAATTCGGGCACCGTTACGGTAACCAGGCTTCGAGTTGATTTACTTAGTGATCGCCATCTTCCGAGTAGCCACCAGCCAATGCCATATGTTTCTGGAACGCTAACGTGCCTTTGACCTCTGAGATGGCGATTACAGGCAGGAATCGACAGAACAAAAGGAACAGGAACATGAACAGACCGAAACTACCCACAAACATGCCGATATCGACCCAGGTTGGACGGAAATAAGACCAACTGGACGGCAGGAACCCGCGATTGAGCGTCATGACGATGACGAAACGCTCAAACCACATTCCAATATTCACCCCGATGCCAACGATCACACTCATGATCATCGAGGTGCGGATCTTCTTAAACCAGAACAGCTGGGGAACAAATACATTGCATGTGAACATCGCCAGATAGGCCCACCAAAACGGACCAAAAGCTCGGTTCTGGAAAGCAAACAGCTCGAACGGATTGGAGCTGTACCAAGCGATGAAAAATTCAATCGTGTAAGCAAGTCCCACCATCATGCCCGTGACCATGATGATCTTGTTCATGTTTTCGATATGGCGAACCGTGATGACGTGTTTCAGATTAAACAGGGCTCGCATCGGCACCAACAGCGTGACCACCATGGCGAAGCCGCTGAAAATGGCACCCGCCACAAAGTAGGGTGGGAAAATCGTTGTGTGCCAACCGGGAATAATGGATACCGCAAAGTCAAAGCTAACGATCGTGTGAACCGAAAGCACCAACGGCGTCGCAAGGGCTGCGAGGATTGTGTAGGCCACTTCGTAGCGATGCCAATGACGTGCCGATCCACTCCAGCCCAACGAAAACAGGCCGTACATGAATTTCTTGATTTTGCTGGTCGAGCGATCGCGGAACGTTGCCAGATCAGGCACCATCCCCATGTACCAAAACAGCAAGGAAACCGTGAAATAGGTGGAGACCGCAAAAACGTCCCACAACAACGGGCTGCGAAAGTTTGGCCACATTGCCAAGTGTTCGCTGGGGATCGGAAACAACCAATAAAACACCCACACGCGACCGATGTGAATTCCGGGGAACATCCCGGCACAAACTACCGCAAAGATGGTCATCGCTTCCGCGGCACGGTTGATACTGGTTCGCCAATGTTGGCGGAACAGGAACAGAATGGCGGAAATCAGGGTTCCGGCGTGGCCGATCCCGACCCAGAACACAAAGTTCACGATGGGCCAGCCCCAGTAAACGGGGTTGTTGTTACCCCAAACTCCGACCCCTTTGAATATCAGCAGTAGGATCAGCCCTCCCAGCATCGTGGTGAGCGCGGCGGATACGGCTAGCAGCACCCACCAGATTCGCGGCGGCGAGGGAGCTTCCGCGAGATCGGCGACGACCTCGGTCACGCCCTCGTTATCCAAACCACCTGTGATTAGGGGGGCGCGGCGTGACGGGTCTTCGAATGTGTTATTCGTCAGATTATCAACGGTGATTGCCATTGAGTTGTCTCGATGATTCTTGTGTGCTTATGAAAATCGATGCGAACGTGTTTGACTTTGGCTTAGTGAGCAGCCGCGACGGTTGCTTCCACTAATGCTGGGTGGGGGTTTACAACCCTTGCTAAGTACTTGGTTCGCGGGTAAATGTTCAATTCCTCAAGCAATGTATAGGCTCGAGGGTTCTTGTGTAGTTTGTGAACATCGCTTTTTTCGTTCTGGATGTCACCAAACACAATAGCTTGCGTCGGACAGGCGTCCTGACAAGCAGGTTTGATTTCGTTGGGCCGGATTTCGCGGTTGCCCTCTGTCTTTGCTTTAATCTTGGCGTTCTGAATACGTTGCACACAGTAGGTGCATTTTTCCATCACACCACGACTTCGGATCGTAACTTCCGGATTCATCATCATGCCCTGCAATTGCAGATCTGCTTTTTTCAAGCGATCCGCTCCAGGGATTTTGATAAAGGTTTGAGCGTCCGTGTAGTTGAAATAATTAAACCGACGAACTTTGAATGGGCAGTTGTTACCGCAATAACGAGTCCCGATACAGCGGTTGTAAACCATATCGTTGAGGCCTTCATCCGAGTGCACGGTTGCCGCGACGGGACAGACCGTTTCACAAGGCGCCTTTTCGCATTGCTGACAAGTCAGAGGTTGATGCGCGATGGCGGGGTCGACGCCTTCGCGGTCCCCCTGCTCTGTGATGAAATAGCGGTCAATTCGCATCCACTGCATTTCGCGGCCTTTGCTGACCTGTTCTTTGCCAACCACCGGAATGTTGTTTTCGGCTTGGCAGGCAATCACACAGGTGTTGCAACCGGTGCACTTATTCAGGTCAATGCTCATGCCCCATTTGTGGGCTACGGGTTCGTCGAGCCATCCGGCGCGGGTGAGGTCAAAGTTTTTGAAGTGTAAGTGATGCCCTTCTGGCCAATGATGAGCATGGCCACTGTCGTGACTCTTTTCTGCATCATCATGATTCTCGTCATGGCCTTCCTCTTTTTTCTCTTCACCGGCAACTTGGGACGCTGAGTCTTGGTCGTGCTCGTCGTGCTCGTCATGAGGATGGGCTTTTTGGAATTCTTCAAAGCTGGTCCAAGTACCACTGCGTACCAAGTGGTTAGGTACTCGCTTGTTAATCTCGTCCCGTCCCAAATTGTCGATTTGGAAATGGTCTTGCGTCGTCGCTAACAAGTAACTGGTGCTCGTCGGGTCAGTGACGACCGTTGGTACCGACCACCAATTGCCGCTGGTTCGCAGCGGGCGAATATCCGTTCCCACGGAATCCACCATCACATCTGCGTCACCTGCCACGCGACCGGCTGCGGTGCGACCATATCCAAGCCAGGTGCAAATGGTTCCGTTGGGGAGCCCGGGTAGGACATACACGGGCAATGAAATTTGATTTTCATCCACCTTGAGATTGGCCATCTTGCCTTGGGTGAGACCCAGTTTCTTGGCCGTATACGGGTTCACCAACGCGGCGTTATCCCAAGTCAGCTTGGTGATGAACTCAGGCAGTTCCTGTAACCATCCGTTGTTGGCATAACGTCCATCGAAAATCTGTTTCGATGGTCGGAAAATCAGCTCAGGCTCGCCCTCGGTCCATTCCGTTTTCCATTCGTCACTGGCTGCCGCCAGATTCATGTCTGCCAATGCCGGTGAAACGGGCTTGCCCGCCGTGCCAGCGATGAAACCGTTCTTCACGGATTCGTGCCAAGTCGCTTCGGGATTGCTGCCGCCCACCATCGAAGCCAACGTTTCCTTGACGATTCCCAAACCGAAGTTACTCTCATCGACCTCGTGGTCGTGCTCGTTATCGTGTTCTCCGGGTTTCAGGGCTTTTGCTTTTTCGCCGAGCAATTCCGCCAAGACCTCGATCTCAGAGCGGCCACCAAAGAGTGGAGCAATCATGGGTTGAGCGATGCACACCGAACCATCGTAAGATCGAGCATCTCCCCAAGTTGCCAAGGGGTGAGCGGCATTCAAATGCCACTGGCAGACCCGGGAAGTTTCGTTGCGGTACAAACTCAGATGAGCCGTGTTGCTGACTTGCTTGACCGCTTCATCAAACTTGAGGTCCGAAGGAGCAAAAAAGACTGGGTTGCCGCCAAGGACCAATAATGTGGTGACACTGCCATCCTTCATGGCAGCGGTCAGTTCTTTCAATTGTTCGACGCCCGGTTTTGCTGCTGCATCGTCAACTTTGTGAATGTGAACGGTGCTTCCGATGTTGTTCAGCATCGAGTTGATTCGAAAGGCCCGTGCATGTACTTCAGGCGGTTGGGCTGCTCCCACCATGACGACGCCTGCGCCTTTGTTTTTCCACAGGTCAGAGGCCATTGCGGCAAGGGTTTTTTCATTTTTTGGCAGGCTGCTGTCAACTTCACCGGGATCCGCTTTCAGAGCGTCTTCCAAGGCAGCGAGGAAGGGACCAATCTGACCGAATCGCAAAGCCATTCGGTGGTCAGCGCTGGCACCGGTGGTGCTGAAATCGCTTTCGACGCAATACATGCGGCTCATGTGGCCATGATCGGCATCGCGTGATTTGGCAAAGTCTCCGGACAAGCGAACGCCTGCCGGATCAACACCGAGCGGATCGGCATCAATGCAAACGATGACCTTGGCGTCTGCCAGTTGATAAACCGGTCGGTGAACACTTCCGAAAGCGAGTCTTGACCCCTCTTGGGCATTGTCGGACGACACCGAGGTGAACTCAAACCAACGCGTATCCTGATTAGCCTTCAAAATTGACTTTTTCAAACGCTGGCGGCTCAGGGAACTGGACGGCTCCGAGAGGATCGCAACACCCTTTTCGGCTAACAACGGCTTGAGCGTGTTGATGCACTCTTCCCAGGTTTTCGTCTTCGCAACGCCGTCTTCCGTGCACGTGGACTCGCGGCTGCGATCGGGGTCGTAAAGCGTCAACATCGTGGCTTGGGTGAACGTGTCCGAACATCCCAAGGTGTCGGGGTGATCAGGGTTTCCGTCTAATTTGACGGGGCGACCGTCGTAGCTGACGGCTACCAAAGAACGAGCCATCCCGCCAAATTCCATCATGGTGGAGTAATTGTCGGGAATGCCGGGAATCCGACCCTGGGGGCGGAAGGCAAAAGGCGTGATCTTTTCGTTGGGGTTACGGCAGCCAGTGACAGCGCCAAAGGCCATCGATGCTCCCATGACCTGTAACCAGCGACGTCGAGAAAATCCATCGCTGGCCGGCGGAGCCGCAGCGCCAAAGTCATGGTCAATGACTTGATTAGCTTCCGGATTCTCCAAAAGCTGATCGAGGCTTTGCCAATAAACCTTGCCCGACGGTTGGTTGCTCGTCGATTTCGTTTCGGTTGATTTATCAGTTTGTCTTTGAATCATCGATGGCACGTTGAACAATTGGTCTTCGGGTTGATTTCTAATTTCTTGGCCCACTCGGCTCCATACTCTTCCCAGGTTTGATCCTCCGGCGGAACAAAATCGAGCATGGTAACCAACTCCGGATCACGAATGTGTTGTTCCGGGTTGCGATGGCACTCCAAGCACCAAGACATGGCTAGGGGCTCTACCTGTTGCACGACTTCCATCTTGTCAATGCGACCATGGCAGGAGACGCAGCTAACTCCACGTGTTACGTGAGCAGCGTGGTTGAAATAAACAAAGTCGGGAACATCGTGAACTCGCAACCACTCAACGGATTTTCCGGATTCGAGGCTGGCTCGGATCGGCTCCAAAAGCGGGCTGTCACCGTGAATCACTCCCAAATCACGTGGCGATCCGTCTGGGTTGGTGGCAACGCGATTTCCACCGTGGCAGTTACCACAAGTCTCCGTCGGAGGAACCGCCGCGTGGGCCGCCTGCTCTACCGTGTTGTGGCAGTATCGACAGTCCAATTTCAGCGTGCCAGCGTGGAGCTTGTGGCTAAATGGAACCGGTTGGATGGGCCGGTGACCCACATTCACGGTGGTCGGCAACGTGGCTGCATAGAGTACCGTGGCCATGTAACCGCCGAATAGCAGCAAAGAGCCGAGAAGCACTAACGTAAATTTGTTTACCCAGTTGGGAAAATGGAATTCTTGCATGGTCGATGCGAAATCCTTAACCAGCGCGAGTTTCCGGCATGATCAGACATGAAGGCCGTAGCGTCCGCGCAGTTCGTCTAAGAAATACAAGATTGATCGACCAAAATGTAAGACAAACCTAAGTTGGCGTCTATGCGGTAAAGCGTCGCATACTTTTGGGGGGTGCGTTGAGGTGGCGAGGAGCCAGTGCCAGATTCCCCCAATCGTTCAGCGGAATGGACCATGGAAGCCTTCAATACTCGGTTTTTCAAGCATTGAATCAGGCAAATCGATCAGTCTTGAGTTGGCCGCTGGATCCGGCAAAAACTCGGGAAAAGGCGTTTTGAGCAGGGACACGCGTTCCCCCAACTGGACAGGCTGATAGCTGATTAGTAGCGCCGGTAGGAAATGCCCTTGCTGGCTGATGAGATTTGGTCCCATAGGTGGTTTGTGGGCTTGGGGAGAAGTGGTTGGTTTTGGAGGTCTGTGAGGTGTCTGCTCGCGGCCTGTGGCGTTGTTTGTTAGCGAAAACAGCCAAAAATTGAACCGAAGGTAGCCTGGGCACCGCTGATCAGGGATAAGGTGGTTTTGTTTTTCTTACCTTAGATTTTCCTCGCAACG
>CAJQPP010000154.1 GCA_905480235.1 uncultured Pirellulaceae bacterium
AGCCAGTATTTGCATCCACTGACTTGGCGGACTGCAATCGGTTGAGCTACGTGGCCTGTTAACGCGTCCACGGGTCATTCCAATTTTGCGTTCCAACAACCATCAGTCGCCTTCCAGCGATTCGTTTTCCCATATTTCAAGGTTCTGTAAGATGAATAAACATCACAACGACACGGCCCCCGGATACCACAAGCAAGAAAAGCACGACAAAAAAACGCCCCCACACAAGGTGACAAAGAGCCCAGGTGTACATAAGGACTGGCGAGCTTGGGTCGCATTAATACTTATGCTCGGCGCGATGGCCGCTTATGTCATCACGATGGATGAATCTATCCGCCCGGGTGGTGGTGAAGGCAAAGAAGTCCCTGCTGCCGCCGGTGAATAAATAGGGTCCGAGGGTACGGAATAGAGCGGCGTAGCGGAAATCTGCTTGCCCTCTTTCAGTTTTCCATGCGAGGCTGAAACTCCTGTGTCGTCACATTCCCTTTTTCCACTGTCAGCAGCGACGATTCCGGAACCTTAACCCAATGTTCTTCCATATTATCAAGTGGTTCGGATACGACTGCGACCGCACCTTCGCTGAACAGTCCGGGTTCGGGATTAACCTTTCGCAATGCTGCCAGATTCCTATTGTGGTACAGGCTTCTCGACTCGTTCTGCGAAGAATATCTAACGGCGAACAAGCGCTGGCCGTCACTTAATGCCAAAGTCATTTGCAGCGGGAACTCGACACCGTGTTTACGCCCGACTTGCTCCACAAACCCAGCCATTTTTTCCAAAGCCGCAACAGGCTCGGTCTCCAAACCAAACGTCAGGGCCAAGTAAAACATGATTTCGGAATCGGTACTGCCTTCCACCAGCGGAAACAGCGCGGGCTCAATGGCAAAGGCCAACTCACGCCTTAGTCGATGAAATTCCGTGATCAAACCATTGTGCGCTAACATCCAGTTTCCGTAACAGAATGGATGACAATTGGTTTGTTGGATGGGTGTTCCTGTGGTAGCTCGCACGTGAGCAATGAAAAGTCGTGAGCGAACATGCTTAGCTAACGAAGCTAAATTTCGATCATTCCATGCTGGCTCCGTCGATCGAAACACACCCGGTTGCGCTTTATCGCTGTACCAACCGAGGCCGAAACCGTCCCCATTAGTCGGCTCCGCACCCTCGCGACAGGAATAACTTTGTTCAATCAGAGAATATTTTGGCTTTAGAACCAGCTCCTCCATCAGCAATGGGGGACCGGTGTAGGCAATCCAACGACACATGATTTTCTCCACACAGAGGTGTTGTTTTTCGGCTCGACGAACTGCTGATTCTATGCCGCCGGGTGCTGATGAAAACCGGTGACTCACTGGACAGACCCCGGGATAGCCAAGAGCCGATTAAAGCACCTGTTTTACCCACGGCACTCTCGCCCCCATTCTGATGACTAGACCTGCGAATCGCCCCCCCCGAACCGAGGAGCCAGCCTTTACATCGAGGACAACAGATACACTCCTAATTCTAAAAGCGGGCCCAAGGTCATCTGCAGGGTTGCCGATGAATAAAAGGACGGCAATTCATCAGGTCTAACCGCTACGTTGGTGACATTCTGAGTCTTTTTTCAATTTGTCGTTTCCTGCCATCCATTCAATAAAAGTGTTTGGGCTACCCAATGGTGGGAATACATCCACCATACTCTCTCACAAAGGCGGTCCCTGTGAACGCAACTTACATTCGTCATCTGGCAATCTTCGTGCTTGTTCTCGTCGCGTTGAACTTCGTATTTGGTGGCGAGGGGCTACATATCTCGATTATCGGCAGCCTTGTTTTAACGATTGGCTTGGGATTTCTATTTTCCTTGTTTAGCTCCAAATAATATCCAATCGAGTTAGCGATTGATCACCTGTGCTGAGTCCCTGGCACGTCCGGTTTAGGTGAACTTCCGATCGTGGTGAGAATCGACGCAGCGGAATGGCTCGGCCCACCACTCGAACTGGCATACTGGTTGGTTCTTTTTTCATCCAGCTCCCTCAGCGATTTAGCCATTCGGGCTCAGAGCCAGCAACCTGTGCGCATTTTTTCTGATGGACCACAGGTCTCTTATTTCGCCACGTGCTGAGCCTAATGTCACATTCCATTTGAGCAGCCGAACCCTGCGATCACTGCCAGGCGATGCGATGCTTGAAATATCGCCCTGCTGAATTCAAAGGGCATCATTCTCCTTTCGTTTCACGAATGAAATTCGCCAAGCAGATTTTGTTGGCTGATTCTCAGGAACCTTTTCCAGCGCGGGAAACTTTTCTATCGATCCAGGCGCAACGCGACATGTCGAAATACGTTACCATGTCCGCAACAATAGATTGTTTCCATAAAGATAGGCGGATAGGAAATGGGAATTGGTTTTGAAAAACTCGAAACCGTATTTCGGGACGCGACAGATCCGATCTTAATCGAAGATCTCAACGGGATTGTCTTGGACCTGAACGATGAAGCTGTACGCACTTATGGCTATTCGCGAGAAGAGTTAATTGGGCAACCCATCAAAAAAATTGTTCCGTCAGAGAGACATAAGCAGGCTGACGAGCTTTTAGCCCGCTGTCGCGAAGGACAAACCGTCCGTGATATCGACGGCCTTCGCTGCACCAAAGAGATGGAATTGGTGCCCGTATTACTATCGTTATCGCTACTAAAGAATGATGACGGATCTCCGACGGCGGTCGCCACCTTCGCCAAAGACATTAGCACCCTGCGGGACGCCGAAGACGAGTTACGACAGGCCAACCGAGTATTCCGAGATGCTACGGACCCCATCCTTATCGAAGATCTTTCCGGTCGCGTGATCGATCTAAACGACCAGGCAGAAACCACCTACGGTTTTGGCCGGGATGAGTTGATCGGCCAACCGATCAAAATGATCGTTCCTGCAGAAAAACACGGTCAGGCGGATGGCTTGCTGGAACAGTGCAAAGCGGGCGAAATAATTCGCGACATTGAGGGAATGCGGGTTACTAAACAGGGAAAGCAAATCCCTGTGCTCTTATCTTTATCGCTGCTTAAAAATGAAAACGGTGACCCCAGTGCGATTGCCACCTTTGCCAAGAACATCAGCCACATAAAAGCGGCAGAGGATGAAATTCGCCAACTGACTCGGGTATTTCGGGATGCTGCTGACCCTATCATTCTAGAAAACCTGCAGGGGGATGTTACCGATTTGAATTCCGCCGCCGAGAGTCTTTACGGATGGAAACGCGACGAACTGTTGGGGAAACCCATTAAAGCAATCGTTCCTGAATCACGACATGCCCAAGCAGAGGACTTGCTGGAACGCTGCATAGCCGGGGAGGAGGTTCGAAATGTCGAAGGCCTGAGAATCAACCGAGCAGGAAACGAATTGCCGGTCTTGATTACGCTATCTCTGTTGAAGGACGAGACGGGTCACAACGTGGGGGTTGCTTCTTTTGCAAAAGAAATCACCGCTCAAAAAGCCGCGGAAGCAGAACTTCGCCAATTGGCCGATAAACTGGAGGCGCGGGTTCAGGAACGTACGGCGGAAATTGAACACACGAATGATCTCCTTACGCATGAATTAGCGGTTGCCAAAGAACTCTCCAATGCCGCCGACCGGGAACATGAGGCAGTGCTTTTGGGAGAGAGCATTTCGGTACGCTCGTTGAGGGATAACATCGCCGCTTATGCCGAAACGGATGATCCGCTTTTGCTGGTGGGACCTGCCGGGGCTGGGCAGGAGGCCGTGGCCCGAGCTCTACACCGCGCTTCACCGAGAGCAGGTCGGCCGTTCATCTACGTCGATGTCATGACCGCCGGCGCTGCCGAAGATACATTATTTGATACACGGACCGACGAATCAGGGGAAAGTGTTCCGGGAAAAGCGGCCTTGGCCAATGGCGGAACTCTCTATCTGCAGGGAATCGATCGTTTGAGCACGGAGGGTCAAACCAGCCTGCTGAATTTTCTTAACCATGCCCAAGACGCCCGAAAGGCAGGCCGAACACCGGTTCCCGACGTGCGTCTTATCGCATTCACGGCCCACGATTTGATGTCCGGCACCCAACAATTGAACTTCGACCCGGAACTGGAACGCAGCATTGGTCGTCGCAAACTAGCCATTCCTTCGCTTGCCGAACGGCGAGACGACATCTTGCCCATTGCCGAGCGAATCACTCTGCTGAGGGCTCGCAGTATGGGAAAAGTTCTTGACGGTTTGACGGAGGAGGCCGGCCAAAGTCTGCTGAATTATAGCTGGCCCGGCAACGTCGAAGAACTGCAGAGCGTCCTCGAACGAGCAGTCGTATTATCCAAGGGTACCCAACTCGACATTCCAGTGGAGCTTTTGCGAGAGGGACGAAAGCTTGGCAGCTACACATTGGATAAACAACTAGGCACGGGAGCGATGGGAGAAGTCTGGTTGGCCAAACATGCGCTTTTAGCCAGACCCGCAGCAGTCAAACTGATTCGCAAACAGGCCATGGAGGTGGAAGCCAAACAACAGGAGACACTCCGAGCTCGTTTTCAACGCGAAGCGAAATCAACGGCCTTGTTGCGTTCGCCGAATACCGTAGAACTTTACGATTTTGGAGTAAGCGAAGACGGTAACTTCTACTACGTCATGGAATATCTCACAGGTATCGATCTACAAAATGCCGTGGAAGATTTTGGCGTCTGGAAAACCGGACGAGTCGTCGACGTGCTAAGCCAAACTTGCCTGTCATTGGCCGAGGCACATGAGGCCGGATTGGTGCACCGAGATATCAAGCCATCCAACATTTTCACCTGCCGCTTGGGCAAGGCCTGCGATGTGGCCAAGGTCCTCGATTTTGGCGTGGTCCGACTGACCGATAGTCAAGATCATCTTGTCACCGCAACGGGCCAACTCTCCGGAACTCCGGCCTGCATGGCACCGGAGTTGATCGAGGGCACCAAAGCGAGTGCATCGGCCGACATCTACGGTTTGGGTTGTGTCGCGTTCTGGTTATTAACGGGCAAAACCGTTTTCGATGCCCCCAACCTAATGGCACTGTTGATGCAACATGCCACCAAGGCCCCTGAGATTCCCTCCACATACAATGCGTCGATTCCCTTGGAAATGGACAAACTAGTGTTGCAATGCCTAGCGAAAAAACCAGCCGACCGTCCCAGCGACGCGATGGAATTAAGAGAGAGACTGACCGCAATACCGATCAACGAAACTTGGTCAGAGACCCAAGCAGTTGCCTGGTGGGATGAAAATTTACCGGTAATCCAAAACAGTGAGAGCAACCCACCCACGAATGCCAATGACGCAACCCTGGACGTTCCTCACCCCGGTCCATCGGACCTCGGTATCTAGGATTGAGCGACCCAAACGACCCTGAAAACGGAAGCCTTTTTTATAAAGGCCGTCGCCGCTCGCTCGTTTCTGCAATTCTCAGTTAGACTTCGCTTTGACCGCGTCATCATTAATTTTAACGGTCAACCCTGCACGCATTTTCTGGGTACCTGCAGAGACCACACGATCGCCGTCCTTAAGACCGCTTATCACGATAAAGGAATCTTCATGAGCGGAGCCGACCACCACATCGACAACTGATACTTTATTATCCGCTCCGACTACGTAAACTTGATCTCCTGCCTGTCCTTGGATCAATGCCGATTGAGGAATGAGCAAGGCTCCCTTAATCTCACCAAGATCGAGTGTCAGTGGGCAATATTGTCCAGGTAGTAACTCCACCTGATCGCCCCCTTGGAAATCGTTTTTGAAAACAGCACGGAACATCAACATATCCGTGCTGGGATCGATTTGAGCGCTCAAATAATCTACCGTGCCAACGTCTTTGTATTGTTTTCCATCCGGCAACGTCAAAGTAACCTTACTGCCATCCATAGAACTGGGGTCGCTGCCAGAGGTTTTCTGCAAGTCAAAATTCTGGATTTCTGAAATTTGCCTTCGGCTGATGTTGAACAGAACGTAAATCGGGTCAACCTGAATCGCCGTGGTTAACGTATCAACATTCTCCTTAACCAACGCTCCGATATTGAAATTGGTGGTTTGGATACGTGCATCGAATGGTGCTGCGATGCGGGTGTAACCCAGGTTCAATTTAGCCGCTTCAATATTGGCATCATCTTTTTGAATCGCCGCTTGAAATTCTGCCACTCGAGCTTTGGTAGATTGTTGTTTTTCTACGGAACCAGCGCCTCGTTTAGCCAAAGCGGTATAACGTTCTACTTCAATTTTCCAGTAAGCAAGGCTCGCTTCGTTCTGTTGTTTCTGGGCGAGAGCCGCATCCAATTGAGCTTGGAACGGGCGGGGATCAATTTGATAAAGTAATTGTCCCTGTTTGACGATGCTGCCTTCGACAAAGTCGCGCGACTTTATGTAACCCGTTACTCGAGACCTAATTTCCACGGATTTCACCGCCTGCAACGTACCTGTAAATTGGTAGCGTCTGGGAATCGTGCTTGCCTTGACAACCGCTGTGGAAACCGTAATTTCCTTGGGTGGTTTTACATCGACTTTGGGAACAATACACCCAACGACTCCACACACCAGCAAAAGTATGGTGCCGAGGGTGATTCGCATGATTCGCCCATGGCGACATGATGGATTTGTGATCATTTTTCTAGTTGTCATTTGTTGTTCCAGTCTCATCGTCGGTTGAGTTAGTCTCATCCCGGTCTTCTTGATTTTGTGTTTCATTGGCGTCACGGCCGTTTTCGACTTGGCTCGCAGGTTCGTTTGATTCGTTTTCCGGGTTCTCCGTTGTGTCGCCATTGGCTGTTGAATCAGCATCTTTTTTGCGACCCGAGAACCACTCTCGCGAAGATTCTACGAGAATGAAAAAGACCGGAATCAAAATGATTAAAACAGTGGCCGCCGACATGCCCCCGACCACCGTAGTTCCAATGGAGCGTCGCGAGTTGGCACCGGCCCCCATGGCAATCGCCAAAGGCACAGAGCCGAGAATAAAAGCAAACGCGGTCATGAGAATGGGTCGCAATCGAATCTTGGCAGCCGTCACACCCGCTACCGCAGGTGAGTCCCCAGCCCCGATACGTTCCCGCGCAAATTCCACGATTAGAATGGCGTTTTTGGCACTCAAACCAATCAACATGACCAGTCCGATTTGGGCGTATACGTCGAGTGCTCTCTCGCAGAAATGTAAAGAGTAGGCGGCTCCCAAAACTCCCGTGGGAACGGCCATCAATACCACGATCGGCATGGTCCAACTTTCGTACTGAGCGGCCAGCACCAAGAACACCAATAACAAGGAAAGTGAAAATACGATCGGCGCCAAGTTACCAGAAATCTTCTCTTGGTAGGTCACTCCCGTCCACGCGTATGAATAACCTTCATCCAGTGTCGCTTCAGTTACCTTTTCCATGGCGTCAATCGCTTGACCGGCACTGAAACCCGAGGCCGGCTGGCCTGTCAAAGCTACCGAATCATACATTTGGTAATGCGTAACGTCGTTCGGACCCGTCGTGGACGACGTCGTGACCAGGGCACTCAAGTCGATCATTTGGCCTTGGCGATTTCGAACCTTAAGTTCCGTTATGTTTTGCACCGTTTGCCGTGCGGACTCGTCGGCCTGGAGATACACCCGGTAAACGCGTCCGAACTTATTAAATTCGTTAACGTATTTAGATCCCAAGTTGATTTGTAAGGTGTTGAATAAATCGTCGAGCGAGACATCTAAAGACATCGCTTTGGTGCGATCAATATCAATAAACTTCTGCGGTGTATCTGTCTTATAGGTCGTGAAAACTCGGGCAAGTGCCGGGTCAGCATTGGCGTTTTTCATGACCTCCGCAGCCATATCCGCCAGCGCTTCGTAGCCTCGCGACATTCGATCCTGCAATTCCATCTGGAAACCACCCACCGTCCCCAGTCCGGGGATTGCGGGTGCGTTGATACAAAAAATATCTGCTTCGGGAACATCGAAAAACTTCTCTTGCGCCCTGACGATAATACTGGAAAGTACACCCGCCTTAGTCGTTCTTTCATCCCAAGGTTTTAGCAGCACAAAGATGGCAGCCGAGTTAGTCTGCTTAATCGAATCGATGCCGTTAAAACCACTGATGTCCACCACATGTTCGACAAACGGATCTTCATTCAGGATTTTCCGGCAGGTGTTGACCACCTCTTCGGTGCGGCTAATGGCCGATCCACTGGGCAACGAGATGGCAACGACAAAGTAACCTTGATCTTCTTCAGGTACGAAACCCGTCGGCAGCTTCAAAAGCATCTGTACTGCCAGGAAGCAAATCAGACCGAAGCCTAACAAAGCAAACGGCCACCCCCGCCACATGATGCTGACGCACCAACCGTAGGCCTCCGTCAGCTTATCGAATCCCGTATTGAACCAGCGAAATAAGATAAACGGCTTTTCGTCCTGCTTTGGCGGTTTCAACAGAATGGCACACAGTGCCGGAGTGAGCGTCAGGGAGTTAATACCGGACAGGCCGACCGAAATGGCAATCGTCAATGCAAATTGGTTATATAGTTGGCCGGTCATTCCCGGCATCATGGCTGCCGGTACAAATACCGCCATCAATGATATGGTCGTTGCGATAATAGGTCCGCGGACTTCGGCAATCGCCTCTTCCGTGGCTTCCCGCATATTCGTGGCACCGTCCAATAAACGGCGTTTAACGTTTTCCACGACCACGATCGCGTCATCCACGACCAAGCCGACAGCCAACACCATTCCTAGCAGGCTTAAACTATTAATGGAAAAGCCTAACAATTCCATAAACGCAAACGTACCGATCAAAGAGACCGGAATCGTGATCAACGGAATCAGTGTCGATCGAAAACTTTGCAGAAAGACGTACACCACAACAAAGACCAGAAAAATGGCGATGAGCAGCGTCTTTACCACCTCATCGATAGAGGCCGTGACAAACTTTGTTGTGTTGTAAGGAATCGAATACGTCATGTCTTCTGGAAAATATTTTGACTGACGCTGCATCTCTTTTTCGACAGCCTGATAGAGCTTGAGTGCATTGGCGTCCGCCAATTGATAGATTCCTAACGCACCCGCCGGCTTGCCATCCACGCGGACATTCCAGTCGTAGTCCTCCGAGCCTAATTCCACTCGAGCCACGTCACTGACACGGACAACCGATCCATCTGTATTTGCGCGAAGAATAATGTCTTGAAATTGCTTGACCTGATCCAAGCGACCTGCCGTGTTCAGCTGGTAGGTAAAAACGCTATCTGCCGGGGCAGGGGCCTGGCCAATTTTACCGGCCGCAACTTGTTGATTTTGTTGGCGGATGGCTGTTTCGACATCCGTCGCTGTTAGACCAAGGTTACTCAGCTTGTCAGGATCCAGCCAAATCCGCATCGCATATTTCAGGAATCCAAAATTCTGGATTGAGGCGACACCCGGCAATCGGGCCAAGGCATCGGTGAGGTGAATATCCGCGTAATTGCCTAGATATTTATTGTCGTACGTGCCATTGGGAGATGACAATTGCACCACGAGAACCATGTTGGTGGATTGTTTTTCAACAGTGACACCAATTTGCGTTACTTCTTGAGGCAACTGTGGTAGCGCCTGCTGAATCTTATTTTGCACGTCCACTTGGGCAATCGAAGAGTCGTAACCAACATCAAACGTGACATTGATAATCGATTGGCCGTTGTTCGTACTTTTGGAGGACATGTAGATCATGCCCTCGACTCCGTTGATCTGCTCCTCGAGCGGCGTCGTCACCGAATTGGCGACCGTCTCTGAGCCAGCACCCAAATATTGAGAGATCACCTGAATCTCGGGCGGCACAATTTGAGGGTACTGCGCGACGGGCAATAAAAATGCAGATATCGTGCCACCCAGCACCATCACCAATGCGATGACAGCAGCAAAGATAGGTCTCTGAATAAAAAAGTTCATTTAGGGAAAACCGTTCATATGCTTGGCGGCAGATTCACGCCGTCAAAAACTGTTGTAAGTGCCTAACTTAACAAACGCAGCCGCTTCAGGGGACCGAGTCACTCAAAACTTGCAAGCGTCGAGAATTATGCGCCCCGATTAAGGGTATTGCGTTGTTAATCATCGTAACAATCACTGACTTTGACGATTGGTGACTAGTTTCTATTCCAATCACACCGATCAGGCCGATTATTCCGAAGATACCCGAGTTTTCCGTGGCGGATGGGATTCGCCATTTGATTGAAAAACTCGCGACCCAAGCCAACTGTACCGGTTATCAAATGTCACGCAAAACGTTTGGAATAAGCAGACGCAATCACCAGAAACGGTCCCCCAACCGTTCCCATTGCATCCAACTCTGCTGCATTGCCTGCTGCTTGGGAATCCTTTTATTAACCAGTAGTGGTTGCCATTCATTACAACAATGGTGGCACAACGGGTTCAAGGTAGGACCCAATCACTGCACCCCACCGGCTACCGTGGCGGAAGTCTGGATGGAGGCTGATGACCCACGGGTTAGCCTCGATAGTTCTGATTTTTCAGACTGGTGGAGTGTTTTCAACGATCCTGTACTCGATGGATTGATCCTTAATGCGTATCAGCAAAACCTGACGCTCCGGGAAGCCGGCTTTCGGGTACTCCAAGCCCAAGCAGAACGAGCCATCGCACGAGGTGAGCGACTGCCCCAGGTCCAACAGATCAACGGGGATTACACACGACTCCAAACCAGTTCTAACATTATCCAGATCTTGACCAGCAAAAAAGCCTTTGATCAATGGGCCTTAGATTTCAATGTCGGTTGGGAACTGGATATTTGGGGCCACTACCGACGTTTGGTAGAAGCAGCAGACGCGGAACTGGACGCCTCGGTAAATGCCTACGATGCCATCCTAAATACGTTGATCGCGGAAGTCGCGCTGACATATGTAGAAATCCGTTCTTTCCAGGAGCAACTTGAATACGCGCGGGAAAATATCACCATACAAAAAGAATCCCTTGAGATTGCAGAAGCCCAATTAAAAGAGGGAACCACGGATCAAGTATCCGTTGAATTCGCGAAAGCAAACTTGGACGCCACCGTCGCTCTGGAGCCAGGTTTGGAGATCGATCTCAGAACGGCGGCAAACCGTCTATGTGTTTTACTGGGGGTACCCCCACGCCAACTAGGACCCATTCTCGGCGTTCAACCGGTTCCCAACGTGCCGAGCGACGTTGCCGTTGGCATTCCAGCCGATTTGATTCGGCGACGTCCCGATATTCGTGCCGAGGAACGAATCGTTGCCGCTCGATGTGCTGAGGTAGGTATCGCAGAATCAGAACTGTATCCGTCACTTTTTATCAACGGAACACTTAAACTGAGTTCTCAGCGACTCGACCGACTCTTCACAAGCGAAAGCGTGGGAGGTGTTATTGGTCCCGCTTTTCAATGGAACGTTCTCAATTATGGTCGCCTGATAAATAATGTAAGAGCCTATGATGCGGAATTGGAACAATCGGTTTCGCGATATCAAGAAACGGTACTGGAAGCGGCGGAGGAAGTAGAAAACGGTTTGACCGCATTTTTGCGATCGCAGGAACTATACACTGCCCTTGATAGTAGCAACCAAGCCAATTTACGGGCCTTAGAATTGGTCAGGTTTCAATTTCGCGAGGGAGAAATTGATTTCACGCCGCTCTATATTCTCCAAGGGAACATAGTCACCCAACAGATCGATCTAGTTCAAGCCAAGGCTCAAATTTCACTGAACCTAATTCAACTCTACAAAGCCTTGGGCGGAGGCTGGCAACTGCGTTGCTACGTCGACCCCAAATGTGGCTTAATCACCCAGGGATTCGAAGGTATCACGACTCCACTCAACGGACCAGTGCCACGTCTGGATGAACCCTACGTGCCTTCTGGCAATGCTCCTCTGGAACCCCCTGTTTTGGAATCACTGCAAGGAATGAGCGATGAAGAGGTTCGAGTAATCGCGGCTGAATTATTAAGACGATTAGCGAAGGCGCCGCAGGAAATAGAATCCACGGACACCACGGTAACGAAAATCGCCAGGCGAAACATTCCGGTTACAACTCCGGAAAAACTAGATGCTTCGCCACGAAAAGCCAATGCGGTAGATCGGATTGGAAACCTGCCCGAAAAAGGGTCGGCTGACGCCCATGCCAACGCCGGCGACAGGGACAGTAACGCACGACCAAGCAACCTACCCGGGACGGCAAACGCCCCAAAATCACCAACACCGCGCACCGCTTTGCAAGTCAACGAAGCGCTCAAACAGATTCTCGGTCGTTTCCAAAACGAGCCGGGCACCGAAATTGTTCGTTGAGTCTACCATTGTGGGGCCTTCAGAGACGCTGCCCCCAACATGGGTGATGCCGCATTTGAGTAACGCTAGCCGCATTTGCCCTGCAAATCTTTTCGAGTGAACTCAGATTCAAGTGACAGACCTTCGTGGTTAGCGAATCGCTGAGTCAGCGTTTTCGGTGGTCCCACCCAGTGGGATGAAACCCAACACCTTTTGGTTTACCGAAACTAGACTCAACTCATCCAACGGTTATTCAACCCAAGGCTGATACGTTTCTTGTTAACGTCGTCATGCCCGCAAACAAGATGACAACCTGCTGACAAATCACTAATTTCCGCACGGAATCAGGCATGAGTTTTTTGTCATCAGACCCGCTCCATGCATGCCCTAAATCCCTCGTTCGGTTATTGCAATCCGGCGCTCCTTAATCGCTCTCTCGCCAAATCATCACCACGAAGCGATGGATAAGAGGGTACATGCGGTGCCATTTTTATTGCGGCTTAATTTGGAAGTGACCATAGCCCAAAGTGGATCAACTTTCGGGTGTTTGCTTGACGATTGCAGATTTGCCTCGCTCGTTTATTCAACCGCTGCCGCAAAAATACCCGAAACCAGCGAAAATATTGCGACACTCATAAATTAAACAGGCATTACTAAATAAGCCCGCTTGAGTAATAATTTCGTTTCTAACAACCCGGTCTCCAACAGGACATCGCAAAGGAAAAGCAGCTCATGGCACACCATCTATTGATCACGAACGGTTCCGAAAAGGGAAAAACCTTTCCGCTAACCGACAATACGACCTTCACCATCGGGCGATCCGATTCATCAGATATTCAATTGAGTGATGCAAGTGTTTCGCGAACTCATTGCCGCATCCACGTCAATGAAATGCAAACACGTCTAGAGGACGCGGGCAGCTCCGGTGGCACTTTTGTTGCGGGACAGAAGGTCACGGATATTCACATCCCCAGCGGAACGGAATTCCGAATCGGTGATACTCAATTTCGCTACCAGGGAATCGTTGACCCCTTAGCGGAAACGATGGTCTCACCCGAAACCGTCCACATCGCAAAAATGATGATGCTCCAAACTTGGAACGGGGGATTGGCAGGACAAGCCAGCGAGAAGAATTTCTGCGCAGAATTAGCTCAAACAGAATGTGCACAGATCTTAATCTGCAAAATTGCTGGCATTATGAATGGTGATGAAAAGAACTATGAGTTTTTGGAGGGATTTCGCGAGCACCTTTCCGATAAAGCCCACCTTGTTTTTGATCTAGAACACTTGACACATCTGAATAGCAGCGGTGTCGGCGTCTTCGTGGCGTGTATCACCGCAGCCAAGGAAAACGATTGCAAAATGTTCCTCGTGAATCAGCCCGATAATATTCGTGGCTTATTGAATCTCGTCGGCGTGTCGACTCTTGTGCAGATTCATGAAACGACCGAGGATGCGATGAGAGAAATTCACGGTAATGATTAAGTGAGTCCAATAGCGAACTCACGCCCTAAGGAAATTTCCGTCCTGCAAGATTCATTCTGAGACATTCAAAGCAGAGTAGTTCATGGCCTGAGAACGATCTCTACCGGCTTCCCGTATCCACCCAACGATCGCCCACCTCCGACCTGTCAGATAGATTACAGATCGCTTAGTCTCCCAGACGGAATGTTGACATTCCGTAGACGACCTACCAGACTGTTGCCCTCGAAGGGAACCGAGTTGTTGGGGAACATCTCCTGCTCGACTGATGAAAAAACGATTTTGTTAGGAATGATTCCATGTTAAAAATCAGCAGCCCCGTATGGGCGGCATTGCTCGTGCTTGGCGTTACGTTCAGCGATGCTCGTGAAGTTAATGCTTGGGATATTAATCTCAACGTTGACGCACAATCCAATTTGTTTGGGGCAGGCCGCGATGCAGCGCCCGATCCAGGCGGCAATGGTGGTGGTATTCTTCCGCCCTCTTATGAATTCGCGGCAGGATCCGATCTCGAATTAGTCTTTTCATCGGTCACCGGCTCTGTCTCGTATAATAATGAGCCAGGCGATCCAAATCGTGGTCAGTGGAATGGTCCTGACGGCGGGCGGGTCGTTTACCCCCCCGATAACACCGAGGGCTTTAACACAGATATTAATTCCTACGACGGAATTTCCGGCTTGAGCCTTGTTGAACTGATTCCCGAAGATCGACGAGTCATGTTTTTAGCGGGTGTTTTTCTTGACGCCAGTGAACCGTCAGGTGTCGCTCCCGCTCGCTTGGCATTCGGTTCAGATGACTTAGGCACCGATTTTGCCAGCCTCGCTCCTTTGCTTAACCAGACCTTTTTTATTGGCGATGGCCTAACAGGTACGGGCACCGGTAACCAACAACGATTTTTTGTTCCGACCGGGGCGACAAGGTTATTTCTCGGATTCATCGACGGTGCTGATTTCGAAGGGGACCCCACTTTTTATTCGAATAATGATGGCAGCTTTGATGCCTCGTTTTCGATTAGTTCCGTTCCGGAACCATCCCACTTCGTACTCATTCTTTTCACCATCGCCTTGGGTACGATCTTGCTGCGACGTCGTCCGTCACACCACGGTTTTCAAGCTATAATTTAAGTGGTTTGTTTACTCAACCTGCTCGTTTTTCAAAAATCAAATCTTGGTCTTTGCGAAGTAGCGTTGTCGAGTCCAATGCCAGTTGATTCTTCCGGTGCAACAACTTAATTTCGTTTGCCGGGCGTCCTGTTTTTGTCTAAAACGAGGAGCCCGTCAAATCGAAGTTGCGGAAGAAGGCGATAGATGGAATTAAACCAAGGCGTTAAGCGGTCTGTTTTGTATTGGCGCTGGAAAGCGAAACGCCTCTTTCCAAATCGTGTGTTCGCGACTGTGATTGGTCTGGCAAGTGGATTGGTGACATTTCTTTGTTTTGGTGTGGCAATCAACATCCCGGTGTGGCCCATGGCGATTCCGGGATTTCTATTTTTCTGCGTTTGCTTGCTTGCCTCCACAGCAGCCATCACTCCGAAAGGTGCTGAACGGGAAGCGCGTGAGCACTTCCTCAGAGAGCCTCAGCAAGACAAATCGACAATCGCGATTTTTGTCTTGTTGCTCGGCGTAATGACGTCGATCCTAGTCATCTCGATGCATATTTTCCGAGCTGTTTTTCCTAATGGCCCCGGCTCATTGAAATACTTTATTACTTTGGGAATCGCCATTGGCTGTAGTATTTTCATGAAACGACACGGCAATCAGTTAGTTAAGCGGCATTTTGGAAAAACGGGTGGGCGAGACTTGGTACTATCAGGTAAGCAAGCGGTCGCGGTTATATTTTTCATGGTCGGGGTGGGGGTGTACATCGCATGGTTGCTTGCAGAATAATGGAGCGAGTTCGAGATACCTTTGAAAATCTCCAGGCGTGTCAGTCTGCCGCAAACGCAAGTTAATTGAGTTTTTCGAAGCCCCAAGTAAAGCGATTCGGATCGCCCCTCAACTCCGTCAAGTTTTTCTGGTCTAAGATTTTTCATAAACAGGGAACAAGAGCGTTTGTCATGACAATTAACCGACGACGATTTATTCAAGGATCTGCTGGACTGACCGCCCTGAGTGCCGTTTCTGCGGTCAGCAAGCAATCACTAGCATCTGCGCCTTTGGCAGACTCGGCAACCAACGATACACCCCTTTTCATAGCGACCTGGCCCTTTGGAAAATCTTCTTGTGAAGCTGCCGTAAAAATCGTCCAAAGCGGAGGCTCCATGGTCGATGCCATCGAGCAAGGCATTTGGGTTACCGAAGCTGACGTGAAAAATGCTTCTGTTGGAATTGGAGGAATACCCAACGCAGCGGGTGCCGTTGAATTGGATGCCTGTATCATGACCGGTCCAGACCATAACGCCGGCAGTGTTGGTGGGTTGCAAGACATATTACACCCCATCTCCGTGGCTCGCATGGTGATGGAGAAAACTCCACATGTCATGCTCGTTGGAGAAGGTGCCAAGCAATTTGCCATTAAGCATGGTGTACCCACCACCGATTTATTAACTGAAAAACAGCAACAACAATGGCAAACCTGGAAAGACAAGCAGAGCGAGAAAAAACCACCGATCAATGAAGACCACCATGACACGATCGCGATGCTTGGATTGGATGGCCAAGGGAATCTTTTTGGAGGTTGTTCCACCAGCGGATGGGGGTACAAAATTCCGGGTCGAATTGGTGACTCCCCCATTATTGGCAGCGGCCTGTATGTTGATAATCAGGTAGGTGCCGCCGGCGCCACTGGCCTCGGTGAAAATGTGATGCGGCATTGCGGATCGTTTTTGGTCGTCGAAATGATGCGACAAGGAGCCAGTCCCACAGAAGCCTGCGAGCAAGCGATTCGGCGAATCGCGGAACTCGACCCGAAAAATCTAAGCAATCTCGATATCAATTTTATCGCGTTAAGCAAACAAGGAGTTTACGGAGCGGCCGGGACCAGCAAAGGTTTTAAATATTCCATCGCCAATCCCGCGGAAACCAAAGTAATGGACGCGCTGCCACTTTCCGAAAAAGCGATTGGTCCGGAAGGCGGAAACCGCAAATAAATTTCGCGGAAGAACGGCCAGGCATGGCTTGCCATGCGTGCGTCAGCCGCAATTTCGCAAATAAAAAACCGGTCACTTTTCAGCGACCGGTTTTGTTTGCCAAACTTGAGCGAGCGGAAAAGAACTATTTAGCCGATTCCGATTGTGAGACCGGTCGAACCTGAGTAGTGCCGGCTTGAATCTCCCGCTGTTCGGCAACCAACATTTGCCCGCAGGCGTTAATAAAATCACGCTGGACACTGCCTGTACGATGATAGGATTGCTGCGTTGACGCCAACCATTCCCGGATGCCTTTGTTGACACTCACTTGCGCGTTATCTAGATCAACAGCCGCCTTCTCCAATTGGCTTGCTTGCTGCGACGTATAACGCGAACGCTCGGGTTCCATTATTGGCCGCAACATGGCCCGCGCAATTCGCAACCTGCGACTCAGAGTCAGAGCGACTTTGACACCATCACTACCGCGAAAGCGATCCTGTGAAAGATTCGTTTGCTGCAGTGCTTTGTAATGGCTATCGACGCCCTCTAACAACAATTGCATAGTTTCGGCATAGGCATAACGATCCGGTTGTACATATTGGTAAGGACTCGGATGCTCCGTGTAACCCGATACAATGGCACCGAATTCCAGCCTTGCCAAACCAATCAACCATGCCAAGCCCTGTTTGCCACCGGGCACGCTCGTTTGTCCAACGGACCGTCGATTGTCCCCCTCTATTTGGAAACCACCTGGTAACTCGCAAAAAATCGCGAATTCATCGTGGTCCGCAATAATGGAATCGATGGCGGCGAAATCCTGTTCGTCCGACATGCTCGCCAAACGATCCAGATAATCGAGGGCATTCCCGTACTCAAGGAATCCGACAACGCGGCGGGCCATTTTCACATCGGTTTTCGAAAGATTAAGTCCGGTGCGGCCAATGCTCGTCGTTTTGTAAGAGGTAACTCCCCTTAGTATTTCGTTGCGGCCTCAGTAGAAACGTGACAATTTCGTTTGTTGGGTAATCTCGACCTGACTGTCGTGTCGATGCTGAACCCTTTCATCAAACTGTTCAAGCGTCCGATATTCCCAAGCCCAAATATAATCGTGTCGCCTGTCAAATTCCGGTATTTGAGCATGCTTCGAAACATCGGGCCTGGTTGGAGTAGGCGGCTCTTCTGGCATCAACAATGCGAAATAAGCTGCGTCGTCTCTGACGGCTGCCGGACTCTTCAATAATCCGTAACCATCAGTACCCATGCCATAACGTCCGCGGTACCACCAATGCATGCCTTCGAAAAGCAGACGACTTTTCACAAGCAACTCTTCACTGGCCATCTCTTTAGCGCGTTCCGCCAATCTCCCAACATCCTCCTGCAGATCTTCATCCTGCAATAAGGGATGCTTGAAATTCACCTTCTTCCCAGCAGCTTGTAACGCTTCCTGAATGACCAACGAATCTTGACTGGCCGACCAAGCTGCCAAAAATTGACTTTTTCTTTCACTCTCATCATTGGCAAGAATATTTCTGGCGTGCGTCAATCGCTTGATACGCGCCACAACCTCATGCTCACGAAGGTTGCTCTTTAGGGTTTCCAGTTCTTCGACGGTAGCAGCAAAATCGTGGGTAATCAGTTCTTTTTGCTCAGCGTCCAATTTTTTCCATTTCGTACGTTTGCTTTTTTTCAAAAGGTCTGCCGCGTAATTGGCCAAACGCAACGATGATTCCAACTTTTGTGTTGTTACATGGGTTTCCCACAAAAGTATTTCGAATCGATCAAATGCCGTATTCTCAGTTACAAGATCCAGCGAATCACTCAAGAGGTGAGCGGAGTCTAGCTGCGATGAAACGTCACCGTAAATAAACCCCAGCGTCGACAACATTTCTTGTTGACCCGGCCGAGGCAATTTCTTGCCTAAACCTTGACGCAACAACATCAACCGTGATTCCAATAACAATTGGCTCGAGGGCGGAATCTCCCGATCGGCCAATAACTCATCCAGTTCTTTTAATTGTATGGCATCCATCGAACGCACCGCTCGATTCAGGGATTCCAAGACTCCCTGCGTATTGCCGATATTCCAGGCAGGCCAAAATTCCGTTTCCAAAATCTTTATTTGATTTTTGGTCAGGTCAGCTTGAGCCGTCGCTACCGAAAACACCATTGCCAGCAGACACAGCCAAGCCACAGCAAGGTTCTTTGGCTGGCGTTTCCGAGCCCTTAATCGACGTGTCTTATGACACTGTTCTAAATGGACATCATGCATCGATGGCTCCCATTCGGTTGAATAGACTAGAGAAGAGATGGAAAATTTCGCATAAGTACGATTTCTTATTTGACGGCTCACTCGCGGGAGAGTCAACATTTTCTCCTCGTCTTCCAAAATCCATTGCCGCATTCCCGGGGGCATCCAATCTAATTACCACAAATTGGTGACACTGCCGGTCCGACCATTCCCGAGATAGAGTGACAAGGAAATCCTACAAGGAGTCACATCGACGACACCCAATTCAATTTGATCTAACAGGCAGAATTTTTTCGCGGGATTTGACACCCAAATTGAGGACATCGAATTTGGACCATTAAATCTGGCTGCGCAACACCTGTTTAGCCGCGACGGAAACCACGTAGGTATGCATGTCAGGGAACAGTCGCAGATTGAGGGCCGAACGATCGTTGATTAAAGGCGTACAAGCCTTGCAATTCCCAAGCACTGGAGACCCAGTTTGGGTCGCAAACGAGTAACCTTATTTGATTCCACGCATGACGACGCCTGTTTTCATGGCATACATTCCGTCGATAATTTTGAGCTCTCCCTTTGCTGTCCATCTCTCGCAGGATGGGACTACGCTCCCGAATATATTCGATCGTTAGCAGGGAGGTTTTATGGGCTACATCCTAAACACAAGGGGCGTTTTTGCAGGTCCGATTGCCTTGCTTACGCGGTTGATTTTTGGATCCACACACCCAGCAAATAACGCCGCACCGACCCATCAGCAAATACTGAGAAGCGTGAATCAAGGGCACATATAAGAATCCATTCCAATGGAATTTACGTAAGCTCCGTGGTAGCCAGTAGAAGACCAACAGCTCAACCGGATTATCGCAAGTCAGGTTTTAGCTATCAAATACGCGGCGAATAGCTCAGCAATATGGCCAAAGAGATTCAATTGATTTGCAAAAACCAGTAAGTGTCGGTCTTGCGAGACAGATGGCAAATTGGATGACAGAAAAGCGGTGGGTGGAAATTACCGAACACCGCGAGCATCTTTGGTTTAAGCCAGAATTTCTTTGACGACCCGTGCTGGCTCGACTCCCGTCAACTTCATATCCAAACCTTGAAATGGAACCTTGAACCGCTCGTGGTCAATGCCGAACATGTGCAACATGGTCGCATGCAGATCTCTCACATGCACCACATCTTTTACCGCATGGTAGCCCAACTCATCCGTGGCCCCGTATTGGGTTCCACCGCGAACGCCTCCACCGGCCATCCACATAGAAAAGCCTTTGATGTGATGGTCTCTTCCGATGCCGCCTTTTCCTTGAAACATGGGGGTGCGGCCAAATTCACCGCCCCAAATCACGAGCGTTTCGTCCAACATGCCGCGTTGCTTTAAGTCTTCGATCAAGGCCCATGTGGGTTTATCCGTTAAACCGCAACAGATCCCCATATACTTTTGAAGGTCACCGTGATGATCCCAGCCACGATGATAGAGTTGAATAAACCGCACACCTCGTTCTGCCAAGCGGCGTGCCAGCAAGCAATTGGATGCAAAGCTCCCGTCGCCGGGTGTGGCGCCGTACATATCCAAAATATGTTTTGGTTCGTCAGCAAAATCAACGAGCTCCGGAACGGCCTTTTGCATGCGAAAGGCCATCTCATAGGCATCGATGCGTGTATTGGTTTCGGGATTGGAAATGATCTGGTTGCGATGCCGATTCAATTGGTTAATGGCGTCAATTAGATTGCGCTGGTTGGCATTGGAGACCCCCGCTGGATTACCCACGAAATGGACTGGGTTACCTGCCGCATTAAATTCCACTCCTTGAAATTGACTCGGTAAAAACCCCGCCGCCCATTGGCGAGATGCAATGGGTTGGGGATTTCGCCCGCCCACACTCGTCATCACTACAAATCCAGGTAGGTTTTCTGTTTCGCTTCCCAACCCATACGTAACCCAGGACCCCATCGAAGGACGCCCACTGATTGCCGTACCCGTGTTCATAAACGTGTGAGCCGGATCATGGTTGATTTGTTCCGTGACGAGCGATTTGATTACACAGATATCATCTGCGATCTTCGACTGCCACGGCAAAAAATCACTTATTTCCAAACCGCTCTCTCCCTGCTTGGAAAATTTACAGAGCGGCTGCTGAATCTTCAGAGACTGACCCTGCAATTGCGCAAGCGGTTGTCCCTGGGTGTAGGATTCCGGCATCGGTTTGCCATCCAAACGAATCAACTCTGGCTTAAAATCAAACGTCTCCAGATGAGATGGCCCACCCGCCATGCAAAGAAAAATGACGCGTTTAATGCGGGGAGGCAAATGGGGAATCCTTGCCTTTTGCAACTCCTGTCCGCTGGCCTGCTCGCCCATCCATAACGATCCGAGGGCCGCTGAGCCGATCCCCACGCCGCTCCGTGCCAGAAAAGTACGGCGATGGATTGCGGCAGCCGCATTTCGACGAAAATCACTGAAGTCTTTTGCGCCCATTGTCATGGTTTAATTCCGTGTTATCGTTTCATCCAGATTCAACAAAGCTCGAGCGACACAGATCCAAGCCGCTAATTCCGTGGAATCAAGTGCTTCCGGGACGGGTGCTTTCCAAACCGATTCGGTTATTAACTCAATGGCCGCTTCCGGCTTGGCTCGATACTCCTGCAAACTTACCGAATACAAGGCTTCCAGAATCGCCAGCTCTTGGGCGTCGGGCGTACGAGACGTAGCCGTTTCGAATCCCATGCGAATTCCCTCTTGGACGGAATCTGGTGAGTGCTCCATCATTCGCTGAGCGAAGCTGCGAGCTGCCGCCATAAACGACGGGTCATTTAACAACGCCAACGCCGCCAAGGGTGTATTGGAACGCGGACGCGATGCCGCGCACTCTTCGCGACTGGGGGCGTCCAGGGATCGCATCGTGGGGTGCAGAAACTGACGTTGCCAATGTACATAAATCCCACGTCTCCACTGGTTCCGATCCTGATCGGGTCGGTATTTGCGGGGCGGAAAATTCAAATGTTGATAGTAGCCCTCGGGCTGATAGGGTTTAACGCTCTTGCCACCGACTTCATCCAAATTCAGCAACCCACTTACGGACAGCAGGCTATCCCTCAACTGCTCTGCCGGTAAACGAAATCGATCCTGACGCCCAAATAATTGATTATAGGGATCTCGCTCCAACGACTCAGTGGATGCTCGCGAACTTTGGCGATACGTCTCGCTCATCACAATCAATCGCACAAGCTGCTTAACATCCCAACCGCTATCGACAAACTCGAGTGCCAAATGGTCAAGCAATGGCTGATTTAGCGGTGGTTCACTCTGGCTGCCGAAATCGTCTAGTGACTGGCAAACCCCGCTGCCCATAAATAAGTACCAAATACGATTGGCCATTACTCTCGCCGTCAGTTGGCCACTGAGACTTTGCGGATGGGTAAACCAATCGGCAAGATCCAATCGGTTCGCCCTGCGGTCTACCGAGATCGGCGGCAAAAATCCGGGTACGGCAGGCTCCACGACCTCTCCACTTTCATCCAACCAGTTTCCCCTTGGCAAGATGCGGGTGACTCTTGGATTGGCTAGGGCCTGGGTAATCATGGTCCATGTTCCCAAACGCTCTATTTCAGATCGTTTAGCTCGCAGTTCAGTCAACTGCTGCCGCAAGCTTTCAAGTTTTTGTTGACTTGCCTCTTCATCACCGTCGGGTGATTTGAGATGCTTTTCCACGACCTGTCGTTCTTTGTCCAATGCCGTAATTTGAATTGCCAATTCGTTGATTCGGTCTTCATGCTCTTTATCAATAATCAAAATCTCTGGCGGTCTACGAGTGGGTAACGCATTCGTCCCGACCTTGAAGTGTTGCTCATCATCGATGTCGCTAAAAAAAGCAGCCATGGCGTAGAAATCTTTGGCCGTATACGGATCGTATTTATGGTCATGGCATTGGGCACATCCGAGCGTCGACCCCATCCACACCGAGGAGACATTGCGGACGCGATCGGCCGCATAAATTGCTCGGTACTCCTTGATCTGCAGTCCTCCCTCGTGGGTCGTTTGCAACAAACGGTTGTAACCCGAGGCAATTTTTTGTTCGCGTGTGGCGTTGGGAATTAAATCACCCGCCAATTGACTGCGCGTAAATTCATCGAAGGGCATGTTCTCGTTAAAGGCATTAATCACCCACGATCGGTACGGCGAGATGTTGTGATCTTGATCTCCGTGATAGCCGACCGTGTCCGCATATCGCACCAGATCTAACCAATACATCGCCATCCGCTCGCCAAATTGGGGCGAGGCGAGAAGTTCATCCACCAGCGTCTCGTACGAGTACCC
>CAJQPP010000155.1 GCA_905480235.1 uncultured Pirellulaceae bacterium
AACTGTTATTGTTGCTGAGTGTCACCTCAGCATTTCTTGGCGTTTTTGGCCACTCTGCGGATACCCTTTCCCGCTACCCCACCCAGACATCGCCAAAGACACAGGATCCAGAGCCTTGGGTTTCCTTGGTCGATGCCGATCACATTAAGCACTGGAAGTTCATCGATTTTGGTGGCCGCGAAGCCTACGAGGTAAAAGCTGGCGTACTCACCGTGGAGGCCGGTTATCCGTTGGCAGGTTTCGTTTACTCCGATAAGTTCCCCACAGACCATTATGAATTGGAACTCGAGGCCCAAAAAGTCACCGGTACTGATTTCTTTTGCTTGGTGACATTTCCCGTAAAAGATGAATTTTGCTCTTTTGTCGTAGGCGGTTGGGGCGGTACCGTTTCGGGGATTTCATGTGTCGATCAGGTGGACGCATCTGAAAATGAAACGAAGAAGGTGAGAAAATACGAATACAACCGCTGGTATAAAATTCGTATTCAGGTAACGCCGAAGCGGCTACGCTGTTGGATCGATGACGATCCCGCTGTTGACCTACCTTTGGAGGGGGTCAAATTATCTTTGCGAACCGATGTGGATAACACCAAGCCGCTCAGCATCAGCAGCTTCGAGACGATTTCACAATGGAAAAACATTCGATTCAAGAGCCTGAAGTGAACTACCACGAACCTCATTTGGATCTCAATCCTCATCCCTATTACATGCAAAAAGCGTTGCAGCAGGCGCAGATTGCTGACTCATTAGACGAAGTGCCGATTGGTGCGGTAATCGTTCACCAAGGCCGATTAATCGCCGCCGCGCACAACCAAAGGGAAATGTTGCATGACCCGACGGCTCATGCTGAAATGTTGGCCATTACCCAAGCCGCAGAGGCGCTGGGAGATTGGCGGCTTTTGGATTGCGCGCTTTATGTCACGCTGGAACCCTGCCCGATGTGTGCTGGTGCCATTGTCAACGCCAGAATCCCGTGGGTTATTTTTGGAGCGACCGATCCCAAAGCGGGAGCAGCGACTTCGCTTTTCCAATTGTTGAGCGATGAAAGATTGAATCATCGCTGCGAGATCGTACCGGGTGTCATGGCGTTGGAATGCGGTGAAATCATCACCAATTTTTTTAGAAGACAGCGTCAACTCGGCAAAAAATAGCCTTTCCCATCTTCGGCCGGCTACGGGCCGAATTGTCAATGATTGCAAATGATTCGTTCCACTGCGGACGTTCTTCGCGGGTTTCTTGGTATTCTGGCCCCATCACATCTTGTCTCTGCCGTCGGTTGATTTAGGATTTCCGCATACTTTGCCCGTTCCCTATGAGTAGGTTCATGAGCCAAAAATTTGATCTCGTTGTACTGGGCGGTGGGCCCGGTGGTTATGTTGCTGCAATTCGTGCTGCCCAGCTTGGGTTAAACGTCGGAATTATCGACGAACACACACAATTCGGCGGCACTTGCCTGCGTGTCGGCTGTATCCCCAGCAAGGCTCTTCTGGAAAGCAGTCACGCTTACGAGGCAACCGCCCATGAAATGGCGCAGCATGGCATCGAAGTGGGACAGGTCGGCCTGAACCTCGCGCAAATGATGAAACGCAAAGACGAAATCGTTGCTCAATTGACCGGCGGTATCAACATGCTGCTGAAACGAAATAAGGTAACGATGTTGGTCGGGCGCGGACAGCTTGCCTCGGCTCACGAAATCGAAGTGACGGGTCAAAACGCCGGGCTGGTAAGTGCTGATAGAATCATCATCGCCACAGGCAGCGTACCGACCATTTTCCCGGGTATCGAATTTGATGGAAAGATGATCGGGGACAGCACCACCGCGTTGTCCTTTGCCGCGCCTCCCAAAGAACTCATTGTAATTGGTGCAGGTTACATTGGCCTGGAGATGGGTTCCGTTTGGAATCGTCTGGGCAGTCAAGTGACCGTCCTCGAAGCTCTCGATCGCATTCTACCCGGCATGGATGGCGAAATGGCCAAACTGGCCCACCGGACGTTTGAGAAACAAGGATTGAATTTCAAAACTGGCATGTGGGTTGAAAGTGCCAAAGTCGATGGCGATCGCTGCGTTGTGCAATGCAAAGAACAGGAACCGATGCACGCAGATCGAGTCCTCATTTGCACCGGTCGCTCACCCAACACATCCCAAATAGGTTTGAAGAGCGCCGGCGTGACAACCGACCCGCGAGGCTTCATTACCGTGGATGAAAATTACCGCTCCTCGGTCGCCTCCATTTTCGCGATCGGCGATTGCATCGGGGGCGCGATGCTCGCGCACAAGGCATCCGATGAAGGCATTGCCTGTATTGAAAAAATTGTGACGGGATACGGGCACCTTGATTACGGCGCCATACCTGGCATTGTTTACACACACCCGGAAATTGCTTCGGTCGGACAGACGGAAGAGCAATTAAAAGAGCAAGGCATTAAATATAACAAGGGTATGTGCCCTTACGGTGCGAACGGCAGGGCCCGCACATTGGGGGATACAAACGGCCGCGTTAAAATCCTCGCTGATGCCGCTACCGACCGAATTCTGGGAGTGCACGCAATTGGCTTGCACGCGGGTGACTTGATTGCAGAAGCAACGGTTGCCATGACATTTAAGGCCAGTTCAGAGGACTTGGCTCGCTGTATCCATGCACACCCAACCCTTTCAGAAATTGTCATGGAAGCCGCTCTGGCAGTTAATAAGCAGGCGATCCACACGTAAGCCGCTATCACCAGACCGGGACGCGTACCGCTCACGCCGACAACCGACGTTACCAGTCAACGGTGGCTTCGTATCCCTGTCGAATCAATTCCTCGCCGACCTCTTCCTTGATCCACCGCTTGGCGTCGTCGAATACATAATTTCGCCAATCGCCGACTTGTCCCTTGCGATTAAATTCACCCGGACGTTCCTGTTTCAATCCGGGTTGTAGAAAATCAGGAATGGGTTCCGCTAACTCGGGATCCACATCCAAAAATTCATACATCTGCCGACAACACAAATTTACACGGGCATGCACGTCCTCGTATTTCAATGTCAGCACCCGCAAACCAGGGTGTGTCATTTGGGTGCGGCGGTCGGATTCGAGGTGCTCTCGCCACCACCTCATGGATTCCCGCACCATCTCTTCCGTAGCTAACAACTGCTCAGGATTCTCACGAAAGTACCATCGATTTGCCTGGAAGGCTTTCAGTCGCGGCTGCAATATCGGAAAACGTTGAAAGACTCGCGACACTTCCGGGTGGTTGTAGAGATGAAAGAAACGGCTAATCAGCACGTCACGGGCATCACGAATCAAAGTAATTTGTGGCGCGTCTTTGATGATCAAAGGTTGCAAAGTGTGGGGCGTTCGCTCACCGATCACCGTTGCTTGGGGGTCCGCTAAATCCGTCAACGTTTTTCGCAGCATCGCTTGTAAATTCGCACGCACAACCTGGCGTACCTGTGAGCCATGCTCCAATGGAGTCCCATGGTCATGTTGTTGGAGAAGTCGATTTTCCATGATCGACAGTCTCCGCATATCTGCTTGGACCGTCTCGTAAATCGACTGCAAATGCAGCTCACCAATGCAACTAATTTGCGGATGCAGGTTGAGTAATTTACAGACCCAATTGGTGCCCGATTTCATGAATCCACGGAATGCGAAAAACCGCTTATCAATCGCGGTCGGGCGATCGCTGGTGGCACCCGCAAAGTCATTCAAATCATTCATGGAAAGAAAACAGCCAAACGGGCAAAAACAAAACGAGCATCATCATCGGAGAATTATAGCAAGCTTCGATTTTAATTCGCGGGGAGGGATTCCCGGCAGTAATTTTTGAAAAGTCATTCTTCATCACACTATGATATTCAGGATCCGTGTCATGGAATTATTGGCCACCTCGGTTATGAGCAACACCCGATTTAGGTCTCAACGATCAGTGGGTACTTTGGTGACCCCCGCCGCTTTACCGGGTACTCGGGGATCATGGACGCCAACGAATCGAGATCCATCGGAATCAAAAATAATGGCTTGAGAAACGCCCGCTCGATTCGATACACGGACCCGATGCCCCATGTTTTCCAACTGATCCTTAATGGTTGGAGGAAAACCCTTTTCCAACATCAACAGATCGGGGGACCATTGATGATGAAATCGTTTTTGGCCCACCGCTTGCTCAAGACTCATTCCCAAATCAATTTTTCCGACGATGGCCAAAAGAGCTTGGGTAATAATGCGTGGCCCCCCCGCAGCCCCAACGGTCATGAACGGCTGCTCGCCTTTCATGACAATGGTCGGGCTCATGCTAGACAACGGACGCTTCCCGGGTTGTACACAGTTGGCTTCGGTGCCAATTAAACCGTAGGCATTAGGAATGCCCGGCGCCACAGCAAAATCATCCATTTGATTATTCATGATCACACCCAAGCCGGGGATTACCACCTTGGAACCAAACGATGTATTGACGGTGGTCGTGATCGCAACCCAATTACCTCGATCATCCGCGGCAGCGATGTGGGTTGTGTGGCGCTCAAAAAACTCGGCATCGGCTAAAGGAGGTGTGCCATGAGATGCGACAGGCGTCACCTTCTGCAGATCAATCTTCCTGGCCAGTTCTGCCGCGTAGTTTTTATCAATCAATCCCAGAGGTACTTCGGCAAAATCGGGGTCACCTAACCAATAAGCGCGATCCGCGAAAGCCAGCTTCATGGCTTCCACTACGACATGAACATAAGTCGCCGGATCCTTTTCCCACAGCGCGTTCAAATCAAAAGCTTCCAGAATATTGAGAATTTCCGCTACGTGAACACCGCCTGAACTGGGCGGTGGGAATCCGATAATGGTGTGGCCGCGAAAGGTGGTCTCTACGGGTTTGCGGCGACGGGTCAGATAGTTGGCAAAATCGGCTTCGGTAATCAGCCCGCCATTTTGCTGCATCCACTGGGCAGTTTGTTTTGCGAAGTCTCCGCGATAAAAATAATCGACCCCTTCGTTTGCTACGCGTTCCAAAGTATTTGCCAAATCAGATTGTACGAGCCGTTCACCGGCTTGCCGGGGCGAGCCATCGTCATTCAAAAAAACCTGCTTGCTACCGGGATATTTCGCAAGGGATTTGCTGGTGAGCTTTAAGACGGAGGCATAAGTGGGGGAGATAGAGAATCCCTCGCGAGCTCTTTTCGCAGCCGGCAGAACGAGCGATGCAAAATCTTGATTGCCAAATTCGCCAACAGCCTGCTCATAGGCCTTGAGAGCACCCGGCACACCGATCGCCAAAGGACCTTCCTGAGATAAAGAGGTATCGGGCTTACCGTCCGTTAAGTACATGTCCCGGTGAGCGGCCGATGGTGCCATTTCTCGCCCGTCAATTGCAACCACTTCGCCATTGGCCCGGCGAATGAGGATAAAGCAGCCCCCTCCAATTCCCGAATTATATCCATCGACAACCGACAGCATCAAAGCCGCAGCAACCGCGGCGTCCACCGCATTGCCGCCCGCCTCAAAAGCCGCCACACCCGCATCGGTAGCAATGGGATTAACCGTGGCCACCATGTTTTCCGCCGCGATTCCCACATTGTTACTTTGCCATGCAGTCAGGTTTTGGCTGTTGAAGCCGGTCAATAAAATGGCAAAAAAAGCAGCACAGAGAGGATGTTTTTTCATGACGGATTGGGCGATAGCATGCATTCGTTAGCTTGGAAACAACGTTTATTTTCGACTTAGGGAACTGAAAACGCAACCAATAGACTTCAATCTGCATTGCTTATCCCTAGTTTTTTCCCGTAAGCTGGCAACATCATGAACGAAAACGAAGACCTGGAAGAACAAGATCACGACACCGACGAGCTAGCCGAAGACGGGATTGAGCTGTCACTCGACGAGTTGGGCCGAGCCTACGCGCGTGCCTCCGGATTGGAACCAGAAGAAATCCCGGAAACGCTCGAAACTGAGCCAGTCGTTCAAGATGACGACGCTCATTGCGAGCTATCCCCAAAATCGATTTTGGAAGCCATTTTATTTGTTGGTTCAACCGACCCGGACGAACCGCTGACCACCCGTAAAATCGCGTCTTGGATCCGCGGAGTCAGTCCCAAGGAAATAACTCAGTTGGCGAAAGAGCTTCAGCAAGATTACGAGCAAACAGGGTCCGCTTTTCGAGTGCTGCAGGATCGCAATCAGCTACGTCTGATTATTGCCAGCGATTACGAAATCGTCCGTGAGAGCTTTTATGGTGAAGCACGAAAAGCAAAGCTCAGCCAACAAGCGATCGATGTGTTGGCCATTGTGGCTTACAACCAGCCGATCAAAAAAGAAGACGTCAACGAACTACGCAGTCGAGATTGCGGGTCCATATTAAACCAATTGGTGAAACGTAAATTGTTAGATTGGTCCCCCGATCAAGAGAAAGCGAAACTCAAGCTGTATCACACAACAGATCGTTTTCTTGACCTGTTTGGCCTCGAGTCCATCGAAGATCTTCCGCAATCGGAAGAGTTTTCGATTCCGGATTAAGGGAAAATCTACACCAGATTTCCCATCGCCAGTGGGCCAGCATTCACATCAACGAGGCTTGAGTGCTGAGAGAATAATATTGACGCCCAGTCGCGCGGCATCATCTTTGTCGTATCCTCGGCACTGAGTCTCCGCGCCGTTTTCCATAGCGCAACTGAGATCATTGGGTGAGAACACAACGATCCAGCGTCCTTCGTGCTTGATACCCTCCATCAGCGGGGGTGTTTCCAAACGCCGCACACCACCCGCAGCATCCTTGGCTGGTTGATGCATTTTGACCTGACTGACGTCGTAACCTCCCAACTGGGAACTCCACAGAGGATCCGTTGCTGGGATCGTTTCTAAACGATACTCGGGAAACAGTTCCTTCATCTCTTTTCGAAACGATTCTGCAAACGCGGGAGACGAGCAAATCGCATCGGCAAACAGGAAACCATAATCCATGAGATATTCACGTAGGGCCTTGCGATCTTCCTCGGACCATTTGAAACCTGAGCGTCCATGCATGAACACCATTGGGTACTTTCGCAATGTCTCCACCTTGGGAGAGATCATTTGGCGTTCGATTTTGAATCGCTGCTTCAGATCAAAACTGGCTCGGCGCATAATGTTTTGCCACGCATTGGGGGCAGCATCCGCATTCCCACCGTGTGCTAATTTGGGAATCATGACAATCCGCTCACCGGGTCCCTCAAAACTGACATCCAACATCTGGGCCTGTGCCAATTTATCTTTAACGGAACGACCGGTGGCGTAAGTCACGATATTGACACCCAACTGGGTGGCATAGTCCACTTGCTTGGTGGCCATTATCGTCAAAGCATCCCGAAAGGATGGACGATTGACCCGCCAAAACCCGGAAAGATTTCTTTGGCAGTAAATAACACTGGTGCGACAACTGGATTGAATGCCATACAGTGGCCATTCCGGGTTCCCTCCCTTAAGATCGTATTGAGCCGAATAAACCGGGTGGGACTGGTCGAGTAGCATCAATTTGTTTTCCGGAAAGAGCTCTTCCATAAGCTTACGAAAATCTCGATTGAACCCCGAGTTATCTCCGCAACCATCCCCTTCGCAGGCTTCGGCAAAAATAAACCCACCGAAATCGACGTATTCCCGCAGTGCCTTTTTTTGCCGCGGGCTTAGACGCAGGTTATTTCGACCACTCAGGAACAGCACTGGCACTTCCTGCAAATCATTATTGGAGGCCACCCTTCCATCGATGCTTTGCCAGCTCAGCTTGGTATCCCAGTCCGCTTCCAGGGCTCGCGTCAAATAATGCACCCCCTTGTGATGCAAATCCCAATCGAGGTCATCGGAATGTTGGTATTTCCCAATCACAACCGGTCGGCGTCCTTTGGAAAGGAACAAGAGCGCCAGCGAAGTGGCGACATGCGGATTTTCCTCACCGTGCCCAGTGGTCGCTTCCCAGCGTCCATTAGCCCGCTGCAGTCCCACCAATCGCGTTGCTCCTTCGCGATACCAATCAAAATTACCGAAAAACCTTTGCCCGGTCAGACGAGCCGCACGCTCCATGGAGTAGAGATAATAAAAACGACTGTCACGAAAAATCGAATAGGCATCGGCGGGGTTATTACGTGTGGTGAAATTGGCCGCCATCCATTTATTGGCTGCTTCTACCATTTCCAACCTTTCCTCGGGAACGCAGCAAGCGACTTTACCAAGCTTCAATGGTGGTTGCGTATTAAGGTTCTCATCGATAATGATCAACGAAGCCATCGCAGCGCAGACCATGCTGCCCGTGGCGACGGTGCGATGATGAGTATCATCACGGTAAATGAAACGACCATTCCCCTTGTACTTTCGTTCCCAATACCACTGTGAATTCTGCCAAACCGACTGTTCAACCTTAACCCCAACACGCGCGGCTTCACTCAGCGCTAAAATTGCAAACTGGGTGTTGGAACCATCCGGGTTTCCGCCTCGAAGATCGTAAGCCCAGCCGCCTCGAAATGGTTCCTGCTTATTTTGTGATTCGATCAAATAGGCCACACACTTGCGGATCTTACTGCGATAGAGGACCGGATCGACCTCGACGTACAACATGGCCAACAGCGAAACGGTGTACACTGTCAAATTATCGAGGACCGGATCCAGCGAATTGAGATAACGCAGTGCTTTGTTAATGTCCTCCCCACGTTTGTCCTCACCGGAAAGCACCAACGACAATGCCGCCAAGGCTTCTACTCCACCCGTGTGAGGTTGGATGCGTGACCAACGTCCATCCGATTTCTGCTCGTTCTTCA
>CAJQPP010000156.1 GCA_905480235.1 uncultured Pirellulaceae bacterium
CTGCTATCAAAGACGCGGCGGCGTCGATCATTCTGGTGCATAATCACCCGTCGGGAGACCCGACACCCAGTCCCCAAGACCATGCAGTCACCCAAAGATTGGAAAAAGCCGGTCAGACGCTCGGAATTGAGGTTCTGGATCACATTGTGCTGGGAAAACAGCGAGCGGTGAGCATTCAAGATTCTTGACTCGTTCGTCCATTTTTCTGTGGCTTCGACCACAACCCCTGTCTCGGTAACCGCAGCGTAAAGAGAAATCTAAACATTATACCGCCATCTCTTTCCCGTCCGCCGTATGCTGAAAGACAGGCGTAAAGCTTGCTTTTTGCAAGAGCTCAATGGCCCACAAATGGGAGAATTTACTACCTAACTTGCAATTGTTGCGCAATCAATAAAAATGAAAGCTCAATCGGTTGCTAATCCAGAACGAAGATCAACTACCTTCGAGGACGAAAAGATGACAAAAAAAGAGACAGACTCTTCAAAAATCCCAGCTCAAGATCAAAGTCGACGGGGTTTTTTGAAAACTGGAGCGGCGGCGGGTGTTGCAGCAACCTCCATTCCTTACTTCAGTTGGACTAAGCCCGCGTTTGCAAACACATCAAAAAATGACCGACCGCAAATCGGTTGCATCGGTGTCGGAAGTATGGGCACCGGGGACGCTCGCGGCCATGCTAATTTCGGCGACGTCATCGCCGTCTGTGATGTCGACGAACGCCACGCCAACCGAGCGAAAAACGATGAGAAAATCGGCAAAGGCAAAGCGGATGCCTACGCCGATTATCGCAAGGTACTCGAGCGGGATGATATCGACGTGGTCAGTGTTGTCACGCCGGACCACTGGCACGTCAAGATTTGCATCGAAGCACTCGAAGCAGGCAAACACGTTTTTTGCCAAAAGCCTTTGACACTCACACTGGAAGAAAATCAGCTCATTCGCAACGCCTGTAAAAAGCACAAAGATAAAGTGTTTTTCGTCGGCACCCAACAACGGTCGCAGCGGAACCTTTTTCTTCGTGCCGTAAATATGGTGCAAAAAGGATTGCTGGGAGACATTCAAAAAGTGACGGTTGGCATCAATGGTGGCGACGTGGGAGGTCCTTTTCCGGTTGCCGATGTGCCCAAGGAATTAGATTGGGATATGTGGTTGGGCCAGGCTCCGCTGGTCGATTTCCGCGAGAAGCGTTGCCACTATCAGTTCCGCTGGTGGTATGAGTATTCGGGTGGGAAATTTACCGACTGGGGTGCTCATCACGTTGATATCGCGACTTGGGCGTTGGGTATGGATGGCGAAGGACAAGGTCCTGTCTCGATTGACGGGACAGATGCCAAGCACCCCGTGGATTTCAGAGACGGGTATCCAGTTGTCGACGATAGTTACAACACAGCAAACGATTTTAATGTCGTTTGCAAATTCGATAACGACGTTGAGATGCACGTGACCAGCCGTGGGGATAACGGTATCAAGTTCGACGGTACCAAGGGTCGCATCTTTGTGAACCGTGGCAAAATCGTCGGCCAACCAGTGGAAGAAAACTGGGATGAAGGCGAGTTCACTGACGAAGATGTTCTGGCGCTCTATAAAAATAAGCCGCACGAAGGTCACAAAAATAATTTCTATCGCTGTATCAGCGAAGGAGGTTTGCCGGTCTCCGACGTGTTCAGCCACGTCCAAGCCATGAGCACTTGCCACTTGGCTGCCATCGCAGCACGCCTGAATCGAAAAATCGGTTGGGATCCCGTTAAGGAAGTCATCTTGGGTGATGATCAGGCTGCCGCCATGTTCGCAAGAAATCCGCGAGCAGGTTTTGAAATTCCCAGGGTGGGTTAAGAGTAGCTCGGCCAGCCATGCACAACGCTTAGATATTTGAACTGGATCTTTTAGGATGCATATGAAATCTGTCTTTGTAGGAATAATGCTGTTGGCCTGTTTGGGCCTAAGCAAGGATGCGAGAGTTCAGGCAGCTGAAGTGGATGCCCTTGGAATTCAAGGCGAGTATTCGGGTGTCATGACGGATCGCTCCGAGATGGCGGTGGGTGCTCAACTTATTGCCGTGGGAGACGATCAGTTTCGGCTAACCCTGTACAAGGGAGGCTTGCCTGGTGCCAAGGGGACCGCAGATTCCCCTAAATCCCGAGAAGAGTTCGGGCCAGCCAAGTTACAGGATGGCAAGATTCTCTTTTCCAAAGGGAAGCAGCAGTTGGTCTATGAAAACCAAGGGATCCGACTGGAACAGGATGGCAAGCCAGCATGCGAATTGAAACGCGTGGTTCGAAAGAGCGTCACGCTCAATCAAAAGCCACCCGAGGGTGCTATCGTCCTGTTCGATGGAACCAATGGGGATCAATTCAAATTGCTGCGTGGCGAAGGTGATCCGATGATCGATGGAGAGTTGCGACAGGGGATCACCAGTGAGGATGAGTTTGCTGGCGATTTCACCCTTCACATCGAGTTCAAGCTCCCATTCGAGCCGACAAAATTTGATCAGGGTCGCGGTAACAGTGGGATCTACATGCAAGGTCGTTACGAAGTACAAATGCTGGATTCATTTGGTTTGACGGGCGAACAAAATGAGTGCGGTGGCATCTACAGCGTCAAAAAGCCCGACGTGAATATGTGTTATCCTCCTGAGTCGTGGCAAACCTACGACATCGATTTCCAATCCGCGAAATGGGATGGCGAAACGAAAACGGATAACGCCCGCATGACGGTGCGGCACAACGGTGTCGTGATTCACGACAATGTGGAGGTGCCCAAGACAACCACCGCTGCACCGCGAGGGGAATCTGCCGAACCCGGCTACTTGTACCTGCAGGATCATGGAAGCCCAGTGCGTTATCGAAATATTTGGCTTTCGAAAAGGTAAACAGGATGGAGTTAGGGATGAATCGGCCTCCCAGCATCACTTGGATTTCTTTTCCGACCGCGGTGCTTACCGTTTGCCTGACACTCGGATGGGCGACCGCTCAGGAAGAGGTATTAACATCGGAAAACCTAACTGCCTGGCGAGAGCATCTCTTGCCAGCAGAAAGTGATTTGGTTTGGCAGAAGATACCTTGGTTGACCACATTGGCCGACGGAGTGGTGGCCGCCAACGCTGCGGATCGCCCGTTACTGCTGTGGGTTATGAATGGTCACCCCTTTGGCTGCACGTGAGGCAACGGTGTGGTGGGCCGGCGGACCATCTGGGCTAATGACGATGTGATTGAACTGTCGAAACAGTTTGTGGCGGCGACCGACGAAGTGTGGCGGTTGCAGAATGGCGATGATCCGGAATGCAAATACTTCCGCGAATTTGCGGAACAAGGGCATTACCGGGGGGAGGGATCGACGCGTCAAGGAACGTATATCTGTACGCCCAGCGGAATCCTTCTCGGTTCTATGAACTCTCATAATGCGGACTCCGTGCTCAAAATGATGCAGGTCGCACTCAAAAAATATGAGTTGCTGGAACCGAAGCAGCGCTTGTTGGCTGCCGATGCCAAAATTCTTCCCGACCACCGCTGGGAATCCAGTTATCAACCCGACGGCTTGGATTTGACGATGATTGCCCGTGACATACCCGAGTCCTGCAATCCCAAAGATTCGGCGGAGGTGGCTTGGAATCAGGATCGGATCTGGTTTTCAAAAGACGAAACCCAAAAAATATTACGGGGAGATATCGAGAATATTCAACGGGGTGACAAGTTGGAACTGGCACCCGTATTTGTAGCTCGATTGGCTCGTTTCAGCGTGATTGACACAGTGCGGGGGCAAACCAGTTATTTCGGCGAAGACGAAGTAGCCGGCTCTACGGTGCACGCAACCGTTACTGCGATCAGGGATAACCGAGTGCACCTTCGACTGCAGGGGCAAACGGTCGCAGAATCGCCGACTTCACGGGGGCGAGCGTTACCGCATGGCATGCACACTAAATTATTGGGGACAGCGATTTACGATCGCGGTCGGGGTCAGTTTTCCAGTTTTGAGCTGGTCGCCATCGGCGAGCGCCAGGGGCGGACGGTCCTTAATGGACGGCATCGTCAATCGGATAAATCAGACGTGGGTTTTGTGGTGCGTTTGACTCCGCGGGATGCGCCCTTGATTGCCCCCACATTCTTGTTCGCATATGACGCGGACTGGGTGCAGCACCCGGAATAGGCCGGGCCTGGCCAGATGTCTGACTGTTTCACCGAAAACAGGCTTCCACATCTCCAGGAAACGTCATCCCATCAGCGGATTTACCCCAGCTCCCATCAATTCGAACTATATTAAGGGAGGTTTAAGTACCTTGAACGACACCGTTGTTTTATCAGCAAGATGACCGCTCAGAATCGTCAAACAGGATCAACCGACAGCAGGACAAAAAAATGATTTTGCAGTTTTTGAAATTCACCCTAGGGCTGGCCTTTCTCATGGGAGCCATCTGGTCGAGTGCCGATGCTCAAACCAAAACATGGGTCAGGTATCCGGCGATTTCTCCGGACGGATCGCAAATTGCCTTTTCTTTTCTCGGCGATATTTGGGTCGTACCAAGTGATGGAGGTTCGGCTCGCATGATTACATCTCATGAAGGCTTTGAGCGTTCCCCCGTTTGGTCGCCGGATGGCAAGACGATTGCTTTTATGGCTGACTGGAACGGTAGCGGCGATGTTTATCTTGCTCCCAACGCAGGCGGGCCACCCACGCGATTAACCTATCACTCCGCGACCGATGAACCGACGGCTTTTACACCCGACGGCAAACAAGTGATGTTTACAAGCCGGCGGCAGGATCACCACAAAGCCATGATTGGTAGCGCGTCGATGGGCGAGTTATACGCGATCTCGGTGGACGGTGGGCAACCCCGCCAAGTGATGACGACACCTGCCGAATACGCGAATTTCGATGCCGAGGGAAAACGCTTAGTCTTTCATGACTACAAAGGTTTTGAAGATACGTTTCGTAAACATCACACGTCGAGCGTTACCCGCGATGTTTGGATGTATGAACCAGGTGAACAGAAATATACCAAGTTGTCAGGATTCGCTGGCGAAGACCGAAATCCGGTGTGGGCTCCCGACGGCAAGCAAGTTTATTTCTTGAGTGAGCAGGTGGAAGCTAACGCACCCGGCGAGGAAGGCAAAAATCAGCCACCTCAATCGAAATCGGGCGAACGCGTGATTCCCCAACTCGATAGTAGCTACAACGTTTGGGTGATGAACGCAGATGACCCCACCCAACAAACCCAAGTCACTGAGCATGATACGCACCCCGTCAGATTTTTGAGCATTAGCAAAAATGGCACCCTCTGCTACGGGCACAATGGTCAAGTGTTTGTTAAACGTGAGGGCGAAGATCCTGCGCCTGTGGAGATCACGTTGCGTAATGGCCTGCGAAGCAATACCGCGACCAGCAAGACCATGCGAGATTCGGCTACAGAATTCAGTGTCTCTCCCAACGAAGAAGAAGTTGCCTTCGTGGTACGTGGCGAAGTCTTCGTAGCGAATGTGGAATTTGGCACAACGCGGCGAATTACCCATACACCGCAACAGGAGCGTAGTGTCAGTTGGTGTGATGATCGCACGCTGGTGTATACCGGAGAGCGAGATAATTCCTGGAATCTATACAAATCGACGATCGCCAATGATGACGAAGATGGATTTGCGAATGCCACCGTTCTGAACGAAGAAGTGGTACTGGAAACAGACGACGAAACCTTTCAGCCAGTCTGTTCGCCCGATGGTAAGCAGATCGCTTTTTTAAAAAACCGAACCGAATTAATGGCTTTAAATCTGGAATCAGGTGAGACGAAAACCCTGGTTCCTGCCAAGAAAAATTTCTCCTATACCGACGGCGATATCCAATACGCTTGGTCACCAGACAGTGCTTGGTTAGTAATGACCTACCACGGTCACGAAAGCTGGGTTACTGAAATCGGCGCCGTGAATCTGGAGTCGGGCGAGATTACCAATGTGACCGACAGCGGTTATGCGGAAGGAAATCCAGCCTTTGCCGGCGGTGGTCAAGCAATCCTCTACGCGTCGGATCGTTTTGGAGAACGAAGCCATGGAAGTTGGGGCGGTGAGAATGACGTGATGGCCTTATACCTGACCCAAACGGCTTACGATGAAGCCACGTTGGACAAGGAAAAGTTAGCGCTTAAAAAGAAACGGGAAAAGAAAGAGAAAAAGCAAGCAGAAAAAACGAAAGACAAGAAAAAAGAGAAGTCCGACGCGGATGCTGCTGCTAACGAGGACGACGATAAAAAATCTGAATCTGATACAGCGGATAAATCGGACAAGGCAGATAAGGATGCTTCGGCAGATGAAAAAGATAAACCCGTCGAAGCCGTCGAATTTGAAACCGATGATTTGGATCTGCGGCGACGTCGTTTAACGTTGCATTCCTCCCAGTTGGGCTCTTTTGATATTTCGCCGGATGGCGAGCACTTGTTGTACTCCTCGAAGGTTGACGATAAGTGGGCACTTTGGCTGTGCAAGGTGCGAGATCGGTCCACCTCCAATATTATGTCGTTACAAGGCGCAGCAACGGCTCGTTTCTCAAAGGATGGTAAGCATGCATTTCTGTTGCAAAACGGCAAGCTGTCAAAGGTTGATCTGAGCGGCGCGATCGGCGGTGGCAAAGCGAAAAATAAACCTATCGCATTTGCTGCGGAGATGACTATCGATGGACCAGCCGAGCGGGATTACATTTTTGAACACGCATGGCGGCAGGTGAAACGTAAATTCTACGATGAGAACTTGCACGGGGTGGATTGGCCCGCCTTGAAGGAAAACTATGCGGCCTTTTTACCAACCATCAACAACAATTATGACTTTGCCGAGTTGTTGAGCGAAATGCTGGGGGAATTGAATGCTTCGCATACGGGTGCTCGTTTCCGTCCGCAGCGGCCTGATGGAGATTCCACCGCAGCCTTTGGTTTGCTGTACGACGTGAATTATGACGGCGACGGACTTAAAGTCGCTGAAGTGATTGATCGCGGGCCCTGTGATGCTGCCGATTGCAACATTAAGCCGGGCGTGGTGATCACTCATATTAACGGAACCAAACTGACCCGAGATGTGAATCCTTGGAAGTTGCTGAATCGTCAGGCTGACAAACCCCAGCGGCTAACCTTGCAGGGAGATGATGAGTGGGAGGAAGTGATTCGACCCATCAGCGTCGCTGCCGAAAATAATTTGTTGTATGAACGATGGATCGCCAATTGCCGAACAATGTGCGAGAAGCTCTCGGACGGTCGCATTGGTTATGTTCATGTGCGAGGGATGAACGATGGTAGTTTCCGTCGGGTCTATTCCGAAGTGCTGGGCAAGAATAACGAAAAAGAGGCGTTGATTGTAGATACCCGCTTCAATGGGGGTGGTTGGCTGCACGAAGATTTGGCGACTTTCCTGAGTGGAGAAGCGTATTGTCAGTTTGCTCCACGAGGCCATGAAAATGGCGGGCTGGGGGGAGAACCAATCAACAAGTGGACCAAGCCTGTGGTGGTGCTGCAAAGCGAAAGTAACTACAGCGACGCGCACTTCTTTCCTTGGACATTCAAGGAAAAGGGAGTCGGCAAGTTGGTCGGTTCCGCAGTCCCAGGAACCGCCACCGCCGTTTGGTGGGAGCGTCAGATTAATCCAGCCATTGTTTTTGGAATTCCCCAAGTTGGCATGTTGACCAACGATGGAAAATATCTGGAAAACAACCAATTGGAACCGGACTACAAAGTTCTCAATGATCCACCCGCGGTGGCCGCGGGTAACGATCCACAAATGGAGATGGCGGTGAAGGTCCTGTTGGAGGATCTTAAAAAGAAACCCTAGACCATTTGTTTGATTTTGGGCTAAATCGCTTGGCCGCGTGCTGACTGGCGTTCTTTTACCAGTCGACACGCGGCCTTTTTTATGACCCGATGATTGCTGCACACTTTCGTTAGTGATCGCCCCGAGCTAGTACCGAGGGTGCTATAATCAAAACTCGAACCTGATCACGAGACCAAAATATTGCTGTAAAGGGCACTAAATATGTTCCGCCTGCTATGCCTCGGTTGGTTACTAACGTTGAGTCTTGCCGTCCAAGCGGACGATCGCCCCAACATTATCCTGTTGTTCTCTGACGATATGGGATGGTCGGATATCGGTTGCTATGGCAGTGAAATCGAAACGCCAAACCTAGATGGCTTGGCAGAGAATGGCCTGCGGTTCAGTCAGTTCTATAATTTTGCCAGATGCTGCCCCTCTCGAGCTTGCCTAATGAGCGGGCTCTATCCCCACCAGGCTGGCATGGGACACATGGAAGGAGATTATGGGTTGGATGCCTATCGCGGTGGGATCAATCGACGTTGCGTCACGTTGGCGGAAGTATTAGGGGCCAACGGATACTCAACCTACATGAGTGGTAAGTGGCATTTGACGCGTTTTCGAAGTAAGGATGGGCCCAAAGACAATTGGCCCAGACAGCGTGGTTTCCAGCGATTTTATGGCACCATTACCGGGGCAGGTTCGTTTTTCGATCCCACGACTTTGTGCCGGGAAAACACATACATCACGCCAGAAAACGACGCCGCTTATCAACCGCAGCAATTTTATTACACGGATGCCATTACGGATAACGCCATTGATTTCCTAAAAACACACCAACAAGAAAATCCGCGGAAGCCGTACTTTCTTTACATGGCTTACACAACTGCGCACTGGCCCATGCATGCGCTTCCAAATGATATTAAAAAATATGAAGGGCATTACGAAGGCGGATTTGAGCGAACCCGACAAAAGCGAATGCAGCGGTTGCGGGAACTTGGTCTGCTGGATGAGCACGTTATCGAGTCACCAATTTTTGGTGACTGGGATGCGGTTGAAAACAAAGACTGGGAAGCCCGATTGATGGAAGTTTATGCTGCCATGATCGACAATATGGATCAGAATATTGGCAAATTGATTGCCGAAGTAAAACGGCAAGGAGATTTTGACAACACACTCTTTCTTTACCTGCAGGACAATGGAGGGTGTGCAGAAGGGATGGGTCGACGACCTGCCAATAAACAAATGGAAGGCCTGAAGCCGCTTGGACGCGATGGATTACAAACGAAGATTTGGCCACCCATGCAAACCCGAGACGGTCGTCCGGTGCGAGTGGGCCCGGAAACGGTAGCGGGTGCCGAAGATACTTACATCGGATACGGAAAGGGCTGGGCCAACGTCTCCAATACGCCCTTTCGCGAATACAAGCATTGGGTTCACGAAGGCGGAATTTCGTCACCCTTAATCGCCCATTGGCCCAAAGGAATTACCGCTCGTGGCTGGAATCATGATGTCGCGCATTTAATTGATATTATGCCGACATTGGTGGATGTCGCAGACGCCAGTTATCCCGGTCGTTTTCACGACACCGCAATTCCTGCCATGGAGGGCGTCTCATTAACGCCCGCGTTCGACGCCAAACCGCTGCAGAGAAAGGGCCCGCTATTTTGGGAGCACGAAGGCAATCGAGCGGTGCGTTTTCCCACAGCGGACGGAGATTGGAAGTTGGTAGGCAAGCATAAAAAGCCGTGGGAGCTCTACAACATGTCTCTCGATAGAGTGGAATCCAAAAATCTAGCCGCAGAGGATCCTCAACGGGTCGCGGCGATGGCAGAGCTTTGGCAGCAGTGGGCGGATCGAGTTGGGTGTGTGGAGTTTGGCAGGTGGAAAAAGTGATGTCGATCGATGGGCGGCCGGTGACCTGATGACACGCTCGTCTAGAACTCCAGGGAACCCACTTGCCCATCATTGCGGTGGCAAGCCTGTTCAAAAATGAGCGCGTCCACACTGAAGCCGACCGATTTGATAGAACCGTCAACCATTACAAAATTGCAGCCTCCCGGATGTGCGGCCCCAAAACGAGTCTCCGTATTGCGTGCTTTATCATCTGGGCAGGGCGTCCAAGGGCCCTCGGGCCACGAACCGCCGCGGGGCTTGGGTTCGCTGTCACCCCAACGGATGATGTCCCAATCCCAACCCGAGGTGTATCCTTCATTATCTGAGATGCTAAATAGATTGTAGTCGTTCGGATGAAGAGCTTTCTCACCGACCAAGATCGTGTGAGTGCTGCCGTCTGTGACCGTTTCAAAGGTGACTTTGGGGGTGTAACCACCGCGCACGATGACACCGCTTCTTCCCTCGCCCCAGTCACCGAGACCGCCACCCTGTCCGCTGACACCACCATTCCCGGCGTAATCGTTCGCAGCTCGAAGACCGCCGAGAACGGTCGGTGCACGACGGGACGGACAAAAGTAGCCCTCCACCGGCGTACGTCGTATTTTATAATCCGGTTGAAAGTGATAGAGATTGTTCAGTTCCATCACGGGAAGGATCTGATACAGCCAGCCCCAATTCTGATGAGGAGCCATGCGTGGTGTGGAACCTTGCAGCGAGCGGGCAGACCACCAGTCTTTTCCGCCGTCAGCGAAGAAACCCGTCGCCGTGTTTTGGTTGTGAATCGCGATCCCAATCTGTCGCAAGTTGTTTTTACAGCGGGTGCGTTGCGCGGCTTCTCTGACCTGCTGAACCGCTGGCAGCAACATCGCCAGCAGAATGCCGATGATGGAGATGACAACTAATAACTCGATAAGGGTGAAGCCACTTCGGAATTTGGTTTTCATGAGTGTTCCCTATTTGGAATCGGAAGCGACATCTGATTTTGGCGGTGCATGTCCAGGCGGAAATGTGGCTGCCTGAAAATCGTCCTCACGCATCATGGTGACGCCTTGGCTGGTCATCACCATGCGATGCTTCGAGTGACAGGTTGTTTCGTAACCCATCACCATAGGTGTGGCGGATTGTGTGTCGGGGCGGACGTTCCACAGCACCACGAATTCAGATTCCGCATGGGGCGAGGCGAGCATTTCAGCGGGATCAAATTGCGTTTGTTTGAGCAGCGGCTCCAAATCGCGCAGTCCGCGAGGGGCAGAGTTTTGTTGGGCACAAAAGGCGAGATAACAACGCTGTAAAGCGGTTAATTTTTCGAAACTGTTTCCTACGGATGGTGGCAGCTGGGCTTGCTGTTGGCAGCCTGTGCCGACCAATAGAATCAAGGCAAAGAGAATGCCCGAGAACTTTGAGGCGATGCGGCTTTGAAAGATTTTTTTTAAGTCCATAAATCGCTGACCAGCAAATTGGTTAGTCGTTTCATTATGGCTGAGCGTTTTTTCGTTTCCAGAAAAATGCGTGAGTTAGTTCACCGATAAGGAGACCTCGCTAAGGTTGCCGGCATTATCCTCACAAGCGCTACCAAGCTACCCAGCAGATGGTATGCGAGATGCCTGATTATGACCCTCGGAAAACAAAAAAGGCACCCTCATGGGTGCCTTGGTTTATCGATGTAGGTTGCGAATAAACGGCTAAAATTAGCCTCTCTCACGAAACCTATTTGTCGCTGGATTCATCCTTCTTCAGCTCTTCGATTGACGCGGGGAGATCAAATAGCTTGCTGTCGATGTCGGAATTGATTTTGATCTCATCCATTTTGGTAACCATCTGCATGCCTTGGGGCAGCTCGACGGTACTGACTTGGGACATTTTGACGCCGTCAAAATCAGCGTATTCACTTACTTTTGTGACCACTTCCATTTTGCCAACATTAGGGTCCGACACGGTTGTCTTAGTGCCAGCCATTAATTTGGAATCCACAGAAAAATAGTTGTAGACGGGCTCGTCGTCGCCCGATTTCATCACCAACACGTAGCAGTCTTCACCGGCGAATTTTTCGATGCCCGTGCACTCAATGGAATCGTAAAGCTTTTCGATCTCCAGCATCGGAGACAAGGCCATATCCCGAATAACTTGTTTGCGACGATCACCTTCGAGAATTTCAGATCCCGTCATTTGAGACATTTGCCAAACAGTCTCACCGTCGTACCCGACTTCCTGTCTGCCGATACCGGCGATCTCCATTTCCATCCGCGCTTTATTCGCGATTTGTGACATTTGGACTTTCCCTTCCAAGCCGGCGCTGGGGATAGAGATTTTGCCTTTGGCAGAAACAGTTTTTATTTTTTTATGTGCCTCTTCGCCGCCAGTGGCCTCGATGTAGTCGGCAATTACTTTTTTGTAATCGACTTTCTCTTGAGTTGCTGTGTCTTGAGCAACCGCGAGACCTACCAGGGGTAGCGTCATCATGATTCCGAGAAGAGTGCGGAAGCTTGTTTGCAAATTCATTTTATACCTCGTGTTTCAATGGTTAAAGAAAGCTCTCGCATGTAGAGAGCCATCACAGATAAATTAATTTTTGTTTTCTTCCAGTATCCACTTTCTGGCCGCCGACAAAACCGGGTCAGCGTTGTTGGTCAGCATCTCGCGGTCCAAAAGAATCTCATCGTCAGGAATAACTCCAATGCCTTCGATGGATTCACCGGAAGCCGATTCCCACGAAGAAAGAGCATACTGGAATCCATCGCCATTGGGTAATCGCACCACCGTGGATGGCAGCACCAAGCCGGCCGTCTTGCTGCCAAAGATGCGTCCGAGTTCAAGATCCTTGATACCGCCGGCCATCACTTCAGCCGCAGAAATTGAGCACCCATCGATTAATACGGCGACCGGTTTATCAAACTTGGGACGACGGGGGTTCAAAACCATTTTGATAAAATTACCGCCAGCCATAGTCATGGTGCCGATCGACTCGCGATCAGAAGTTAACCACCCGCACATCGCATTGACTAACAGCATCAATCCACCTCGATTACCGCGAAGGTCGATGATGAGTCCTTTGCGATCTTCTTTTTGCCAAGCGGAAACCGCGTCGGCGTACTGTTGCGCCATTTGTGGTCCCCCGAGGAAAGAATTGAATGCGATGTAGCCAATGTCGTCGGATAATAACTTGGCTTCAAAGTTAACGTTGAATGGCGGTAGATTACCGAAGCGACCTTCTTTGCCGGGCGCCTTGGCGAGTTCCAGATATTCCAGGTGCACTTCGTTGTCGTTATCCACGAATGCCAGCGCAAGTTTTTCGCCCACCTCACCTGACGTGCGGGCGTCGCAGACCAAGCCGGTTGCTGTTTCCAGTCGGAGCACCGTTTGTTCGCCAACCTTTTCCGCGCCCGTCAGAATCTCTTCGGCCGTTCGGGTGCCGATTAATTTAACTTGCCAACCGGGTTGAATATTTGCTTTACTGGCAGGTAAGTCCTCAAAGACGCGAGTCACCACCAGTTCACCATCGATCAAGCGGATTTCAATTCCGGCTGTTCCTTTACCGCCCTCGCCTTTTACCTCGTTTGCTTCCTCATATTGCGCCTTGGGGATAATCCCAAAATGGGATTGATCCAGCGTATTCAGCATGTCGGTTAACGCGACGCGAACTTCTTGGGTCGATTTGGCTGATTCCACTTTGGGTCGAAAATTGGCTTTAGCTTCGTCCCATGAGTCACCAACCTTTTCGGGCTGCCAGTGAACTTTTTTAATGGTGTTCCATACCTGGTCGAATGATTCTAGTTGAACCGCAGTGTCAAATGGTTTCACCGATTCTTTCGGGGCGCCTTGTTGAGCAACGGCCGTTAGAGGTAAACCGGCGGCGAAAATACAAATCAAAAACCGAAAGGCGGTGAGTGAGCGAGGAGGAGCTTCGTTGATCATGGGTGAGTGGGCTTGAGTCAGCAGAGAAGAGTTAATTTGAATACATACCATGAATTAAAAGCCGCCGCTGGACAATGATAAATTGCGATTTCTGCGGCACTAATTCGTTGATTCGCTATTGCTCCCCGTTTGTTGCCGTAAATGTCGTGAAAAACGAAAATTGATTACCGAAGACCGGCGGACAAAGGACAGATTGGGCAAGACGCAGAAGGCCAAAATGGCTATTTTCGGGGTATGGAAACGACACTGCATCGCCAACTGAAGACTCATTACGCCGGCTCACAGGCACAAATCGAAGTGCCATTGGGTCGCTACCGAATCGACATCGTCGATGGGGAGCGGTTGATAGAGGTGCAACATAGCGGCCTTTCCTCGATTCGTGACAAAGTGCGGTTCCTGCTAAAAAAGCACGAGGTCGAAGTGATCAAGCCCCTGGTGGCAAGAAAACGATTGATCAGCCTGACTGCCAAAGACGGCGACGAATTGAAGCGTCGTTGGTCTCCCAAACGCTGTACACGCTTGGATGTTTTTCACGAGTTGATTTATTTTACTCGCGTCTTTCCGCACCGCAGACTGACTTTGCGAATCCCGCTCATCGAGATCGAAGAGGCTCGCTATCCCCACCAACGACGCAATAAGCGGCGTGGACAATTTAAGGTACAAGATCAATCCTTGTTGCAGGTGGTTGGTGAAGACGTCTATCGCACACGGGGAGATTTACGTCAGTTGCTGCCAACGGACTTGCCGAAAACGTTTGGCTCACTGGAGCTGTCGGAGTCTATGAAAATTGATCGTTGGTTTGCTCAACGCATCGCGTACTGTTTGCGAAAAACCGGAACCGTCAAAGAAGTGGGTAAAAAAGGAAACTCGTTGCAGTACCGTTTTGCTGCGTCGGCACGAGTCAGTTCGGCAAAAAGTAAACGGGCAAAAAAAGTGCCGGCACAACGTCTCAGGAAACGCAAGGCTAAGCCGGCCGCCTAGGTATTGCTGACGGCTTTATATCAGCGGTGTTTCGATTGCCTATTGGAGACGACGTTGGAAATTTCGGGAGACCCTTTCCAAGTCACAGAAAGCTTAAGGTCGACGCTCACGCTGGGAACCGCGGCGGCCGGAGAAGACATCGCCGATCGGCCTTTCTGGAAGACGATTTTTCCAATCCTTTAGCAATTGATGCAGCGTTTCTGTTTGCTTGGGGTGTTTCGCTGAGACCTCCGTTTGCTCGAGCGGATCTTTAACGATGTCGTAGAGTTCTACGTGGCTTAAATCTTGGTTGGCAATTAGTTTCCAGTGATCTTGAAGCACTGCAAAAGAACCCCAGTGAAAAGGCCGTAGGCGAGGGGCTGGCCAAGCAGACTGTGCTTTCCAAAATAGCGGCGGTTGGCGACCAGACTTGGCTTGCCCACGTAACACGCCGATTTGACTGATCCCATCGGGTTGATAACCGTCAGGTAAATCTACGCCCGCGATCTCGCAAAACGTTGGCAACAGGTCCACCGCGGAAATGATTGATTGGCCGTCAATTTGGTTAGCTGCAATTTTACCGGGCCAACGAGCGATAAAGGGCACACCGATGCCCCCCTCGAAAAGCGCTGCCTTGTAACCCTTGCGGCCCCCGGTAATGCCCTTGGAAGCACCGTTGTCAAAGCCCGCACCCGTTGCCGTGTCGTACATTAATTGCAGGGCTCTGGGGTTTGCTTGCCGAGCGGGACCGTTATCGGAACTGAAAATTACCAGCGTGTTATCAGCAATTCCTAAACGATCCAAATGATTGAGAACTTCTCCGATACGGGCATCTGCATGCGCCAGGGTGGCCGCGTAGATATTGTCCGTTTCCGCCAAATCGGGGAATTGCCAACGGTACATTGGCAATACATGAAAGGGTGTGTGGGGTTCGTGGATCCAGAGATTTACAAAAAAGGGTTTACCTTGTTGTGCGGCTTGCTGAATGAATGCCATCGCCCGCTGGGCATCTTCGTGGACCGGCATTTGTTCGCCGCTGCAATTAAAAGCTCCAAAATCGTCGTAACCGTAGACGCCGGGGCGCGGGGAATCGGGAATCATGTCATTGGCCAAATGCCACTTTCCATAATGTGCGGTCGCATAACCGGCTTGTTGCAGGATCCGAGGCAATAACGGCACGTCGGGGTCTAACCAATCGGGCATGTTTCGTGCGGCATTCTGTTCAACCCAGGCAAAATGGCCATCGATATTAAATCGTGCTGGAAAATGGCCGGTTAACACGGCCGTTCGACTTGGTGAACAGACAGGGCTGGCGACTGTGAAGCGATGGAAATCAGTACCTTCCCGTGCCAGTCGATCGATGTTGGGGGTTTTTACGTAGGGGTGTCCATGACAACTGAGATCCCCCCACCCCCAATCGTCGGCAAAAATAAAGAGGATATTGGGTGGGTCGGCAGCATTTACCGGCCCAGCGAAAAGAGCCATCACCCAAAAGGCAGCCAAGCCATGTCGAATTCTTAATGCGCTGCAAAGCCCTTTGAGATAGTTCATACCGGGATCCCCGCAAGCCACAATCGTCGGATGCGATGTGCATAGAACGCGTCCGTTTTTAGGTTCCATTTCATTGGAGGGCCTTGAGCCGGGGAGGAGGTTCGAGAATAAAAAAAGGGCCCTGCTCTTGCGAACGGGCCCCTTATAGAAACTGGTCTGTTGAGGACGGCTACGCGCTGGCCGTCTTGGTGCGTGCCTCTCGAAGCCCGCGGCTGAGGATGTCGCGTAAGAAAGGTGAGTAATCCTCGAATTTCGATTGATCCGGAGCACCGTTGCTGTACTGATAGATGGCGTCCCTTGGTTTTTTGCCAAGCGAAATCAGCGTCGAGCTGACCGTACCAAAATTCGGTTGTCGGACCACCATGCTCGGGCGACCACCACTAACCGGGCCGCGAGCAAACACTTTACTGGCAACCGCCAAAAATTTGACAGGTGAATCCAACATCTGCAACGTCAGCAGGCGACGTGCCAAGGACGCTCTGTCGTCCATAGGATCGTCAATGTCCTGATCGCCCACGATGCTCAACCCCTCTTGCAGCGGTTGCACGTTGACTTCGTTGCCCGCGTGTATGACCCAACCGCTTTCGGCATCCGCCACGACGAAATTGGCGCCATCATATTGATTGCCATCCAGTTCCTCTAACGCTACGTCGACCGCTTGTCGTGCGGAATTAGCCCGCAGCATTTCTCGACACAGGACGCTGCGAGATTTGGGATTAGGTGGAACGTACATTTTGCGGCGAGTTGTCAGGCCACAAAACATTCCTGCCTGATTTACGCCCAAGTAGGTTCCGCCGGTTTGCTGGTCCATGCTGGCCAGAATTCTGGGTTTCCCCGATTGAATACTGGGCGTAGGGCAAACCCGGTCGTATTTTTCCTCTCGGTTGGCAGCCACCAAAATGGGGGATTCGGGAACAAGTTGATATAGAATTGCCAAAAGGCTCATAATTGCTTTCTTTGAATCAAGGATCATGAAGCTTGATAATCCGCCTCAATCATCAACGACTCCATTAGTGATTGAGGTGCATCGATAATTTACCGCAAATGGAACATTCCGACACCCCCATATGGGGTATGTGTAAATGAAAAGTCATGGATAATGTCGTTCTGGGCTCCATTTCGGGCCTATTTGTTTCGTCATAAATCACATTGCGATACCGACTTACTTCGTTGGGGAATACTCGGTCAATAAACTGGGTCAAGAAATCAGCTGGTACTTCGTCCAACGGCTCTTGAGGCTGAGACTCCGTGATTTAGGCAATTTGGAGATAGGATGTTAATTTGTTGGACGATCAAATTCCTTGCGCCCTAGCGGCGGCTGATCGGTCTCGGAGAAACTCGGTTATCTGTAAGGTTTAAACCTACGAGGTTTTGATAAATGGTGTTCACCGATCAACTAAAACCTTGACTGTTTGGGGGTTACTACGGAAACTGATTCGTTGTCAGCTCGTAAACTGTTTAACGGCAGTTTTGGGAGCCTTAATCATGAAGCGGTGGATTCACCTCTACCGGCGGATTTGACTTTTGAGAGATAGTTCCTCCATGGCGTCCATCACAACCAGGGATCAGGCAATTAATCAACCCAACCAGAAAAACACCCGCCTGACAGGGATTCAAATTGCCGCGACGGGGTCTTACGCACCCGAGGTGGTGGTCTCCAACAGCGATCTCACGCAACTCGGATGCGACGAGGAGTGGATCGTTCAGCGAACGGGGATTTTGGAGCGGCGTCATTGTGCTCCGGACCAAGCGACCAGCGATCTGGCTTACCTTGCCGGTCGAGCTTGCCTTGAAAAAGCGGGTGTGGACGCAAGTGAGTTGGACATGATTATCGTGGCCACGATGACGCCTGACCACTTTACCCCTTCGACCGCGGCGATTGTGCAGCATTTGTTGGGTTGTGATGCGGTGGCCTTTGATTTGAATGCTGCCTGTTCCGGGTTCGTGTACTCTCTTTTGGTGGGGTCCCAGTTCATTAAGACGGGTTCTTGCGAGAAGATTTTGGTGATCGGAGCGGACGCGATGTCACGCGTCATAGATCCCCAGGATGAGAAGACCTATCCCCTTTTTGGTGACGCGGCCGGGGCGGTTTTGCTTGTTCCTGATCCTCAAGAATCGGGATCGGAGAATCGCGGTATTCTGGCCAATCGCATGGGAACTGTCGGAGAACTGGGGCACCTGATTTCTGTTCCGGGGTCTTGCTCCCGCATGCCCGCTTCGCAGCAGGTACTGACGGACAGAATGCAGTTTTTAAAGATGGATGGACGTCCTGTTTTCAAATGGGCGGTACGGACCATTCCGGCGGTCGTTCATGAGACGCTCGATTTGGCTTCTTTAACGATTGATGACATCGATGTCCTGTTATTCCACCAAGCGAACATGAGAATCATTGAGGCCGCGCTGGCTGACACTGACATCCCACGTGACAAGGTTTTTACGAATCTGCAACGTTACGGTAACACGTCGGCTGCCAGCATTCCGCTACTTTTAGATGAGGCCGTTCAGCAAAACATTTGCACATTGGAAAGCACGCTTTTGATGTGTGGTTTTGGTGCCGGTTTGACTTGGGGTTCTTGCATCTACCAAGGATGATCATTTAGGCATTGTTGCCGTTGCCTTTTCGGTTGAGCGAGGCTGTGCAATCTGTATGACGTCGATCGTACCGTCCACGAAGGCAACAACGAACCATCCGGGTTTCCCCGGAATCGATGCGAGCTGAGAGGCTCTCGACCGCAAGGGCGTTTGACTGACGACGCTCCAGCTTTGGTCTTCAATGGAACAGATCAACAATTCCGATTTCCAACCAGCATTCACACTGACAACAAACAGTTGGCCGCCGGGATCGATGGCGATTGCTTGCGGGCTTTGCGATATCCCGGTGGGATTTTTGAGAGGCCGATTCAGGTCGGGGAACGAGTCATCCTTTACGAGTCGGGCAATTTTTGCGCGGCGGATTCGGGACTCCATCGTGATAGACCGCTGATTTTCCAGGGCTTTGATGACGGCCTCTCCTCCGTTAGCCAGTTCTAAGGTGGCGGCCTCTCGGACCGCGTAGTCGTCTGCGTCGAGATCCTGCAAGAGTTGGTCCAGCGTTTCTGGTTTTAGCAAGCTGCTTTTTAATTGTCGCGAAGCGAAGACGAGTAATTCGGATGACTTGCCCTTGGTGAGCAGACGATCGGGGCTGAAAGCGTAAATGGTGGATAACGCATCGCCGGCGCTTTTGCTGATCATCTCGGCAGGATCAATCGACCACAGCTCTGTTTCCTGAGGGTATTTGTCCAAGGTAATCGCCATGTGATGGTTGTCGAGAAAGCGTGCATCACTCACGGAATTGCCGTCGGGAAGGTTGAGTAACAGGCGAGTCTGGTTTGTTATTAAATTGATTTCGTGTAATTTGGATGGATCTCTATCTTGGAAGACCAGTGAGTTCTTGTTGGGAGATTTTCGTAACAGCCTTGAGCGCATATCTTTGACGAAACTCAGGGCGTGGGTTTCGTAATCGAAAACGGCTAACCTGGAGTCCGTGCCTACGACCAGGCCACAATCGAGTGGAATCAGTGTCAGTGGTTTGTTTTTTGCAAGGCTGTTCGGAATCGAGGACTCGATATCTAACGATGCCAGTGTTTGTCCGGTGTTTAGATCCCAGGCGATCACTACGGGCGACGTGTTTTTGCCGTTTTTCGTTAAAAGGTAAACGCGGTCGTTATTTACGATCAGCGATTGCACCCCATTTACGAAGGGCATGGCTTCGTCGGACGGGAATATTCGCTTTCCAGTTTTTACTTGCCAGCCCAAAATCGATTGCGTACCGCCGGACCAAAAAGTGGATTGGCTGGTGTCTAAATCAAATCCGGCCGCAACGCCCGTTACCATCGGCTGGGAAGTAAATTTTCCGGTCTCGCGATCGATTAAAAAGAAAGCATTGTTGATATCGACAACAAGCAGTTGCTTTTCCAGAAACCGCCCCCAAGGAATTTTTGCAGAGAGCTTTTCCTGTCGCCAAACCTGCTTGGCTGTCTCTGTTTTCCAAAGCACGACATTGCCAGAATAATCAGACCCAAAGAGTTGTTGAGAATCTTCTGATAACTGCAGGCAGCAGGTCCAGTTGGAAAGGCCATCATATTCTTGAACGGGTTTGTCCTGATCCATGACCCACCGTTCAACTTTTCCATTTTCGGTGCCGGTGATAAACCCCTTTTGATCAGGCAACGCAATGAGCGCAGTCATATCTTCCGATCCCACCCGCCAAGTTTTCACGGGTTCCGTCTGAGTCAATTCATGCAGTGAGATTCTTCCATTCGCATCCCCGCAAATAAATGACTGTTGATCGGCAAATACGGACAAGGAATAAATGGTGGCAGTTTGATCAAACTCTTTCAGTTTTTGGCCGGTGTCGAGATTCCAAAGAACAACGCCGGGTCCTTTTCCAGCGGCCAGAAAACACCGCTGATCCGGTAGCAAGGCAATGCAGTAAACAATGTTAAAACGATCATCCGTGAAACGCCTTACGATCTTTCCGCTTGCCAGATCCCACAAGCACACGGTGCCGTCTTTTCCGCAACTTAAGGCCTGCTCTTCCCCGCTCAACAAGCGAACGTTCATGATGGCGTCCGTATGGCCGCGATCTTGCTCCCCCATTGAGCGGATGAAATTGACTTCCCATTCATCATCTACGGCGAGAGCCGCTGTTGGGAGGCTGGCGGTGGAGCCTAGCCAGGATCCCAACCAGATCCAGGCGATCCAGCAAAACTTAGATGAGACTCTGGCCTGTCGATATCTGCAGGTTGGAGAGGTCATTAGAAAGCCTGCGAATTAAGGATCGAATCCAGTCTCAATCATTGCCTGGGTGCGTCAGTTACGAGGGGGCATTAAGCGAGTATCCGAACAACGCTTTCGGAGAGATTTTCAAATCCTGTCTCCCACCAAGTTGGGGCGGCATTCGTTCCGCCCGACCAATCGCTTACGCGGCAACGGGCTTCAACTCCGGACAAGAGCTTCGTCACCGCGAAAGTTCGCTCGTCAATCCAGCTCGAACTCTACCTCCGCATTCTTTTTCTCATCGTAAAGCGGTAAGTACCGGTAATAGACTTCCAACGTCATGGCGGCCAGCGTCGTGGCGTATAAACGCCCGCCGCAACGGTAACCGGTCTCGTCCATGTTTTGATAATACCAACTGCCCTTGGCGGGGCCTTGCATCGACTGGGTCGCGATAAGAAAGTCACGCATTTCGAGGTTCCAAGCGTCCCAATTCTCGCCACCGAACTGGTGCATTACCTGCGTTGCGTAGTAGTTGTAGTACATGCCGCATTTAAATTTAGATTTTGCGTCTTCGGGAACGCTTTGGCCGCGTTTCCAATTACCAATCGTAGGTCCTCGTTGGCCTAACCAGCTAACACCTGATTTCAACGCGTCATTTTCCCGTGTCCAGCCGAGATACATTTGGCTCAACAAACCCACCGACGTCACGCCTTTTCGGCGTTCATCGACGGGGTGCGTGTATCCATAAAAGGTGCCACTTTCCGTGGAAACGAAATCCAAAAATCGCCGCGCTTTTCGCAGTACTTGTCGATCGACTTCAATCCCACACATCAAGGCTGATTTCAAGGCCATCACCTGCCAACCGACGGCGGATGTGTCGCCGGCTTGCTTTGGTTCATAACGCCAGCCGCCGCCGATGGGGTCCTGACAAAATTCGATATAGCGAATCACATCTTGCGCCGCGGGAGCCAAACGAGGATCATCAGTCATGGCAAACGCTTCACAAATGGCGATCGCCACCAAGCCATGGTTATATAGACCGCCATCGTCTTCGTAATAAGACAAGCCTTCCGAGGTTCGCTTTCCGCTTTTCAAAAGATAGGCCAGCCCGGCTTCCACGACTTCTTTGTAATCACCTTCGACGTGGGTTTGCCCGGCGCCGAGAAAAACCAAAAGTGACATGGCGGTGGCTGCACGGGTGGAATTGCGGAATTCGCCCGGGTTAGGCGAAGCTCGCTCTGCCGGGTCGGGACCGACCCGATGATCAAACGACCAACTTCCATTCTTCAATTGGTGTTTGGCAATCCAGTCCATCGCCAATTTGACCGCGTTTTCACTGGCATCACTGCCCCCATTTTTTCGAACGAGAGAGCGACGTGCTTTAGCGCTGCTGCGGCCCGTGATTTGGCCGGCCGGACCTTGGGTCGCACCCGATAGCTCAAGCACTTGTGAGTCAATCGCACTAGATTCAATGGTCTCGGAGAGCGCATCGGTGACGGTGTCCTCAACGAATTCTTCTTCGATAACTAAATCTTCAACTACTTCTTCCAACTCCGTCTCATTGGTGTTTTCCGTTTCCAGGTTGTCAAAGGTTTCGGAATCTTCGAGGGAATCAAAACTCAGCTCGTCCATCTCAGATATGTCTTCGGCGGCCTCGCCCGCGACCAAGCCGACTTTCTGTTTACCGGGAATGGTCCAATAGGCGAAAGCTAAAACGATGATCAGCAACGTATGAACGATAAAGCTCACCAGCCAACTTGGCATCACGTTGAAGAGCAGGAACGTGTGGGAGTTGCGTTCTAAACCCGCATCTTCCGATTCGGTTTCCTGTTGAGGATCGTGTTCGCTCATGGGTTATCCCATTAATGTGTGCAGTTTTAACGTGTCGCGCTTCCATCGCCGCCAAGCCTTGAGCCAAATGCTGGTCTCCGGAAAATGGTACGCAACGTAGGTCGTTTTCCGTTTTGGGCCGGTTTCCACACTGGAAGATGAGGTAATTCAGGGAATGCCCGGCCAGATATCTATTCGTCTCTTGATTTTAGCATTTTGTAATGTCGGTCCAAGTAATAAGATTTTGGGAACAACCCGTTTCTCCCGGACTTCCCGACTCGACAGGTCGGAAAAACGGCGAGAAGGCCCGGAAACGACGATTATCCACTACTTTTTGCCCTCTCCTATGACCTCCAAGCAAATTCAAACCATTCAAACACGGGAAGATCTTTTCCGGATGATCAGTCAAATTCGGCAGAAACGGAAGACAATCGGGTTCGTGCCGACGATGGGAGCATTGCACGAGGGACATCTCAGTCTGGTCCGGGAGAGCCAAAATCAGTGCGACGTCACGGTCGTCTCTATTTTTGTCAATCCGACGCAGTTCGCGCCAGGCGAGGATCTCGACCAATATCCACGCCCTCTGGATAATGATTTGCAACTGCTTCAACAAGCAGGCGTCGATCTGGTTTTTTTACCGGATACCGCGGAACTGTACCCCGCGAACTGCAGCACTTCCATCAAGCCGCCATCGGTGGCGAGCAAACTGGAAGGGGAAAGCCGACCTACCCATTTCGCGGGCGTGGCAACCGTGGTGTTAAAACTCTTGAATTTAACCCGCTGCGACGTCGCTTATTTTGGACAAAAAGATTACCAACAGGTAAAGGTGATTCAGCATATGGTCCGTGACTTAAATCACCCCAGCCAGATTGTGATGTGTCCCATTGCCAGAGCAGAAGATGGACTGGCGCTGAGCAGCCGCAATATTTATTTAAGTGCGGAGGAAAGGCAGATCGCAACGTGTTTGAAACGGACCTTGCAGGAGACGTCGCAAATGATCGTCGAAGGAGAAACCGACGGCCGCGCAATCATGGCTCATATGACACAGGCGTTGATCGAAGGCGGCGTAACCGAGACGGATTACGCGGTCATCGCCGACGCGGAATCGCTTGAGTTATTGGAGGAGGTGAGCCGCCCTGCGGTGTTGTTGTTGGCGGCCATGGTGGGTGAAACGCGTTTGATTGACAATTGTCTAATTACGTAAATGTCTCGATAGATCCAGCAAGCTTTGGATGGCTTGCTGAAACGGGCAGCGGAGGTGATGAATCATGCAGCAAACTTTGTTTCTAGTGCCGCAGTCTTGGCTGGAGGGGCCGCTATTGATCACGTGGCTGGTGTTGGGCGCCATCATTTTGGCAGCTTTGGCGCTGCGAAATGGACGACCTTCCGAAGCCTTCAATTTTTTGCCGATTTACATCGTGGTGGCAGCGATTTTATATTTCGTCGCACCGCGTGTTGGTATCACGGACATTAACCCGGCCGACCCCAATGGTCCGGAAATCAAAGTTGGTCTGGCGATTCGTGGCTATGGCGTCATGATGCTGGCCGGAATTTTTGCGGGTGTGGGTTTGTCCGTTTATCGAGGGCAACGCCAAGGTTTTGACTCGGAAAAGATAATCACGCTGGCGTTTTGGATGTGCATCTGCGGTGTCGTCGGCGCGCGGCTTTTTTACGTCATTCAAAAACGCGACCAATTTAGTGGTTCGATCCCGGAGATGGTCGGCGAAATGATCAATATGACCCAGGGCGGGTTGGTGGTGTACGGCAGCCTGATTGGCGCCACCGCAGGAGGTGCGTTTTACCTGTGGTACTCGAAAATGCCGATGCTCCGCATGGCCGATATTGCGATCCCCGGAATGCTGGTTGGTTTAGCATTGGGTCGCATCGGTTGTTTAATGAACGGGTGTTGCTTTGGCGGTGTTTGCGACATCCCGCAAATTGCTCAACAATTTCCGGCAGGGTCGCCGCCCTATTTACGTCAAATCGAAACGGGCGAACTCTTGGGAATCGACCCCGAGAAAGCCAACCAAAGCGATGCCTTGCCGATCCGCCCCGACGCTGCCGAACGTTACGCAAAGTCTATTCTTCCGGGCTCGCTCGCTGAGCGAGCGGGGGTGCAACCGGAGCAATGGTATGCCATCGGATTTACGTCGGACCGACCCGATAAAGAGCTGCGTGCGATCAAACAACAAGGCTTGGCCATCGAATCGTCGGTCGCGATAAGCCAAGGTGAACAGTGGCACGCGGTCCCTTTTGGCGATTTACCAAACCAATCGTTAGGCGTTTATCCGACACAGATTTTGGCGGCCATCAATGCTGCCTTGTTAGCCGCTTTTTTGTGGTGGTATTTTCCGTTTCGCCGCAGGAATGGCCAGGTTTTTGCCTTGGGTATCATTCTCTATTCCATCACCCGATTCTGTCTCGAATTGATCCGCCGTGATGAAGCAGGCCAGTTTGGTACCCAGTTAACCATTTCCCAATGGGTCAGTTTGGTCGTGGTTTTGGGAGGCGTTTTGTTGTTTGTGGCCGGCCCCCGACGAGAGCCAGTCACCTCGGAACCGGGCGACCCAGGTCCCGTGGGCCGGCAGGCGGGGACGGTATAAAAGCCGGGACTCAGCGGTTAACGGTGACCCAACGGAGCCGTTATTTTCGATATACTGGCAAGCGAGGCGAGGCTCCGAGAACCTTTTTTGCGGCACTTTTCGTATTAAAAGCACGGAGCAACGTGCTCTGGTTGCACCTCAAACGGGCAAAAACCGGCTAAAAACTCCGGTGAGAACCAACTTAAGGGAACTTTCTCACGAAAAAATTCGTCTCAACCATGAACGAAATCGGACCGCCCAACGAAGAGACCCAGTGGATCGAACGCTCGGTCTCTGGCGACGCAGAGGCGTTTGGCTGTCTTGTTACCAAATATCAAAACCGGCTGTTCAACAGCATGGTGCATTTTTTGCGTGATGAGACGGAGGCGGAAGATGTCGTGCAGGAGAGTTTTGTGCTTGCGTTCACGCGACTCCACAAGTTTCGCGGTAACAGCTCGTTTTACACATGGCTCTACCGAATTGCGGTCAATACCGCGATCAGTCGCCGCCGCAAAAAAAGACCGCGAGTCTCCGTTGATCGGGACCTGGGTGATGGGGGCAAAGGAATTGGCGGCGCCGGGCCGCAGCCCGGAGATCGATTGCAGGAAAGCGAGCGGGCAGAACAATTGCATGCCGCTCTCAATCGACTGGGCGATGAGCATCGACTGATTTTGGTGCTGCGGGAAATGGATGGTTTGAGCTACGAAGAGATATCCGAAATCCTGGATGCACCGGTGGGTACCGTACGCAGTCGACTGCACCGAGCAAGGTCACAATTGAAAGAAGAATTAGCCAGTTATTTCGAAAGTAAAAAATAGCAAAGCGGATGCCACCACTTCCCAACAATTCGTTGGCGATCCGAGCCCTGAATTGAAAAGTAAATGAAATGTCCGAATTCTGGTCTAACGAACTCGTTAACGATTACCTCGATGACCGCTTGAGTCCTGAGGAGCGAATGCGGGTGGACAAACACCTGCGCGCCAACCCCGAAGATAGGGGTCTGCTTGAGCAATATCAGGAAATGCAGCAGGCCCTGCGCGAATCGAGACGTTACGAATTGGATGATGAGTTTTCCACGCGGGTCTTACAGACCATCGAAATGTCGGCGAGAGAGGTTGATCCTGGCGAAGCCCCCGGCTTACGTCAAGTCTCGCTACCGGCAAAAAAATCATCGACCTTGCAATGGCGGTATACGGCTTCCATGATCGCGTCCTTGGCAGCCATCTTACTGGTCGCGTTTTTCTTGCTGCCCAGACCACAGATAACGGACGGCTTGGCAGAAATTCAATTCTCAGATCCGCTCGAGGAATTGCAGCTGGAATCAGCAGCGCCACCTAGCATGGAAGGTGCAGATTTTGATAGCGACAAGGAGTCAGCAACCGGGTCAGATGAAATCGGCAAACAAGATGACATGATTTTGGAAAATAGGGCCCCAACACCAAGAACCAGTAGTCGAGTCGCTGAAAACGCCGAATTGAAAAACACGGCAACGCCACCCAGCGCGGTAGCCGATAGTGTCCAACTCGCAAAGGACGCCGAAGATTTAACTGGCGCAATGCCAGGCGGCATGCAAACCCAAGCAGCTGAGGAAGATCAACAGAAGCCAATGGACTTGGCGGGGGAGTTTAGCGAACTCAGTGCAGCTGCCGATCCATCCGTCGCAAGCGCACCCGCATCTAAAGTGGTCTTGGTAACTTTGTCTGAGACAAATCGTAACCTCCTCAGTCGCTTGGAAAGCCAATACTCCAAGGCATTAAGTTTTGAAACTGGGGAAGCACCTCAGCGACTAGCCAAGCGGATGACGGAAAAACAGATCGCGGGGCGGCGCGGTGCGGGAAACGAGCCTGGCGCAGCGGTTCGATCGAGTGCGGGGGGTGGTGGAATGGCTGATGCGAGTGGGAGTCCCGCAGGCGCGTTGATAAACGCACAGGAGTTCCAGCCGTTGGCATTTGAGATCGATGCAACGCCGGAACAGCTACAGAAAATACTGACGCTTATTCAAGCAGAGAGAGTTACTTTGACTCAATCAAACCAAGATCTTTGGATGCGAACGGCGGCACAGGAAGAAACCAACCTGCCAACCGAGCGGTCGTTCGGGGCAATGCAACCGTCTGCTCCTTCGGCAGCCGATGAAAAGAAGCTGATGTCCTTGAGCGGGATGCCGGGAGTATCCATCCGCCGCCGCTCTTTGCAAAACCCCACGCCACCGTGGCAGGAGGAAGCGGAGGAGCTGGGAAGCGGCTCGGGATTGGGATTTTCGCGAAAGAAGCAAAATGCCGGACAAGCGTCGGGTGCGGGTAGAAATGCGGAGGCAAAACTCGATGATCGAGATCGTCGTGACGGCGAAGCCTCAACGCCGCAAACGCAGCGTTTTCTGCTGATCATTCAATTAACGGCAGCCGACGCCGCCAAGCCGATGACCGATAACGATTCTCCCCAAGCCCCGCTGTCGGGTAAATCGTCATCATCCGAAAACTCAAAAAAGCAAAATAATTGAGCCTGAAATATTTTTAGGCACTTTTCCCCGTGTTTTCGGGAATTGATCTAGCAAAATAGGGGTATTCCGACGATTGTTTGTTACAAGTATTGTTACAAGCACTCAGAGAACCCACCCCCATGGCGAGCGTCTTCCCCAAAACCACCCCTCGGCAACGGGTCAATAGGTACGTGAGTGTGCGTGTCGATGGCAAGCAAAAAAGAATTGCAATCGGCAAGCAAAATATGTCATATAGCAACGTCGTCGCAGCCCGTGTCAGCGAGTTGGAGGACTGTTTGAAGCACTGCCAGCAACCCACCGCCAAACTGAAATCATGGCTGGATGAGCCGGAGACCAGAGACTTGAGAGGGAAGCTGGTCAAGGCCGGTTTGCTTAACTCCCGTTCTGAGGTGGCGGCAATCACACCTGCCGAGTTGGTTGCGTGGTTCCTTGGCATCAAAGCGGGTGACCTGAATAAATCGACATTAAAGGGTTACAGGGACCGCCTTAGACGGCTTGTAAAGTTCCTTGAGAGCGAGGGGATTGATAACTCAAACGGTGTAACGTCAGCCCATTTGGAGCGGTTCAAGTCTGCTGAGATCCAAGCTACTAGCCGGTCCACGGCCCAAAATGCAATGAGCAAGGTGAAGGTGCTTTTTAGAGATGCCGCTTCCCACGGGCTGGTTGAAAATAACCAGGCCCTAGCCGTGAAGTCATCGACGGGATCACACCGGGTAGATTTGCTGTATATCGACACGGACTGGTTTGCCGACTTGTTGGATTGCACTAAACGGGTCGATCTCAAAACGTCTTTGATGTTGGCCCGGTACGCAGGGGCAAGGGTTCCGAGTGAGCTGATCGGCATGACGTGGGGCGATATTGATCTTGATCCTTTTACCGGCCCGACAATCAGTCTAGAGAACGTGAAGACAAGCCGCTCACGTGAGCTTTATCGAACACTACCGCTATACCCACCGCTCCACAAATATTTGTGCGAGTTGTTTGTGAGCCGTTTTGGCGAGCGGGAGTTTTCAACCGAGGGAATGACGGTCCGGCAGCAAGTGGCCCACCACGATAGCTATCCGTCTGAGACCCCTGTAATCGAGTCTAAGGGCCTCAGAGACCGTAGCCAGTCCTATGCGGCCAAGATGAGGTTTAACGGTGTGTGGAAGCGGTGGGACGAACTGTGGGCGAAGACCCAAATGAAGGCTAACCCACGAATAAACTACTCACCAAAATCGGGTAACACGTTCATGGACGGAATGGGGATCAAGTACAGGCTCGGTGATCCTATTCCGCAGCTATTCAGGGCATGCCGACGCTCATTTGCCAATGATTTGTTGACCAAAATGGTTCCCCTGCAAACTGCCGCTTATACGCTGGGTCACAACGTCGAAACTATGCTCAAAAGCTATTCTGAAATCCAGGAGCGGCATAAAACGTGGTTAGCGGACAACCCAGATTCGAACCCGTTTGAGCCGTAGTCAAACCGATATCACTTAGATTTGCAAAATAGGTCATTTATTACACCTAAAATGGCCCCAAATATCAATTTTTCCCTTGACAAATAGGGATAATGTGTTATAATGCGGCCAAGTTAAAACGTTGTCAGTCTGACG
>CAJQPP010000157.1 GCA_905480235.1 uncultured Pirellulaceae bacterium
GATCGGCATCGACCAAGGAAACCCAAGGCTCTGGATCCTGTGTCTTTGGCGATGTCTGGGTGGGGTAGCGGGAAAGGGTATCCGCAGAGTGGCCAAAAACGCCAAGAAATGCTGAGGTGACACTCAGCAACAATAACAGTTGAATTTTAGGTAAAACAATCATGTCTGAATTCTGCTTTGCCGGACGCCCCTGTGTCAATCCTTGGGTAAGGCGGGTCGCTCAAATGTTTCGGCAATAAATTCAAGGATTGCAATGAAGCGCAAGAAAAAACCGCACAGAAATGCGGGTTGCGGGTTGCCAAAGGGGACGCGAGTTTAGCCTTTGGAGAGGAAACCAAAGAGGCCTTTTCGTTCCTTCTTGTCACTTTTCGCTTCGTCTCCACTATTCTCTCTATCGATCAAGTGGTCTGACAAGGAAATGATATTCTGCGTGATGGCTGCACCGGGAGCAGAGTAGAGCAGCGGCACACCGTTGTTTCGCCCTTCTGAAACCGCGGAAAAGTTATTAGGTATTTGCCAGAAGATCTCTCTTCCGATATGGGCCTCTGCTTTTTTCAGACTAATTTGGCCGCTTTCCAAACCTGTGCGATTAACCACAATTTTGATTTTGTCTGTGATACCTTCCATCGCCTCCAGTGAGGTGAGCAGACGGACCACGTTTCGCAGGCAAGGTAGATCCAGCTGGGTTAACAACAGAACCTCATCCGCCGCCATCAGGGTGCGGATATCCAGGGAGTTATACGATTTGGACAGATCCACAATGAGGTGTGTGAAAGAAGCTTTCAGCAGTTTCAGGACACGCCCAAAATTACTTTGTGATATCTCGTCGATGTCCTGTAATTGGACCGGTCGCGGCAATAGATAAACACCGGAATCGTGTTTCGTCAACGACTTGCGGAGCAATGAAAGATCCAATCGTTCGACATTCTGGGCAACATCCAGCAAGGTGTATTCAGGAATCGCATCCAAAAATACATCTGCGTCGCCGAGGCTAAGATCTAAATCGATAAGCGCTACACTTTCGTCAGGAACTTGAGCCATGCAACAAGCCAAGTTGACCGAGACAGATGTCGTACCGACACCGCCGGAAGCTCCGGCAATCGCAATGATCTTTCCCGATTTCGGACGTTTTGAAGGATCGGAGTTGACCGCGACTCTTTCCAGAGACGAAACCAATTCCTGAGCGTCGACCGGAGCTCGTAAGAACTCTCGAGCCCCAGCTCGCATGATTTGTAGGATTAAAGCTCCCTCCGTACTGGAGCTTATGGCAATGATACCGGTTTGCGAGAAGTTGCGATGCAACTGAGTAATTAGCGAAGTCGCAATCTCAACGTCGTGATCAATGTTGACCAGGCAGACTTCGGGCTCCGTGGTCTTGACGACGTCAAAAAAGAACTCATAGCGCGAACAGTCAGCCTCGAGACAAGCTCGTTCGATGCCCATTACGAGTTGTTTTAGGCGCTCTCTGGAATCTTCTGAAGGATCACAGATCGCCAATCGCAATTCGCTCATTATCGAATCCGGTGGAACTGGATGGATCGGCCAAGGTGTTTAAACAGTGCCGGAACCCGATGTACCCGGCGCGCAACTGTTACCTATATGTAGATTATGGTTGGGTAGAAGCGCATCTAAAATGCTTAAAAACCGAAACAACTCGGGATAGTTAAGTTGTGACGATGGTGATAAGCAAGTGGCTTTCGGAGCGTAAGCCGTCAAGATTTGCGTAAACGACGGTTGTCGTAACGCCCTTATCGCCGCAGTAGCTTGCGGAACGTCGATTGGCTTGTGCGCGGTTGCTGGGGTTGTGAAATAGCTCGCTTTGGATAGCCGAATCCACTCTGAGCTTGAGGTGCAGATGCAGCCGGGAGGTACGTACTGGATGGCTGAGCCGGCTGAGTCGGTTGTGTCGGTATTGTCTGTTGCATCGATGGCGCAGGATCTACGTAGCCAGGTGTATTCTGATACCCGGGCGGTGATGGAGCGGGTGTTCCATAACCAGGGTTACTGTAAGCGGGCGCCATCGAAGCTGGAGCACCATAACTGGTCGCACCATAGCCGCCGGGGTAACCTTGCATGGGTTCCATTGGCTGGTTGGGAAGGCCGCCGCAATCCGGGCCGCACCGAGGAACCTCAATTAGGCCGTTGTCATAAAATTCCCGATCGGAAGGCGATACGGTGTTGCGGCCTGGACCGCCCGCTGGCATGAGGGAGGGGTCGACCTCACCGATGAACCGCGGTGTCAGCAAGATGACCAACTCGATCTCCTGCTTTTTCTCTTCGACTCGACTGAACCCGCGTCCGATCACGGGTAAATCCATCAAGTAGGGGACGCCGCGGACTTCCGCCTCTGTCTCCTCGCGGATGTCTCCGGCCAAAGCTAACGTGTGCCCAATTTTCATGTCCACACCCGTGTTAACCCGACGCACGCGAAATCCAGAAACCCCTTGGTTGTTGGCCAGAGTACTATCAGGTTCCGAGACTTCCGCACGCACTTCCAGACGTATCGTGCCTTCCCCTTGAACAATGGGGACGACGTCAAGTTTGGTACCAAAGGGACGGAACTGGATCGTTACGTTCCCTAAACCTTGATTGATTTCAAAGGGGATTTCTCCGCCTTGGAGAAACTCAGCGGGGCGTCCGTTCATGGTTACCAAGACGGGCTTGTCCATCAATTTTGCCAACGAACGACGCTCCAAAGCTTGCAGGAATCCATTGAAACTGCTGCCGTTATCCACCACGCTGAAACCGATATTGTTGGTCGGATTGGCGGCGCCGGCGACTCTCAAGTCCGCATTGCTGGTAAACAATTCCCAATCAAGACCCAATTCTCGCACTTTCGTGCGGGCCACCTCATATACCTGCACTTCGATCGCGATCATTTGTGAGCTGGGCAGCTTAATATTGTTGATGACTTTTGAGAAGTATTCGCTGGCAACAATTAATGCCCCATCGACATCCGAAGCTTTTGCCAGCGTGCCGGAGATGACCACGCCGGTTTCCAGTGCGGTTGCTTGCAGACTCGAATTAGGAAAGAACCGCCTTAGGGCAACTTCCAACGCTCGCACATCCCCTTGGACGGTTAGGTTGATGGTCTGTGTCTGGTTGTTAGGATCACTGACGGTGATCGTGGCGAAACCAGGTTTTAGCGCAGTCAAAAGGACTTTGTTGGAAGCGATCGGGGTGGCGCGGATGATGTTCTGATTATCAATAACCAGTTCGGGAACATCGTAATCGAACTCCAGTATGCGACTGGTTTTCATAATCAGTTCGATCGAAGAGATGGTTCGATCGACCGTAACCGGTTCACTGGAAGCGGTGATTTGTGCCAGCAAACTTAATGGTGTGCTTGCAATCATCAGGCACGAGATCGCAAATGCCATCACGCGGAATAGTTGCCGTTCGCTCATCCTTGAATTTCCTTTTTAACGATTCGCGGTTCGAATCGTTGGTAGCAGTCGCTTCCGTTACAAGTCAACGTTCATGCTCGAAAAAGTCACGCGATCTGTCGTTTGCTAGATTGCGTTTTTCCATTAGGCAATGGAAAAGGCGAACAAGTGACTTACCACTATGTCCGCCATTATTAATTCGATCAATTCATTCGAACAATTGATTGCATTAGTTGCGAGGCTCAGAATCCAAATCATCGGTTAAAGGATCGGAATCGTCAGACTCTTCGTCATCGTCATATTCTTCCTCACCCTCCAACGCTTCCTCAGCACTCTCATCCCCTGATTCTTCGATGTATTCTTCGTCCCAAGACTCTTCGGGAGCCTCGACGTTGAATCCTTCAACGCGACTGGGGACATAGCTGGTTTCTTGATTGAAGTGATACTGTGTGGGACCGTTGCTGGTGTGGACAACCACCGTAAATGGTTTAGGTCCGCGAGGGGTTTTCTCTACAACGGCTTCCTCTGTGTCTTCTTCATCCGATTCATCGTATGCGACTTCCTCCTCGTCATCCTCTTCCTCCTCCACTTCATCGTCTACCAAGTCACGGCGTGCTGTGCCGGTGCTGTATTCCGATGGATCGAGATCCTCGCTGCCACGCATGGCAAGCTTCAGTTCGGCAATACGTTGGGCGTGAATGATTTTTTCCGATTGGGATTCCGTGACTAACAGCCCGACAACGGTGCTGCCGTTGTGATCTTCGGTCATATCCCCATTCTTGCGAGTCTTGGATCCGATTGACCAGACTTTTACTTTACGTAGGAAAGTACGCGTCGTTCCCGACTCCACATCGCCATCATCTCCGCGGAAAATAGCCATGATGTCGACTAAATCCCCGGGTTCCAGTAATCCGTTGAGGTGATCGTCGGCATTCAATTTGATGCCAATCACTTTGTAATTGGAGGGGATTCGCTTTTCTCGAACGCGGTGTTTGGCCAGCAGATTCGACGTCAAAACGGTCCCTTTTTGGTTGACGCTGGAGGTGCTGACCATCCCTTCAATTTCTTGTAGGTCGGTCACCACTCCACTGGGCACCAGTCGGGCGGGCCATTTTTCTTCGCTGAACATCTCCATGCTCAATTCTTCATTGGCTGCAATGTCTTGTAGCGCAATCAGAATTGGCAACTTCTTTTCTTCCTTGACAGGACCGGCGCTGTTACTGCGACCCATTACTTGGGTTATGCCGATAGCGGCGACCAGGCCAAAACCCAAAGACACAGCCATCAAAAAAATGGATTTGGATTTCATGGAAGGGTTCCTCGAATCAATGCTTGTAAATGTGTGCGGATTTGGTTGTCTTTGCGGATTCCGTAGAACCGCATGTCCATCATCGGATCGAAAGACGGGGCGAGCCCAAAATCACCTCAACGAGTATTAAACTGTGTATGTACAGTCACCACCCGTTTCGGATTGATGGCACCATCATCGTTTGCATCGACGATTGATTACCATCATATTCATAACTGTTGGGTCGTGCCGGACACCAAAAATATCCCGCACAATCCCACCGTCTCTCATTTTGTTTGAGTTAGGCAAACCGTACGGTTTGCCTAATCCGTTTTGTTATCAGATCAGCAAACCGGTGCACGCGAAGTACACGATAGTGCCAATCGCGATTGGGATTCCGTAAGGCAACAACATCATCTTGCTTTTACGCTCCGCTGCAATTGCGGATAATTTGTCCGGGTTCTTGATCGTGGCAATCTCATAAATGATCGAAACGAATTGACCGGTGTGCTTCTTCATTTTGCCAGAACGCCAAACCATGATGACGGCAATGACGGCACCCACGATGGCCGAAAGGCAAAACGCGTAAAAGGTGATCCAGCAATGAACCCAAGCACCGATACCAGCCATCAACTTGACATCTCCGGCACCCATTCCGCCAACGGAATAAGCAGGTAACAGCAAGGACAAGCCAACCGCAGTTCCGGCCAGGGACCAACCCAAACCGACATACCAGCCTTCGCCGGCCATGCCGTATGCCATGGCACTGAAAGCCCAGCCGCCGATGATCATGGGGAAGGTCAACCAATTTGGGACCTTTAATTGAATGCCGTCAATTACGGCGGCCACGATCAATACAAAACTAACTAACCAGTAAGGCCAATTCTCGGCCATACCCGAGAAAAATGTTTCTAAAAATGTCATTCTGATTCTCTCCGAGGGGGTGAGCCGCTTGTCGCGGCCGTGAACATGGGGGGTCCAAGTTGTTGCGGCGAATGACAACTAATGTTTTGTTAAAAGGTCTGGGCAACCTCAACGTATTAATCCGTGAAGTTTGCCTAAACACGCATCAGGGAAATGTAGCTCGCAAAAGCGGCGATGATGGTGAAAAAACAACAAACCATCTCAAATGCGTGAACGTAATTGTCAGCTGGGATGACGGGATACATACAATTGCTCCAGGTGTTATTACCGGGCGAAACTAAAAATCACAAAAAGGCCCGCCGCAAACAAATGTTTGCGGTGGGCCTTGGATGATCGCATGGATCAGCTAACCACGAAGGTTAGTTGGTGTTACCATCACGTGCGTCATTCAAATCGTCAGCAATATCTTGGAATGCTGCCGATGCGTTAGTACCGATGGCTTGAATTGCAGTCAAGCAAACGATAACGATAAGAGCCAACATGATGGCGTACTCAACAGCCGTAGGGCCGTCTTCCGATTTCAAAAACCGTTGTACTTTCAAAGCAAAATTCTTCATTGTGTCCTCCGACAGGATTTGAAAAAAAATCTCATTACGTGAGTGAGCCGAATTGCAATTCAACCCACATAAACCCATGGGTTCGCTGAAATCACTGCCGTTTGGCAACGTAGCCTGCTTAATCCAGCGATGTCCCAACGCTTCCCTTCAACCGATGAAGGAACGTTGCAGGCAAAAAATCTGACCGCCGCAATTTGCTTTGGTCTCGTCCAGTTGGTTTGCCATGCCAACTCAGAAAGCGGTCGATGCCGCGTTCTCATGAAAGCTAAATCACTAATCAGGTCAGTCAAACTTTGAGGGACAAGGAATTGCGAAAAACTTTGACGGAGGTAGTGATTGTTGCTTAAACGCAACATTGGCCAGCGCGCGACGCCCCGACAATCGGTACTAACCGATTAATTGATAAGGACAACGGAAGAGGGAAATCAAGCGCGCGGGCAAGCCGTAAATGGAAAGCTCCGTCCGGAGTGGTCGCCTCCAAGCAGAAATTCAGCTCACCAGAGCGCGAAAAGAAGCACGCAAATGCAAACCCAGAATGTCACGCAATAGCGTGACTAGTTGGCCCGTTCGCCGCGCGGGTAATAACGAATACCGGCGAAGTAAAAACAGGCGGCGGACACCGTTCCAAAAATCAATAAAGCCCAGTCGGGAAATAACGCCATGAGCACGGAGCAGGCAAACAAAGCACCGGCTTGAATGTAGAAACTACCCGAAAGCATGCTGGCTTTGACCAAAAAGACCATGCCGGAGACCAACGCTAAAATGGGCGCTAATTTCAAAACATCTAAATTTAAGTAGGCTTCGAATGGAAATATCGCGCCAATGCAAATAATACTGCCTAACCAAAGGTGAGCTATTTGACGCTCGATCAATGTCACGGGTCCCATGCGCCGTCGCATAGTCCAAAAAACCATCGCCCAAGCACCAAATCCTGCCATCCAAAGCAGTTCATAGGCCCAGCGATTGGTGACGCCATACCAAAACATGATTTGCGTAGCGGCACAGGCAATGAATAAGGCGAAGGAATGCCAAACCCAAAGCTTGCCCCAATTCTCCATGACATTCGCGTTGTGCGTATCTCGCATGACGCTGGCGATGACATGCCCGAATCTTCCCTGTTGAGCGGTAACGGATTCTTGGTTGAGGTAGCGTTCTAGGTCGTTCGCCAAATCACCTGCGGATTCGTAGCGCAGGTCCTGCGGTTTTTGCAGGCAACGCATCGTAATCATTTCGAGTTGGCGGTCGGCATTTCGATTGAGCACGCGCGGCGGAATGGGGTCTTGCTCCAACAGCATCAGCACGGTGTCTACCGGCGAGGCTGCTAGAAAAGGCGGACGTCCAGTAATCATGTGGT
>CAJQPP010000158.1 GCA_905480235.1 uncultured Pirellulaceae bacterium
CGGAGCTGTGGCGGGTTTGCAACCTGACGATATTACCATTATCGATACGTTTTCCAGCAAATCCTATACGGGGGTTGTGGCCAGTGATGCGGAGAAATTTCAACCGCACGAAATGGCTCAATTGCAGGCGGAACGTAAATACGAGGCGAAGATTCGAAGCGCCTTAGCGGCTTATCCCGGTATTCGCGTCAACGTCGAGGTGATGATTGACCCCGTCGTCAGGCGGATCCGTGATGAACGTAAAATACACAGTCAGCCGATGGTCATTCAGAAAACGACCCACCGTGAATTTGAATCGAACAGGCCCTCCACAAAACCATCAGGGTTGAGAGGCCTTTTCCAGTTAGGGACCAATGTTCAGGGGAATGTGGAATCATCTCAATCGCCCAAGGCATTATCCGAGACGACTGAGTCCGCAGCCAATGGCACATTTGAAACGACAGAGTCGGCCGGGCCGATGGTTAAGTATGTCAACGTATCAATCGGGATTCCTGAACGCTGCGTTCAGTATTTTGTGAACCAGAATATGGAAATCGCCAATGCAGAGGGGCTCACCTCCGTCGAGCAGCGTCAAGAAGTTTTTCAGCAGTTGAAAGATGACATCCAGCAAAAAGTTAAACCGCTTGTGCCGGCGGGAGAATTGCCAGCCAGTCAGCACTTTGTGGTGACGGTTGATCGTGAGATCCATTTTCCAGAATCCGTTACCGCAGCAGAGGCTCCTGCTGAGCAGTGGGCCGGGCATTGGATGTGGATAACGCTGGTGGGGGGCGGTTTGTGCTTGCTCATCCTAATTCGGCCCTTTGGTAAAGGGCGTCAGTCAGCCGGCCCCACGGCCGATTTGAATACCTTGAATGTCGGTTCTGCGACAGGCGAGCGAACCTACGAATCACCCAGTATTGCGGATACCACTACTTTTCCGTCTCATCGGATGGAAATTCCAGCCCCTCATTTTTCTGGCAAAAAGCGAGCGGAATATGTCACCAATTCGCAGCCTGAGTCACCGCTCGATGTGGCCACTCAACATTTGATGCGTGATCAATTGGATCAATGGTGTCGGGATAACCCGCATGCGGCGGCGGCCACAATTCGTCAATGGTTGGATAAAAAGGCAGGATAATGTCAGAAGCCCAAGTGAAGCTAACCACGCAACAAACCCACCAGTTGGCGCGTTTACTCGTGAATTTTCGCCGCGAAACCGTCATGTTGTTACTGCAAGGATTTGATCAGGACACACGGTTGCGTGCGGAAACACAAATAGATGAGTTGAAGGCTATGGGGTGTCATTCGGACGAGGGACTGTTGAATGACTTTGCTGACTTTCTCTACTTTGATCCGCAGACTATGCAACCATCATCTCCGGGTATTCTGCGTCCCGAATTGAGAGCGCGTTCTGACCGTGGGCTAACGCTGAGCTTTGAGCAAGTCTTGCAATGGGATAACGAATCATTGGATCAGCTTCTGCAAGCAGCTTCACCGGATTTGACCATTCGAGTTTTAACTTGTAGTCCTCAATCCTTTGTTGAAAGGGTCCTCGATCGACTGTCGAGTGAAGATTCAGTGCGAGTGCGTCAACAAATTAGCGAGACCCAAAGCGTGGATTTTTCAGAAATGCAAAAGACCCATCAACAGTATTGCAACTTGGCAAGAGACTTGATGGAGCAGGGCCTGATTCCCGGCTAACCCGACGGAAACCGTAAATGAAAATGATTATGAAATTTTGCTTCCTGATGCTGGCCGCCCTGATTTCGTTGGGTTGTGTCGAGACGCTCTTTGCACAGAACGCGCAGAGCGACACGACCATCTCCGAAACCGGCCAAGAGCAGGTAGGGTTGCAGAGCGCGGCTGAGCGCAGCGTTGATTGGCTGGAAAAACAGATTAATCCCCCGTCGGCAGAAGTCATGTCGACGGGTGGTTTGCAATTATTTCGAGATGCGGATACGCGGCAATCAGCGATCAAAACCGGCGCCACGTTAACGCTCGTTTTAAGCCTCTTTTTTCTGGCAGTCTTTCTTTGGCGTTTGCGACCATCCTCACGGAAGTTGGAAGGCCGAAAACGAGACAATCAAGTGCTTACCGTGCTGGGTCAAATCCCATTTGTGCACGGTCAACAATTACAAATAGTGCGTTTGGGTACGAGGCTTTTACTAATTGCGGCGTCGCCGTCGGGTTCTCAAACGTTGAGTGAGATATCGGACCCCCAGGAAGTATTGCAGTTGGAGTCGGCGATCCAGCAAGGTCGTATGGATTTGTTAACGGCTTCCATGCAGCAACGCGTGCTTCAAGGTGCCAATTCAGAGTCCAACGTTTCGCTGGGAAGTCATCAGCGCAGCGGCAGAACACTATTGGAAGCTTAATACTTTGAAACGCATGCATCCAATTCGAGGAACCTGCATCTACCAGTTCATGGTATGGGCCCTGGTGGGCCTGTGCGGACTTGGTATTTGCTTGACGCCGAGCCTCGTATCCGCGCAAGACTCGGAGCAAGAAGCGGTTGAAACGACAACACAAGATGCAACCCTTGCAGAATCGCTAGATCTGGAAGAGTTCGTCACTCCGGGAAAGTTATCCGGCACGTTTAAAACGGTGCTGTTATTGGCCGTTATCAGTCTGGTACCCGCCATTGCCATGATGACCACCTCGTTTGTGCGCATCGTCGTGGTACTCGGGATATTGCGTCAGTCACTGGGCGCTCAGCAGATTCCTTCTACACAAATCATGACCGCCTTAGCTGTGTTTATGAGCTTTTTGATCATGGCCCCGGTATGGCAAGAAATCAAAAAGGAAGCGTTCGATCCCTACACGTCTGAGGGGAGCGAGTTATCGCTAGAGGAAGCCTGGGAAAAAGGTACTAAGCCCGTTAAACGATTTATGAGCCGGCAAATCGACGCGGCCGGGAACGTAGATGATATTTGGTTGTTCTACAAACATCTACCGGCCGCGGAACGCGAGCAACGTCCGGAAACATTCGAAGATATTCCGCTACACGTGTTGCTGCCGGCATTCATGATAAGCGAGTTGAAAATTGCTTTTTTGATCGGGTTTCAAGTCATCATGCCCTTTCTCGTGATCGATTTGGTGGTTACCAGTGTGACGACGTCACTGGGCATGATCATGTTACCGCCGACGATGGTCAGTTTGCCATTGAAGCTAATCATGTTTGTGTTGGTGGATGGATGGAACCTTGTCGTTGGCATGTTGATGCAGAGTTTTAGCCCTTACTTGTGATGAGAGACGTTGCGGTACATGGATCCCCAGTTTGCAATTGAAATCGCTCGCCAATCGGTTTACCTGGTGCTGCTGCTGGCAGCTCCTGTATTGATCGTGGGTGTGATCGTCGGCATCGTAGTGGGGGTTTTGCAAGCGGTGACACAAATCCAAGATCAGACCGTCATGTTTGTGACCAAGCTGGTTGCAGCCGTGGTGGTCATCGGTATTTGTGCACCCTGGTTTGTTGAACATTACTCAGGATTCAGTCGTGATCTGATCCAACAAATCCCCAACACCTTGTTTGATAAAGCCAATCATTGATCGAGCGTATGGGAAAACGACAGGTTACCAAGAGGCATCCCTCGACTAATGCTGGACGGCATGGGTCTGATCGTTGCCATTCCGTGATCGGGAAAGATAGCCTTCTTGGGAACACGCGAGTTGTAGAATGAGCGACGCTATTCTTACTGCCACTTTGCTAACTGCGCTCCCAGCCGTTGTACGGATCACGGCGATGGTGATGACAATGCCTTTGGTTGCCACACGAGTGGTACCCGTGCGAGTAAAGCTGGCATTCATTTTAGCTTTGTCGTTGGCGGTGGTACCCGGAGCGGTTGCCAACTCGGAAGCTCCCAGCCTGCAGTGGACCGCATTGTTGCTGACGCTGATCAATGAGGTGCTCGTGGGTGCTTTGATGGGTTTATCTTGCGCCATCATGCTTTCGGGGATCCAGATAGCTGGTAGTGTGATTGAAGGCCTGTGTGGATTTTCCATGGTCTCCTTTGGAGCTCCGGCGGACTCCGAGACAGGTGGTGGGCCTTTGGGAAAATTGTTTTGGTGGACCACTGTGGCCGTTTTTGTCGCCGCGGGAGGTATCGGTCGGATGATTGATGGATTGTTATTCTCATTTACCGCATTGCCGACAGGAACTGCCGTCTTTGACCAGTCCTTTCTAGATTTTTTAGTGACATCCATTGGCTATGCTTTTGAATTTGGCGTATCGGCAGCGCTACCAGCCATCGCAGCATTGTTGGTGGCGTCGATCGTGCTGGGAATGGTTCAACGAAATTTTCCCCAATTGGGAGGGCTGCAGGTTGGGCTGGGAATCAAAGCAATGTTTGGCATGGCGGTGACGTCAATAGTCCTGTTATCGACGCCTTGGATTATTAATGGCGGGTTTGAGTTAACGCTGGGCGAGTTAAAAAACTGGTTGGAGCTCCGGGAGACGGGTTGATAAATGTCTGACCGAGACGAAGCAAATCAAGATCCCTCCGTAAGCCGATTGCAGCGTGCGCAGCAGTCAGGTCAGGCCGCGCGAAGCCGAGATTTAGCGGTCGCTGTTGTTTGGTTGGGGGGCATCGCTTTGGTCGCCACATTTGGCCATTGGCTATGGCGAGCCATGGACCGATTCAGTCAAAGCCACTGGGGTGAATTTGATATTACCCTGTCGGCCAATCAAATACTGAGTCGTAATTGGGGAGAGGTCGCTGGCGTATTTTGGAGTAGCCTGTTTCCTATTCTCGCAGGCATTGCCGGGATTACTATTTTGACCTGGTCGGCTCAAAGCGGATTTCGTGTCTACCCAGGTTTGCTGGCTCCCGATATCGATCGTCTGAACCCCGTGCGTAATTTAAGGCAGATATTTTCTGCTGAGCAAGTGGTGTCGGTCCTGTTAGCGATTGGGAAATTGGTTGTCCTGTCGGTCGTTGCCGCATGGGTGGTCTTGGGAGACCTCGATTCTCTAATGATGCTGGGCCAAGGGCGCTTGCAGGAAAAGAGTCCCCTATTGATGGAATGGTTGGTAGGTACTGCGCTGCGCCTTTGTTTGGCAGCGTTGGTGGTGGGCGCAGCGGATTACGGGATTCGGTGGTGGTTGCATCGTCGGTCCCTGCAGATGACCGAGCAAGAGGCGCGGGATGAGCAACAAGCTAGTGAGCCATCCCCGGAAATCAATGCCAGACGAAGAGCGCGGCAATTAGGGTAACGCGTCCTAACATCGCTGCAAGTAGATTGAGAAAATCCTCACCTAGAGGTGCTTATCCAGCTTTCACGAATCCCGCGTCTCTTTCGCTGGAGGCATAACCAAAGTTCGAGATGTAATCTGACCAGACGTCGTTAATGAGTTCTTTGGTGGCGTCATTCAGTTGCGTCTTGTTGGTGCGATGAGATTTTCGCTGCGACCAATAATTCTCGAGGTTCACTCGAGCTTGATCGAAGCCGTTCAGGTTGAATGCCGAATAAATGGATTCGATTTGATTTACAGGATCTTTCACGAGATCCTCAAAACGTATTTGAACCAAGTTTTCTTTAGGGATTTGCTCGACTTGCTCGAAGTAACCGTCATACATTTCGCGGTACCATTGATTGACCTGATCGACTAGGCGTTGCTCATCGTTTTTGGAGCACTGGTATCCTTGCACCGCTGACAGTGATTTCCATAAGTGGATACTGGAGGGAAAGATCTTGTGGGGATGCCGCGTGATGTGAACGAACCGGGCTCCCGGAAACCACTTGGCTAGATGAGCAATTCGGCCGGTGTGCGTGGGTGATTTAAGCACCAATCGTTTTGGGTTTTTGTGGCTAATCGATTTATAGAACCATGTGAGGGAATTTCGCAACTCCTCGATTTCCTCAGCGCTGGCGTCCTTTAAATTTAGCATTCGCTGAAATTCGGGTTCCTCGTTAGAAAAGGCGATATGGTAATAAGGAGTCGGAGCTCCCATACCCACTAAAGCGAATTCATCTTCCTGAGGCAGGTTCGGTCCCGCGGGCATGGAATCCATGGGCCGTTTGCTGGGCATCAACAGACGGAGCAGTGGTTGCAAGACGGGTTTGGTCAGATTGTGATAAGTCGGAACAAAGCACTCAAAAGTTGATGGCCAAGAGAATTGTTTATCCAGGCAAAGCATCTCGTGCAGTAACGTCGTTCCGCTTCGCCAATGACCGATAACGAAAATCGGCGGCTCGCTCAATGCGGTTGCTTCGATCTGGCGTTTCATCAAAAGCTGTTGGGTGAACGCCAGCCCACTCGAAAGGACTGAGCAACCTCCGACCATGAACATCATGGGTACCCGTGTGGGATGGACCCGGAAGCGATTTCGGGAAAGCATCCCCATGTAATCGCTGAATCGCATGCCTGCCCAGAAACGAGGTGAATAGAACGGGTACGAATTGACACGTTCCTCGCAGAAAGTTGGTTGCTTGCTACGCCGTTTCATTTTAAGTACGTTCTTGCGTTCTTGCCCTGTCATCGTGAATCCCTCTATTTTCCTTGTCCGAGGTCGATTGCACAAGCGATCAACCGGCTATTTATCGCCAAATCCCTTCGCCCACGGCAGCGAGACGTATTCAGGCTACGTCTTGCAGACGTTTACCGTTCGCGCGGAGGTCGAACAATCCAAAAATTTCTTCCCGTGAAAGTCCTGATTGGGCAGGCTCACTGGTATCGGAAAGCACGGTTTCAAATAATTCCCGCTTGGTTTGGAGAACATCATTGATTCGCTCTTCGATGGTTCCTTGCGAGATCATCCGGGTGACCGTGACACTTCCTGTGGAGCCGATGCGGTGGGCACGGTTGATCGCTTGATCTTCCACTGCGGGATTCCACCATTGGTCAAACAGGAATACATATCGACTGAATTGCAGGTTCAGGCCCACGCTCCCCGCCCCATAACTCATTAAAAGGACATGTCGTTTGGGGTCGTTCTTAAATTGCTCAAGGATACCGTCCCTTTTTTTGGAAGGGATTTTCCCGTGGTACTCCAGCGGATTTGCTTCGGGAATCTGGCTGGTGATTTTCTCAATCGTTTTGACCCATTGGCTGAACACGATCGCTTTTTGCCCACTCGCGATGACTTCTTCCAGGTTGGCACGTAATTGTTGCAGTTTGGCACTGTTGCCGGTTGCCGGATCGAAGTTGCAGATTTGTTTCAGTCGCAACACGAGCTCAAACACATGTTGCACGGTAATGGATTCACCCATTTCATTTAAGGTGATCACCCCGTCAGATTCTGCCTGTTCATAAGTGGCCTGTTGATCTTCGTTCAGCGACAACAGCTCATCTCGATTAAGCAGCGGTGGTAAATCCGTCAAGACCTCGGTTTTGGTGCGACGCAGGATATGATCCCTCACGGCCGAACGAAGTTGCCGGACGTGCATGCCTGGAGATAGATAGCCGGGGGATAGGAACTCAAAAATTCCCACGAGATCATCCGTGCTATTTTCGATAGGGGTGCCGGTCAAAGCCCAACTGCGGCGGCGTGGTAGTTGGTAAACTGCTTTGCTGGTAGCGCTAGTTCGATTTTTGATGCGTTGCGCTTCGTCCAAAACGGCCAGATCATAATTGATGCCGGAATCTAAAATCGTGGGCAAGTCGCGATTCATTAATTCATAATTCGCGATTTTGACAGGTAGCTCAGTGTTGTTCCACAGAAACTGCCGCTTGGCCTGATTTCCCTCGATAACGCATGTCGGGATTTCCGGAGCCCACAGATTGAATTCGCGAATCCAGTTGGTGACCAAAGGTTTGGGACACACCAGGAGGATACGGTGAAGCTGGGAGGACCGCATTAGCAAACGGATCGTGGTGATGGTCTGCATGGTTTTCCCCAAGCCCATTTCGTCCGCCAGAATAGCACTGTGGCGAAGAAACAGAAATGCAACGCCACTAAATTGATGAGCAAATGGAGGAAATGGAAAATCAATAGTCGAGCTTTGCAGCAGGCTCTCCAATGGCGGTTGCAGCATGCAAAAGAGGCGGTCTTCCAGTTTGACCATATCGCGGGGTGGTTTCCAGCGAGTGACCGTAGCGGTGGACTTGCTGGGTCTGCGAGTGGTTCGGTTTTGCGCGGGCGGCAAATGACTCGATTCCGTCTCACCCGAAAATAGAAAGCCACGGGTTTTCAGCTTGGGGAACGGAAATCGAATGGAAGCCACAATCGGCGAAGGGATGGTCAGATCGCCTTGTTGGGTTTCTAAACCGTTCTGCTGGGTGCTGGATGCGAGGCCAGGAATCGCAATGTCTTGCCAGGCTGTTACGGATGCATTATCTCGGATCATCGATCATCCTGCCGGGTTACCGCTTGCGCTTCGTCAATGGCCGTCGTGATTCGCTCAAAGGGTTCCGATAATTGGAATGATGTGCGCCCTAACGCATCGCGTATGACGCTTTCCCTCAGCGGATCGCTAAATTGTATCCGCGAGGCTTCGTCGGCCTCGGTAACATTCACAAACGCAACATCGATGTCTATTTTTGAATTTAAATCCAAAGCTTCGACTTGATTCACCAATACTAGACCGGCGCGATTTTTCGCTTTGTTAATCAGCGATGGGCCGATGTGATCGCAGATCAAAAAATTTCTCAAAGTGGAACCGTAGAGAATTTCTTGGGACCGTCCTGGCTTGACCGGCAGGGTGCAGTGGAATTCCAGTGGGCGACCAATTTCGTTGAGGACCAAATAACCACCACAGTATCCAATGGATTCAATTTCCAATACGGAATAAAAACCAAAGTTGGATGAGGTGATGGCTTCAGATTGGCGGGAATTTGGAAGCATGCAGTTTTTGCGACGTGGCAACAGTAGGGTGGAATTCGGTTTTTCCACCATGGCATGAATCAGGTGGGTTGGAAGAAAGATCGACCAGCAGAGGACTGCATCTTTAAGGGACGAAGATTCGAGGTTGCGGGTTAGGAAAACCTTGCACGGTTTAAGGATTCGTCGGTTCGGATTAGGAAAGATAATCGCACTGCAAGGGAGCCAGCATTTGTCAACTGCCTATTTAGAAAGTTTTAACGCCGGTGTTTTTTAATAGCACAGATTTAGTTTTTTGTTCTGTTTCTTGTTAAAGATTGCGGTTCCTTGTGTTTGTGATGAAGGGTTACCAAAAAAGGACTGATTCATTGCGTTGTTTCTAAAGTCATTCTCGACACTCTTCTTAACGGTGTTTATACTGGAGTACATCCCAAACATATCCCCATTCATCCCGTTGCGGAGCGACACATGAACCACGGTCCCCACGAAAATCTCTCCCAAGTCTTTCACCTGGACGTTTCTCCTGGTTCATCAGAATCGGCAGGCGTCCCCGCGACTCCGGCTCAGGAAATCACCGATCTCCTGCGTCAAATGGTGGTTGCTCAGGATCGGCAAAATGAGTTGCTGGAAGATTTGATGGAACAAATGAACGCGGGGCAGCGGCAACGAGCCGCCGAACTGGGGCAATGGAAAGAATCCAACCCTGTGCTGGCCCGTCGCTGTCGCATCGCGGCTGAGGCTCTGGGGCAAGTACAGACCGAGTTTATCGAAAACTTGACGCACGAAATCTACGATAACCATGAAAACATGATGGAAGGCGAATTCGTGTTGAATGAGTTCGTCGACCGTTTTGGTCCGCGACTGGCTCACTTGAATGGTGTACTGCAACTGCTTTCACAATTAAGCAGCGTACCGGGCCATCACCACTAAAACGGTGCCGATTGCGGCCTGCAAAAAGAAATAAACCGAAGGTTGAGCTCTTCGGTTTTTTTATGCGCCGACTCGTGGCATCACCCGCCAAGTGTTGGGGTTAGTCAGCACTTAAACCCAATTCAAAAATCAGCGAGCCATTTGATTGCGATGCAAGAATGTGAATCTAATCCAGAACGATATTATGAACTCGTATCGACGTTGACACCTGATAGGGTGAAACTGCAGGGCATTTTTAAGAAAGAGCGAGAGAAGAAACGTGTCGCTCTGGATGCTGCGATCGTGCTGCATGGTCTCGGCGGAAACTTTTATGGTTCTAGCTTGAACCTCGGGCTCGCGGATGCGCTCGGGTCGCTTGGGATTGCAGTCGCTCTAATCAACACGCGAGGCCATGACAATATAAGCATGAGTCGCATTGCAGGCCGCGCCGAGACTTTAGGGGCGGCCTATGAAATAGTTGATGACTGCCGCCACGATGTTGCCGGTTGGATCGATTGGATTCATCAAAGAGGCTACAAGAACGTGTGCCTGATTGGGCATAGCTTGGGAGCAATCAAAGCGCTCTATGCTGCTGCAACGTTGCAAGATGCGGATATAAAAGCGATCGTTGGATTATCCGCAACCAGATTATGCCACGACGCATTTCTCCAGTCGGAACGAGGTGCAGATTTTCGAAAGTGGATGAAAATCGCGTCCAAAGAGGTCGAACTTGGAAATGAACGTAAGCTGATTCATGTGGATTTCCCTTTCCCAACCCACATGGCGGCGGGAGCTTATCGGGATAAATACGGCCCGGAAGATCGGTACGATTGGACTCGATACGTAGATCTAATCAGCGTGCCTGCGTTGTTGATTTTTGGCGAGCGTGAACTGCAAGACAATGCCGCTTTTCACGGGTTGAGGGAAAAGGCCTGCGAGATCTGCGAAACATCCGATTCATTTTCCATGACAGTGATCGAGAGCGCCAACCATTTTTATGCGGGGGTTCAGCAACGTGCGACCGACGCCATGAAAGATTGGATCCAAGAGAAGTTTTGAGCGAGCTTCATCCTGCCTTGCGAGCCGACAATCGGCATGCACTACATGGCATCAGAATCAGCGAATCTGCTGCAAGTACTTGCGGATCGCGAGAGCCCAGGCAGAGACGATTGTCACGGGAACCGCCAGCATGAATGCGATGCTCCACGCAAATCCCAGGGCCATTCCGTTGCTGTCATGGGCGACCGAACTCTTGCAGTTCGGGCAGGCCTCTGCAACGCAGGGAAACAGTAAGCAGATCGTCATCAGGGCGCAAAAAACTGTTAATGTGTGCAGTTTTGGTTTTCTCATTAGCCGGTGACTGGACTTAATTCGGAAATGGGCGGGAACCACCAATACAAATAAAGATACACCAACACGCCGGTGATCGATACATATAACCAGATTGGGAACGTGATTCGGGCAATTTTTCGATGCTTGCGGCGAATGGTGCCCTGCATTTGCAGAAATTCTGGTGACGGATCGGCGTTCTTTCCCCGCAGATCAATTTTCAGTCCCAGCCAAATGGTCATCAAACCGAGCACCGGAACTGCCATCGCAAGAATGATGTGCGGCACCAGAATCAACAAGTAAACCACATACCAGATCTGCTCATAGTCCACGGTGGGAAATTTTTTGCTGCCTACATTCGCATGATAAACCAGATAGCAGATCAAAAACACGCAAGAGACTGCGAATGCTGACAGCATTGCTACTTTGTGCGCTTGCTCTTTCCTAGAGCGAATTAATATGTAGCCAAGCACCAGCAACATAGTCGCTAGTGAATTTAATGACGCGTTGACATGGGGCAGCATCTCAATCATTCGTCAGTTATCTCCGTTTTGATTAATTCGAACTCCGCCGGCGGTTGCGTTTCCTGATTCAATTCGTCAATCAGGCCGAGGAGCTTATCTCTGCCGTCGTCAGCCTGCCAATCAACGTGTGCTCGCACGTTACCCCAGCGATCAACCACGGCCAGCAAGGAGGAATGGTGTTCCCCGTGTACCGGGATCTCCAAGAACTCACTGCCAATACGTTGAATGTAATTGTCATCCCCAGTCAAGAACACCCACTCCTCAGGGTCGGCGTTCAGGTTGCGTGCGTACGGGCGGAGGATTTCCGGTTGGTCGTACTCCGAATCTGTGGTGATACTGACCATTTTTGCCTTGCGGCCAACGATTTCCGGTTGGATTTCCGCCAGCCATGCATTTTGTTTCGGACAGACACTGCCACACCTTGAGAAAAAGAAACTTCCCACCCAGACTTGGCCAGTCAAATCACGGGAATAGAAATCTTCCCCCTGCGAGTCGGTCAGTTGGAAATCTCGGAGCCATGGGTGTGCTGAGGGTTGGTTTTGTTTGGTGTGCGGGAAGGTGGCGGCGACGTTGCGGGTTTTAACTGTCTTTTCCAAAGGCGGGTTTGTTTCTGCAAGCACATTTTCCAAAACCGAATCAAATCGCTTCATTTCCCGTGGATCATCCCAGGAGAACCGATCGCGAAATCGACCCCATCGGTCAATTAGGAAAATATCTCCGGTGTGGTGTTCACCATCCACTATGGTTAGCAATTGCTGCCTGGCCAACTGGTTAATCTTGAATTGCTGACCTGTCAACATTAACCACTTTTCTGGATCCGCGTTGAAGTCCTCGGCGTAGGCCCGCAGCACCTCTGGCGTGTCGTTTTTGGTATCCACGGACAAGCCGATGAAGGTGGTCTCCGTGTTCTTATGCCGGTTGGCGAGAACGCTGATTTGTCGGTTGAGGTCCCGGCAAATCGTCGGGCAATTGGTAAAAAAGAAACTTAGCACGAAAGGCTTGCCCGCTAACGAGCGGCTGTCAAAATCTTCTCCGCTGCGTTCTGTCAACTCAAAGGGTTCAACTTGTGGGAGACGCTTCCAAGGTACGTCTACGAAGACTCTGCCGTCGTGATCGGGATCTAAAATTGCAGCCATCCCAGGATCGTCTTGTCGCGAGACAGGTGTCAAATTGAGTCGCTGATAGATGTAAAAACTGCCGTAAACCAGGACGCCGATCCAAAGCACGATACCAATTTTTTTGACGTTCATTTTGTCGATCCGAAAACGCTAATGTCTATGTCTGCACGGGTTTAACCGGACTGGTGTATCCAAGGCAACTCAAATCAGAGGGAGGCGGGGCACTGGCTTACAAAAGAGTTTCCACCCTAGAGGTAGATAAACCAAAAAATCGTCAGCCACATGGCATCCACAAATTGCCAATACATACATGTTACGTAAAAAGCTGGGGATTTTCGGGCTACGAGTTTCTGGGGTAACCAGCATGCCAGAGCGATTAAACCCACAATCAAGTGCAGGGCATGCATTCCGGTTAAGAGTAAGTAAATGCTTATCCAGGCTTGCCCGTTGGGAATTACGACTGGTAGCCGCACGTCATATCGTTCGTTGATTCCCTGGAACTTGCCTTCGGTATCAAACGACGCGGACAGATTTTCCTCACGCCCTTTAAGCGGCGAAATGGAGGCTTGCAGTTGCCGGGCTTCGATCGCCAGATCCTGTTGCTGTTGCTTTTTTGTATCGAGCCATTGTTTTTTTAGATCAATCTTTGCCGTCTCTTCGGTACCTCCCCCGAGAAGATTGAAGCGTTCGATTTGGCTTTCTAAATTTGACAACTGTTGGACGATTAACTGCTCCCGTTTTTCGACTAAGCTGAGTCGTTCATTGAGGGTCCCGAGTTCTCGCGTGAGCACTTGTCGTTCTGGTAGATAGACCTTGTCGACATCTTTGCCAGTATCGACATGAGGGTATACCTGATAGGCCATTAGGTTCAAGTAAAGGTTTGCATCAAAGGGGCTAATGGTCCGCCCAGCATTCTTGGCCGTCGCCTCGGTCATGTTGGCTTTTAATGAGTACAACAGGTCCATCCTTTGTTTGTCATTCTCATCGAGTGTTTCCGGGTCTCGCGACTCCATTTCCAGAATCATGATTCGTAATCTCTGATTCACATGGGAGAGATATTGGTAATCGGCTAATTCATGAATTTGATTTTCACCTGGGATTGGCAGCAATCCAACTTTGTATTTGTCGTAATACTCGTTGAATTTGATTCCCAGAAAGACGCAACCTAGCAAGATGGTTACCAACAACCATAAACGAGCCGCTCGCGGGCGACTCTCGCTACAGGCAATCCATGACTGCCATGCACAAACGGCAGAGAACACCAAAAAGATCGTCATGGTGATACCTGTCTCGGTGTGCACATGCATGTCCGTCCGAGTCGGCCATCCCGCTTGCAGTGTTGTCAAGCGAAGCACGAGATACACGGCAATGATGCCTGCAAAGAGCATGATTTCAGTCGAGATAAAAACCCACATACCGAGTTGGCCAATGGTGAATGGCACTTTGGGTTTTTCAGGAGTGGTTGAGGACTCTTTTTCGGTGCTCACTCCATGCTCCGTTGTCATTACACCAATGCCCAAATTGACAGGAGTGCCAGGTAAGCAGTCAGGTAGCCGAGCGAAACTCGAAACAATCGCCGTGAGGTGGCTGTATCTGTTTTTTTCCAGAAGACAATGGCTGCCTTGAGGTACCAAACGGCCAACCCTAGGGCGAGCGTCAGCAAAACTCCCTCTACCAAATTAGCAGGCCAGATAGCTGCGATGGTAACGGGAAAAAGCATCAGGCAAAAAACGAGAGCATGCCATCCCGCAAGTTTTCCGGTTGCATCAACGGTGGTCGCCATACGTACACCCGCGTCAGCGTACTCGCCTCGGTACAGCCAGGCGATCGCCATAAAGTGAGGGAATTGCCAGATGAACAAGACCGCAAACAACAACCAAGCTCCCAGCGTAATGTGGCCCGCACAAACGGCCGTGCTACCGATCAATACCGGTAGGGCGCCGGCCACCGCACCGACATAAGTGTTCAACCAGCTGCGAAGTTTTAGCGGAGTGTAGATCCAGACGTAAATGATCCAGTTGATCCCAGCGACCAGCGCCGTTTGCCAATTGACTAGCGCTATCAGCCAAGCCACCCCCATGCCAAACGTCACTGCGCCAAAAACGGCCACCTGAACGGCCGAAAGCCGTTGAGCGGGTAGGGGGCGTTTGGATGTCCTTAGCATCAACCAATCGACGTACCGCTCAAGATATTGATTGAGTGCACATCCACTTGCTGAGACCAGTAGCAATCCAATCATGGCGTGGACGAGTTGCCAACCCGATCCAGCAACGGCTTGCGGGAGTGAAACGAGTCCTGCAACGGCAACCGTCAGGAGGACCATGATAGAAATTCGAGGTTTCGCTAATTCCACATAGCATCTAACCAACCCTATTGTAGGGTCGGCGATCTCGTCGGTTGCTGAGATTACGTTAGTTGCCACGCGGCTTTCTCCGAAGTCGGGCTGTTCCGGACTCGTGTTTTGCCGTTTTAACGGCTGATTTAACATGCCTTAGCATACTCAATTGTTTCGTAATGATCGAGATACAACTGCCATTATTGGGGCAGATGGGCATTGGCTCATCCCCAGCCCCCTCTCGTTCAGCCCCATTTGCATAATACTCAAAGATTACCGTTCAGAGGCTTTGGTCGCTGGCGTATTTATACTCTCTTCCAGGCCCGCCGAATCGTCGGCTTGGGGCCAATAATCCTCGTCGTGCTCGGGGTTGCTGTATTCGTAAGGGCCTCGAGTAATTGTGGGAATATGCTGGAAATTGTCGTGGGGAGGTGGGGAATCCACCGTCCATTCCAATGTATTGGCGTGCCACGGATTTTTACCGGCTCGTTGGCCCCAAAACATGCTGTAAAAAAAGTTCACGATAAAGATCAGCTGTGCGGCAGCCATGGCGAACGCACACCAAGTGATCATTCGATTCAGTGGCAGCAAATCTAAAAACTGTCCGCTGAAATAAGGGTCCGCCATGCGTCGGGGAAAGCCCCGCCATCCAAGGATGTGCATGGGGAAGAAAGTACCGTTCAAAAAGACGAACGTTAACAGGAAATGCCATTTCCCGGCGGTTTCATTAAGCATCCGTCCGAACATCTTGGGAAACCAAAAGTACAATGCGGAAAAAACGCCCATGATGGTGCCACCAAAAAGTACATAGTGGAAATGAGCCACGATGTAATAGGTGTCATGGACAAACTCATCGATGGAGTTAGCGGCCATCACGATGCCGGATAAACCTCCGATGATGAACATCGAAATGAAGGAGATTGAAAATAGCATCGAGGTCGTAAAGTGAATTCGCCCCCCCCACAGCGTTGCCAGCCAGTTGAAGACCTTCACGCTACTTGGCAAGGCGATCATCATCGTCGAAATCATGAACACCGTGCCCATAAAGGGGTGCATGCCGGACACGAACATGTGGTGTCCCCAGACGACAAACCCCATCCCAGCGATGGCACACATCGAATAAACCATCGGCCGGTAGCCAAAAAGTGGCTTGCGAGCGAAACAACAAAGGATGTCAGATACCATTCCCATGATCGGCAGGATCATGATGTAGACCGCGGGGTGTGAGTAAAACCAAAAGAGGTGTTGCCACAATAACGGTTGCCCCACCGTTCCGACGGTTTCGAAATTATTGATGATCAAATTATCAGGTGTAAAGAACCCGGTTCCCAAATGGCGGTCCATCAACTGCATCACCAAGGCAACCGTCAAAACCGGTAATGCCAAAGCTTGGAGGATGGCGGTGATTAACAATCCCCAGATGGTCATGGGAAGCCGTAACATGTCGAGCCCGGGGGCACGTAAGAATAAAATAGTGGCGATGTAATTGATCGAACCAAGAATGCTCGATACACCCACAAATAACAGGCTTATCAGCCAAAGCGTTTGTGCCCAGCCACTGCCGGGTGATGCCTCCCAAACGGTTGATAAAGGTGGGTAGGCGGTCCAACCGGCTCCCGGACCGTAGCCCGGCGCGAAAAACGCCATCAACAAACTGATGAAAGCGGGCCACATCAACCAATAGCTCAGCATATTCAGCTTGGGAAAAGCCATGTCCCGCGCCCCAATCATCAACGGGATCAGATAATTACCAAAAGCGCCCAGTAGCAATGGGATGATGACGAAAAAGATCATCACAGTACCGTGCATGGTAAACAGCATGGTGTAGAACTCGGGCGATATCTGGCCACCCTCGCTCTGAAATAGCCACGAACCGATGATCGGGATTCTTGTCCAAGGCCAAGCCATTTGCCAGCGAATTGCCATCGCCAGCGCTCCCCCCATCAGCAACCAGATGAGTGCCGAAAAAAGAAATTGCAAGCCAATGACTTTATGATCGGTTGAGAATACGTAATGCCGCCAAAACCCTGGCTGCTGCGGCACAACGGATTCCCGATTTTCGAATTGAGAGTCAGCAGATTTCATCATTTGCCTGATCAATAACCGCGGGTCTGGACGATTTCCATGAGCCAGTCTTCAAAATCTTTTGGGGATACGGTGCGCAGTCTTGCGCTCATGCGGAAATGGCCCCACCCGCAAAGTTCCATACAATTGATTTCCCAATCACCGTTTTGGGTAATCATAAACCAGATTCTTGGCGACAGCCCGGGTACGATGTCTTGCTTTAAGCGAAGTTTATTGATGGCGAAACTGTGGATCACGTCCAGAGAGCGTAGTTCCGCCACAATCTCCTCATGGGACGGCAAAACCAGTAAGTTCTCTGAAATCACATCGTCTCGAGTATCGAAGACCCCATCCAGACCCGGGTAAATAAACCGCCAGCCAAATTGGTAAGCGACCACGCGGACGGTGGGTGTTTCGAGATCGGAGGAACCTGCGCCAGCAGGTTCAAACGCTCGATGATCCTCTTTGTTTGCCTGCCAATAGGGGAGTTGATGCATCGCCAAAAATACGAGGGTTCCCGCCGGAATGATGGTCCACAGCAATTCCAGCCAAATGGACTTGTGAACGTAACTGGCCACTTGCCGGTTCGTCGCGCGAAATCGAAACAGGCTGTAAGCCAGAAGCAGTCCGGTGCCAACGAAGACCACTGCGACGATGATGTGGAACAAATTGAAGAGGTAGTCAATCCCTTCGGTCCGTGGACCAATGGACTCGGGGAGCCAAGCATTTTGCAGCCCGACGTTAAAGACCGCGCCCAACACGATCAATAACCCGAGGACGGGGACTGCCAAGAACAGAAGACTCCAAAAACGATCCAAGTTAGTCCCTCATTGTTCTTTGATGAATGTTTCGTAGGGAAGTTCGATGAGGTAGGCCACGAGGGCCCAGACTTCGGCATCACTTAACGCTGGCGCGGCTGGCATGTTTGAGCCTTCAATGCCTGCCTTGACGCGGCGGTAGAGATCCTCGGGTCGACTGCCACCCCGAAAAACCAGTTGGCGCAAGTTGCGGGGGCGAATTTTCCGCGGCAGCAATGCTCCGGCTTCTAAAAAGGGTTGAACTTGCTCGCGTTTGTACGGGTCCACGTTGGCTCGTTTGAGCCACTCGTTAGTCCAGTCATCGTAATTCTCAGTCTGGCCATCTCCCACACCGGTCTCACCATGACATTGTACGCAATTCGCTTTACCGAAAAATAATTTCTTGCCCACGTCGGAATAAAAATACATGCGTTGACCAAAATCGTCAGGCAGACCGTTCAACGGAACCACTTTCGTTTCGGCCTTGGTCCATTTGTTCAAAATTGGATCGACCAACTCCATCACAAGTTCCAGAGCATAATCGTAGTCCTCTTGATTAGCGTCCGTTTTAGGTGGCAGAAGATCCTCCCCTTCTTCCAAGTTGGTGAGTTCCTCTAGCAGAGCTCGTTCAACCTGTCCGCGAATACTGAGATACTTTACGTAATCCACCAAGGCGTCGATTTGATCATCGGGAAGTAATGCAAATGAGGGCATGGCGGTTCCCGCAATCCCCCGCTTTAAGACTCGCCGAATGTCCTCATCGGTGGGCGGGCGATACATTTTGGTTGATTTGAATTTGAATTTTCCCAAGCGAAAATCTCTAGGATAGGGATTTAGCGAAGCGGCCGTCGGGCCCACGCCATCCCCTGAGATTCCGTGGCAGTGGGAGCAATGTTTGCGGTACAGACCGCGACCCGATGACAGATCCGAGGGAACAGGTCCCGCGGCTCGTTCTAGTCTCTCCGGGTCGACAAGCGATTCATGACCCGCCGGGAAATGTGGCTGGTCAGGCGTACCGAAGAAAGCCGTCAGCAAATTACCTACTTGCTGGATGTGCTGCTCTGGAATCGGAGTTCCGTCTTGAAATTCGGTTTCCAGCGTCAGTTTGTGCACAGCATTCATGTGAAACTGTGGTTCGGAGCCGCAGCCGGCAAAGAGCAGGGCGGTTACGGCAATCGAGACGAAACCCGCTGGTATTACTAACGATTTACTGTTGAACATTCCAAACATGCCGTTGAAATCGGTCTCCCGGTGGTACGAGCCATCTCAGAATAACGTGCAAACTGGGGCGGCATAACCTAGATGGTTGATTCCCGATCGGTTTTGCCGGGAATAAAGTGAGATTTTCGCCATTTCACCGCGCCCCAAAATTTAAACCGACGAAGCCAGAGAACGGCAACGCCGGACCGCGACTCCCATGTCGGCCCATCGGAAGCTTTTCGGGGATAATCCAGCCACCTGTCAAAGGCCAGCAATACTATTCCGCAAAAGCATCAAGATCAGAACGAATGGATTCCACTACCGTTTTATCGTACGGTACTTCCCGGGAGACGGTGCGCTGGCAAGCTGTTGAAAGCAGGACCAGCAAAAGCAGTATCATCCGGCAATACCAAAAGAAATTGCTCACCGCTGACTACTTTTCTTCGAGAAGGAATTCGGCAGGAATCGTCATGTCGCCTAAATCGAGCACACCCCCGTCCGGGATGGTGACCGTGATCTCGCCCCGTTTTCCAACCGCAGACTCGCCATCCTTTTCTAGAGCTCGTAAGTAGCCTCGCGTTGTGTGCCAGAACTGGAACTTCCATTCGCCCGCGGGAATGTTTTTGATGGTGAAACTTCCGTCTTCGTCGGTGACTGCGGCATAGGGTTCTTCACGTACCAATAACAATGCCTCCATCCATGGGTGGGCGTCGCACTTGACTATGCCCGGCAGACGCGAGGCATCTTCCATCTCGATGGAGAGTGCTTGCCCGGCACCGAGGCTGCAGTTCTCTTCAAAATTCATGGTCACGACGTGGCAGTTATGCCCGATCCGATCGGAGTTTTTAAATTCGAGTGCTTGTCCCTTGCGGACGAAAATTGCTCGAGGTTCGAAGCGGCAGTTCACGTTATCAAGACTGACACTGGGGGCATCTTTATAGGAGGGGTGTGCCTCTGGCCGTTTTTTATCACTGCGACCAAAATACATCATGACGAATGCGTCTTGAAGTTGACCGTCAGGTCCGACCAATAACTTGCGGCTGGTGAAGGGCTTTCCGGTGTCCACGCAGTATTGCTTATCGTCGGTTGAGAGCGAGATTTCTGCCGCGGCTGGCACTTCTCCTGTGACCACAATTCGGCCTTTTAAGTGCCCGTACCCGGCATCTTGGGCCGATGCGGAAGAAGCGAATGCGACACAGAAACTAAAAATTACGAATGAGGCGACGAACAGACCTTTTTGAACCATGATTACCATTTGAAATATCTGAAGATTAATGCGGTTTGTACCTCAGTATAGCCCAACTCGGTGGTCATTTTCCAACCGACTTCTAGGCATTCTGCTACGCGACCTTTAGAATTCAGCCTTCTCGCCCCAAAAACAGGGGCGATACTCATTTAGGAAAATTCTGGCGGGCTCGAATGAATGTACTTGTGGTTGGAAGTGGTGGGCGAGAACACGCTCTTGTGTGGAAAATTTCGCAGAGTAACCGCGTTGAGCGCGTTTTTTGTGCCCCCGGAAATGCCGGTACCGAGACAGAAGCCGAGAACGTGGACATCGCAGCCGACGATATCCCCGCTTTGGTCGAATTCGCAAAACAAAACCGCATCGCCCTGGTCGTTGTTGGCCCCGAACAGCCACTCTGCGATGGACTGGTGGATGCCCTCGACGAGGCCGGAATACGTTCTTTCGGTCCAGCCAAAAATGCTGCGGAATTAGAGGGCAGCAAAGCCTTTTGCAAAAATGTCTTGCGCCGAGCAAACGTGCCCACCGCGGATTTCAACATCTTTCAAAATCCAGAAGATGCAGAACGCTTTGTCAGCGAACGCTACGAGGAGACACCAGAGAATGTACCGTTGGTGGTGAAGGCCGACGGGTTGGCTGCTGGCAAGGGCGTCATCGTTTGCAGTAATCGCGACGAAGTATTTTTGGCGATCGACCAAATTGCACGCCAACTGCAGTTTGGCAAGGCTGGGCGGCAAATCGTTCTTGAAGAACGATTAACCGGCGTCGAGGCGAGCGTGCTGGCGATTACCGATGGTAAGACCATTGTCACATTACCTGCCGCACAGGATCACAAACCAGCGTGGGATGGCGACCAGGGTCCCAACACCGGAGGTATGGGTGCCTATTGCCCCACGCCATTAGTAGATGAGAAAATGTTCCACTGGATCGAAGAGAACGTTTTGTTGCCGACCGTGCACACCATGAAGCGATCGCGTACACCGTTTCACGGACTGTTATACGCGGGATTGATGATGACCCCTCAGGGGCCCAAAGTACTGGAATATAATGTGCGGTTTGGTGACCCCGAATGTCAGCCGTTACTGTTCCGATTGAAAAGTGATCTTTTCGAACTCCTAATGGCTGCTGCCGAAGGCAACTTGGCTAATGTGCCGAGCTTGCAATGGGATGAGCGAACCGCCGTGTGTGTCGTTATGGCATCGGAAGGTTATCCGGGAGCTTACGAAAAAGGTAAAATCATCAGAGGATTGGACGAAGCAGCGAAGGTTCCCGATACCAAGGTTTTTCACGCGGGAACTCGCAGAGACGCAGCGGGCATCGTAACCGCGGGCGGAAGAGTTCTGGGGGTAACGGCAATGGGTAACTCCGTTGCGAATGCCAGATTACAGGCCTATAAAGCCGTCAAGTGCATTCGCTGGGATGGCGCTTGGTGTCGCAAAGACATTGGCGACAAGGCATTGGACGTCCCTTCTGCCTAGTCAGTTATTGGATCATGCTGAAAACGGGTTTAAGCGTCGTCGAATAAATCGTCGGTGTACCCGGGTGGGAAGATAGAGTCGGAGGCCGGCAGTTCGGCTGGTTCATCCGACGCCAGCGTATTCTTTTTACGCGGCTTGGAGACTTTTTCATCCTCCAGGATGCCCTCGACATCCATCTGTTGCTTCCAGTATTCGACGTCAAATTCGTTTCTCGGGTAATCCGGTTTCTCACCATCCCGGTTTTTGGGTCGCTGAGTCTCGTTGGGGGACTTTGTTAACGAATCCAGCCATAAATCACTATCCATTGGTGTGGCCCCGCGGGCAATCGCGACACGTTGGATTTGGTGATCCGAGGAAACTACGATTAACTGCTTGGGGGCGGAGTGCTTGCGGACCAACAGGTTAATCAGCTCGTCTGCACTAGAGTACTCATTAGCAAACTCCACCAACACATCATGACTCGTGAAACGGTTGGGAAGGTTTTTCTCACGAGAATCAAAAACGAGTGTGGTTCGTTTGCGGGTCCCCGCATCAAGGTACTTGGCAAGCATGCCTAGCAGCGTGTTGCGTGCTCGCTCTAAAGTGCCCGGACCTACGTTAGGACCCAGAATTCCTACGACGTGCAGAAGGTTATAGCCGTCAATAATAATAAATCTTTTGGCCACGAAGCAGTTCCGTGATGACTCGTTGAGTCCGAGAATGGCGGGAAGCGAGGCGAACTCCAAAGCTTTCGCTAGTTGGATTTGCGACGGACTAACATACCGCCGCCAATCGCGATCGCAAGGGCAATGATACCGAAGGTTGCGGGTTCGGTCAGCCGACTATCCGGTTCAATTTTTGGTTTCGGTGCCAGTGCGGGCTCAACGTAGTCGACTTTCGAAACCACTTCTTGCTCGTTGTCTTTTTGGATGACATCCGAAAACGTCACCGCGCAAGTGCAGAAGAGACAAGCCAGAAAAACGGCGATAAAAGTCGATCGGGGAAGCATATTTCAAGGAGTAAAAATCTGTGGTGATTCGGCGTTATCACGAATCCAGTATAAAGCAATGGTTATAGAAGTGTGCCCTTAAGCACTAAGCAAATGCTCAAATACCTTAAATTTCACATTGCAAAATATGCATAAACGCTTGTTTTTCTGGGCGTTTTGGTCGCTGATTAAGGCGTATTTTCCGAATGTAACCCTTAGGCCGCTTTTAGTGTGGTTGAACCTTCGTTCGGCGTTCTGACCTCGGCCCCTAGCGCTGGGCATGTTCGAATTTGGCCAATTTGGATAAAACCAATTTTTTGGGCCGTGGCTTGCTGATTGCGTCGGCAAGCCACGGCAACCACGCCTGCTTTAATATTGCTAAGGTAATTGCATGCCCGAGTCAGCATCCGCGAAACACCCTCCGTTTGGCACCGCCTTAAGGCCTCATCTCACCCGTACAAAAACGATTGCCACCGTCGGACCTGCCTGCGCAACTCAAGAGTTATTGCAGAGTCTTATCATGGAGGGCGTCGATGTTTTTCGCCTGAATATGGCTCATGGGTCTCGTCGAGATCAGCAACAAGCGATCGATAACATTCGTGCTGCCTGTCTTGAATTGGGGATGGCGGCTGGCATCTTAGTTGATTTAGCAGGTCCGAAGATCCGTTTAGGTCAGCTCCATACCGAACCTTTGCAGCTGGAGAATGACTCGGAAGTCGCGATTCTGAAGGAGGGTGAGCCGGAACACGCTTACGAATTGACCTCAACTTACGCACCATTGGTCGATGAACTGAAGGTCGGCGACGAGATCATGTTGCAGGACGGGTTGGTCCGCTTAAGAGTCATTGAAAAACTCGCCATGCGGGTTCGGTGCCGAGTGATTGAAGGCGGAGAAATACGCTCTCGACAGGGTGTTAATTTGCCCGGTGTTGATTTGGGGGTACCCGCGATGTTGGAGCAAGATCTTAAGAATGCGGCTTGGGCGGCCGAAAACGAAGTGGAATTCGTTAGCCTCAGTTTTGTACGACGCGCGGAAGAAATTGCCGAGCTGAAGGAGCTGTTGCAGCAGCATGGAAGCCAAGCCATGGTGATTGCTAAAATTGAAAAACGCGAAGCGATGGAGAATTTAGAAACGATTGTCCAAGAGGCGGATGCGATAATGGTCGCCCGCGGTGACTTGGGAGTGGAAATTGAGATCGAAAAAACGCCCCTCGCGCAAAAAAAGATTATTCGGGCCTGCAGTAAATTGGGACGCCCCGTGATTGTGGCGACGCAGATGCTGGAAAGTATGTTAAAGAATGCGCGGCCGACCCGGGCTGAGGCAAGCGATGTGGCTAATGCGATTCTTGATGGGGCGGATGCCTGCATGTTATCGGGAGAGACAGCTGTTGGTGATTATCCCCTGGAGGCTGTCAGGATCATGCGGAAAATACAAAAAGAAACGGAGCAAATGCTCCAAGGGCGTCCCTCACGAATGATGTCCGCTGAACAAGTCGCAAAACAAGATGTGACAGAAGCGGTGATATTTGGAGCGGCGCTGATTGCTCGGCGTGTGCAAGCTAAATTAGTAATGATCGCTACCGAGGATGGCAATGCCGCCATTATCAAATCCAAGCAGCGGGACTTTATCCCAACCCTGGCGGTCACGAACAATCCAAAAGTCGTCAATCGAATGTGCTTGCTCTGGGGCGTAGCGTCTGCGCGTCTTGATTCTTTGGAAATCGGCACGATGCGTAAATGGGTGGAGAAATGGGCCAAAGATACCGCCGAGCTAGAGACTGGCGATCGCATTCTTTTTGTGGCTGATACGGAAGTTTGGGAAGGCGTGCACGATACCGTGATGGTTTGGATGGTGCCTTGATTGCCGCTGCAGCGTCGCCGGCTTTGTTCCAAATATTGAATGGTAGAATCAGTCCTGCCGGCATTCATCCCAAAAGAAATCGCGCTGACTTGCCAACGTTAGGTGTACCTAAGAAGGAGATAGCGCAAAAAAAATGGGGCTCAACTGGCGTTGACCAGTCGAGCCCCAATTACCGCAAAAAAGTGGCTGCATAACAACGGATTCTACCACAGGTAAAATCCGTGCCGCGTTAACATGGTTCGCCATACTCCGGCGAAAGGTGCCTAAGGTTTACGGTCGACATCCCTGTCTGGTATTGGACTCCAATTTCAGACATTGGCGCTGTTGAATCGATTCAGCACTTCTTGGAATTGCAGATGGCGTGCCAAACCGGTGGAGAAATCCGAGATTGGTCATTAGATAGCAGAATGAGCCTCCGTTTGGCCCATTAAATACTCGAAGCGGATTAATCGATTCAAAATGGAATCGAGTGAATTGTAAGAATTGCACGCTTCTTGCACTTTTGTCCTATGCTCCCCTAAGTATTAACCCTGTTGAGAATCTGCGGTCGCGTCAATTTGCAGTGTGGCATTTTTTCCCAGACCGGTAAGAAAGCCCACGGTAATGGCTTGGAAAACCGGTTCGATGTCGTCAAATTCTCGGTTCTCTGCCTGCCAAGTAATTAAAAATCGATGCTCACCAGCCAATAGGCAGCGCATGTGATTGGCAATCAATAGATCGAGGTAAAAGAAAAAGGTGTCGTGCCCCGACGCCGCAAAACCTGCCATCGATTCCTGGACAGGGCTGGTCTCCACCGAGTCGTACTGCTCTTCGATATTCTCTAGCATCTCTTGCATCAGTGGCTCTCCATCGTTTTCGCGAGTGAACGCTAACAAAGACCAAAAGGCACCTGAAGGGGCGGCGATTTGGATCTCCAATGCTTGGCCTTCCGCTTGGCTTTGCTGAAGCGTCCAGTTTTCGGGGTATTGGATGCGAAGGCCGTGCTGTTCAAAAACTGCTGTCACGGTGTGCTTTCAGTTGGCGAAGATTATTGAATTTGGGGGTCCTGTTGGATCGATATATCCAATGATACGCAGCGCTGCTACTCTCGCCCAGCGGCCTCTTGCGGCGGCGAGGTGTATTCTTAAGTTTCATGGTGAACGAGTTGGATTTTCGTCAACGAAAAATTCTCTTCTGCTCGGTATTGGTGGCTCTGTTTGCCTGTAATGGATGTCGAACCATGCGCAGCGCCAGCAACCCGGCGAATATCGTCGCGGCCCGCTCATTGACGCAAAACGGCATGAACGCCATGCACTATGGTCACACCCAACAGGCAGAATCACTGCTCAGCCAAGCGGTCGAAAAATGTCCCAGTGATCAACGAATCCGTCACCATTTGGCATCAGCGATGGTGAAGCAGGGCAAGTTCGACGAGGCCATTGCTCAACTGGAAACCGCGGTGCAGCAATCTTGCCAGGATTCGCGGTTGTTTGTTGACTTGGGCGAACTCTACTTAATCAAGGGAGATGCAACCAAGGCAGCTTGGAACGCGGAAAAGGCGTTAGAGGCAAATCGTCAAAATTCCGAGGCTTGGGTTTTGCGAGGTCGTTGCCATGAGGCTCAGCGTGACATTCCAGCAGCTTTGGCCGATTATCATCGCGCGTCTGGTTTAGATGATGCGGGGCCTGAAGTTCAACTGTACATCGCAAAAGCGTATCGACAGATGGAACGTCCGTTGGAAGCCCTAACGGCATTGGAGGTATACAGTGAATCGTTTCCCTCCGAACAGATGCCCACCGAAGCTTTGTTGTTGACCGCCGACACGCTCGCGGAGTTGAAGCAATATCCATCAGCGCAGCAAGTGTTGCAGCAGGCCTCCCAGCGACCAGATGCCACGCCCGAAGTCTGGATCGCTTTGAGCAAATCGCAATTTAACGCCGGCAAAACCAACTCAGCCATCGGCACAGCAAAAGAAGCGATGCTGGTTTTCCCTGAAAGTTCGGAACTGGTGAATTGGACGGCATCGCTCGAAAACGCTTCTCCTGCCATTCAACAAACGGCTTCCCGTTCTGGTGCACTCCGGTATTAAAGTGTGTTAGCTAACGTATTGCGCCCGCAAAGTCGGACCTCTGAAGATCGAGTCGGTGACAATCCGAAAAAAAGCCGACATAAAGAACTGGATGTCGGAAAGAAATTGCATGGCACGGCTGCTATAGTCCGGATGATCCGTAAGGTTTTTCTGGAAGCGTTCACCGTGTCCCGATTCCTCCCGGATTTCAACGGGTTGCTGAGATCAGGGTCGTAGGCTTTTACGGAAAACGTATTTGGAGGATTTTATGAGTTTATCTGGACATGCCGACGCCTCGGAGCGAACTGCCATTAATTCGCAACCAGAAGTGTTATTTCCGGAGCGGCGAGAATCGAACCCACTAGCAAAACCGGTTATCGAGCGACGTCAGTTTGGCAATTCACATAGTGAATTGTCTCCTGAGGCAAGGAACTTGGGTTTGGCTATCGACCAATACAAATTGGTGCACCGTCGCCGTTACATTACTTACGAAGAAATGTTAAGCGTCGTCAAGTCGCTTGGATATCGACTGGAAAATCAGTCGTAGTTGCAGGGCCATGCAGGGACGAAAGTGATCCTCCCAGCAAGGGACTCATCAGGGCATCCAGTGTAATGATGCCCAAGCAGTTGCCGGTGTCGTCTAGGATCTTTGCCATTGATTCTCCACTGCTCTGAAGTTGCATGATTGCTTCTCCATAGGATTCACTTGCCGAAATCTCCAACAGGGGGTTAAGGAATTTTACCATGCTGGAAGTTTGGTTATTGACGACCAATTCGACGGTTTTCAAGTAGCCGACTAGGCTCTGGTCGCGTTCATCAACGACGGCAATCTCCGTCATTTTGAGTTTATGGGCTCGCTCCAGGGCCTCCAGTCGAGTCGCGTTTCGGTGGATTTTTGGCACGCGTGTCAGCGGGCTCATAGAGTGAATCACTGGTCGCGTCGCAAGCATGAAAAAATTCTGTGCCAGCTGCAACTGAGTGGGATGCAAGATTCCCGCAGATTGCCCTTCTTCGAAAACGTCCTGCAACTCTTTTCTTGCTAACGCCAGCCTCACTTTTTCGGGTGACTGGCCCACAAACCATTCAAGCAGGCGTCCCAGTAACCAAAGTAGCGCGGATAAAGGCGCAAACAGAACGGCGAAAAACAGGAACCACCGACTGGCTAAACGCAGTAAAAAATTCGGTGCTTGATAAAATAAATTCTTGGGCATCAGTTCACCATAAACAAACACCAAAGGCGAAAAGAAAATAGAGGCGGTTACCTCTGCCACGGGTCCCCCACCTAAAACTTGTTTGCTTAATAAAACGACCGCCAGGGAAGTGATATAGTTTGCGGTATTGTTGCCCACCAATGCAGTGGCCACGAACAGGGGAGGACGGTTGGTTAAAAACAGCATCCGTCGTGATACGCGATCGCCCTGCATGGCATCCATGACGATCCGCAAGCGACTGGCGCGATAAAATCCGGTCTCGCTTCCGCTAAAAAAGGCACTCAATGCGAGGCCGGCCAAGAGCAAAATAATCGCGAATATCGTCATTCAGCCACCTCATCCCGATGGGGTGGCTGGTAACGCAATTCGACAAGCACATTGTCAGACTGCGGAGCTTCGATGACACGGAACTCAAAGGGCCCCCAAATGCACTCGTCTCCCGGTTCGACCAATCGTTGTATCGCCTCTTGAATGACCCCCGTCACGGTGACGCTGCGAGTCTCCGGCAATTCGCTGACGCTGAAATGGCGAGCAAGTTGTTTTAGGCCCACCATCCCGGAAATCGCCCAACGACCGGGGGAAATATGATGAATGGGATTAAGATCCAATAGGCGTTTACTGCGACTGGGTTCATGGGTGAAAACGGTTTCCAGAATATCTTCTAGCGTAAGGATTCCGATCGTTTCCCCGAATTCATTGACAACGGTTGCGACTTGGCACTGTTCCCGAGAGAGGCCTTGTAGGGCATCCGCCACCGTCGCAGTCCACGGCAAGTACATGACGGGTTGCGCCAGAGAGTCGATGTCTTTGGCCTCAAGGCGGGTCACGCTATCCAAGCGAAAAGCTTTTTCGATTTCTTCCGAGTCGGTTTCTGTCACTAGCAAGTAACCACTGGGTGGGATCTTGCCTTGCAAATCAGATAACGCAACATGCGGAGGGAAAATGTCAAAGTGGGTGCGCGGCCTCATCCATTCGTCCACCCGAATGTCACCCAATTTCACGATGTTGTTAAGGACGGTCTGTTCCTGCCGAACAATCGAATGGTCATCGCTACTGATTTGAATGGCCCGTTCCATATCCGCTAACTCCATGTAGGGTTCGGATTGGAAACCAGGCCAAATTAAGCGTCGCGAAATTCGGGTTAGCCCACGCATTAATGGCATCACCGGGTCAGTCAAACGAACGGCCACGGACAATGGCAAACTGACTCGTCCTGAGATTGCGAGGGGGCGAAGCACCGCCAGACTCTTGGGCAACATTTCACTCAGGAAAATAATTGTGATCAATGAGCCCAAGGCAAAACTGAAAGCCACGGCCGGGCCCGAAGCGCTCTGTTTTTCCAATTGTATTGCGACTACGGACGAGAGAGCAAAGTAAAGAATATTGACGACGAGGTTCCAGAAAAGTACCGCCGATAACAAGCGATCCGGGTCGTTCAATAAACGGGCTGCGACGCGTTCTCCTACATTGCCATTTTCGAGTTGGTTTCGTTCTGAGGGACGCAGATAGAAAAGCGCCGCTTCGCTGGCGGAGAAGAAGGCGGACAAGCCAATCAGCACCAGCATGGCGACCAGCCAAGGTAATTGCTCGTAGAGACTAATCATCCTCGTTTTGTCTAACGCGTCCCATGGAAATATTGAATTCTCCCAAGGCAGGCATGATCATCGCTGTGGTTGTGAAGCCGTAGGTGAAGGCCATCACTAACAGGACGGACAGGTACCGTCCCAGCAACATGCTGGTGATCGAAAAGAACATGGCCAACGGAAGCAAGCCCGATGCCAAGGCCAGTGCGGGCGAAGGGTTGCGTGAACCCAATGCGACGTACAAACCAACACCCCCGCCGACAATACAAGCTAGGAACGGGGTGATTTGCGCTTCCACATTTCCAGTAAAGGAAACCATCATGACCATGGCCGTGACGACACCTAAAAACAAGAAGAAAACCGTCCCCAGGCTGACACCGATTGCCTGGCGACTGTTGGAATAAATCATGCCGCAGTGCAATCCCAGCATCGCCACAAAGACATCCAGCACTAAAATCCCGATGACCAGATAGGAATAATATTCCAGGGACACGGTCCCGCTAATCCACAAATACCCGCATAGAACGAGTGGCAGCAGCAAGGCATCGAACGTTACGTAAAGCACGCCACCCAGTTTTCCAAAAAGAAATTCGCGCGGCGAAAGATCGGTGACTAAAAGTAAATCTAAAGAACGTCCATCCCGTTCGTTCGTCATGGAAGTGACACCCAGGGCATTGATCATGACGAGGCTAAGCAGCATGAAGGGTGCCAAGGCCCACGCCGCGGCAGGGATGGCGACGGCGGATTCTGAACCCCGTCGCATGATGTTGCCGGACTGCACCATGTTGAAGAGCACATAAAATACGGCCGCTGCAAATACCCAATAAGCACCCCGGATAAAGATAATGCGTTTGCCGTAAGCCCAGGTGCAACATTCCCGCCAAAGGACGGGGTTGTCCCATACCTTTCGGCTTTTTTGATTGGCCGTTCGCACTCTCGCATCAACATGAGTTTGGCGAGAGGTTTCGTCGCGTTGCGCTATCGTCGGCACGTCACCCGATTTGCTCATTGCCGCGGTTTCAGAAAAGACGGTGTCATCCTCACCTTGCGCACTCTGTCCGATACGTACATCGCGACTGGGGTTCCAGCGTCGCACACAGCTGATCGCTAAAATATTCAAAAGGATTGCCACCCCGCCCATGGCGCACAGGAAAGGCATCACGCCGCTGGACCACTCACTGACTACCGAAGGGCTGCTGGCAATCAGAATGGCACGCAATGGGTTCAGTGCGGTCGCGATTTGGATCGCGGAAATTCCCCCGATCGTACCGCCCCAGGCCGCAATGGCTTCGGCACCGCCCACCCAAAAGAGAATCGATAAGGCAACTAACGCTAGTGTTTGGAAAGTTTTCTCACGCCAAAGCGCGATCGTTGATCCTAGACTGCCGGACGCAAACGCGGTGACGACCGTCACCGCAAATGTCCAGCCAACCTGATCAAAGGAGGTTCCGCCGAATAGAACGATCAACATGAAAATAGGGACGGCTGTCAAAAGCATGACTCCGATCCCCAGCAGGCTGGCGAACAACTTGCCTAGCACCAGTTCGCTATTACTGAGACGCGTCATCAATAATAGAATCAGCGTCTGTTTGTCTTTCTCAATGGCCACACTACTGGCTGTTTGCACAGCGGCCATGAACAAAATCAAAACCAACTGCAAGGGTGCCAGAATCTGAAATAGAATCGCACCAAAACGTGCCATGTCTCCCAGGTTTCGGATGACCTGTGTGCGCACGAGTATCAACCAAGCGGTACACATCAGAAGCAGCAAGGAGATCGCGTAGACCGTCCGGAAAACATAGAGTTTTCTGCGTCGCGGTGCGACAGCTGCTTCACGAGTAAAAACGGGGCCGACAAGCACGACAGGCGATTCCGGGATGGGTGGGATGGCGGCGGATTAATGACACTTTTAATGATGATGACTGGCGGCAAGCGTTCTTACAAGTACAAGTTTCCGCTGGCTCGCAGAACCACTAGCGATTGACCTGAGCGAGGTTACCAATAATCATCAAATGGACGAGTTTTTGTTCCTGCTACCTGATTCCGCCTCTATAAACCGCTGTACAGAATTCCCTGATGTCCGAATTTGGCCCGCAAGTTACTTGGATCGATGAAATCGAGAGGTTACCCAACACCTGCATTACCTGCGGTATGTTCACGGATCGCCTCGTAAAAACTCGAGCCAAGCAACACCATCAAAAGATGGTTCCGGCGAGTGAATCCAACTCGATGCAAGCGCTGGGATGCTTGTTGCACCTGCTGGGACCGCTGGGGTTAATCATTGACGCGATTCTCAGGCATGGTGCCAATGGAAATAAGACGATCGAAAAAACCGTTGTCTCGAAAAGCAGAGTCCGAGTTCCCTGTTGCCCGTTGTGTGCCAGCCAAAGCTTGCCAGAACCGGAAGAGTCCGATATCGCCGGCGGGAAGTATGCTTTTCAAACGCATCCCCGCTTTAAGGAGCGGCTCCGGGTAATACGCCAGCAGACCGCGGAAGAAACACAGCCTGACGAGTGATGCGGTCTGCATTCGGTGAGATTTGAGCGTCGGATAGACGCGGGGCCTTGCCCAAGGCAGCACGCATGGCGGGGGATTTTTTGGAGCGGCCTTCATTTTTATGAGTGTGTTTGCTGAAAATTCTTCCGATCTTGGGGAATTTGGTAAATTGCGGAGGCGCGACAGCGAATTTGGGCGTAGGCAAGCAGCTTTTTCGCCCGATAATGAAAGTGATCCTATGAAAGTCTTCAAATCACTCCGAGGTTTCTTTTTACTCGCGTTGACCGCGGCGTTAGGGGTTGCGCTGATCTATCTGCCGGGCACGGTCATTCGCCAATATGAAACGGCCCATTCTTTGGGCAGTGTCTGGGGGATCCTGTATCTAACGACTGTGGGCCTGGGAACTGTTCTGTTTTTAGGAAGTATCGGGTGGACGGTTTGGCGTTTGTGGGGACGCAGCTTGGCCAAGCAGAGGAAGCGAGTCCGTCAGAATAAAAATCCCAGTAAAATGACCTACGACCAGATGAGTCGAGAGGTTAATGAAAACCTTGAATCGGTCGGCGAATTGGGGGAGGGAGCGGCGTCTTCTGATATTCAGCAGGAACTTGACCCGCTGGTCAATCTGGTGGAGCACAAACGCAAGCAACAGACATTGGAGATTGTCGCCTTTGGAACGATTTCCAGCGGAAAATCATCGGTCTTGAATTTGTTGGCCGGCCGGGATGTTTTCGCGACGAATATTCGCGGGGGAACGACCGTGACCCGTAACGAGATTCCTTGGCCGGGAATGGACAAGGTGATTTTGGTTGACACCCCTGGATTGGGAGAAATTGAAGGGGCAGCACGCGTTAATGTTTCCGCTGACAGTGCAAAGGACGCAGATATTGTGCTCTTGGTGGTGGACGGACCAATGCGGGCCAGTGAGTTTGATTTGTTGAAGCAGTTGGGCCAGATGGAAAAACGTATTCTCATATGCCTCAATAAATCCGACTGGTTCACGGAGCAGGACCGCGAGAAATTACTCGGGCAAATTCGCTCGCAGACAACGGGTGAGGTAGCGGATCGTGACGTGGTAGCAATCCAGGCGCAAGTTGGCTTTCGTACGCGACGCCAGATTCTTACGGACGGTGCAACCGTTGATGAAAGGGTGGAAATTGAGCCCGATATTGGGCCCCTCGCCGAACGCTTGACGCGTGTCATTGACGACGACGGCAAACGTTTGATTATGGCCAATCTGTTGTTGCAATCGCGTGGCTTGGTAGAAAAAGCCAAGGGCCGTGTCAAAGAGGCCTTGGATGAACGTGCCTGGAAAGTGGTCGACAAACACATGTGGGGTGCCGGAGGGGCTGCCGCGTTGGTCCCTTTTCCCATTATCGATCTAGCCGCCGGCGTGGGCATCAGCACCAAGATGATCGTCGATTTAGCCGAGGTCTACCAACAGAAAGTGGATCTGGAAACGGCCGGACAATGGCTCAATGAGATGGGCAAGAATTTGATTGGTGTGTTGGGTGCGAACGCAGCCGCACCCGCGGTTGCCGCGTTGGTTGGTTCCCTGTTAAAAACAGTTCCCATTGCAGGACAACTCGCCGGTGGTGTACTGCAGGGGGCGGTTCAGGCATTAGTCACACGCTGGATCGGCAGCGTGTTTATTGAATACTTCCGAAATGAAATGGAAACCCCGGTGGGCGGGCTGGCGGGATTGGCACGGCGGCAATGGGAAGAGGTGACTACGGTGAATGAGCTGCGTAAATTGCTGACTAAGGCACGACGAAACCTCTCGGATCAGGATTGAATATTTGACGCATTCGCAAACAACAGTCGAGGACCAGCAATACCACGAAGCTATCGCGGCGGTTGAAAATACGCTTGCGCGATTGCGTGGGTGCCCACCTCGCGAGTTGGCGGAACTTCAGGCCGACATCAAACAGCTTGAAGAGATGTACCAAAAAGTTACTTCGGGCCGAATTGAGATTGTAATTTTCGGTGAAATCAGCACGGGCAAATCAGCACTGATCAATGCTCTGGTCGGCCGAGCTGTCGCAGAAGTTGATGTGCAAGGTGGTTGGACTAAACAAGTGTGGGGAACTGCTTGGGATGGTGTCGGATATCGGGTTCCCGGCTTGGATCGTAGTGAAGTGGTGTTGGTTGACACGCCGGGAATTAATGAGATCGGTGGGAATGACCGAACGCAGTTAGCGGAAACGACCGCACGTCGCGCGGATCTGATTCTTTTTGTAACGGATTCCGATCTCAACGAGACGGAGTACACGGCGTTAGTGGAACTGGCTGGCATCCAAAAACCCATCCTGCTTGTACTCAATAAAATAGACCTTTATTCCGAGGTCGAACGAGTTGAGTTGGATGGTATCTTGCAACGGCATGTTGCAGGGATGGTGCCGCATGAAAATATTGTTCATACCATGGCTGACCCCCGTCCCATTGAATACGTCATTCACCAACCAGATGGATCAACCAAAACAGAGTGGAAAAAACCAGAACCTCAAGTTGAAAACCTAAAACGTTTGATTTTGGAAACCTTCGAACGGGAAGGGCTTGATTTGATCGCCTTGAATGCTGCTATGTATGCGGCGGATAAGAGTGACAAAATCTCGACGCTCCGCGTGAAGATGCGAAATCGTCGGGCTGACCAGGTGATTTGGACGCTCGCATCAACCAAAGCGATTGCGGTGGCAGCCAATCCGATTCCAGGAGTGGATATCTTGAGCGGGTTAGCGGTCGATGCGGTTATGATTTCGTCGTTATCCAAAGTCTACGGATTGAATTTTTCGATGGCCCAGGCGCGGGGATTGGCAAAAGCCATTTCTAAAGCGGCCGGGATTATTGCATTAGGGGAATTGACCTCTTGGGGTGCCAGTTTTTTCAAGCTGGTGACCGGGACGCTGGGAACAGCCCTCACTTTGTTGCCGCAAGGTGCTGCGGCGGGATACAGCTCGTATATCATTGGGCAAGCAGCTAAACACTATTTCGAGCATGGTGGCTCTTGGGGGGCCGAATCGGCGAAGTCGGTGGTCAGTCAGATTCTCGATGAAACCGACAAAGATTCCATTCTCAATCACCTGAAGGATGAAATACGGCGCCGACTTTCGGTAAACCGACACGCCGAAACGGTGTGATCTACCCGTTATGCAGCAGCTTTTCTGTGGTAGGGTTATAACCCGAAACTTACTGGTTTCTCGCCGGTTATGGTCCGCTTTGCTGTCTAGCCATTCGCCCCAAATAAATATGTCTGAATCCCGCTCAATTCTTTTTGTCTGCATGGGAAATATTTGTCGATCGCCGGCAGCCGATGGTCTGTTGTTGGATTTCATCCAGAAAAACCAGAGGAGTTCTGAAATCCAACTCCACGTCGATTCGGCCGGCACACACAGTTATCACGTCGGTGAACCAGCGGATGCGCGGATGAGGCAGGCGGCGTCGCGGCGCGGTTTCGATTTGCAGAGTCGCGCCCGCCGGGTCACTGCAAAAGACCTGCACGCTTTTGATTTCGTATTAGCCATGGATCGAGAGAATTTAACGGCGATTCAAGCTTTGGGTGATGGTTTGGTACCCGAGGCAACTGCGACCATTGCGCTGTTCAGCGATTATCTGGATGACAGTTGGCCGACGGATGTTCCGGATCCATACTATGGCGGTGAGGACGGCTTTGAATATGTTTTGGAAATGATAGAAACTGCCTGTCCGCGGATTTACGCAGCCTTGACCTCCGTGCAGGCTTGACGCATACCCAATCAACGGCTGCAGGCATGACCGTCTGTTTGAGCTTGGGATCTTTATGAGTTCACCTTGGACGAAAATCATCAATCCTTATGTTGCATAAGAACGGAGCGGTGTGATGGGTGGGTCTGCTTTTCAAATCGCAACCGCGGCTTGTCATTTGTTGGCAGAGTTGGCTGGCGAGAACGTCCAGCCCGTTGCTTTCCGGCCTGTTCAGGGCGGATGTATCAACGACGCAATTTATCTGGAAACCGCCCAACATCGCTATTTCGTAAAATCTCATGCTGACCTCGAAGCCGCTGCGATGTTTCAAGCGGAAGCCGAAGGCCTACGTTGGCTTTCCCGGGGTTCATTGCAGGTTCCGGATGTCGTGGTGCATGGAATGGTTGACGGTGGCCCCGCGATGTTGGTACTGGACTGGATCGAGTCGCGAACGCCGACCGTGCACTTTTCAGAACAATTGGGCCGCGGGTTAGCCGAGCTGCATGCGCAGGTTTTATCGAAGGAGTGCGGATGGTCCTCCGACAACTTTCTTGGGACATCCGTTCAACGCAATGAACGTCGGACTGATTGGGTGGAATTTTGGAGAGAAAATCGCTTGAGTTACCAACTCGAGCTGGCTTTTCGTAACGGCCTAATTGCCACGGAGTGGCGTGGCAGGTGTGAGCAATTTCTAGACCGACTCGATGAAGTTTTGGGTTTTCAAAATGCCCCTTACTCCTTGTTGCACGGTGACTTGTGGAGCGGGAATTACATGGTTGGCAATACCGGCGAGCCCACGCTGATTGACCCCGCTGTTTATTATGGGCAAGCGGAGGCCGATTTTGGCATCATTGCGCTATTTGGCGGATTTGAGCAACGTTTTTTTGATGCTTATCATGAATTGCGACCTCGTCAGGATGGGTTTACAGAACGCGTGGAGATCTACAAGCTGTACCACTTGTTGAATCACCTGAACCTGTTCGGTACGAGTTACCTCGCGCCCAGCCTTGCGATCATCCAGCAATTCTCATGAAAATATTTTTCTTTCTGTGGGGAGGGACTCTTATCGGATGGTTGGCATCCAGTTTCCTAGTGGCAGTGATGCCGCAGATTCCCCTAAATGAAACAACCTGCTCGTTGCATTCAGCAAATACGAAGGAGCATTCGCTAGATGTAGGTGGGGTGATCCGCTTCGCGACTTACAACGTAGCGCTGAATCGAAAAAACGCTGGTGATTTGATTGCTGAATTGAAAGACGAGAAGGCGTCAAAAATTGCACAAATCGCCGAGGTTATTCAGCGCATCAAACCGGATGTTATTTTGTTGAATGAAGTCGATTATGACGAGCACGGACAGGCGATCAAATTACTCCAACAGAATTATCTCGGCGTCAGTCAAAATCGCACACCTGCCATCACCTATCCCCATGTTTATCTAGGGCCCGTGAATACGGGTTTGGAATCCCCTTGTGATCTGAACCAGGATGGCAAAATTGCCTTGCCCGATGATGGGTACGGTTATGGTGCTTTCCCCGGCCAATATGGGATGGTACTGCTGTCAAAATATCCGATTGAAAAAGCGCAAGTGCGGACCTTTCAGAACTTTCTCTGGCGAGATATGCCAGATGCTAAAAGGCCCAGAAACGAAGACGGAAGTCTTTTTTATCCGCAGGAAATATTCGCCAAATTGCGTCTGCCTTCAAAAAGTGTTTGGGATGTGCCCATTACTATTCATGGGCAGACGGTGCATCTGATTTGCGCTCATCCCACACCTCCGGTATTTGACGGGGCCGAGGATCGAAATGGGTGTCGCAATCACGACGAAATCAGGATGGTCGTCGATTATGCAGCCGGGAATGCAGATTACATTTACGATGACAAAGGAGTGCGGGGTGGGTTAGCAGCCGACAGTCGCTTCGTGATCGTGGGCGATATGAATGCCGATCCGTTCGATGGCGATAGCTTGCAAGGGGCAGCTCAGTGGCTGACGGAATCTGCAGCGATCAACCACACAAAAGTGCCAGCCAGCTGGGGCGCAGCCTATGCCGCCAGCAGGAGCGGTGAAAAGAATCAGACCCAGCGTGGTAATCCTGCTCACGATACGGGAGATTTTAATGATCAATTCTCTGGCAACTTGCGCGTGGATTACTGTCTGCCTTCGCGGCAGTTGCGGATCGTCGATGCCGGTGTTTTTTGGCCACATGTACAGGAAAGCAGGTTCGAGCTTAATCGGGCGTCCGATCATCATCTGGTCTGGGTCGATGTGGAATTTCCTTGAATATTGATGGGGATTCAAGGGAGGTTGGCAAGAGGATTTAGCGAAAGTCCCGAGAGCGAGTCTTCAAATCTTCACTTTCGCCCAGTCGTTCGGCCAAATCCTCTAGGCGGTTCACAATCACATGAGTGACACCGCTGCGCCGTTCCAATTTGCCATGGGCAATCCAGGCGGGGCGCGTGCGTACGATTTGATAATAACGTTCCCAAATAGAAGGCTTGATAATCAAGTTAAGGGGCCCGGTTTCGTCCTCCAAAGTGACAAAGGTAATGCCCTTGGCGGTGGAGGGGCGCTGTCTCAAAATGACCAAACCAGCGACTCGCAAATGCCGCTCATTTGGCTTGGTATCCAGATCTTCCGCAGTACTGACGCGAAGCTGATCCAGTTGCTTTCGGTAGAAGGAAATGGGGTGAGCTCGCAAGGAAAGCCCGATGCTGCGATAGTCGGCAAAGACCTCATCTTGTTCTGCCAAGGCGGGTAGCAAGGCATCCTCGTCATCTTCCGCATGTAGGTCATTGAAGAGGGGTTGATGTTGGGGTGTTTTTTCTTGTCCCAGTGCCTGCCACAAAGCGACCCGTCGATCCTGCTTTAAAGAAGCTAGGGCAGCGGCTCGACTGAGTTGTTCAATGGTCGCCTGACCCAATCGTGTCCGGCGTCCAAAATCGGCCATGGATGGGAAGGGGCCATGCTCTCGTGCCTCCATGATGCGAACGGCCGCTGCAGTTCGTAAACCGTTGATCTGCCGCAGGCCTAGACGTATCGCTGGTTGCGGCAAAGGCGAAGCGTGAGGGTGGTTAGTGGATGAAGCGGAGGGTGTTGAGACAGCGGCTGAGTTCCAAGCCAGCGTATTATCCCAATCGCTGTAGTTCACATCCGCGGGCAGTACCTCGACACCGTGTCGTTGCACGTCGGCAATCAGTTGAGCGGGTGCGTAAAAACCCATGGGCTGAGCGTTTAATAACGAAGCCGTGAAGGCAGCCGGATAATAGTGTTTTAACCAGCAAGAGATATAAACCAGTTTTGCAAAGCTGGCGGCGTGTGACTCCGGGAAACCGTATTCGCCAAAGCCGCGAATTTGTCGAAAAACCTGTTCGGCAAACTCTCCGTCTAATCCTTGTGCTCGCATGCCGCGCATCAATTTTTCACGAAAGACCTCGATCACACCAGATTTTCGCCAAGCTCCCATCGCGCGTCGTAACTGGTCGGCTTCGCCGGGCGTGAAACCTGCCGCCACCACCGCCAGTTTCATCGCTTGCTCTTGGAAGATAGGGACTCCCAAGGTGCGATGTAAAACGGCTTTGATTTTTTCATTAGGG
>CAJQPP010000159.1 GCA_905480235.1 uncultured Pirellulaceae bacterium
GCTGCTTCGTCACGGACAACGGCGACCTAATGATCTTCCGTGACGCGGTTCGATTAGTCTTAAGTCGATTAGCCGACGTGATCGGCAAGCTTGGGCAATTTGCCACGGCTAATCGGGATTTGGCATGCCTTGGATTCACACACATGCAACCGGCCCAACCAACCACGCTCGGCAAACGCTGTACGCTGTGGGCCTATGATTTGGCAATGGACCTGCAGGACCTCGAAATGAGGCTGACGGGAATGAAAGCTCGTGGCGTTAAAGGGACCACGGGAACACAAGCCAGTTTCTTAAAGCTTTTCCATGGCGATCATGAGAAAGTGCAATCCCTCAACCAGCTGGTCGCCAACAAGATCGGATTTGAATCGACCTACGAGGTTACCGGCCAAACCTATTCACGAAAAATTGACGTTCAAATTATGGACGTGCTTTCCGGGATTGCTCAGTCCGCGCACAAAATTGCCACGGATTTGAGATTGCTATCGCATCGCAAAGAAGTGGAAGAGCCGTTTGAGGCGAAACAAATCGGCTCCTCTGCCATGCCATACAAACGGAATCCCATGCGGTCTGAGAGAGTCTGCGCGTTAGCGCGTTTCGTCATCAGCCTGCAAAGTAGCCCTGCCAATACGCTGGCCACGCAATGGATGGAGAGAACCCTCGATGACAGTGCGAATCGGCGTCTAGTACTGCCACAGGCTTTTCTGGCCGTCGATGCCATTTTAATCCTCTTGGGAAATATCGCAGGCGGGCTGGTAGTTTACGACAAAGTCATTGCCAAGAACTTGGCCGAAGAACTTCCCTTCATGGCAACCGAAAATATTCTTATGGCAGCCGTCGATGCTGGTGGAGATCGACAAACGTTGCATGAAAAAATTCGCCAGCACAGTGTGGCTGCTGGCAGAACGGTCAAACAAGATGGGTTACCAAACGATTTGCTAGAGCGACTCAAAACCGATCCCGAGCTATCCAACATTGACTTGGACCAAGTACTGGCCAGCGGAGGTTTCATCGGACGAGCTCCCGAACAGGTAGATCAATTCTGCCAGTCAATTGTGGACCCAATATTGGTAAAGTATCGCGAGCAACTACCACCGGACTCGGAACTTAAAGTCTGATCACCAACTCCTATGAACAACGCTTCCCCAACCGCTTCGACAGCCAGCCAAACTCACGCCCAGCGCGTGGCATGGTATCAACAGCAAATAGCAAAATACGATCAAGCGATTGATGCGGATTCGCGAACATGGAAATCGATGTCCATGGTACGTGGTTTGACATTTTTGGCATTTGTTTGTTTGTTGGTTCTGGGATTCCTGGCTTATGCCGGCCAGCAAAGTTTATGGTTTGTCCTGAGCGGACTCGTCTTAGCGGGCTTCCTTTATATTGCCTTTCGTCACGAGGGCATTGAGACACGCCGCAATCGCAATATGGTCTGGCGACGCCTTTACAAATGGTCACTCGCGCGACTGAATCGAGATTGGGATCAACTGAAGCAAGTACCCGTTGAAATCCCACCTAAATACGCGGCGATCACGAATGATCTGGACCTGTTTGGACGCTCGTCACTTTTCCAATTAGTGGGTGGAGTGGAAACGCCCGAAGGCATTCGCCTTTTTCGCGAGTGGATATTGGGCGTACCGACATCAACAGAAGTCCAGCAACGCCAGGCCGCAATCGCAGACCTCAAATTAAAAGAGGCGTTCCGAAATAAGTTTCGGTTTCTCTGTCATTTGCTTTCTGCGGGAGATGGCGGACCGGAAAACTTAACGGATTGGGCTGAAACGTCTCGTCAACTCGACCAATCAGGATTTGTAGTTTGGATTGCCCGCGGCTTGGCATTGATCACCGGTATCGCTTTACTGGGACTGCTCACGGGACTTGTTCCGATGACAATATCCGGCCCTTTCATCTTGGCTATGCTGGCCATCAACTTTTTATACACGGTAGTTTTCGCCGGCCGTATTCATGCCGTTTTCAACAAAGTTTCAACTCGGCATGGAGAAATCAATCATTACTACGTGGCCTTTCAGCAAATTCGCGATAACGAATTCACGTCACCCTTACTCGTCCAGTTGAAACAAGAACTGTTTTCCGAACACGCGGATGTGTTAACCGCGACCAATCGTTTAGGGCGCATCGCCTGGCGTGCAAACCTGAGACGACATGGCATGCTATTTTTCGCTTACGTGCTTCTGCAATTTGGATTTCTTTGGGATTTCCACACGCTGCGTCAGTTACAGAACTGGCGTGATGAACACGGCAAGCATGTCAGACGCTGGTTTGAAATCCTAGGGCACTGGGAGGTGCTGGCGGCGATTGCTCAATTCGCCGTTGATCATGTGGAATGGGTGGACCCTACCGTCACAGACCAGCCCAAAGACGAAACCAAAATTGCCTGCGAAAGCCTTGGGCATCCACTGCTGGATGACTCAGCTCGAGTCGATAACGATGTCGTCATTGGACCTAGCGGTAGCGTGCTGCTGGTAACCGGTTCCAACATGTCGGGAAAAAGTACGCTTTTGCGATCCGTTGGCTTGAATGTTGTGTTAGCTCAACTGGGTGCTCCCGTTTGTGCAAAAAGCATGACGCTCTCGCCGATGCGAATCGAAACCAGTATGCGTATACAGGATTCCTTAGCGGATGGTGTTTCGTTTTTCATGGCGGAATTAAAACGCTTGAAACAAATCGTGGACTTTGCTCGTGAATACGAAGACAACTCGGCGACTACCGTTTTGTTTTTACTGGATGAAATACTTCAAGGGACCAATTCCCGAGAACGGCATATTGCGGTGACACGTGTCGTACGACATCTCATTGATCATAAAGCGATTGGCGCCGTTTCGACTCACGATTTGGAATTGGGGCGTAGCGGAGAAATGGCCGCTGCCTGTCGGCCCATTCATTTCCGCGAATCCTTCGAAACCCTGGACGGAAAGAAAGCGATGACGTTTGACTATATCGCTCGAGAGGGTATCGCCACGACTACCAATGCCTTGAAATTATTGGAGCTCGTAGGTTTGGACTCCGATGAAACCGGTAAACCATAAAATGCGAATCGGCATCAACCGGGCCAAGCTTGTCGGGCTAGCCTGCTGAAATTTACGGACGCTTGATTTCGGGCAGTGCCCGGATTTCCAAAATCTTTATCCGACAACCTTCCATTTCCGCGGCATCGTTAAGAACTTTAGCGCATCCTAATTCTTCGGACCAAAACCCTAACGCCACGTAGTCCGCATTTTTCACCAGTCTCTTTGGTAAAACAATTTCGTCAACAAATTGTTGGTTGGGATCATGGCGAGCGAATAACTTCTCTTGTAACGGCGCTTGTCCAAGAATTTTCCCATCCTGATCACAGATGTGCATAAATCTTTTTCTTGACCATGAGCGGTCGCGGAGCCATGCCATACGAATCCGGATGCCCCGTTCCACTCGCTCAAATTGCACGCCCCGTAAAATCGCCTCTTCAGAGAACATCAGGGTTCTTAAATGAGCTGGCGTGCTTTGGACTATTTCTGCGCAGCGGGTTCGGTTTACATCGGCTATCGGGCGCAGCCACAAAAAGCCAAGCAAAAACGTCAAACCAAAGACAAGAATCATTCCGAATGATGATTTGGCTACCCGCTTAAAGCCGGCCGTTAACTTACTCAACCAGTCGTTCTGTCGTTGAAAAATGGCGAGCAGTGCATTCCGACAAGGCATCTCAATAACGATGTGCAGCAGAGCTGCGGAAAATAAGGCAATCAAGAAACTGAACACCGCGAACTGAAGATCATTCAACACCTGATAATTTAATTCCACAATTACGATTTGGTGGATGAGGTAAAAGGCAAAACTGATTTCACCCAACCAGACTCCCAAACGGGAAGCCAATAACATCCCGAGGATTCCGCGGCGACTGGCAAATACATAAATTAAAACAGGGTAGACAAAAATCCCGCCGGAGACTCGCAACCAAGTCGAGTACAGCCTGCCAAAATCTTCTGATACATAAAGGTAGTGGAGAAACCCCGAATACATCGTTGCCAACCACAGGGTTATCAAAAAAACCACCGCCCCTAATTCCCAAAGAGAATCCACGAGGAATCGACTGAGGTGGGGCGCAGGACTCGAAGCAAAAGGGGCATTAAAACGCCGCATTACCATGCAGGTTGCCATGCCCACACCAAACTCCGGCAAACGCATCACAGGAAAGGCAATCACCACCGCTACTTCATTCAACCATTGCGGCGCCGAATTCGCCCGGACCAAATTTTGCATCCACATCAAAAAGCCAAACGCGACAACGAACACGATCAACAACTTCCAAACAAAAAACTTGCGTCGCCCCAGCAATAATAATGGGAAAAACAAATAGAAAAATAGTTCGGTGGAAATACTCCAGGAAACCGAATTGAAATCGACAAACCAAAATCCGATGGGTAGCCAACTGTGCAACATCAAAAACTGGGCCAGTAAACTAGAGATACTGTTAGAGCCTCCAGGATGGGTTCCCGGACTTTCATTTAGAAAAATGAGTGAAATACAGGTACTTACAAAAAGTAATGGCCAGAGTCGGGCCCAGCGAGTGAAAAGAAACTTGGGTACTTTTTTTGCCGTCAATCGACCGTCGTATACATAGGTCAGAATAAAACCTGACAACACAAAAAAGAAAGCAACCGCGGGTCCGCCGATCGGAAATTGGCGAACTTCGGGGAATAGAAAATACTGCAGGTGCGAGTAAAAGACAGCAAACGCCGCGACAAACCGCAACCCTGTCAACGAACGCAAGTGAACGACGCCGCTTTTAATGTTGTTCGAGAGATTTGATTCAACCCGTGTCATGGGCTCCCAATCAACAAAAAATCATCTCACGAATGACCATGCCCCGAGCCCGCGTTCAACACTTCAACAGCGTCTTCGAGACCGAGGATGTGCTTGAGACGAAAACGCCAACGATCCGACGCAGAAAGCTCCGCCGGGGCCAACAGAACGGATTTGGGATCTCGTTTAATTTTAAGTAACAGGCTCCAACTTACCGCCACAACGGTGGTAAGCACTCGGCGACCATCAAGAGCCATGTAATCCAACAGCTCCCCACCTTCGTGGTACAACCGCTCGATGCGTTCCACCATACAATCCAACAAGGCGAGCATGGCGGGGTCCGGACGTGATGGATTGTGATGTTTCAAATCAACTTGAAAGGTAACCAGATCCTCACGCGGCAGAAAAAACTCCAGTTTTTGAATTTCGTCAGCAATGTCATTTAAAAGACGGGTCAGGTAAATCGCCTGCCCTAATTTAATCGCCGCGTCTTCAAAACCGGGTTTCTCAAATCCCAGAATTGGCACAGCGGACAACAGTGTTCCCCCGCCTAGCCGACATCCCATTTGCAACCACTGATCGAAATTAGAGAATTGATCAATACGGATGCACATATCTGCCGCCGCCACAATATCGTGAAAATATTGTTGCGGAATGGGGTATCGATTCATGGTATCCAGCAGAGCAGGGAATTGATCAGTTGACTCCTCCTCCATGAAATTATTTCTAAAATCTTCCCGTAAATCCTCTAACATCTCCTCACGAGCAGCCCGTGCAAGATGAATATCACAGAGTTTTTCGGTACGTACAGTGAGCGCTGTTAGGGCATAAAGATGATTTCGCGTTTCCCCATCCACATTGCCTGTGGTCCAAATCCAATCCCCTAATCGATGCCGCACCCGTTCACGACATAGTTGGTAACTCTCAGCGAGCGTCACGGGTGGCAGTATTCGTTTTTTCTTATCAGCCATGGTATTGGGATGGAGCGGTTTGTCTGGCAAATTGAATTACTGGGTATATGTCAAAGCCCGTTAAGGGGCAAGGTTGCCTCGCCCACTTTCCCACGGTTCGTTATGATGAGAGCAAGGAGAAACCCCATATGAAAATCCTCTTGGCAAGCCCACGTGGCTTTTGCGCTGGCGTGAACATGGCCATCGAGAGCCTGGAATTGGCATTACAGATGTTCGGCGACCCGATTTACGTATATCACGAGATTGTCCATAACCAATTTGTGGTTAATTCATTCAAAGATCGTGGCGTGACCTTTGTTGATGAAATCGACGAAGTCCCAGAAAATTCCAACCTCTTGTTCTCGGCACACGGTGTCTCTCCTGAGACCCGTAAAGCGGCAGCGGAGCGAAATCTGAACGCAATTGATGCCACCTGCCCCCTGGTAACCAAGGTACACCTGGAGGCAATCAAATACGCCAAAGAGGGTTACACCATATTTCTCATCGGACACGAAGGTCACGACGAGGTGATTGGCACCATGGGAGAGGCTCCCAAGGCAATGGTGCTGGTGCAAGATGTCGAGGATGTCGACAAACTGGACCTACCGGCGAACGAAAAAGTCGCCTACCTGACGCAAACCACTCTTTCCGTCGACGATGCAAACCGCATCATCGACCGCTTGAGACAGCGTTTTCCCAACATCGCAAATCCTCCTAAAGACGACATCTGCTACGCCACACAAAATCGACAGGATGCTGTTAGAAAACTCGCTGGCGAAGCAGATGTTTGTTTGGTTTTAGGAAGTCAAAACAGCTCTAACAGCCAGCGGTTACGAGAGTTGGCCGAGGAGACCGCGGTGAAAGCATGGTTAATCGATGGGCCCCAAGATATTTCACCCGATTGGTTTCAAGGTGACGAAACCGTTTTAATGACGGCTGGAGCGAGTGCGCCGGAAACCGTAGTGCAACAATGTGTCGATTGGCTGAAGGATAGGTTCGATGCCTCGGTAGAATTTCGTAATATTCGTGAGGAGAATGTCCATTTCCCACTCCCGAAAGTTCTTCGGAATCTACAGAAAAAATAAGCTTTGGGCAGAGTCTACCCCAGACAAAATTGCCTTCCTGTAACCGGTCGAGCTAAAGGTTGCAGTTACTTCATTGGTTGCTGATAGCAACCTCATGGCCTCCATTGCCAACATTGGTTAATTCCGTCAGACTCCGCTCCTCATTCAATTGACCGATGGCAAGGAGGCTCAAATGGTCCGGCATACACCGATTCTTTTCGTATTGCTCACTTCCGCAATAATTTTTTCACCAACCCACTCGGTAGAAGCTTGGGAAGGTGGACCCGAAAAACTGAAACTCGGCAAAGTGGAACTGCAGCGCAACGGCTATGGATTCCGAAAGAAAGGCCTCCTGACGCTTTACGAGGGAAGCCTGTACTTGCAAGGGTCCAGCCAAGATGCGAATGCTATCGTCAACGCAGAGCAACCGATGGCAATTCGTATTGAGATCACGTCAGGTTTTGTAAGTCAAGAAAAATTACTGGCGGCCCTGAGCGAAGGGTTCGAAACGGCTACGGACGGCAACGTTCAAACCATCAGCACTGAAATTCAAACGTTTCGTGAGTGCTTTAAGGACCCCATTAAGAAGAATGATATTTTCGTGCTTTCCTACATTCCCGATGCAGGCGTTTTAGTGCATAAAAATGGCACTAAGAAAGGGCTGATTCCAGGAAAACAGTTTAAAAAAGCACTCTTCGGGATTTGGCTCGACGATTCTTCGGTGGACAGCTCATTGCGCTCGGCGATGCTAGGCATCAATCGCCGTTAACGCCGCCCCGCTAATTCTCTGACATGTACGTCGCGAAATTCCACAGTGGTTTGAGCGTCATGTCCCTGCAACATCAAAGATCCCGCCGAGGTTCTCAGACCTCGGCGCGGATTCTCGTTGGGTTTTCTTTTGTCAGTCCAATCTGTGACTTGATAACCATTCACCCAAACTGCGACGTGAGGCCCCTCGACCACGAGTGTCTTGGCAAACCAACTCTCGTCTAGAGCCACCACCCGCCGCGCGTCGATGCGACGGAAAATCCCACCGGTGCCTCCGTTTGCAGGCAAGAAGTCACCGTTCGATGTTTGTGAATTATCAATTTGCGATTCATAACCATTGGTATTTTCACCCGGGATACAACGAAAGAACAGACCTGAGTTACCACGTTGCGAAACCATCCCTTGCATTTGCAGTACGAAATTCCCGAACAGGCGCTGCGACTCCAGGTAGCCGGGACCGCCAGTGATTGAAATGGTCTGGCTATCGGTTTGTTGGGCCTCAAAAAATGGAGTCTCTGAGGAACGCCACGCGATTAAAGATGAAAGGTTTGCAGAACGATCGAACAGCGGGCGCAATAGAATTTTTTTAATGCGAATCGAACTCCCCTTGGACTGCAAACCCACGTACCCTCGCAACACGCTGGAATTGCGAATTGGCTTGATTAATTTCTGGTTCCATTGACCTGTAACTTCCGGCCCCTGTATGCGTAAGCGAAGCAGCCTAAAATCATTGCAAGCCGGAGCCGTTATGCTTACAGCATCTTCCGCTGCAGGATTCGGGCTCGTCCGCAACATGACATTCCAGGGCTTTTCACTGGCATACTCCAGCAACAATTCGAAGTCATCGAATTGACTGGAAGTTCGCAAAAGACCCGAACTGCCTCCGCCAGTTGTCAGGAATCCATTTTCGACTTGCCAACTTGCATCAGAACCATCACGCCATCCAAATAATGAATGCCCGTCAAACAGCGCAATCCAACCATCAGCAACCTGTGACGCGGTAAGCACCGCCGTCGGCAGGCGAGCAACCGAAAATTCCACCTCCGCATTTTTGTCGGTCTGAGCAAAGCCGTTTAATGGAACGATCGCCCAAAAGAGAATCGTCAGTCCAAACTTGGTAGACCGAAAATTTGATAAATTAGCCAACACGCCTCCCTAACCTGATGAACTGCAATGATGTATCCATTTCCGCTTTGCCAAAAGGTCCATAAAAACCGCTTCATCGCTCTGCAGTTTGGTATTTTCAGTTTCCGAAACACTAGCACAATCCCTGCTCAGCGATTGGCTTTAAGCTACCGATCGAAATCCCCCAATATGAGGGCAGGCACTCACCGCCGGCCACCGATGACAGGTGAAATACGGAGAAATCCGATGTTTCACGTAAGTTTTCATGACAACCTTACCCAAATTGACCGTATCGCCCTTATTTCAGTTTGCACTTTTAACTAGTTTAGAAACAGAGACGAGATAAAACGCCTGCCTCGTGTTCTTCAATTATTGACACAACCGTTTTGACAGGGAACCAGACTTGGACTCAGCATTGCGAGTTACAACCGACCAAGCAGAAAACTATGTTTTGCTCACCGGAGCGACAGGTTTGGTCGGTCAGTATCTCATGCGAGACCTGCTGGCTGCGGGGCACAAATTGGCCGTTTTGGTCAGGCCCAAACGAAAAGAAACAGCGGAAGATCGCGTAGAAAGAATCCTGCAAAAGTGGGAATCTGAAAGTGGCGTCCCGCTACCGAGGCCGGTCATCTTGGCGGGCGACGTCGGTGAGTCCGATTTCGGTTTTTCCAAGACTCAACTGGAATGGGTAAAGCGGCATTGCAATCGCATGATTCATAACGCCGCGATCCTTAAATTCCACGCTTCCACCCGGCAAGATGAACCTTGGCAAACCAATTTGAATGGCACGCAACACGCCATTGAAATTGCGGAAAAAACGGGCATCCAAGAATTCCATTACATGTCGACTGCCTACGTTTGCGGCAATCGCAACAGCAATATTCTCGAATCGGATTTTGACGACTCCCATGGTTTTCGAAATGCCTACGAGCATAGTAAATACGAAGCGGAAAAACTGGTCCGTTCAGCAAATCAGTTGGACTCCGTAACGATTTATCGGCCTGTCGTAATCTCTGGCGATTCTCAAACAGGTTACACAAGTACCTACCATGGTCTTTACGTTTACCTGCGCCTATTCTCCATGTTCGTGCCTGAGCAAGCTCGCGACGAAAAAGGAAAAATACTCACCCCCGTTAAAATCCCATTGGATGGCGACGAACCGAGAAACGTCGTGCCCGTCGATTGGATCGCGAATGTCTTCTGTGATATCTTTCAAAACCCTGCCGCGCACGGACAGACTTACCATCTAGCGCCGAAGACTTGCCTGACACCAAGTATCGTCATCGAAGCCTGTTACGAATACTTTGATTCTCACGGCGTCGAGTTCTGCGGTTCCAACTTACCTAGCGATCATCAGCATTCTGACTTCGCGGAAAAAATATTTGATAACATTGCAATTTACCAGCAATACGAATCGAATGACCCGCATTTCGATACGGCAAATCTAGAACAATTTGCGGGGCACATCCCATGCCCAGAAATTGATTCGGCGACGATTCATCGCTATCTCGATTTCGGTAACGCAGATGACTGGGGCAAGAAACGGCCGCTTAAACTAGTAAAGCCAAACGCCCAAGAACGGCGTGCCTAGCATTCGCCATCGAGCCTTCTCAATGCGCCCCCAAGTAAGATGGTGCTTTAGATAGACTCGTTGGTTTTTGCTGCTTTTCCCACCATCGGTTGATAGCCATTCATCTCAATATCGAATGGGCTTTTGATTAAATAATCAATCCCGCGCCAACTGACTCGCTTCTTGAAAAGCACACGCACCACTGCCCATGTGTAAATAATCTGAGTTAATGCGATGGCTCGCAAGGCCTGTATTCCACGAGGTGGAGACCCTTCTAGCCGGCAGCCGCGTTCCCGCAATGCCGCGCGGGCCTGATTCTCCAATTGTTGCCATGCCCAAATATAAAACCCAAAAAATAATGCTAGGGTAATACCCAAGAGGCCTGCCCAAAAATACAAACCACTCAGCACCAGAGTTAGCAATACTCCCAAAGCAACAGGGAGAGTGATGAGAACCGAAAACGCATGGACTACCACCCAGGGAAAACAAGCATGGTAAAGCTTGGTATCCAACAATTGCCGCTCAATCCATCGGGCTGCTCCAGCGACTGTAATCGACTCGTTATTTGGAATTAACAGCGCCGGCAAAAGGACGACTTGTTTTCCCGCTTGCTTGGCAAAACGCCGCACCGTTGCATCCTCAAAAAGTGATTTTGACCACGCCTCTATCAAGCCGCTCTCACGGACAAATTCCATCTTTAGTGCTAAAGAACCGCCCCAAGTTACTTGATACACAAACATCTGAGGAGCCGCGGCTAAATTCCAAAAATGGCGTACGCAACTGCCCAATTCGCGCGTTTCAGGCAGAAACCAGCGATTCGCAGAACTGGCAACCACATGCGGGTTTTTTAAAGGTGCGACCAATTCGGACAACCATTGCTGGTCAACCGTGGCATCTGCATCAACGAGCACGATGACGGGGTCTTCAATCGAGCTGCATGCGTGCACTAGGGAATTACATTTCAGGCTGCGGTGATATTGGGTGGGTGGTGCAATTTGAATTTCGAGGCGCGGGTCATCCTGAAACTCCGTTACCTGCGCGAATGCGGGATCCTGTGCACTATCAAACACGCATATGACTCGATAGTTTTCGTAACGCTGCGACAACAGTGATTGCAAACAAACCTCCAGCGCCGGATCACAACCACGAAGGCAGAGCACGACCGTGACCGGCGGATGAAAATCGTCCGCGGCCACGTTTGATCGCGCATTACGTAAATTGATTAGATAGTATTTAACGCAAGCGGCTTGCGCTAAAACTAAAAAAACAAGCACGGTTGCCACGACACCGGTCAAATAGATCAGGAGCATGAGGAACCGCCTACCTGAGTCGCTGCCTCCAAGTCCCAGATCAATCCTTGGGGGCCCACATTAACCACCGGCGACTGCTCCAG
>CAJQPP010000160.1 GCA_905480235.1 uncultured Pirellulaceae bacterium
TCGTGGACAAGGTGACCCGAGTCGTCTCAGAAAATCTGCGAATCGATAAATTGACCATCTTGGATGGCGGCAATGGCGATGGACTGCCCGCATATGTCAAAAACCTGACAAACAGTGGCGTTGCCATCTTGGAGCAACTTAAAAATGCTACAGGTGTGGACATCGCCAATCTCGTAAACAATTCAAAAAAGAATAATCAGCTTCTGCCAAAAGAACTCGACACCAATGAGGATCAGGCTTAACAGACCATTGACGCGTTGACCCAATGAAGCTGGCCTGGAAATCGCGTGGCATGGGACCACCAGGTTCCCAGCCGCGGACTCCTTCACACAAGAACGCCGTTTTTTGGGGCCAAGTTGAACCTGTTTGACCGGGCTGCAGATCTGACGATCACCAGTTAGAATCAAAACTCAAACAAAGTTTACGAAAACGTCGAGCTCATCGTTTTCAGAGTCCAAGAGACAACCCTTGAAAATTCGGACGAAAATTCTGTTTCTGCTTACGGCAATCGCAATTGTTTCTGCGGGCCTCGCATCTTGGATCGGTTACAGCATTGCACGGGACGCACTTGAATCGCAATCCTTCGATAAATTGACGGCTGTTCGCGAGCTAAAAGCCAACCAAGTCGAAAGCTACTTTGAACAAATACAAAATCAACTGGTTACATTTTCTGAAGACCAGATGGTTGTTCAAGCGATGCGCGAATTCAATGACTCGTTTTTTTCTCTTTCCGAGGAGCTGGAAGCAAAGGGCATGGGTCAAGATGACGTGGATTTGGAACTGAATCTTTTTTATGACCGTGATTTTGTGCCGAGCCTGGAAGCAAGGCTGGGCTCACAGATTTCTAAAGCAGATTACTGGCCTGCCAGCAGAGACGCTCGGTTGTCCCAGCACATCTACATTGGGCAGAATCCCTTTGATACCGGTTCGAAACACTTGATGGACGATCCCGGTGACGAGACGCGATATGCGGAAGCCCATCGAAAATACCACCCTCTGTTTCGAAACTTCCTGGAACGCTTTGGTTATTACGATATCTTTCTGATCGACATCAAGACTGGCCAAATTGTCTATTCCGTATACAAGGAATTGGACTTTGGTACTTCGCTGATGAACGGGCCCTATCGCGATACGAATTTGAAGACGGCATTCGATGCAGCGCGAACGGCTGATTTAAATACTTTTTGCCGGCTTGTCGATTTTCGGCCTTATGCTCCATCACTGCTACGCCCGGCATCATTTATTGCGTCTCCGATTTTTGACGGAAACGAAAAGATCGGCGTTGCGATCTTTCAAATGCCGGTTGACCGCATAAATGACATAATGACGAGCCAGGGAGAATGGGAACGTGTTGGGCTCGGACGAAGTGGTGAGACGTATCTGGTTGGTGACGACTTTACGCTCCGGAACCAATCCCGTTTTCTGATCGAGGATAAAACCAACTATCTGAAAGCCGTTCGTGACAGCGGCTTGAATGCGGCCACGGTAAGAGCAATTGATGAGACGAACAGTTCCATTGGACGGCAAGTGGTACACACGCCAGGAACCGAGGCGGCCGTCAAGGGAGAGTCAGGAGTCGACATTTTTGATGACTACCGGGGAGTGCCGGTTCTGTCTGCCTATGAGCCGTTGAATCTGCCTGACGTCAACTGGGTCATCATGAGTGAAATTGACCGATCGGAAGCATTCGAGGCGGCAAGCCGTTTTCGGAATCGAATACTGGTTTTACTCGGAGTGCTGACGCTAGTGAGCTTGGGAGTGGCGTCATATTTTTCACGCGACATCACTCGGCCGCTGGAAATGCTGGCGCGAAGCGCGAGCAATCTTGCCGGCGGTGATTTGGACACCGCGATCAAAACCAAATCTCAAGATGAAATCGGTCATCTGTCAACCAATTTTGAATCCATGCGAGTCGCTTTGAAGGAGCTGGTCGACCGTCAAAGCCGGGAAATTGATGCATTGGCAACGCCTCTGATCCCCCTTCAAAAAGGCATCGTGGTGATGCCGTTGGTGGGAGAAATTGATTCTCATCGAGTGCAACGACTTCGTGGCGATCTCGTCGAGGGCTTGCACGAGTCTGAGGCCAAAGCGGTGATTATCGATCTCACCGGCGTTCCACGACTGGAGACAGTGGCGATCGAAGCATTGCTGCGAATGGCAAAAGCAGCTCAATTGATGGGAGTTTGCTCCATCATTACCGGTATCAAGCCGCAGATAGCCGAAAACCTTGCCGAGCGGGACATTCGGCTGGACGGGGTGGCCACCAAGCAATCGCTACAGGATGGAATTGAATTTGCACTCCAACGCGTTGAGCCCGTAAAACGCCGAACAAATGAATGTAAAAAGGGAAACTCTGATGTTTAGTGGGTCAAATGATAATCAAACGGTCTGGGGAGAGGCGCAAACTGCGTCGGAGTATCAAGAGCTTTATCGGATTACGGAGGCCGATCTGGAGCACATTCGAGCCTTGAGGAAATCGGTGTCGGATCGAATCAGCGAGATGATCGATCCGTTTTATCTATGGTTGGAACAGCTCCCCGAGTACCACGAGTTCTTTCCAGATTCCAACATCGTCGAGCGAGTCAAGTCGCTTCAGACCGACTACTGGAGAATCTTTTTTGAGGCAGAAATCAACGAAACTTACGTTGCTCAACGTCGCCGGATTGGCGAAGCTCATGCCAGAATCGGTCTGCCGCTGCCTTCGTATTTTGCGGCGGTCAACATGTTCCAGGAACTGTTTAACAGGATCCTGGAAACAGAAAAGCTCAAAGCCGACCAGAAGATTGCAACGGCGGAATCTTTCGGAAAGCTGTTGCATCTCGATACGGCGATTGTTGTAGAAACCTATAATCGAATCATTGAAGATACGTTGACCTCCCACGCCAAATCCTTGATGGAGATGTCGACTCCCGTTACGCAGATTTGGAATGGAATTCTGCTATTACCAATTGTGGGAATTATTGATTCCAAGCGGGCAGGTGACATCATGAACGGCACGCTGGCAAAAATTGCCGAAACTCAGGCAAGAATTTTCATCTTGGATATCAGTGGCGTCGGTGTCGTTGATACGGCGGTTGCCAACCACCTAATCAAAATAACGCAGGCAACACGACTGATGGGGTGTGATTGCACGATTTCAGGTGTGTCACCGTCCATTGCACAAACAATTGTGGATTTGGGCATTGATGTCGGCAAAGTAAAAACGACTGCGACGATGAAAGATGCTCTCGCCGACGGCTTTAGCAGGTTAGGCATGGAAATCGTCGAAACCAATAACTAGTGCAGGACCAGTCTATCGTGCGTATTCCGCTGCAAATTTCGCAAAATTGTGTGGTCGCATCGATTCAAGTCGATCTCGATACATCGGTCATTCACCAGTTTCGCGCCGATTTGCTACAACTGCTGGAGAGCTCAAATGCAACGGCAGTGATTTTGGACGTATCGGGTGTGGTGGTCATGGACTTGCTTGAATTTGAAGCGATCAAGGAGACCATAGACATGGCACGACTGATGGGTGCCCGATCGATTCTCGCCGGGCTTCAACCGGGTGTCGTGTCCTCGTTGGTGGAGCTCGATGCCGACCTGGATGGTCTGGAGGCAGCATTAAATCTCGACGACGCGTTCCAGCGAGTGGCCGATTACCGAGCAACTTCCGCCGGCGTCGATCAACGGAAGCAAGGGACATGATCAGGAGAGCGTCCGTTCGAATTTTGTCGGAACATGACATCGCTCGATGCGTTGTTGAAGTTTCGTCAATCGCAAGAGATGTCGGATTCAACAATTCGGACGCTAGTAAAATTGGGACGGTGACGTCAGAGTTGGCGTACAATATCCTGAAATACGCTGGCAGGGGTGAGATTCGAATAAACCAATTGGGCGAAGATCATCCGAAGGGAATCGAAATTGTGGCAAGTGATCGGGGGCCTGGCATCGAAAATATCGAACAGGCGATGCAAGATCACTACAGCTCCAGCGGTACGCTGGGACTTGGGCTGCCCGGAGTCCGTCGCATGATGGACGAAATGCATATCGACTCGACGCCAGGCAAAGGCACACGGGTTTCGGTCAAAAAGCTGCTTGCAA
>CAJQPP010000161.1 GCA_905480235.1 uncultured Pirellulaceae bacterium
GCGGTGACTTCCCCGACAGCAATCTGCGCTGCTTCACGCCTTGGATAGCCGTAAACTCCGGTGCTGATGGCCGGGAAGGCGATACTCTGGAGATCTTTATCCGCAGCGAGTTTCAGGCTCTCTCGGTAGCATGAAGCGAGCAGCTCCGCGTCATTAGCCGAGCCGCTGTAGACCGGCCCGGCGGTGTGGATGACGTAGCGGGAGGGCAGTGCAAATGCCGGGGTGATTTTGGCTTTGCCTGTTTCGCAGCCCCCCAGTTTTCTGCAGGCTTCCTGAAGTTCTTTGCCGGCGGCGCGGTGGATGGCGCCGTCGACGCCGTCTCCTACCAGCAGGGATTTATTGGCGGCATTCACGATGGCGTCGACCTGGAGGGTGGTGATGTCTCCCTGGATGAGATTGATGCGGCCAGAACATATTGCGGGATTTGGAGAGTATGGGTGACAGCACTTCATATGGCCAAGGCCGGACCTCTGAAAACTCCACCTAAATTCGATTCTCGATGCCACCTGATGTAGTCCAGGCCCAACAACGGCTCACCCGCTACAGGCTTGCGGATAGGTTTGCCATGATGTTCCCGCAGGCGCACCACTGCTGCCTCGGAGCCGGTGTAGTCAGCGGAAACCAGCAAACGACGATCATCGGTGAGCGTCCATGCTCCGGCATCGAAAAGCTTGTGTATGGTGGGCTCCATGCTGATTCCGTTTTCCACGGTATCCGGGCCGCCAAATGCGTGCCATTGAACATGGCCAGCTTCACATCCGAAGTACGAACCGCCGAGCGCTGCCCTGAAACCGGTTACCGCACAACGATGCTCATATGCGCGCAACACCTTTTTTCGAAAAGTGGGGTCCCGGGGTCGCATTTTCCTCAGGATTGGCGATTGCTCTCGAACTTCCCAAACGTGTTCATCCGGCCCAAGTCCGACGGCTGCAATAATGTCTTCATGAACGGAAGGTGGAAAGTGCTGCTCGAGAACTGTGTGAATTAACTTTTCAGCCAATCCTTCTTCGTTCAATAGTGCCTCCGCAACGTCTTCGGGAAATCCGGCGCTGGTTCCACGTAAGGCAGGCATTTTCGGAAACCCGCCCCTTTGGCGTGGCAACGCTTCTGCATTCTCAACGCTCCAAAGGCCATCACTTTGCAGGTGCCAATATGGCAATTCAGGTTGATGTCGAGCTGATACAGGCGGCGCATACGAGTTCAGCAGAGGTCGTAGCTGATCTTCGACTTCGGGAAAATAAATCTGATTCTTTCCGTTCTTTAGTTGCGCGAGAGCAATCAACAACAGAAGTGGTTTGTGCGGTGCGCGACGGTCACCACGCCGATACGTGTTGAGGTTTTCTACGCGATTGAGAATCTTGTCAGCAAGTTGGCTCACTTGGGTAATGTTACTAAATTGCTGATCTCAAGTATGCTGTAAACGTGAGCTCCCCGTGAATTCAGTTGCCTTATAGGCTTGGACTTCTTGCCTGCTTTCATGTGGCCCGCTTAAATTCCGCCGACCTGGTAGCCGGTGAACGGCTCGGGAGAGTATCGAGTCGCGGCATTAAGAGTTTTTCACCTACAAGTGACCGAAGAAAAACGTCCTCCTTAACCTACTAATCGGTCTTCTTCGGCTGCAACACCGGATAATTCTCTAATTCCAATTCCGCGTAAGTAGTCAAATGTCGGATCATAAAATGACCTGTGTCGCGTTAGATCGGTGTCGCTGCCGTTGGGGACAAAAATAACCATTCCTTGGCGTGCACGGGTAAGCAAAACTCGATAAGAATTTTTCAAATACAATTGTCGTGATGCATCGTTAATGTTCTGCCATTTTGTTCCAGAAAAATTCTTGTGCTGCCAACCACCGGGCGAATAGCAAAAGTTTCCATCCCAACCAACGCAGACCCAATCAAGCTCTAGCCCTTGGATATCAAATTCTGTCGCCACCTCTTCAAGGAAAAAGGACGAACGCACGTCATTTTTGTCATTTAGGAACCAGTTCTTGGGGTCGATCTTTGCTTTAATATTTATTCCCTCGGGGCGCAATCGATTTGCCCCGGAAGAAGCCACTAATCCATACCGTTCGTTACCTCTGGCTTTTAACCGCAACCAGTTCTTGGCCAATTCAAGATCTCGAGTTAAAACGATTGGGTAGTTCGCCTTCAATTCAAAAAATATGGATGTCGCCCTTTCTGGCTGATTGTCGAGCAAAGCTTTAACAAAGTCGGATTGCTTCTCTGCTCTGAATGAACGAACAGAAACTCCGAGATGCAGGTCTTCGCGGATGGCCGTACGGTTTTCACGAATATGCGAATAAAGAGAGCTTCCCATAGTGTATTCGTCATCAGTTAGTTTATCCGACACGTAGACATCCCAATGTGGATAGTCTTCTTCCAAAGCGCTGAACCACTCCGGCAAGCCTGCTTCGCCCCTGTTAATCTCTTGCCCTCCGCCAATGAGACAAATGATCACTGCCCAATCTTGATGCCGATCCATTACGCTAATTAGGAAGTCAGGCTCAGACATTTCAAAGTCAGAAATTCCCTTCTTTTGCTTCATGAACGAAGCAGTTTGTTCCATTGTCCAAGCTCGTTGCGCCTCATCGAACACAACTACTTTTTCAATGGGCGGCTTGTTACTAGCTAGTGAATCATCTCGGAAATGATGAATGTTTTGGATGAACGCTTTGGCTTTTGTGATCGCCGCAGATTTGGTGATTCTGTTTTCAGTATTTTTCTTATCTTCGACTTCGTTTCTCGCCAGCGCTTCCCTAAGCACTTCAACCAATGGCCCGTTACCGGACAGAAAGACGGTGTGTTCTTCGGCCTCAAAATCGTGACGTTCATTCGCAATATTTAGACCTGCCAGAGTCTTACCGGCACCAGGCACACCCGTAATAAAACAAATCGATTTGCGATGATTCTTTTTGGATTGCTCAATGACTTCTGTGATCGCAAAGGCCGTCCGACTCAGATTGATAGCACCTGAATCAGAACGGGAAATTTCCTCTACTGAATGCCCGCGATACAAAGCCTGTGCTGCTTCAATTATTGTCGGCGTAGGCTTGTAGAGCGAATTCACCCATGCCTCCGGATCAATTGGGTCTGTGTCTGCAATAGGCACCGTTTGTATGATGCTCAACAAGTTGCATTGATTGGCACGCAAGGGAAAAAACACTTGATCAGCAGAAATTCGTAATTCATTTGAGACATCAGGCGCATTGGTTGCTACCAGGATCGGAACGATTTTTCTTTCATGACTTTGTTCATGAAAGTTTTTTAGGTCTAGACAATAGTCAACCGCTTGATCGACAGCATGTTGAGGGTAATTTTGCTCGCCAACTTTAAACTCCAGCACAAAGATGACATCACCAATTAACAGTACGACATCCACTCGCTTACCCATTCTAGGAATTGCAAATTCAAAAAATATGTTCCCAACCTTATCGGGCTGATCTGCAAACAATCGTTTCAATATGTTGATCTGTTCTATCCAGGCATTTTTTTGCAAATCCTCCAATGCAAATTGATGGTGCTCCGAAAGTTGACCCAAAATTTCATTGTTAGAGTCCTTCATAAACTCATGAATTGAGTTGGAGTAATATGCCCTTTTCATCAACGTGGACATCTACTCTTCGCGCCCCATACAGAAAGAACGTGTGTAGTCTGGTGGTAAGCAATATATCCAACCTTCCGCCTTGTCGATGCCATCAATGGGTTGCACTAAATCGGGTATGGCCAACTCACGACCCCAGCCTAAGTAAATGGCACCCAGCAATGCACAAATTGCTGCATCGTAAATGTCCGTGTTAGGCTCCATTTCCGCTGGAATTTCTTGAGCAAGCGGAGGAATCGCAGGATGCTTACGCGCCATACCGATCTTGGTTAAACCTGGATATACCTCAATTATTGATCTGCTTGAACGTGTTCCCTCCTGCGGCACCAAACTGAATCTTTCATGCTTCAGCGAACTTGCAAATGAAATCGCCAAACTCGCGTTGTTACCCAATTTATCGAAGGATGCAGAAAGCGGCTTTTTATTGAACTGATCTCGAATCCAGCGCTCGCATGCCCGGTAAGCCAAAGGATTATATATTTCAGATTTGGGGGGACTATTCGGCTGGGGCCTTCCATTTACTAATGCACAGAAACCTGAGGAAAAAGCCAATGGCGCATCTATGGCGATAACAATTTCGGTGCATTCCAAGACGCCTGGTAGAAGGTGGCTATCAAAAGCTGGCGTTAGAAGTGAAGATAGAGAGAACGGTTTGGAAAGGGGAAACTTGAATCGCTCGCAATAGCCTAACCATTCAATGCTGTCGCCCGATAAAGCTAAAACCGCGACTGCTTGTTCATTACTCATCCATCCGCGTACATCCCATCCAATGACGATCTTGGATTGCGGTGGAATTTTCATCCCAGGCCCTGCATCAGTTCTGACAATGAAATGCCTAAGGATTCAGCTATTAGGCTGATATTTACCAGGGAAACATTGCGGACACCACGCTCGATGCCACTGATGTAGGTGCGATCTAGGCCACATAGACTGGCGAAAGCCTCTTGAGATAGTCCTTTGACTTTGCGAAGTTCTCGGACTCGATTGCCGAATCTGAGGAGAATTTCTTGCTTTTCTTCCACGTTACCAGGGTCGTGGAATATGGACTTTACGTCTACGGACTATGAGTCACATTCAGCTTGGTACGTTTTGATACAGACTTCGCGCCATGCGATTCGGGTTGACAACTGACCGAGATATTACCCGATCCCGCCCCCGCAATTATCACTTTACCTATTTGGCGCCGCCTTAAACCTCCGGGCACTCTCCGCCGGCCAATACTCACGCCAGTCATAATACTCCGGCACGGCAGGAGCCCCACCTTCCAGAATCACCCAGGACTGTTTCGAAGAAGTAAAAATATGAATATCCGGAGGAAATGCATCCGGGTCATCCAGTGTGCCTATCCGGACAAAATCAATAGCGTCTTTGGCAGAGCTGTAGTTACTCCACAGGGCAACGTAGCAGTCGGGGCAGCGCGCAATACGCTGTCCGCGACCGCTAGTTGTCGGAGTATCGACCATCTCCGCCTGGCCCTTCAGCACGGTCAGCTCAGTGGCTTCCAGCAGACCGTTAAGTGCAAAGGCGGCACCGGTTTCGCGCTGGCACCAGCGACAATGGCAGCAGTGCACGAACAGCGGAGCCCTGTGCATGCGGTAGCGGACTGCCTTGCAGGTGCAGCCTCCTTCGAACCCGGCGTTATCTGTCATTGGTAAAACCTCCTCAACACCCAGGACTCGACCTCGAACACATGGTGATCTGAATAACCCATACTACGCGAGGTCATGGTAAATCCGATGCCTGGTTTCAAACCGTTGGTTGGATATTGGCGTTCAAGCGAAACAGGTTGGTCGGGTCGAAGCGATTCTTGATCTGCACCAGCCGGTCGTAATTGACGCCATAGTTACGCTGCGTTTTGCTTAAGGTATCCTCGTTGAGATTGGTGTAAAAACCTTCCATGTACGGCTCCATAGACGCATATATCTCGCGAATTTTCGCAATCCGGACAGCCGATTCCGCTGGATCGGTCCAACTCCCGTCAATGCCATAATTGCTGTGCATGCGGCGATGGGGAAAAGCCGTCGCCTGCGGATCAACACGCGAAGAGGCCCCGCCGAGGTGCTGAAACCATATGTTGGGTAAGTTCTCGCCCTGGTAACTCTCGAGCATGGCTTCGATGGCCGCAGATGTCAGCTCAGGAAGAAAACCCGACTTCAAATAATTGAGGCGGCCATGCGCTGCAACACCATCCCACTGGGTTTGGACGGCCTGGTAAGACTTGAGGCCGAGGTCGTTTGATACGGGCTTGGTGGCCTTGACCCACTTGTCGAACTCCTTCTCGCCGGCCGCATGATCCCCGGTGAAATAGAGCCCCACTCCCATGACGCGTTCACCGTCCGGGTTGACATAAAAACTCGGTTCTACGCTGGCGGCGTCCGGCAACTTATCGCCGACCTCTGCCCAGTGATTCAACACGTCCCGGGCCTGCGACCATGAATAACCCAGCGGGCCTCCGTAGATCGTCGGGTTGAAGGGGTGCAGGCGAAAGCTGAATTCCGTAACGACACCAAAGTTTCCGCCGCCCCCGCGAATCGCCCAGAATAAGTCCTCGTACTGATCAGGGCCAACCTGGCGAATGGTGCCGTCAGCGGTAATCAACGTGGCGCCCAGGAGATTGTCCACGGCCAAACCGAACACCCTGTCCGTACGGCCCATGCCGCCTCCCACGGTAAATCCGCCGACGCCAGTGTGGGAAACGACACCGGCGGTAGTCACCAGATCATGTGCCAGTGCCGCGGCGTCAAGG
>CAJQPP010000162.1 GCA_905480235.1 uncultured Pirellulaceae bacterium
CTACGAAGTTTGAGGATTGACCCGTGTCCAAATCTCCACAAAAAAACTCGTCTCGGGCCGCCGAATTAGGTGGGGTGGTTCATACCTATCAAAAGTATGACCCCAAACATTTCCCAAGCCCGACGCAACCGCCGCCAGATTTTGTGTCTCCCATGATGGAGCACATGTTGCAGTACGGGTCGGTGCGTCAACTGACTGAAGAAGAATTGGCGAGAGCGGTTCGCTTGGACCCGGAGCAATTCTCGCAGCTCGGACCTAGCATCGATAAAATCCAGGCCATCCTCGAGGATAAGCGCCGACGCATTCTGGAAACTTATGAAACCGATACCGTTCAGGAATTGGCAACGCAGGTGTTCATGCAGAACGCCAACCAGCTTAAGCCGCCTAAATCACTCAACGATAGGTATCGGCAAGCCGTCAAACAGGCGCAACTTTATGACCTGGAACGCCTATGGTATGCCTCCGGAGATGACACCGGCACATTTGCCAGAGGGCTGGTGGGAGTGATGCATCATTTGGCCAACAAGTATCAAATTGATGAACTGGCGGCCCAGTATTACTTTACGGGTGACCAATCCCTAACCATTGAGGAAGCGCTTGAAATCAAGGAGATGTTGGACAAGCTCGAAGAGCTTCTGGAACAACTTGAAGAAGCACGGCAAAACGCGCAGATTGCTATTCTCGATATCGACGAACTGAAAGAATTCGTACCCGAGCAGGATACGCACTCTCTCGAAGAAATGCAGCGGTCCATCGAAAACTACGTGCGTGAAATGGCTGAGCAACAGGGCATCGAATTTGACGGCCAGCAATTCCAACTGACGCCACAGGCTTTTCGAGTTTTTCAAAATCAGTTGTTGGGGAAACTGTTTGGGCAACTGAAAGAATCGAGAACCGGTCGGCATGATGGTAATGTGATTGGCGAGGGGTCGGTTGAATTACAACAGACCAAGCCCTACGAATTTGGCGATTCCGTTACGCAGATGGATATCCCACAAACCATGATCAATGCCATGGTGAGACAGGGGACGGAGATGCCAATCCGTTTGAGACCTGAGGATATCGTCGTTCATCGCACGCGAAACACACCTAGGTGTGCGACCGCGGTGGTGATGGACATGAGCGGTTCGATGCGTCACGACGGCCAGTACATGAATGTGAAACGTATGGCCTTGGCGCTCGATGGTTTGATTCGCAGTGAGTATCCCGGCGATTTTTTGAGCTTCATCGAAATGTACACCTTTGCGAAATTCCATCGCAGTGGTGAAATCGCCGGCCTAATGCCCAAGCCGGTCACTATTTACGACCCAGTTGTCCGCTTGCGGGTCGATATGGCGGACGAAAATGTGAGCGAGCACATGGTGCATCAACATTTCACCAATATGCAACACTCTCTGAGACTGGCTCGCCAATCTTTAGCAGGAAAATCGACTCCGAATAAACAAATCTTTGTCATCACAGACGGTCTACCCACAGCCCACTTTGAAGATTCCCAACTCTACATGCTTTACCCGCCGCACAAAGCGACCGAGCAAGCGACGTTGCGAGAAGCCAAGCTCTGCCAAAACGAAGGCATCACTATCAATATGTTTCTCGTACCCAGTTGGTCTCAAAGCGAAGCCGATATTCGATTCGCGTACGAAATTGCCGAATCAACCAAAGGGCGGGTCGTATTTACCAGTGGTGGCAACTTGGATCGGTACGTTATCTGGGATTACTTAGATCGCAAAAGAGAGATTCTTGGTTAAACGTGCGGTATCGCAAAGTGAAAATCATTCTTTAACGCTGCCTGCGGTGCGATAAATAAACTCCGAAGATCGTCGTGGGCTAAAATAACATGACGAGCAAACTTAAAAGGTGATCGTTTGCATCGAGACTCGGCTTCCCGAAACACGAATTTTGTTCCAAGCAAAGTCCTGCTCACCCAGCAAATCCTCAATGGGCAAGAACCAGGCACCTAACTCGGCCCGGGTCTGTTTGCTGATGTCCGTTTCTTTCACGGATTTATTTCGCGAAATCACCAACCACCAATAAGTCGTTTGTGCAGCCAGTTCTAACTCAAACTTGCCATCCCGATCGGTCCTTACCACTGCCCCCCCCATCCCCCGTATCGCATCGATGGCCGGATTACGAACAGCTTGGAATCGATCCGGACGTAACCCTGCCGCATCCGGTCGCTCGCGAGGTGCTGAATCGACTGGCAAAAAGATGACCACCGCGCCGAAGTCCGCCATACGCTCGCGACCCGAGTCGAAATAAACGGCACCAGCGATCACAGAATCCTTGCTTGCCTCGCCCGCAGGAACCGGTGCAGTATTATTCCCGACCGCCAAGCCAAAAATAAAAAATGTGGTCGCGATCACGCCCAGCAATGCACCTTGCAAATAAACCGCCCAACGTGGAATAGGCACTTTATCCGTAAAAAACTGAGCGTCTTTGGTTACCGCAGGCGTGGCCGGCATTATTGCCGTTCCCTGAATGCCCTCTGATGGTTTATTCTCAATTAAGGCCGGATCCATCGGCTGAGGGTTGACCCAACTGTCTTCGGCAAGAGGATCTGTGATTTCGATTTCAGGAACCTGAATACGGTTCTTGCATTGAGGACAGCGGCCGCGTTTTCCAGCGAATTTACGACTGATGGTGAGTCGCGATAGGCATTGTGGGCATTCAAATCGAATCGGCATAAGATCCGCTTTCGGCCAATTTCAGGGGGCTGGTGGAAAGTATCGATTGTCGACACCTTTTGCGGACGGGTCAAAGGTCCAGCGTGAAAAAAACGGGCCCCTGGGCGTTGAATGACGTAAAATAAGGACGGGCACTGAAACCTCGAGGCAAATTGGATGAAATCTGTGGCACAAGTTCAAACCAAAGCACTGGCGGTTCCGCATTGCATGCTGCGCACGCGGGTTTTGGCTCTCGTGGCCCTGATCACAGTGGCTTGCTGGGATCCCATGAATCTTTCGGCACAAATCAGCAACAACGAACCGCAAACCGTCGAACTGCTCAACGGGATGCGGTTTTCCGGTCGTTTGGGAAGCCTGGCTGCCGTGGGACCCACCCCCACCAATCTGACGGGCGATTCCACGCAAGCGATTACGCTGATCGATGAAGATTTAAGAGAAGTCTTCGTTGCCAAGTACAACGTGGCTAACACGGCTCCTCTCGATCGATTTGAGGAGGAGTTTGAAATTTGGCAAAGGGTTCATGATGGTGATGGTCTGGGGAAAGAAATCGGTCCCATTCTCAGCATTGGTCCCTTTGATGGGTGGGGTCGCCGCAACATCACAGTGCAATCCCGTCGTGGCCCTGAGACATTGCTGCAAGGCATTACGCGCATCAATCCGAGGTTTGTTAGGATTCAGGGGATCGTCAACACACTCGGGCCCGACGACAACTGGGACATGTATTTATCCCTATCTTCGATTCCCACGCGGGTGCTTGTGGAGGTTCTTGAACGTCAAATCAAAGACACCGATGATGCCAATGAAAGAATGCGTTTGGTCGATTTTTATGTACAGGCCAGCAAATATCGGCAAGCCGAAAAAGCATTACGAGACATCGCCAGAGACTTTCCCGGATTAAAAGAGGAATTGAAAAAAAGAGGGGATTTGCTGCGCAGCCAAATTGCTAGACAGGCGTTGGATGAAGCTCGCTTGCGATTCTCTGCCGGGCAACCTGATTTGGCGACTGCGATGATCCAACCGCTTCAGGATTCCATCGGAATCGCCAGTGGCATTCTTGTTGAGGTCAGCGACTTAAAGAAACAAATTAAGGCCTCCCAGCAAACGGTAGACAAAGCTCGTGAATTGACCCTTTCATTGCTTGAAACCGTGATTGCGAAACCGGAGACTGGCGCGGAACTGACAAAAGCGTTGGAAATTTTCCGGGAAGAGCTGCAAAACGACCTAAACGCCAACAATGCAGAAAGACTTTCTACATTTGAAAGACTGTCTGATGACAACACCTTGGATGACGAGCAAAAACTCTCCCTCGCCTTGAGCGGCTGGGTCATCGGGGCGGGTTCCGCCATTTCTAATGTTGCAGAATCCGAGTCGTTGCTAAAAACGCGAGCTCTGGTCATTGAGTATTTGCAAACACCGCGAGTCGATCGCCGGTTGGAGATTCTTGAAGAACTAGCCACCATTGAAACCGGTAGCCCTGAGTACCTCGATAAAATTGTTAAAAATATCAAACCGCCCTTGGCCCCGAGTGAAGCCGAGATTTCGCTGACCGAAACCATGAGGTTCGAAATTGAAATTCCCGGACCACCGGGGATGCCGGCTGAAAAAGCCAGTTACTTATTACAACTACCGCCCGAATACGATCCCTATCGACGCTACCCGTGTGTTGTCACGCTCGGCGGTGGAACGGTGACAACCGGTCCTCAATCTCAAATCGATTTCTGGGCGGGGCCTATCCACCCCCGTTTAAAACTTCGAACCGGGCAAGCCTCGCGCAACGGTTACATCGTGATTGCGCCCGATTGGATGAGTCCTGACCAGAGCCAGTATGAATTTAGTGCCAGTGAACATGCCGTGGTATTGAAATCTTTACGGGATGCCTGCCGTCGCTTCTCTATTGATACGGATCGAGTATTTCTCTCCGGCCACTTCGCTGGAGCGAATGCTGCCTGGGATATTGGTCAGTCCCACCCGGAACACTGGGCCGGCGTGATTCCCATCTCAGCGCGGATCAGCAAATACGTCAATCACTATCACAGCAATGGGAAATACCATCTTCGCTGGTACTTCGTGAACGGGGGCAGGGACTTCGATTCCAAAAGATCCAACGCCAATGTGTGGAATAAACAGATGCTCAAGGGTTTCGACACGATCATTGTGCATTACAAAGGGCGAGGGACCGAACGATTTTCGGATGAGCTACCCAACCTATTTCAATGGATGGGACCACAGCGGCGACAATTCGATGTTCGCAACTTTAAGTGCGCGTCGATGCGGCCCTGGGATAATTACTTTTGGTGGTTGGAAATCGACCTTTCCAATAACCCCAAAATGGTTTTGCCAGAACACGATTGGAACAAAGTCAGAAACCGCAGCAATTGGGACATCGAAGGTACGGTCAAAGATACCCGTCCCAATTTCTTCTATATTCGCGGCGCTCGAGAAAATGCTACCGTGTGGCTGTCACCTGGCTTGGTCGATTTTTCCAAGAACGTGGAAATTGGAGGCCAATCCGGTGAATTCAAAGGCGGCGTCCAACCAAGCCGCAAAACGCTGTTGGAAGACGTACGGACACGCAGTGATCGTCAGCACCCTTATTGGGCGAAAATAAACCGCCGCAAAAAAGTCTGGCGGGTCGCTGAATAGCAGCGACCTTTGAGTGAAACCGCTATCGCGG
>CAJQPP010000163.1 GCA_905480235.1 uncultured Pirellulaceae bacterium
CAAATTGGGTTTCAGGTACACTGGGAAACGGCTGAGCAATTACAGGCCGTCATCTCCGATATTAAACGCAATGGGTTTCGTCGCGTCATCATGGAAGGCGCTAGTTACGAAACGGATGGTTTGCCGTTGTCAGATTTCGCGCGGCCGGAGATCTGCTCCATGGTGGTGATCGTCGATCGCTTAAAGACAGGGAACATAAAGCCCGTGCGTTGTATCGAGTCGTTGGAAACGGCTTTTTTCTACGGGCATGATGCGGCCGTGATTTTACTGGAAAATAGCGACGGTGACCTGCAGGTAGATGGGACTAATTTTGATCAACGGAGCTACAGCAACCGCTTAGTTTGTGCGGAGTGCGATACCGAATTCCCAGAATCTGACGCAGGTTTATTCAGTTTTAATAGTCCCAAAGGCGCTTGCGCTACGTGCGAAGGGTTTGGCAGCGTCTCCTTTTTGGATATCGACAAGATTGTTCCAGACGCATCTTTATCGGTAGCGGACAACGCCATTGCGCCATGGAAGTCGCCGGCTTATCAACACGAACGGGAGGAGTTGGCAGCCATCGCTGAGGTTCATGACTTTCCTCTGGATGCACCTTTTGCCGATCTAACGGAATCACAGCTTCGGCTGGTTTGGGAAGGCGACCGCGAGCGGGATTTCGGCGGTTTGGATGGGTTTTTTAGGTGGCTAGAGCGACGGAAATACAAAATGCATTTGCGCATTTTCCTGGCCCGCTGGCGCTCCTACAAAGACTGTCCCGATTGCCGTGGTAATCGACTTAACGAAGTCGCGTTATCCTATCGCATCGATGGCATGAATCTGGCCGACATTTCTCAGGTCCCTATTGATGAATTGTTGATGAGGTTTCAGGCGATCTTGGAAAATGACGAAGCCCGAACCGAGGCTTTTCCTTTGTTGCAGTTGCTTTCACGACGATTGAAATTTTTAAGTGACGTGGGTGTTGGATATCTGACGGTGGGCAGGCAGTTGCGAACCCTTAGTTCGGGTGAGCGTCAGCGTGTTGCGTTAACCCGTGCGTTGGGGTCGGACTTGGTCAATCTGCTGTACGTGCTCGACGAGCCCTCTGCAGGATTGCATGCCTCCGATATTGAACAGATTGCGGGCCAGATCGGTCGACTTCAAGACCGCAATAATACCGTGGTCATCGTGGATCATAACCCTCGGATGATCGGCCTGGCCGAGCGGGTGGTCGAAATCGGACCTGAAGCGGGGCGCGGGGGAGGGAAAGTCGTCTTCGATGGATCACCGTTGGATTTGGTAACGGGATCGGACACGGTGACCGCAGAATTCATGAGCGGCAAACGGGGGTTCAGCTTCACGGGCGAGAGGCGAGATAGTCAACGTTCTCGGATACAATTGTCTGGGGCGCGAGGAAACAATCTTAAAAATATCACGGTCAATTTTCCGCTCGATGTCTTGTGCGTTGTTTCGGGTGTCAGCGGGGCCGGGAAAAGTACGCTGGTACGCCAAACCTTGGCACCGGCACTGCAAAATCGAATTCAGGATAATACCGAACCAACATTGGAGTTCTCGAAACTACATGGAGGCGATCGGTTTGATCAGATAGCCGTCATTGATCAATCAGCGCTACCGCGAATCTCACGCAGTAACCCGGCGACCTACGTGAAGGCCTGGGATGAAATTCGCAAAGTATTTGCCGATACCCAAGATGCCAAGGCACGCAGCCTGAAACCAGGCGCTTTCAGTTTTAACGTCGAAGGCGGCAGGTGTGACCGTTGCAGTGGTGACGGGTATTTGCGAATTGATATGCAGTTTATGGCTGATGTTTTGAGGACCTGCGAACAATGTCGGGGAACGCGTTTCAAATCGGAAGTTGTCGCGGTGCGTTATCGCAACCGCAACGTGGCAGACATACTGCAAATGACGGCGAATCAGGCGTTTGCTTTTTTTCGCGGACATCGCAAAGTGCAAGCGCGACTTAAATTGCTAAAAGATGTTGGACTTGGCTATGTGCAAATTGGACAGCCTGTAAGCACCCTCTCGGTGGGCGAATCCCAACGACTGAAGCTGGCCTCCTTTCTCGGCAAAGGTGGCCAGAAACGCACGCTTTTTATCATGGACCAACCGACATTTGGTCTGCACATGTCCGATGTGGTTCGGCTGGTCGATTCCTTTGACGCTTTGATCGACGTAGGGCATTCCTTGATTGTGATTGAACACAATCTCTTGATGCTGGCTCATGCCGATCACATTATTGATTTGGGGCCGGGGCCAGCGGAACTTGGCGGGCAAGTGGTTGCGGAAGGTACTCCGGAGCAAATTTGTGAAAATACCAACAGCGTGACAGGACGTTTTTTAAAGCCTTTATTGTTGGAGGCCCAAGCGTGAATCTTGATGCAGCATCAAATCCCGAAGACTTCGATCGATATTCGCGGCAGATATTATTTCCGAGAATAGGAATAGAGGGACAGCGAAAGCTGGCCGCTGGAACCGCCTTGGTGGTGGGCTGCGGGGCGCTCGGCAGTGTGATTGCGGAAACGTTGGTCCGCGCCGGTGTGGGATGCGTACGGATCGTTGACCGCGATTATCTTGAACTGCACAACTTGCAGCGTCAGGTTCTTTTCGATGAAGCGGATGTGGAATCGGGCTTACCCAAAGCCATCGCAGCGAAACGGAAACTGGAAACGATCAATTCGCAGGTCAGAGTTGAGGCGTTCGTAGAAGATCTCAGCCACCGGACCATCTCACGATTGGCTGCCGGGGTCACTGTGATTGTGGACGGAACGGATAATTTCGAAGCCAGATTTTTGATCAATGACTATGCGATGGAAAGCGGGATTCCATGGATATACGGAGGGTGCATTGGAAGCGAAGGGCAATCCATGACCGTTGTTCCTGGTCAATCGAATTGTTTGAATTGCCTGATGGTCGATGGGCCACCCCCACCCGGTACGACGGCAGGTTGCGACGTGGCGGGTGTCATTGGACCTGCTGTGAACATGGTGGCGTCGATTCAGTCTGCTGAGGCTTTGAAAATTCTTTCAGGTAATGTCGAGCATGTCAGTCGCGACTTGACGGTCGTGGATCTTTGGCTGAATCGGTTTACGAAAATGAAACTGGGCAATCTTGCTGAGAAAGTCGCGTGCCCAACTTGCCGCCAGGGACACCGTGCGTGGTTGTCCGGCGAGCAAGCCACCACGACTGCAATATTATGCGGCAGGAACTCGGTGCAAATCAAACCCGCCGGAGATGCGGCGGTCGACCTCGTGGAGTTGGGAGAGCGGCTGCGGCGGCATGGTGAGGTCCAGCAAAATGAATACCTTTTGAAATTCCAGCTACCAGAATTATTGGTGACCGTTTTCGCAGATGGGAGATCGATCATATCAGGCACTGACGATCCCGCGCGAGCCAAATCGGTTCACGCGCAATGGGTCGGAGCTTGAGGCCTGTTTGCCCAAGGCAGGGGACTGCCATCTCACAATGTGCTTTGCGCTGCGTTAGTCGCCCAGTATCTTTCGTAGCACGGGTTCGTAGGCATCTGCATAGCGCATCATGCCGAGGTCGCTTGGGTGGGAACCATCCGTGGCGCCTTCGTGATCATCGCCCAGCAGATCTGTCGCCGGTAGGTAATATAGGTTTTTGACGCCGTCTGCTACCAGACGATCGTAAGCCCCCCGCAATGCCGCGCGGTTGTTTTTGTGAAACGAATTAGCACCGCTGCGAATCCAGGCGTTAGTGAAGACGCGATCTTCGACAAGCAGGATGGGGGTATCTGGCTTTGCTTCTCGAAGCTGTCGAACCAGTGGCTCGCATCGTTCTGCAACGCGTTGGGGATTCAAGTTGGGGAGACAGTCGATGACGATGATGGCTGGATCGAGTTCCGTGACGAATTCACCCACGGCGGGCTCCATTCGACCGTTCCCCGAAAATCCCAAATTAATCATGGGGTGATTCAGGCGACGGCCCAAGATCGAGGAGATCGTCATGCCGGCTCTCGATGCACAGGCGCCATGCATAATTGAGGTTCCGTAAATCAGGATAGGTTTTTCGGTGCGTGCAGGCGCCTTGCCAAACTGGGAATTGGCGTCGACGCCGATC
>CAJQPP010000164.1 GCA_905480235.1 uncultured Pirellulaceae bacterium
TCATGCCGATGAGGGTGCCGTACGCGGTTGGCGCAATGTTCACGTAACGGATCACGGGGGAGACCACCCTTATATGGATCATTGGTGGGTGCCCGGATTACAAATTGGGTATGAACATAGTTTCGTGCATCAGGTGGCAGACTTTCTCGGTGGTTTGGACCGCGGCGAAAATGCTGGCCCAACATTCCGTGACGCGTTGGAGACCCAAAAAGTCTGCGATGCCGTGTTAGAAAGTGCGAAAACCAAAATGTGGTGCAATATCAGCTAACGTGTCCAGCCTGGCCGACACCGGTTCGGTCAATCGAGGCTGGGTTTAATCCATGAACTGTTTTTCTCACGCCTATCGTTTTCTGGACCGCGATCCTCATTTCATTGTGGGGACCTGCGTGCCCGATTGGCTGTCGATGGTGGCTCGGAAGACTCGAGCAAGGGAGAAATTTGCGGCTAAGTTTGTGGATAGTGCCAAGTTCGATCTGGGCCAGTTGGCAGCCGGAATCGTGCGGCATCATCAAGATGATTACTGGTTCCACGAAAAACGGGAGTTCGTGGAGACGAATTTACAATTCGCTATTGAGCTCCGCGAATTATTGGGTGCGGATGCGGGGTTTCGCCCGCACCTGGCAGGGCATATTCTGATTGAGATGTTATTGGATGCGTATCTGACCGAACAGGATCGTTCCCAGCTGGATGACTATTACAGAAAGGTCGAGTCCGTCGATCCTTCATTTGTACAGAAGTCTATTAACCAGATGGCGGGAATTCCGACAGATCGTATTGAGGCCTTTCTACCTCGCTATTTGAAAGAGGCCTATCTTTACGACTACGTCGACGATCAAAGAACCCGATATCGATTAAACCGTGTGTTGCATTCGGTGAAACTTGCCGAATTACCCGAGTCATTCCTTGAGTGGCTTCCCACAGCTCGGGAGCGGGTTTATAAACTGGCACCCAAAATGTTGACACCGCCGACATAACCCATTCAAAATCTAAATACAAAAACGTTGCACCCCAAGAGAGAATTATGAAATACGGTATGAACCTGCTGCTCTGGTCCGGCGAATTGAATGATGACCTGATGAATGTTTGCCTGTCTTTGAAAAAGATGGGCTACGACGGCATCGAAGTCCCTTTGTTTAATTACGATTTGGATTACGCAGAGTGGGGGAAAAAGCTGGATGATATCGGGTTAGAACGAACGGCGGTGACGATTCGTACCCCGGAGGACAATCCCATCAGTCCCGATGCCGCAGTCCGCCAGGCCGGTATCGACGCTAGTAAAAAAGCGATTGATTGTTGCCACGCCCTGGGAGCGTCCCATCTGGTGGGTCCGTTCCATTCTGCACTAGGTGAGTTTTCCGGCGCGGGACCAACGGAGGACGAATGGAAATGGGGTGTGGAAAGCATGAAGGCCGTCGCCGAACATGCCGGTCAGGCAAATATTATGTTGGCCCTGGAAAGCCTCAACCGCTTCGAAATTTATCTGCTAAATACGATTGCGGATGCGGTTCGTTTTGCTCGGGATGTGAACCACCCGCATTGTCGAATCATGTATGATTCTTTTCATGCCAATATCGAGGAGAAGGATATTGCGGAGGCGATTCGCACCGGTGATAACGCGATCTGTCATGTGCACATCTCGGCCAACGATCGCAGCACACCGGGAACGGGCAATATCGACTGGAAGGCCAATTTTGAGACGCTGGGTGAAATTGGCTACGACGGTTGGATGGTTGTCGAAGCATTTGGGTTGGCATTACCGGAACTGGCGGCGGCCACCAAAATCTGGCGACGGATGTACGATACGGAAGAAAAACTAGCTTGGGATGCGTTGGAGTTTATGAAAGCTCATGCCGTTGTACCGGCTTAAGTGACGACCTCGCAAAATAAAAGGCAACGCTTCTTGCAGACGAAGCGTTGCCTTTTTTTGTTTCTAAACCACATCTGTGACCGGTACCGTGCCGCGCCATCATGGCCTTAATTCAATTCGCGGCCGTCCCCTGACGAAGCACCTGCTCCGTCATTTCCCTCGCCGCCTCCGGAGACCTGTTCGTCGGCCTCCGATTCCATGGCATCGGTCATTTCTGCAGCATCAAGGGCGTCCTGCCGTTCAACGGAAACGACTTTACCTTGGTAGCTGAGGATTTCTTCGATGCGTGAGAGTTTGCCGCGGAAAAACGGGAACAGAGGCGTTCGGTAGAGTCCAACCACGCGTTTCATCTCGAAAATAGGTTTGTTCATCCGCGTCTTTAATGTCAAAGAACCGACACCCGCTACAAACAATTCGAGATAATCCAGCGGCTCGTTTTCCGTCTTCAGTCCGATCAACTCAAACCGCTCGCCTTTACCGCCCAGGCGATTGATGGTCAGTCCCGATTCATCGATGCGAACTCGCAGGTGGGTACGACTCCAGATGAAATTGCCTAGCCAGATAATAAAGAAGACGATCGCCAAGGCGAAATAGGCACCGGCGTTTGCTACAGGAGCCAATCCGGCAAGGATATTCGCAGACTGGGTAAAGACCTTTATCAAACCGGTGACTTCCAGTACCACTGGGATTCCCACAAAGGTCCCTAATAGGCCGAACATCAGCCAAAATTTAGATTTGGGCATGTTGAATCGGAAGGCCACGTACCAGACCAGCATCACTGTCAGACCAATCCAAAATAGCATCGAGGGATTCGGGACCCATTGAGGGACCGCTTGATCCGCGCCTCTAGCCAATTGTGCCGGCAGCGATGCCAGGCCCAGCAACGCAAAAAGCGCTGCTGGGTAGGCCGCGAGTATTCCGGGTAGGTGATCGTAAATCACAATCGGTTTGACGCTGGAGACCGGTTTGCCTGTTGCCATGAAATTTTCCTGTCCGTCTAGAAAGGTACCCATCGACCGGGCGTGGTACGTTATGTGTTCAATGAGGTATTCGTCTGTCCGACCGTTTTCTTGGGCGAAACCTTCGTGTTGCTGCCCGTTTTGACGCTTTTTACCGCGTCAATTGATCGGACCGAATCGTACCGCGATTTCCCCGGCCCGTAAACGTCGTCGCTGACCGCGCGCCGCCTAAAATCCTGCCTTTGAAATGCACGAGATCCTGCTTCGAACGCCGTTTAGCGAGCCATTCCATTGCTCATTTTTGCTGGAAAAGCCAAACAAAGCCCGCCAGTTTCGTAACTGGACGAGCTGCCCGGTGCTGTGCGACCAATTTTTTATATTCCTGCTCAAAGTTGAGCATTTCTTCTTTTATGGGAGATAAGGTTTCCTCTGAGGGTGGATCGTCGGCGTCTCGAGCCGCGTGATACTTGGCTTTGGAGGCCAGCATCTTCTCTTGTATTTCGCTGATGGTGAACATCAGGTCTCTCTGTTTCGCGAGTTCTGCCGGCGTGCGCGTATCGGGAGGCGTTGTCTGATTGTAATCACCAACGATGAGATCGGGTTTTCCATCGGCATTAAAATCACCGGCGGCGACCTGCAGTCGCTTCCCCATGGAGTAACCCTGGGTATCCTGCTGAGTCGGTTCCAAGAGCTTCTCCATTTTGGAAAATTTGGCAGCGCCCTTTTTGCCAATATTTTTTGCCCACCAAATACCGGAGTGATCGCTTCCGGAAATTAAGTCAAATTTTCCGTCCTGATTCCAGTCAAATGCGATGGGCATCGCATGACCATCGCCGGTCTGTAAAGGTGTCGGGTCGTCGGGATCACCTGAAACAACTGGAATGTTTTCGACAGCGAACACGGGCAGCGTTTTGGTGCCGTTATTTTTGCGGAGAAAGATGAAGCCGTCATTGCTCCCCAGCAACAAATCCAAATCGCCATCGTCATCGAAATCGACGGCGTGCCCGCTGATTCCCAGTTCCTGCTCGCTCAGTTTCCATTCCTTATCCTCGTCGGACCAGTATTGCCCCAAACGTAATATTTGTTCGTCGGCATCCAGAATAGCGGACGGTGGAGCAAACTCGAGCGGTCCCTTGCCTTGCATCCAGTAAAGGCCTCCTTCGAAGCAACCTGTCAGTAAGTCATGGGTCCCGTCGCCATTTAAATCCACAAACTGCGGACTCAAACCGATGCATCACCAGTTGTGGACGCGAATGGTCTCACCGTCCGCTTCCAGCATTTTGCCGACGCTTAGTTGGGGGGCGGTTGGTGTGCCGATGTTTTCGAAGTACTCGATGGTACCGCTGAAATTTCCGACCAATAAATCAACTTTTCCATCGTTATTCATGTCGGCCAGGGCCGGCCCGCTATGCGCGGTATGGGGAGCGGTATCGATAACCTCACCGGCGGCAGAGAGACGGATCGGCTTTTCAAATTGAAAGTCCTGTCCGATTACAGGGACGATGGGAAATCCCCAGCAAATTATTAGCGTAGTAAGTCCGATAAAGACAAAGTTTTGCTTTCTCATTGAATCGCTCCTCGATAAAAAAGATGATCCGCCCTCGAGAGCTCAATCGTATCGAATTGGTAGCACAGATTCACCCGCGGCAGAAAAGATTTCCGGGAATGGAGCAGCTGGCATTTGCTTCTGAGGGGAAATGGCCGAATTACTATCTGCGGTTGCCGGCTTGCAAGCATGTTCTAAGGATAGATTTATCGGCGATGTTCGCGTGCTTTTCGTTGCGCGCGTTGTTTCGTTTGAAAACGCTTTTTGCGTTTAGCGTCTTTGATTTTTTTCTTTTCTTCTTTTTCAAGCAAGTCACGCGCGGTTTCGATTTTTTCAATTTCCATCATCGAGGGCGTTTCCAGTGTCAGTCGACCTAAAGTTCCTTGCCGTAATTCTGTAACTAGAATCTTGGAAGTGCGATCGATATCGACGACACCACTGCGCCCCAAGCAACCGCGTTTACGCCCAATCGCATTGATCAATTGTTCAACATCGGCAGGGGTTTCTTCCAACCCAAAACGTTCCAACAGACGCTCAGGGAAATGCTGAAGCAGGAAGCGTCCCACAAAAAAACCGACGTCGGCATAATCCAAGGCCGTTTCTTTTACCGAACCAATGGCCGCCAGACGAAACCCGCTTTTAATGTTTTCAACATTCGGCCACAAAACGCCCGGCGTATCTAACAAGAAAATACCGTCACCAATATTGATCCGCTGTTGACCTTTCGTTACCGCCGGTTCGTTTCCAGTCTTCGCGACCTTTTTTCCGGCCAGAATATTGATGATGGTTGATTTTCCGACATTGGGAATTCCCACAACCATGGTCGTAATGGTCTTGCCCGATTTGTGGGGCATCATCCCAATCATGGCCGATTTGAGTTTCCGGATGCTGGGGATGTCTTTGGTTGTGACAGGACGTGCTTTTACCCCCGCGGTTTTTTCGAAATGCCCAATCCAAGTTTGAGTCAGGTCCGGATCGGCTAAATCATATTTTGCTAAAACCTTGAGGACCGGTTTCTCACCGCGCAATTCCGCCAGCATGGGGTTTTCGCTGGACCAAGGGATCCGCGCATCGAGAACTTCGATTAACAAATCGACTTGCGGCAGCGTCTCTTTGATTTGCAAACGGGCCTTGTGCATGTGACCCGGAAACCAGTTGATTTTCATGAATGTCCTTTGACCTGGTGAAGGTCCCGTGTAGGCCCAGAAAGTGACGCGTTGCTAATCCATTTGACCATCAAAATGGGGTGCGGTGATTATTGTAGATCAACGGAAGCCGCTTTGTAAGTTTTGTGCATTACAGGCGTCCGGCCTGTAGACAACGGTCGTTATGGCTGATTGTTGGAAGTTTCCGGCGGGACGCGGACTGGTCGCTGGGCCTTGGTTTCGTCAAGCCAGTCTTTCAATTGATGTTCCATGCGGACGGTTCGCTGGGGTTCTATTGTGGCAAGGTTGTTGGTTTCGCCAATGTCTTCGCTCAAATTGTACAACTCACTCTTACCGTCATCATAGAAATGAACCAGTTTGTAATTTCCTACGCGAATCGCACTACCCAAGCGGTTCTTTTTATGAAACGCGTAATTCGGATAGTGAAAAAAAAGTGCCTCACGCGTCCAGTTCCCAGTCCCTTTCAGCAAGGGTTCGATATTCATTCCATCGGTCTTCACAGGTTGCGGTGGTAGTTTGGCCGCTGCGTAAATGGTCTGGAAAAGGTCCATCGTAATGACAGGAGTATTACAAATGGTTTGGGGCGTCGTAACGCCGGGCCAACGTACGATCAGTGGCACTCGAATACCTCCTTCGTACAAGTGGCCTTTTTCGGCACGTAACGGGCGAACATCTGCGGCGAACGGACCATTGTCTGACGTGAAAATAACCAGCGTGTTGTTATCCAGTCCCATGGCATTGACGGCTTTCATGAGATGCCCCACCGATCGATCCATGCCTTCGATCATTGCCGTGTAAGTGGGGTTTCGTAGTTCCAGATCTCGAGTCCGTTTCCGATCTTCATATTTCCTGACCAATGAATCCGGTGCCTGAAACGGATAATGCACTGAATAATTCCACCAACAAACGAAGAAGGGTTGCTGTTGATGGTCACGGATAAATGTGACGCAGTCTTCGGCCAAACGATCGGGTAGGTAAGCGTTGCCGTCGTCATCCATTTCCGGGTTCTTGTACGGTGCAAAATAACTTGGGGGTCCCCCAAAATCACATCCTCCGACATTTACATCAAAGCCTTGGTGTTGGGGGCGCAACATGGGTTCAGTCGGTTCTCCCGCTCCCCGGGGGCGATGCGACAGGTGCCACTTGCCAAAGAACCCGGTGGCATATCCGGCTTCTTGAAGGTGTTCAGCCAAAGTGACTTGTGCGAGTGGCAGGTGCCGTGTCCATGCGGCGCTCTTGAGGTCCGTTTCCGGTAATTGAAATTCGGGCGGATGACCGCCCGCGTGGTTGGTAATCTGCAAGCGGGCCGGCGATTGCCCGGTCATCAATGCCGCCCGAGTGGGTGTGCAAACGGGTGAGGCAGAGTAAGCGTCCGTAAAACGCATGCCTGATTTTGCCAACTGATCGATTGCTGGCGTATCGACCATCGAATTGCCGTAGCAATGCAAGTCCTTCCATCCTAGGTCATCGGCCATGATGAGGATGATATTGGGACGGTTTGTTGCTTCATTAGAGCTGGGCGACATATCTTCGCCGTGGCTAAAAAGCGGGCCGATATTCCACAAGAGAATCCATAGATATAAAATTTTTAGAATGCTGTTGTTCATGAAGGAAGCCCTAAAACGGTGCTGTTGATCGACCTATTTGGCTTTGATTTTGGGAGGGGTACTTGCAGGCAATTTGAAATTTTCAGGTAGTTTCGGTAGCCATTTGGGTTGAGGGTCAAGCGCTGCTCCATCTACAAACGACCACGTTTTTCCGTTGTCTGCAGAGATGCCGAGCAAATAGGAAACGGCTGTTACGTCGGCTTGGGGAATGGTCATTTCTGTGTTGGTCGGAATAATTACAAACGCCATTTCTGCCGTCCGTGCGATTTCCTTAAGATCCCCTAATTTGAAACTCACGATCTTCATGCCGCCCTCCTTCATTTGGGCCATTTGCGCTTTGACGACCTCGATCGCTTTTTCAATTCCCCCGATAGTTTCAAGCGCGGGTGGATAGGTGAGTTTGACAACGGTTTCGTAATTTCCTTTGAGCGTGGCATCGACCATCATTTGAGCTTGATTCTTAACCTGTTTGAGGATCTCAGCGTCTTTGGAATCCTGAGCAAACAAAATTGCGGGGAATACCAAAGCGAGGCTGAAAAGTGGCAATAATTTGAAATTCATAGCGAATAAGTCTCTAGAAAGTAGGGAATGGAATTCCTGATCATATCGCATCCGCAGATGGGGAAATATGCGATACTTTCTTTTTTGCAGGCAGTTACGCGCCCTGCCAGTATGGGTAAGCAATTGCCTTTGCAACGTTTTTTGGCTCCAACGTTCAGTTTTCCCCGAACCCTATTTTTGGATTTAATTAAACGCAAGAACAATGAATCTCAATCCTCCAGTTTTATTTTGCACCGCCTGCGAGCAACCCTTCGATCCGGCCGATTTTACTGCCGCACCCCCTCAGTGCCCCGATTGTCATGCAGCCCTGGTAGGCCCCCATCCCGATCCTTGCCGTACATGTGGCGGCACGGTAACACCGGATGGATTTATGTGCGTGCAGTGCGGGCCGATCACTCAAGAGATCGGTGATGGAAAAGCCCGTTTAAAGTCCCTTCTTAAATCATTTTTTGTGGGCGCACTTGGAGTATTTCTCCTTTGGCAAGCCATTTATTCCGTGCAGTCTGGCGTCTTCCATATTGCGCGGCGATTTTTATCCTACGACATTACGCGAACCGAGGAACCCGTTTGGTTTTGGGTTAATGTATCGCTCACCGGAGTGGTCGCTGTGGTGATGTTGGTCTCTGCTGTATTGATGGCTTATTCCAGTTGGAAAAATCGTGATTGGTTGAGCTGATGCGCTGACGCAAAACTCGCATCTGCGGTGACTGGAAACTTGGGTAAGCGGTTAGCAAAAACCATTTTTGCTAAATCTTGTTTGAGACAGGCAAGATTCATTATCAAGCCCTGCATCCGGTTGAGACTACCCTGTTCCAACTGGGATTCTAAGTACGCTTGACTGGACTCGAACCAGCGACCTTCGGTTTAGGAAACCGATGCTCTATCCAACTGAGCTACAAGCGCAAGTTTGGTTTATTTGACCTTTTTGATGACCGAACCCGCGTTGAAGGCGATGGCCTCCAGCGTTTCCTCCAAAGGAGACGGACGGGTCGAAAAAATTAAGCTCCTTCTTCGGCAGCGAAATCTTACCAAAATATCAGCCTGGCCATATCCGGGATGCGACGACAGGGTGGCTGCGACGAGCATCTTGCGACTCTTTAACTACACGGGAGTTTATTCGCCTGAGTTTGCGCAACAACCAACGTGAATTGGAAGGTCTTTGATCGGTGGAACATCGCTAAGCACAACACGAAAATCGGGGGAAGTTGATTAAAAGGAACCCTCCCGTCCCTTCACCCCCAAAGAACTCGGTTCGGCTAGAAGAGGAATCGCGGGGGAAGAGTAAAATCCCTGGGCGCGATCTGCCGAGCAGTTTCTAAAACAGAGCAGGGCAGTTCGATGGAAGTAGCAGCGGCAGTTTTCCTTGCGGTTAGGCAAGGTAGCTGCTTCCAGTGGTAAGTTGGCCACCCGGAAAGTGCCCTTGGATCTAATCCAATAGACCGAATTTTTTCAATGCATCAGGTGATCTGACGCAGCGAACGTCACCCGTTGATTCAATAAATGAAATCAACGGGTGGGCTGCTTGTTTTCTAAAGATTCCAGAACCTGTAATCGAACGGTAAGGGATCGCCAATTTGATTGTCGAGCGTATCATCGCCATAGCCGAAGTCGATATACAAGAAATCTAGATCTGCAGGTGATTCAATCACAAATCGATCGTCACCGTATCCCAACAGGGCAGCGAACAACATGTCTTGGGCCTGTGCGCCCATGGTGACAAAGTCACTGCTGTCCCCGCCGCGGTAGGTCCCGTAGGTTCCCAGGTAGGTCCCGAAGAAGTTGGCGGTATTGGGAACACTGGTGGCCGAAAAATTCACGATGACGTCGTCCATCACCATGGTGTTTTGATCGGTGTTTAGGTAGTTACCGGCCAAGCTTGCACCGCTGTCGATCACCAGTTTATCGGTGCTGAAACCACCCGTTAGAACAACGCGTTGCTTCTGAATTAGGTCCGCCGAGTCTCCCAAATCGATATACGTGAATCCACCGATGGTGGCTCCAGTTGATTTGAAATTAACAGCATCTGTGCCTCCTCCGCCGAGGTAGCTGAGGTTCCCGCCCACGTTGAAGGACGTGTTGCTGATCAAGCGGGTGTCCTCGTTTTCGGCGAAGGTGATAACGTTAAAATCACCCCCCACATTAACCCCAGCGGTGTTAATGAAGGTGTTGACTCCGCGAAGCAACATGGCACCGCTGACCGCCACGGCGTTGGTGGCTCGCAATTCATCGCTGCCCATTCGGCCATTAAATATGAAGGTGCCGTCGACATCCAAATCGGTAGTGGCGGCGACGTCGACCATTTGGACTCCGTCAGCGGCTTCGATTCGCAGTAATCCCTCAAAGCGATTGCTGTTTCCAGTGAAATTCAATTCGCGGTCACCGTCCCGTAATTGAAGCACCGTATTTCCGACACGCGGGTTATCAAAATCGGCAGTCAGGTTGGTTGCGGAATTATCCACGAGGATCATTTTCAAATCGTTGGCCGGCGTCAAGGTATTCATCGATTCGCCACCAAATCGAATGGCCATTTCGGGGCCATTATTATCGAGTGTGACGTCTCCAAAATTATCGATTTGAACCAGATTCATGTTGCCACTGCTGAGATCGAAAAAGGCGTCGAAGCCGTCCAGGTTCAGCAGACTGGCATTGAAATCAAATTGTCCGTATTGGCTTGTGAAGGAATCGTCACCGCCACCGAAATCTACTCGGAATAAATTGGGTGAGATGTTGGCCGTGGGTTTTAGAGTCACGGAATCATCACCCAACTTGGTTTTAATGATCACATGAGCTGGATTTCCCGTGGTGCCGAATTGCAAGGTATCCGGTTGGTTACCGCCGATGTATTTTACATCCGTTCCGCCGAAGACACCCAGTAAATCGGCCTGGTTGTAGCCATCGCCAGCGTCCACAAAAATGTCCCCGCCGATGCTCGTGCTGGCGTTCAATGAGACCCGGTCGGCCACAGCGCTGCCAAAGTAGTTCAGGTTACCGGTAATCGCCATCATTGCATTGTCGATCAACTGGCTCGTTTCGATTTCCCCGGAGACGTCAAAATTCAAGTCGCCATCAACATTGATCTGACCGTTATTGATCATCGAATTGACCCGCGTCAATTGAAGTGAGTCGGTCAATGAGACTTTGTTACCGTTTACGTTGACAGTGTCGTTTTGGAAACCGAGATCGATGAGGCCCGTTCCATCGACAGATAGTTCGTTATTAACCGCCAAGTTAACCGTCTGGGAAAAATACCCATCTCCGGCCGTAATACTCAGGTCACCACCAATGACATTAGAATCGCCGGTAAGACTGAAAACGCGATCGCCCGAACTCAAATCCACATTCAGGTTTCCAGTCAGCGGATTATCGAGCTGGACATTCAAGTCGTCTCCAGTGAATCCGAGCATGCTGATGTTCAGGTCGGTCACAGGTCCGAGTGCCACCCTGCCATTGGCCGTGATTTGGAATGAACCCAGCGGTCCGTCGTTAGCAAAAGTAACGCTTGCAGCGGTGTGGGTGACTTGCTCAGAAGTTAAAGTCTGGGTCGAAGGGTCGTACAGGTGATTGAATCCGTCAATGTATTGAAGATTTGCCGAGAAATCGATTTCACCGTAATCGTTAACCAGCGTGTTGTTGCCGGTTCCAAAATTGACGAATAGCGAACCAATCGTATCTCCAGCATTGATCGTGAAGGTATCATCCCCACCCTCGCCGTACGCGTAATCGTTGCCGCCGCTGCTAGAGAAGGAATCCAAGCCTGTGCCGCCCCAGCTGATGTCCACACCAGGTCCGCCAAAAAATTGATCGTTGCCGGCATTGCCATACGCTGTGCTGGTGATCGCTGTGTTGTTCGAAAATACATCGTTCCCGTCGTTACCAAAAAACAGGACAGAGTTGACATCCGCAATAGCGAAATTGCAGGCGGTTAAGCCAACCAGTTCCGCTTGGACGGTCATGGAATCGATCAAGTGGATCTGAGCGACATCCGATTGGTTAGTGCCGTCGATGAAAATTTGGCCATCAATCAAAGTGATGTTCGTGCCGCAGAAATCGTCATTTCGTACATTACCGAATGCTACACCGGTGCGGATCACACCAACGGAATTCCCCGTCAATTCAACCGTGAAGGCTTCGTCAAATTCTCCTTCATTATCTCCACTGACATCAATCGAGATGGTTTGACTGGTTTGACCCGTTGAGAATGTCGCTACACCGGACGGAAGTATGCCTCCAAAATCATCGGCATCGGTGTCGCTGGAGGCGACTACCGCCCAATTGACTGACATGCTTGAGGTGGCCGGATCATCAAGATTGATGTTGAAAGTAAATGGCGTGAGCCCGCTATTACCCTCTGGGAGATCAGCATCCAAAGCTTGGATATCGATATCGGCAACCGATTGGACGGTGATTTCCACCTCGGCATCCGCTTTTCCGGTGCCGCCATCACTGACCGTGTAACTGAAGTTGTCAGTGCCATTGAAATCGCTGTTCGGCGTGTAGGTGACCGTTCCATCGCCATTGCTGGTAACGATGCCATATTCGGGTTGAGTGAACGAGAATAAACTTAGCGCGTCACCGTCTGGATCGTTATCGTTGACCAACGGAGAAATAATGACTGAGTCATCTTCGTTGGCCACTGCAAAATCATTATTGGCAATCGGAGGTGTATTGGGGTCAACAATAACGATCGTGCCTGTAATTTGGAACTGACCCAGACTGACATAATCGGTGTAGCCTGTCGGTGGATTGTCAGTCCAGTCACCATAGCTTGCTCCGTCGATGGAGATGAAGTAGGTGCCCTCACTCAGGAATAGGTTACTAAAGGCTGCACTCAGGCCGTTGGGGTTGGAGGCTGCAATGAAGTCACCGTTAGCATCATAAAGCGTGGCCACCACATCAAGATTGCTGCCCTTGTTGTTGATGGGTGTTGTTTCGTAGCTGATTTCATAGGTGCCGTCTTCCTGAGAAACATGAGTTTCGGCGACGTAAGATTCAATGTTCAGGTTAATCTGACCTTCACCCGTGGTGAATTCAAACATATCGACATCGTTAGGTTGGCTGATCACGCCAAAACTGTCGACATCCAGCAACATCGGATCGGAATCATTGGTTCCGACGATTTGCAGAGCGGAGGAACTTCCGGTGGCGTCACCATGATCGTCGGCCCGAAAACCGAAGCCATTATTGGACGTAATGACATCGAGATCGCTGGGACCGCGATTGAAATTCGCATTAGAGCCACCGTTATTGGCATCTAGGTAGGTTCCGTTATCCCATGTGGTCATGTTGGTGTAGTAACCAACCCCCATGAGGGGAGCCCATTCTTCTTCGGTATTATCAGCTCCGTGTCCTCGGTAATAAGAGGTGCCGTCCGTTTTACCGTCGTGGGAAAGATAGATGGCGTGTCCGACCTCGTGGCTGGCAGCCTCCGATACCCCTGTTTCGCCGCCGTTAAATACAAAGACCGGGGTGTCGATGTCGTCATTAAAGCTGCCAATGTAGGCAAACCCACCACACCCACAAAAGGCCCAATCATCCACGGTTACGATTACACGGGTGCCCCACGTCGAATCACCACCATTGGATTTGCTTAAAGCAGCCGCCCCCGGTTCTTCGGTTGTTACATTGATTTCGAAGGGAGAGAAGTCTTCCGCGACGCGTTGCCAAATCCGTTGGATGCGTTCCAGTTCGGTGGTGTTGAAGGTGGTGTTGTCACCATCGGCGTCGTAGGCCGGTGAAACGATGGAGTCGATCCCGTAACTGTTATTCCAACGCGTGCCCTCGGTCACATGACCGTCAAAGTCCAGGTAGATGGTGTGGTCAGCACCGGGGAGACTGTGCAGCTTAAATGTTTCGCTTAGCGGAACGAGGTTACCCGACAGGCCACTTTGTAAAAGTGAACTTTCCCGCTCTAAATCAGAGTCGATCAAATCTTGCGACTCTAGTGGAAGATCAGCTTCCAACAACCCCTGACCATCGCCGTGATCATGGTCGTGTCCGGAGTCGACACCCATGCATGCTGCACATTGACAACCTGGTCCATGCTCGTGCTGATGGGAATCTTGTTGGCTACCTGCGCTAAGACAATCGGGGCATTGGCATCCCGTGCCCTGTTCGGTTTGTTCAAGTTCTTGAGACTCGTAATCGTTATTCTGTAGAGCACATTGTTCTTGATCTTGATGATCGTGATTGTTTTGGCTCGATTGTTGTTGGGTACTCGAGGGAAAACTATTTAGAGGGTTAGGTGTAAACAGGGAGAGGTCTGCCGAGAGACATCGCCGCGGTTCCAACGGTTCCATATCCAAGCTTGCTGGCTTGCGATGGTTATTGCGATTCTGTTTCTCATTAACTCTGCGTTGAAACATCTTGCTCTGCCCCTGATTTTTGCGTCGATGAAGCTTTGGTCGTGGTGGTTGTGATACGGTGCTCGAAATGAATGCGAGGTAATAATTACCATTGCCGTCCCCCCTGAAATTTGAGGCCGGAGCTACCGTTCAATCCATTGACGATGAATTTCGCACAATCAATCGCCATATTCAAGCATATTGTTTGACTAGCCCGGTATCATCCCAAGAAATTTAAGCACTGCTATTGTAGTAACGGCAGATCAGCGAGTGTGTAAAAATACTTGCGGCGGGCAATTGGAAGCGACGCGTGTTGCAAAAAACCGACGGCCGTAATTCGCACATCGTATATTTTGAGTTTTTTAAAATTGAGTAGTAGATCATCGGTGCGGCTCGCGTTTACAACTTCGCTGGATTCTATTTCCGGTATCAAATGGGCCTAACGGGTGCGGCAACGCTTACTTTTTTGACCATAGAACGCCAAAAATTCCCGCGCCTGCGAATTGCGAAAGTGGCGGGCCGCTGGCTCTGCCACAAACAACGCAACCATGACAGTGTCACTCTTCACACAAACCTAGTTGGGCTGCGGTTGACGCACCCAACCTTCGTTGCTGGGGGGGAGCTTAAGGTGTCCCACAGCGTTGGAGACTGTGTCCTACCGAAGTTTGCGCGGGAGCGGAAAAGGTGGGCTGCGTCGGTACGGACTCGTCCTGTGATGCCAGTCGCAATTGGGAGCCCTGGTATTGCGATCAATATTTTCAAACGCTGGAATGTGGGTGGTTGTTGATTAGGTTCCCTTCCCCAACCAAAGATTAGCTCGGCAACAAAATGCCGGTAACCAGCTCTTGAGCTATCTCGCGATGCCTCAACCAAAGTCGATTTATTCGATGATCCATCGTGTTTCATCGACATCTACGGACCAAACGAAAAGAGGCCCATTGGGGTTGGTGGTCCATTCGATTCTCGCGATAACATCGCCATTGTTTTGATTGATAAAACGCCGGGGATCTCCCGTTACTGTGATTGTCAGACGCTGGTCGTTGTTGCTAACAGAACGAAAGTCGACAAGCTCTTTTTGTTTGGATTGTGCGTTCAGCAAATAAACAGACTGCAGCACAGGCCCCGAAGAGCCGCCGATCATTCGGCTTTCTAAGAGAAACGAAAGTGCGTTTGCATCCCTTACCAATGAGGAGCCAACAACGTTCAAATCAACTTTTTGTTTGATGAGATTACTGGTGGGGGAGGGATCGATTTGCAACCACACGTCATCGCTTTCTCGGAGCGCTGTTAATCCACCCCCGAACCGTTGCCCATCGGTCAGTTTGTAACCCAGAGGCAGCGTTGGCGGATCTACTACCAAAATGATCTCTCCATTTTGCGCTACGTCGTAGTCCTGAAACACAAAAGTCTGACCATTTAAGGTAACGGAAAAATTGTAGGTGCCTAGAAATAAACCGTCCGTTGCTGTCCATTGTCCGTTTTCATCGATAGGTAGATCAGCAAGATTTGGCATCCATTCCCCACGCACTAAATCAAACCAAGGTGCCGCCTCAGCCTTCACATTCCAGGATTCATCAAACAGAGGTCCATTGCCTCGCCAGTGGCCTGGGTCCCAAAAGCCCCACATAATGAATCCATCCACTGCTGTGTGCTCAAAAGAGGCTTCCAGAAGATCTCGAAAAATACGCTCTTGCTGCGCGGGCGTTAATTGGTCGGCATCGTCGCGTGTATCGAATTCGGTGATTTCAATTGGTAATCCTGTTTCAGCAAGGATGTCTAATCGTCTCAACATGTCCACTTTGCTGATGTCGTTCCGGGCTATGTGAGCTTGGACCCCGACTAAATCGATTGGCGCTCCGTTTTCCAACAAGTCAATGATCAGATCTCTGTAGGCAATAACCTCGTTATCATTGCCTGTATTTAGAATGTTGAATTCATTAATAGAAAGACGGGCATCGGGGCGAATGGCCTCAGCACGCGTAAAATAATCGGTTAGCGCTTCAATCTCATTTGCGTAAATTCCAGCATTCACAAACGTGTCGGCGAAATAATGTTCGTTGAGCGGTTCATTGAGGAGTTTCCAGCTGCGCACATCAGGACCTTCACCGTCCGAACTGAATCGCGCTAAGATGCCATCTTCGCTGAGTCGATCGTTGACCAAAGCTGCAAAAAATTGGAAGGGGTCAGGATTCGAATCCGGTCGAAACTCATCCGGAGTGGGCCAGCGATCTCGTTGCCAAACGATGGAAGCGCCCGTGACTTTCAACCCCGCGGCTTGGGCCTGGTTGATCGCCGCGTCGGGTACCGCAGGACCGTTTTGGTTGAGCGAAATCCATTGCGTCCCCACGGTGGGGACCACGTGATTGAATTGTTCAAACACCACAGCTCGGTAATCCAATGCGTCCTGCCAGGTAGGGGTGTAGCGATCCTGTCCAAACCGCGTCAGATTAGGGAGGAGTCCCTGCCTGCCTGTTTCGCTGAGTGCCTCAAAATCCGTTTGGCTAATTGAAAAAAAGCGATCCCGAATTTGACTGCCGAAAGTAAATTCGTGTCGCGTCATTTGCACATCAAGCGACGCGTTGGGGATTGGCTCACCGGCAACTGTTTGCACAGTGATCGTGACGTCCGCTTTGCGATGGGAAAGGTCTTGGGCCTGCGTCGGTTGGGAGGGCCCAGCACTAAAAAGGAACAAAAGCCCAGAACAAAAAACTAAAATTGACCTGGTACCCAACATCACTTCCCCTGCCGTCGTGTGTTTGTCCTCGCCTCCGTTTGTGAATGCAAAGTATAACCGAGTAATCTTTTACTGCTGTCTTTTGGTGTTGGAATGCGCGATTTTAATCGTTCGTTTCTTAGCGATGGTGAAATATCAAAGGCGTTAATGAGATATTTACCCTTTTGCGTTTGCTGAGTAATGTCTTGTTTGCTCGATTGTCAAATTGTTGCTTTAACCTAAGAACAATACTGCAGTTCGCCGCGGTTCTCCTTGGTTGGGAATGCTGGAAGACGTCGAGCTTCTCGTGAGTCAAATCGTCGTCGTGTCCGATGCCTCGCACGGTGGGTGTTGGTCATGATTGAGATACCGATTAAGCAAGCAGGCTAACGAACCTTGTTGCAGCAAATGCTCACACTGTCGTCCGGTTATCGTCATTGAGTGGGGTGGGTGCTGCGCTGTCTTTTTCCGCCGTCGAGCAAGCAGGCTGGAGATGGGAATGCATTGAAACGGGTGGTGGAGCAAGCACAACGGGATTATCTGGGTGGATTATTTAAATCCCAATTACTCAACGGTGGGGCTCGCTGCAGACTTTGGGGATGCTTATCTTCGACTCAATGTTTTGGTCCCGGCGGTCGCAAAATATTCCCCACGCCGGATAAGTGCGTTTTCGGACGACCGAGAAAGCAGGTTTGAGTGTTCTTTCGGTAGGTGTTCTGGCGCTCTTGTAAATGCTAGCGAAGAGGAGTTCGCTGCAAGCTCCTGCGAAATAATTTGGTATCAAAGTCTGCAGCGATTCGACGGATCGCGGAAGCGTCAACGAGAGGTGATCACTCGGATGAACGAGCGATCTGGTGGGTTTTTATCCGGAATCAAATTATCAACTAGGCGATAACCGAAACCGTCCCGTGCGTTGGGGACAGCGAGCATTCTCCTTTCGCGATTTTCCTAGGGATATCCTCGATGGACTAATTGGTAGTAGGCTCAAACGTCTGTTTCGATCTTGCGGTTTCGCCTGTTGTTGATGTAATTAAGCTTATGCGATCGTTTTTATTAATTCTGTTGGCCTTCTCCTGCACGGGATGCTCCCTGCTGAAATCCCGCTATGCCATGGAGGATAAGGTTTATGCCAAAAAGTACCGAAAGGGTGCCAAGAAAGTGGATCTGCTGGGCAAGTTGAAGCAAGCCAGTGATGCCCGGCATACACAATTCTTAACGGGTTACACCGTAGGGGGTGGGGCTCAAATGGAATCCGAATCCGGTGTTCCTTTAGGTTTGGTGGAAGTTGGCGGTGAGTTCTACGTCACGAATTATTTTGCCAGTCGAGTGGCGGTGACAGGATTCACTGGTTCGGAAAATCTTTTCGTGGGAGGTGATATCGGCGCTCGCTTGCAGACTCCCACCCGATTGGCGCCGTTTGTCGGCGTGGGTGCTGCGTTTGGTGTGGGTGTTTTTGATGCCCTCGATATCGCGTAGCGGGACGATAGCAGCGATGAATTTTCGTCCCAAGGGTCGACGTCAGAACCTGTTGCCATTTTTTACCCTGAAACAGGTGTGCACTTTTGTTAAACGGAAATGTGCGACTCTCGGCTTTTGGGCGTC
>CAJQPP010000165.1 GCA_905480235.1 uncultured Pirellulaceae bacterium
CGGTACCCTTGGGATTCGTTTATGACCATGCAACAATCGAGGCTCGTGCCCCCTTTGGTCCAGATCCTCAAATGGGTTGCAAACACCTATGAAATTAAACATCAAAGTTGCTGGCGTTCAATGCGATATTTCGCTCGGAAAACCGGCAGAAAACCTAGCCAAAATGCGGGAGTACCTGCAGCAATTGGCGGATCAACCATTATTTCTCGTCGCCTTCCCGGAGTGCTTCCTCCAGGGCTATTGCTTCGAGACTTTCGACGAAGCGATGGAGCAGGCCGTAACACTGGACGCGGCAGACCTACGCACGGTCCAGGCGTTGGCGGAGGAATTCGACCGACACATCGTATTTGGATTTTTGCAGCGTATCGGGGACAAGATTTTCAACGCCTGTGGTTTGGCGACCCGCCAAGGTGACCTGCATGTCTATCACAAGGTGCACTTACCGCAATTGGGCGTCGACCAGTTCACCACACCGGGAAAACGCTTAACTCCTATTATCGTGGATGGAATTTCGATCGGCTTGAACATTTGCTATGACTGCTCATTCCCCGAACCGGCGCGGTTGTTGGCGCTGCGAAACGCCGATTTGATAGTGCTACCCACCAATTGGCCGCCCGGTGCGGGTCGCACCGCCGATTACATTCCCAACGCTCGAGCGATGGAAAACAATATTTATTTCATGGCCATTAATCGCGTCGGTGAGGAACGCGGATTCGCCTTTATTGGCAAGAGTAAGATCTGTGACCCCGATGGAAACGACTTGGCATTCGCGAACCACGATCAGCCTGAAATCCTGATCGCTGATATGGATATTTCACGGGCCAGAAACAAACACCTGATCCGCGTCCCGGACAAGCACGAAATCCATCGCTTTGCCGACCGCAGACCCGAAATTTACAGCGATATTTCTGAGCAGCTAAAAATGGAGCGGCGTTAGTAACCCGCCCGCGAATGCTAATATCCGGCTGGCAAAACACAAAAAAAGATGCCCGCCAAAATAATGGCGGGCATCTTTCGTCTCACTAAAAGCAAAGCATCCGAATGGTACTTTGCCTTTCCAAAAAAACTCTTACGTTGCGGGCCAGCCAAGATGGATTAAAAATAGCTAATGCGAGGTCTCCGATGCGCCAAAATACGTTTCGGCAACTGAATAGCCAGGGGCAAGGCAACCATTCAATTGAGTCTCATCCGAGACCTCACGGCCCGGTGCTCGGTTGTGTAACAACCGCTCACCTCACCCCTTATTAGCAGCAACCGTGCCAGCGAGGGAGAAAAAGAGATTTTTGCCGTTTACCGCGAAAGTTAACCTTACCGCCGAGATTTTCGCTGGGATCGAGATGTTTTATTTTGCAACAAGTGGTTAGTTTTTCCTTGGTGGAATTGAACAAAACGTCAAAAAGAGGAACATGTGGTATATGAATACTCCGATTCCACTCCGCGGCCCCTTCCCAACATGCCGATTGAGTCATCCCCAACCCCGTTTGCAAAGCCAAGACCAGCGAAGTGCTTTTATCTGATCGACGACAAGTTGTAATCGCTGTGAACCCGCATGCCGGTGCCCAAGCGACCCGCATCGCTTCGGAGCATTTAGCCAGCGCTCTGGAAGAACTCCATTTTGAAGTCACGATTGAAACAGATATCGAACGGTTAGCGGAGATCGCGAACGATAACCCCGAGTTAAGATGCGTCGTTGCCGCCGGCGGCGATGGCACCATTGGATTGTTGGTTAACCGTCTACCGCCCGACACCCCCTTTGCGATTCTGCCACAGGGGACCGAGAACCTGTTGGCCAAACATCTCAATATTCCCTTTGAGCCAGAAGCGGTGGCCGGCATGATCGCTGAAGGAATCTTTGCTAATTTAGATGCGGGCCGGGCAAATGGGCAACTATTTCTGATCATGGCCAGCTGCGGCTTTGATGCGGAAGTGGTGCGATTGGTACACTTGGCTCGCGAGGGCAATATTAGCCACTGGGCCTATGCGAAACCTATTTTCGATTCGATTCGTAAATATAGGTACCCGACTTTGTCGATCTATTGCGACGATGAAAAGAAACCGGTCAAAGCCAAGTGGTCTTTTGTCTTCAACGTCCCGAGGTACGCTATGGGTCTGCCCATCGCCGACCAAGCGGACGCGATGGACGGTCACCTCGATTTGTGCGCATTTCGTGGCGGCAACCTGTTAAATGGCCTGCTTTACCTGATAGGGATTTTGCTGCGACGCCATCGCCGCTGGAAAGATACGCGGGTCGAAGTACTGCGGAAGATTCGCATCGAAGCCGAAGCACCCGTGCCGTACCAGATTGACGGCGATCCGGGTGGATTTTTGCCTTTGGAAATCGAAGTGGTGCCGCAGCGATTAAATATTATCGTGCCACAGAATTGGGCATTCCAACATGGCATTTCAAATACCTAAATTACTCCCACGAAGATACGCATGACGACTGCCACCACGAGAATCGCTGACCTGCCATGTGGCAAAGGCCACCCTTTGTTGTTAATCGCAGGCCCTTGCGTCATTCAAGATGAAGCGTTGACCATGGAAATCGCCAAGCACCTGGTTACCTTGGCTGCCAAGCATCAGGTCTCTTTGGTTTTTAAGGCGTCCTTTGACAAAGCCAACCGCACCAGCTTGAAATCCTACCGCGGCCCTGGAATCGATTCGGGCTTAGCGATTTTGCGAAAGATACGGGATGAATTGTCCGTACCGGTAACAACTGATATTCATGAAACTGGGCAAGCCGCGGCAGTTGCAGAAGTTTGTGATTTGATACAAATCCCCGCTTTTTTGGCCCGTCAAACCGATCTTTTGGTGGCCGCCGCTAAAACAGGAAAAGCGGTGAACGTTAAAAAAGGCCAATTCATGGCTCCCACCGACATGAAGTTCGTAATAGAAAAGCTACGCGGCGTCGATTGCGGTAATATATTGGTAACAGAGCGTGGTACTTTTTTTGGTTACGGGAAACTCGTGAACGATTTTGCGGGAATCGTAACCATGCAATCTTTAGGTGTACCGGTTGTTTTCGATGCGACGCATAGCGTGCAGCAACCGGGTAGCGCCGAGGGAATTACACTGGGAAACCGGGAAATGGTTGCCCCCTTGGCTCGCGCCGCGGTTGCTGTCGGAGTGGATGCGTTGTTCGTAGAGACTCATCCAGATCCGGATAGCTCCCCCAGCGATGCCGCCAATATTTTTCACCTCGACCAAATGGACGATTTGTTAAGCTCCTTGATTGCGATTCGAAATTGCTAGATGCCGCATTTTCAAAACCATCGATTCGATTAAAAATAAGCATTCCCGATATTCGAATTCCCATGCGGAAACTGAATGGAAACTATGAATACTCTGACTCGAAAAACCTGTGGCTATGGCAGCTATGTCGTCGCCGCAAGCCTTCTTTTTATCTCCATCGGCTGCAACAACTCTTCGATTTCTGAAATCGAAGATCTAGAGACCGTTTCGCTGTACTCTCAATCGGACCAGTTGGCACAAACGATGGAGTACATCCGCGGTTTGGACCGCTACGAGATGGCCAGCTTTAGGGACAAAGTCAATTCCGGATTGAACCGTTGGGTTAGCGGGCAGGATGACGTAGCATCGGATTGGCAACTCGCCAGTCTGGCCAGCGAATTACCGGAATCGATTACTTCCCAATCGGCTTTCAATCATTTGGACGACGAGTCGTTTTATGCCAACGACGCGGATTACCTGCAAGAAGTATTTTGGTTAAAAGAAATCGCCAATCGCATTGCCAAAAGCAACGTGGTTTTCCATCAGGAATATATTTTCCAATCGGCCAAACAATTAGCTGACGCAGAGACCTTGGAGAGTTGGGAAAATGATCCTGACGATTTGCTGGCTAACGCAATAAAACTGATTCAGCCTGAACTGGTTGATGGCGACGATGACAGCAAGGTCAAACAACTCGCGCAGGCAGTCAAACTTTTTGATTGGTCAGTAAGAAATGTCCATCTATTAGAAGCTTTGCCATGGCCTACCGAAGAGACCATCAAAAATGATTCCGTGGATCCCCGTGCCGACCTCAAAGGATTCGCGCCAGCCACTGGCACGCCAGGGCCGGGTTACACGCGACACACATGGCAGGTGCTGACCTACGGAAAGGGTGATTTTCTGGAACGGGCAAAAGTCTTTGCCGGGCTTTGTAACCAAATAGATATCCCAGTGGCCATTTTGGCCATCCCTACCGAAGAAGGGGCTGCCAAACCTTACGACGAGTGGCTTTGCGGAGCTGTTATCGGCGAGCAAATGTATCTTTTTGATCCGCTGCTTGGTTTACCGATTCTGGGAACTAAAAAAGGTTCCATTGCCACGTTGGCCGATGTCCGGAAAGATCCGGAACTGCTTAACCGACTCAGCTTGAGTTCGGAAGAGGCGACGACCCAACTGGACTACCGAGTCACGAAAGAGGATCTCGATAATTTAATCGCGTTGGTAGTGGCCCCACCAGAATCGCTTTCGCGACGAATGTTAGCTGCCGAAGGCGGGCTAACAGGAGAAAGCCGCCTGAACTTGACCATGGATCCTGATGCTCTCGCGGCAACTTTCAAAAAAATTGATGGCGTTAATAAAGTAGAAATCTGGCACGTGCCGTTCTCTACCAAGTTATTCCGCGATAAGGTGAGCGAGGCAGAAATTGTTGTGTCGTTCGATCTGGACGTGCAATCACGGCTTAAATCGTTGCTTGCCGAAGAACGCTACATCGACGACTTTGTACAACTCAGAACGGCCCGAAACTGTTTCCTGAGAGGCATTTTCCAAAGCGATCTCGATAGAGACGTTCGCAGTGCACTCTCCTACTATTACTCCTTCATGTACACCGATGAGGAAATCGCGATGATCGATCGCGATGAAATGTTGCAGAAAAAATTGGGAATCTGGAAAGGTGCGGATCAGTCCTTTGCCGATTGGAAAGGCCAAGTGATTCGCATGAAACAGTACATGGGAAGAGTGCGTGCCGACGCCGCCTTTTTCCTTTCCATGTGCAGTTTCGAAAATGACATGCCATTCACAACTCTGAAATGGCTACAGAGAATTCGCAATTACGATGATGACCAACGCTGGGCCGTCTACCTGCCATACTACAAAGGCCGGGCTTACGAATCGTCTGGCAAGTACGAGGACGCAGCCGAACAGTACAGCAACGATCAATCCGCGCAACGCCATGGCTCGCTATTACGCAAACGATTGATGGAAGAACTGCAAAAAGACTCGGCCCCAACCGGTTCTTAGGATAGACGGGGCGTCTCGCCGCACTCTTTATTAACCCATCAACAAAGGACGGCGTCCATGAGGGACACCGTCCTTGCTTTTTTTTGGTTGACTCGAAAATCATCGGGCAAAATCAATCACCCCCAAGGGAAGGTCTCTTTGGTGAGCATTTGGTAAGCATCCACGTACTTTTGCCGTGTGCTGGTGACGATTTCTTCTGGTAGCGCTGGAGCGGGGCTGTTTTTGTCCCAATCCGTTGATTCCAGATACTCGCGGACAAATTGTTTATCGAACGAAGGTTGGTTCTGTCCTTCCTGATATTGATCCGCTGGCCAATAACGAGAACTGTCGGGTGTCAGCACTTCGTCAATCAGGATCAACTCGCCATCATGCCAGCCCCATTCGAATTTGGTATCGGCCAAAATCAAGCCTTGCTCCTGAGCGTATTCTCGTCCTCGCGAGTAAATCTCGAGGCTTTTTTCACGTAGGGTTTCGGCGGTCTCCTGCCCCACGACATCGACCATTTGTTCGAACGATATATTTTCGTCGTGCCCGCTTTCTGCTTTTGTGGCAGGCGTGAAAATGGGTTCTTCGAAGCGGGCGCAGTTTTGCAAGCCGGAAGGTAAATCAATACCACAAACACTTCCCGTATTTTGGTAATCTTTCCATCCGGAACCGACGAGATAACCACGCACCACGCATTCGATGGGTACGACTTCACATTTTTTAACGATCATGCTGCGGCCCTGTAACCATTCAGCATCCAGACCATCGGGAACGTCGATGTTACTGACATCGACGGAGACCACATGATTTTCGACAGGCAAGCGATCAAACCAAAACATGCTAATCATGTTTAAGACACGCCCTTTGTCTGTAATCTCAGTCGGGAGAATCCAGTCAAAAGCACTGATTCGATCCGTAGCCACCATCAAAAAATGATCGCCCAAATCGTACACATTGCGAACCTTACCTTTTCGTACGAGCGTACTGTTCATAGCTTCGTTCAATATTTCTGATTGAGTCTAAATAGGGTTATTGGTGGCCCAAACCACCTGACGATATTTGCCGGAAGTCTAAGCGACGCGGGCCTGCGAGAAAAGTAGTTAAACGCCCCACAAAGGCCGGTTCTCAGAAAAACTCGCCCTCCAAATAATGCCATCTGGGGTACTGTAACCCGGGAAAAATCCGATACCATTACGGTCAGGAGTTGGGAAAAATACCACTAGGAAAAATAAATGGGTCAGTATCGATTTTCAATTCCTGCCTCCAGCCGTTTTTCATCAGATTCCCTGATGGCATGCCAGATCGTAGGCTTGGAGGGGATTCCTTGGCCGGGAAAAACCGTGCTGCATGAGGAAATGTTGCTTGTCACACGAAACAACAACGTTTCCGGACGCTTATTGGTGCGTTGGCAGACCGAGCGGTTCGGCGAACTGTCATTGCTGACCGGTACGCTGCCAGAATCCGAGGTCCCTTATGCCCTAGAATTGGAACTGGCCCGCGGCGGGCTCAATCGTTTACGCAATCAAATTGCGATCTGGCTGGAGGGCGGAATCGCGATAAGCGAGCAGATTCAAGATCGCCTTCACGTTCTGGTCAACCAGTTTTCAGAGGCCCTATTCACAGGAAACGACCGCCCGAAACGGACTGAGACCTGCGAAAGTATCATTGATGGAACGGTCGAGCTGATGTTCGAGGTCACCGATGAATTCAGTCGTCAGATTGCTGCTTTCCAGGAATCCCATCCAGATAGCATTCCAGTATTGGCAGGCTGCGTCGTTGAGGAAGACCCTGGTGTTACGATCCCCGCAGCTGTCCTCGCACTCGCTGCCCAAAAAATGGGACAGCCTACGGCCGCCGAACCTTCCGACTTAACATTGACTTCCCAGGCAATGGCATGGGCGGACGAACCGGGCGATCATCCGGTGCGGATCGTTGGCCCATTATTACCATTCGACAACCCACAACTCCCACACTGGCTTCCCGAAGATTCCAGCTTTGAGAAACGACTTGAGATTGCCCGACGAATGTGCCGCACGCTGGGTGATGAATTCGGTCAGCATCGAAAAATATTTCATGTGGTATCGGGCATCAGCGGTGTCGGGCACCAGCATTTTAATTACCCTCAACAATTGCAAATGACACTGGAAATGTTGGAAGCTTACGAACAAAAAGCTCCCAACCAATCCATGCTAATCAGCTTCGACCAACCGTGGGGCGAGCGACTCTCGATGGCCACCGGAGGTACGCCGGCCATGGAAATTGCCGACTCGCTGATCAACCGAGGAGCACGAATTGCCGCCTTGGGATTAGAATTCAACTTGGATTATTGGCCGCATGGTTCATTGATGCGTGATCCGTTGCAATGGGTTGACCTGATCGATCGCTGGTCTCAATTTGGTTTTCCGCTGGTTATTTACCTTTCAGCTCCGACGGGTGAATTGGATCCCGCAACGAGCGGTCGTTTTTACCAAACGATCGGCAGCACCGCTCCGTCGATGCAATTCCCAACTTACCTGAAAACAATCTTTGATCTGTTGGCTCAACGCCCTTGGGTCAAAAGAATCTTGTGGCGGCGAGCAACGGATTTCGCAAATACGAGATTTCCGTTTTCAGGACTAGTGACATCCGACGGTGCCCGAAAACCGATCTTTGACACGTACGAACGAATGATTGAACAGGCGGGAAAAAGTTCCGTCGTGGAGCGCGAGCCATAACGTTGAAAACCCGATAATAAACTTCGCCCGACGAAGCAGGAATTGGTTTATTCGGTACGTCGCAAACAGACCAAGCAAACATCGTCGTCCTGTTTACCACCTTGCAGGTGCTGGTTGACCGAAGTGATCAAGGACTTGCCGAACTCGCCACAGGAGCTCCAAGGTTTCTCGGCAAGTTGATGAATAATTCGCTCATGGCCGAACTGTTCCGCTTGCGGATTCTGGGCCTCATTTACGCCATCGGTATACAAGACAACCATGTCACCGGGTTCGAGTGAAATTGAAAATTCCTCATACTCGAAACCTCCTATAATGCCGACTGGCAAACCCGATTTCTCTGTACTCAAAGAATAAGTTTCCCCGTCTTTTTTGCGCACGATGGGGGGTGGATGACCTGCATTTACAATGGTGAGCCGGTCGTTTTCTCGATCCAGCAGAGCAAGCACCATCGTTACAAACTTATCGAGATTCAGGTTACTGATCGCCTGATTCAATTGGTTCATGGATGTCGAAGCTGGCTGCGATTTTGCCAATGCAAAACGGGATTCGGCGGACACTTTCGCCATTAGTAAAGCTGCGGCAATTCCGTGTCCCACGACATCTCCCACCAACATGGCCAGACGGTGATCATCTAAAGAAATATAGTCAAAGTAATCGCCGCCGACGTGAGAGGCGGGTAGGTAATAATCAAACAGTTCGTATCCCGAAAAATCAGGTGCCGCTTCCGGCAACAAACTTTTTTGTACCTCCTTCGCCAATTCAGCATCACGTTCCCATTCGTCCGCCTGTTTTTCCCGCTCGTACATTTTGGCTTTATCAATGGCGGCACTGGCCTGGATGGCAACAGTCGCCAGAATATCCAAGTCTTCGTTTTGAAAACTCACTCCGTTACTGAGCGAATCAAGCTGGATGACGCCCACCGATTTTCCGTCGGTATCAATCAAGGGAGCACACATTAGCGATCGAATGCGAAAATCCGTGATGCTCTGCGCTAAATCGAAGCGATCGTCGGCTGACGCGTCCCTTGAAATCACCGCCTGCTTATGCTCCAACACATGCCTCACGATGGTACGACTGATGCGAATGGTGCCCTCTTCTTCGCTGCGTCTGAGCTTCATCGCTAGAGGCTTTAAATCACCTTTTTCGTCAGCCATCACGATGAAGCCTCGGTCCACCTGTTTGAAAAGATCAAACAAGCAATCCAGCACACTCGGCAAGACCTTATCCAGGGCAATGGCGGTACCGAGTGCTTTGGTAATTTCCATCAAAGCATTGAGCTTGGCCTCTGGACTGGCAACCTCCTGTTTGAAATGACTCGATAGATCCATCTTGGACATGATGGATGAGAGTTCCTGTGCATCATCACCATCGTCCAGCAAAATCGAACTTTCAATTTTGCGGGCTTGGCGATTTTGTTCCTCAGAGGTTTTCTTTTCACGAATACCAATCTTGGAAATCGAGTCTTCAACGAAAAAGGTAAAGTTCGTTTCGCAGATACGAATCTTGTCACCGTTCAACAACCGCGTGGGCTGATGAATCATCCGCCGATTCAAAAAGGTTCCATGTTTACTATTCAAATCCTCCAGTAGATACTTTCCATTCCTCTGGATGATCCGAGCATGTTCTCGGCTGACAAAAAGCTCACTCAGCTCGATAGAATTCCTTGGTTCCCTGCCGATGGTGACCGAATCTTCCCCGATCGTGTGCCTTTTCTCGTCCTGATTTTCTGAATGTTCAATTAGGATTGGCATAAAATTGGAAAACCAGAAAACACGCAAGTGCCACCGGTTCATACTTGGCAGGAGGTTGGAAGTTTATCTAAATTCTAACTTGTGGGGATTTAAGCGGTCAACGAGCCAACAATTGAATTAGGTGATTAACCCCCATAAAGACCTGAATTAATTTCGACAGTGTACGAGTCAGGAAAGAAAAACGGGTTGCGCTTGCCAGGCAGGCAAATTTCCTTGAACAACAATCCGCGTGCGGTGAAAGTGCTTGCCAGCTAATTTTTCAGCGTGTACCTTAACCGCACCCAACCGATTCACGGGTGCACCGCTGCACCACTCAGGCGACCAGGAGTCTTCAATGCCATTTGGAATGGACCAGCCTCGCAAAGGCCTTTTTATCACGATCGACGCTAATATTGGTGCCGGTAAAACTAACGCCTGCCACGCTATTGCCTCTGCCGCCACGGCTTCGGGGTCCCCCGCGCGGGTCTTGGAAGAACCCACGCACCACCCCAAGTTCAACCATTTCCTGGAACGCTATTACGAAGATCTCAAAACAGGCAAGAACACCGGCGGCGGATTCGGCATGCAAATGTTCATGCTGTGCCAGCGCTACGAACAACATCGATTGGCTGTAGAAACGGCATGGGGAGACCAAGGGCAGGTCATCGTACAAGACCGCCCCATTTACGGTGATACCGTATTTGCAACCACCGCGATGGAACGTGGCTTCATGACGCCCGAAGAATATCACCTGTATGTTGACGTCTACCGCAACATGAGTCGTGACGTCATGCCGCCTGACGTCTTCGTTTTTCTGGATGTCTCACCGGAAGAATGCTATGACCGTATGCACTCGCGAGGACGGAGCCAAGAAACCGACGTTCCTCTGGATTATCTGCAACAGTTGTACGACAACTACCAAAAACTCCTTGGAGAAATGCGACGTCGGGGCGTGAAAGTTCTTTCTGTTGACTGGAGTGGTTTTGGCCCGCCGGTAGAGATTTGGAAAAACATTCGGGAACTCGTAGCTTCCGAAGACTCGTGGTACGAAAACCTTAGTTTCGCATTGACCAAGGAACCCATGATTCCTTTGGGGAGTGCAAAACAAGACGACTGACCGCAGGATGGGCCTAGGGCTGCTCTGATTTAGCGGGTTTAACCGCCGTTGAATCCGCCTCCATCGTGTTCCCTGACAACCTCTCTAACTTGCGAAAATCGGATGCCCGCCATTCGCTTGAGACCAGCGAACCAAGATGACATCGATTTGCTTTTGCGTTATCGAAATGATACCCAGACGCGCGCGGCAAGCCGAAATCAAGAACCGGTTGATAAACACGAACACTCCCAGTGGCTTTCGCAAACGCTGATGCGAAAAGATCGCCGGCTGATCATTGGGGAAATCGACGGACTCCCGGTGGGTACCGCTCGGTTAGATATTCGAGAGGACCAATCGATCGAGGTCTCTTGGACGGTAGCGCCCGAAATGCGAGGGCAAGGCATTGGGCACCAACTGGTAAAGCAGGTTGTCAGTGAATTGTCCGGGAAAATCGTGGCCTGCATCCGCAGGGACAACCTCGCTTCGCAGAAGATTGCGTTAGCCACCGGATTCCAGCTCGCAGAAACCGGTTTAACATCAGAAAAAAATGACGCCATCTTGAGGTACGAGCTGCACAGCGCTGAGACGCAACCGGGAAAAAACGTCCCGCCCGCGTAAACCCATCTTGGCAGGTCGCCAAACCAGGGAGCTCAGCCGCAGCTTTATGACACGCCCTGCGCGTCAGCTCGGTCCGATCCCAAGCCAACGCACGCCAAGTGTGAATCTGCATGAAATTTGTTAAGTTGGTGGTCGTCAGTAACTGCCAATCGAGCTGAAGAATCCTCGGTAATAACTAGCATGGTTGGCACTCCGACATCCACTTATGAACCACTCCTAAACACTAGCTCTTTGTATCGTTCGATTCTGAAAACGTCAGGAGCATCAGGGAAGTGAACGCTCAACCACCCGCAGTCAGGCCTCCACTATGAACAAAACAGCGAAAACCGCGAAATGGCTTAGCCCTCTCGTTTTTCTGGTCTGCGCCGTATCACTGCTGCCCAGAGGATACGCGCAACCCTCGTTTTCCATCTCCAATTCATTGCCTTCATCCAAGACCATGGACGGCCGCTTATTTCTCATGCTGTCGATCAATGACGAAGCGGAGCCGCGATTCCAAATTTCCGATCGCTTTGATTCTCAACAGATCTTTGGGATCGATGTCGAGAACTGGGATCCCGATAAAAGCCAAATTATCGACAGCGCCGTATTTGGATTTCCGGCGAACTCATTAAAGACGGTGCCCAAAGGCACCTACCATGTGCAGGCCTTATTCCACCAATACGAGACATTCCAACGAGGTGACGGACACCGTGTCAAATTACCCATGGATCGCGGTGAAGGGCAGCGTTGGAATCAAGCCCCCGGAAACCTCTACTCGACGCCGCGAACGATTGAATTCGACCCGGATTTGGACCAGTCATTTGAGATTAAACTGGACCAAGTCGTTCCTCCAATCCAACCACCGAGCGACACAAAATACATAAAGCACATTCGCATCCAAAGTAAACTACTCACCGAATTTTGGGGACGTCCCATGTACTTGGGCGCTCACGTTTTATTACCGGAGGGGTACGCTGAGCACCCTGATCGACGCTATCCTTTGGCCATAATGCACGGACACTTTCCGGCCGATCTCCGCGGCTTTCGTCCCGCTCCCCCAGCCCCGGATCAGGAACCGATATTCAGCAAACGCTTTAATCGCGAGGGATACAACTTAACGGTGCAAGAGGAAGCTCACGATTTTTATAAATTGTGGACCGGTCCCGATTTCCCGCGTGTGCTACTGGTTGAGATCCAACACCCCAACCCGTTCTATGATGATTCCTACGCCGTCAACTCAGCCAATTTGGGTCCTTATGGAGATGCGATCACGTACGAGCTGATCCCAGAAATTGAAAAACGATTTCGCGGGATTGGCGAGGGATGGGCACGTTGTTTATATGGCGGGTCGACGGGTGGCTGGGAAGCGCTCGCCGCACAGATTTTCTATCCTTCGGAATACAACGCCTGCTATGCCGCGTGCCCCGACCCCATCGATTTCAATGCTTTCACGGTGGTTAACATCTACGAAAATGAGAATGCCTATTTCGAAAAGGGCACATTCGGAATGGTCGAACGCCCGGGACGCCGGAATACTTTGGGGCATATCGACTCCACGTTAAAAGACATGAACCATTTGGAATTGGTACTGGGAACATCGAGCCGCTCAGGACAACAATGGGACATTTGGCAGGCCGTCTACTCCCCCTGCGGCGAAGACGGTTATCCAGTGCCGATTTGGGATAAAATGACGGGCAAGATTGATCATGATGTCGCAGAGTACTGGCGGGAAAACTACGATTTAACTCACATCATGAGAAGGGACTGGGAAACGCTAGGCCCACAATTACAGGGTAAGATTCATATCTATGTCGGCGACATGGATAATTATTATTTGAATAATGCCGTCTACCTGACCGAAGAATTCCTTAACCAGGCACAACCGGCCTACCAAGGCGAAGTCGCTTACGGTGATCGGGACGAACATTGCTGGAACGGAGACCCCAACCAACCCAATGCCATTTCCCGGCTGCGCTACCACCGCATGTACATTCCGAAATTTATCCAACGCATTAAGGAACATCCGCCCACGGGAGACGACAAAGCATCGTGGGATCAATGGATGAAACAGACCCCATGAACGAGAAAGAATTTATCGAGCACTATCCGGCAACGGTCGATATCCCTGTGCAATGGGGTGAGCAGGATGGATTCGGGCACGTGAATAACGCCGTTTTTATTCGTTGGCTGGAAGCCTCGCGAATCCAATTGATGTCCAAACTGGGGGTCGAACTAACCACCCAGGGTGTGGGCCCCATTCTGGCGGCCGTGAGTTGTAATTTTCGTCTGCAAATCAAATTCCCGGATACCGTCATTTCCGCCGCCCGGATCACTCGCATGGGACGCTCCAGCATGGCGATCGAGCATGCGGTATGGAGCAAGGCACAAGCTGCGGTGGCCGCTGATGGCGATTCCACCGTGGTGCTGTTTGACTATCACCAGCAACAAAGCAGTCCACTTTCAGAGGAGCTGCGTGAATTGATTACCGTTTTGCACCCGGCGATAAAAGCCTGAACGCCTGAAAAAGCCGCTCGGAATTCAGGACAGCCCGCCGCCGTGTGACCCTATCCCGCGTCTTGGGCAGTATCTTGTGATGGCTCGTCGGAGTTTTCTAAACCGGTAATGGCATCCACCAAAGCGACGTCATATTTTGGCAACACGGTACGCAAATCCAACAGTAATTGATCTTGGTTTATGCGACCAAAAATGGAGGGCGTCCCAACCCTCAGTTTCTGGGAAAACTCGTCGACCGATAATCCTGCCGGCTTGATACCCACGCACCACGTGGCTAGATATTGTTCCGGTAGGGTTCCACCTCCCAAGGTCGATGATCCGGCCACCGGCGTCGCCGACTCAACGGTTTGGGCTGACGCAATTTGCTCCGCGAGCCGTGCCGCTCTCAATTTCAAATTAGCTTCTGATGTCGATAACATGGCCAAGAGGGGAATTTTTCGGTTAGCGCTATCGGGATCGCGATACATACGAAGCGTCGCCGCCAACGCAGCCAACGTCATTTTGTCGACTCGCATGGCTCTGGTCATGGGATGCTTTTTGATTTTTTGGATCCAATGATCCTGCCCCACAACGATCCCACATTGGGGACCTCCCACTAATTTATCGCCACTGAACAAAACGACGTCCGCGCCCTGCTGAACGCTTTCGCAAACAAGAGGTTCGTCGTCGAGCCCATAAGCGGCAAAATCGACTAAGGCCCCTGAGCCGACGTCGTCGATGACCGGTATATTGTGCTTTCGAGCCAATTTCACCAAATCCTCAAGCGGCACCGATTCGGTGAAACCCACCACGCGATAATTGCTGGGGTGCACACGCAAGATGGCCCCCGTGTTTTCGTTGATCGCACTTTCGTAATCACTCAAACGAGTCTTGTTGGTGGTGCCTACCTCTTTTAATTTCGCGCGACTACATTCCATCACGTCGGGCAAACGGTAACTCCCACCGATTTCTACGAGTTGACCGCGTGAGACAATGACCTCTTTGCCGGTCGCCATGGCCGACAAGGCCAGCATGGTGGCCGCTGCATTATTGTTGACGACTGTCGCCGAGGGTGCTCCCGTCAGTTGACAAAGCAATTTCTTGACCGCCAAATCACGCTGACTGCGTTTTCCGGTCGTCAAATCGATTTCCACACTGGCGTAGCCCTGCGCCATCGCAGTGATTTCGTTAATCGCTTCATCTGCTAAAGGAGCACGCCCTAATCCGGTATGCAGAATCACGCCGGTCGCGTTGATCACGGAACGTAAGTGCGGTTTTTCTTCGCCCGAAATCCAACTCGCGATCTTCTCCGCCAACTCCTGAGGCGTCGGAATCTGAACCTCCTCCGTGGCTGCCGAAATTTGTTCGCGAAGGTGGTCAAGGAACGTTCTCACACCACCCACAACAACATTGTGGTTCGCCGAATCTACCAGCGTTTTGAGCTGCGGACTTTCCAACAGCTGGTTCACCGAGGGTAGACCGCGAAAAGGATTGCTAACGTTCGGCATTTTAGGGAACTCCAGGGTTTATATCTTGGCAGCCTTTATGATGGCCATCATCGGTTGGCAACTCAACCGGTACCTCCGAAAACATCCCTCGTAGACGCTGGTCAGCATTTCGCTTGGCCATATTCGTCCTTAAACCGTTCAAAGGAAAAGGACTTGCGGCCAATCCAACTGAACTGCCTGGAGGCAACGCGTGACACGCCCACGCGAAGAGGTGGATGGATCAGGTTTGGCTCGGCGAATCAGGGGTCGGCATATTGTCTATGGAATCGGGCGTGACGGTGATGTCGTGTCCTGCCGGTCTATCTGCGGGAGACGGGGCCTCTAGCGGGTTGGCGGCCGACTCTGACTTACGCCTTGCGTCTATTTCCATTTGGCGAACCCGGGCTTCCATTTCTTTGCCCGGCTTGAAGGTCACGACAAATTTTTCGGGGACATCTACTTTCTCACCCGTCCTGGGGTTTCGGGCTTTTCGAGCCGCCCGCTTTTTGACTTCAAACACGCCAAAGTTGCGTAACTCAATCCGCCCATCTGTAACCAACGTTTCGACGATTGCATCGAAAGTGCGTTGGACGATGTCCTTGGTTTGAAGCTGCGTGAGGCCAATCTCTTCGGAAATTGTCTTGACGATTTCCTTTTTCGTCATCTTGCGCCTTGTAGGTAGATGTTCCATTTCTTTGAGGTCAAAAATCGTCACAAGTGTATTAATGGCAATGATTAGAGTCAATGTCAAAGCGATTGAGGGGCGCCCGCATCGGCTCGGCTCATTTTACACAAACCACTACCGACAAACACTTTAGAACCCCGAGCAAGACAAAAAAATGGATCTTTTGCCGCAAACCTTTGTAAGCCATACACTTACGGAGACATTTAGAGTTCCTGAAGTCGCACCCAACATTGACGCCTATTGATACGCTTGGCGGCCAAATAGGTTCACCAAGATCGGCTAAATCTTCATGACCTTGCGTTGGGCCTCTATTTGCTCCAGCGAATAGAGTTTTCCCTGGCCACTGCCCGGACAACTTTCGCAAGTCTCTTCCCAAGCCTCGGGGTTTTTCAAATTGGAGTCCCAAAAAGGCCATGTCTTGCATTGTCGTGGACGGTATTCGTAAACAGCACACTTTCGCGTGCCGTTATCAAAGAAAACACAGTCCCCGTTGGGAAACTCAACCAAGCTTTTGCGAATCCCGATTTTTCGCACGTACTTGTCTTCAAACTGCTCGACATCAGTGAACCCAAGCGCAGCGGCCAACGCGGTAATTTCCTGTTTATTCACCCAGACGTATCCCGGTGCACCGGTGCAACAGTCCCCGCATCCCGAACATTTGAACTTTAACCCTTCCGCGTACCACGGTTGTTCCGCTTTATCGGTCATCGTTATTTATCCTCCTATTTGATACATGGCCCGCTGTGGTTTTTGAAAATCGGCGCTACCGATACCGTGGGCCGCTTTTTTATTTTTGACGCATTCCAACATGGCCTGTTGGATTTGCTGATCTGTGGCTTCGGTTCGCAACAGCGATCGCAAATCCCACTCTTCCTCGGAGAACAGGCAATTACGAATCTTCCCGTCCGCAGTCAGGCGTAGACGATTACAGGCTTGGCAAAAGGGTTCGGATACCGAGTTAATAAAACCGATTGATCCATCATGTTCGGCCAATCGAAAATCGCTCGCAGGTTGGGCCGGATCTAGCCGTTGCACCGGCATCAACTCACCCATCTCCTGCTCAATCATGTTTCGAATTTTTGCCCCCGTTAAGACATCTTCGTCTGACCAACGACCGGAAGAGTTCAGGGGCATGAATTCGATGAAGCGTAATTTCAACGCGTGCTCCAGGCAAAACCGCGTAAGAGGGATGATTTGCGATTCAATCAAACCTTTAACGGCGACGGCATTGAGTCGAATTTCCTCGAACCCTGCCTCTTGCGCTGCCTGGATACCACGCATGACATCTTCCAGATTATCGCGCCGCGTAATCTCCTTGAATTGCTGGGTATCCAAGGTATCGAGGCTAATGTTGATTCGATGCAAACCGGCCGCCCGCAACTCCGCGGCGAATCGTTCCAACAGAATGGCATTCGTGGTCATCGCAATTTCTTGGATTTCCGGTATCTCGGAAAGCTGCCGCACCAATTCGGGTAAGTCCCTGCGGACCAAGGGTTCCCCGCCAGTGAGCCGCAATTTCGTAATTCCCAATTGGCAAAAGATTCTGGTAGCTCGCGTTAACTCCTCGAACGAGAGGACTTCGGGGCGCGGCAAAAACTCAATTTGCTCACTAGGCATGCAATAAAAACAGCGAATATTGCATCGATCGGTAACGCTGAGTCGCAGTGAGGTGTGACTGCGACCAAAGGAATCCAACAGTTTCACGAAGTCGCCCCCGGGTTTACGGGATGTACCCAGCTGGAATCGCCCTGTTGATTGATCTCTTGTTTCCAAACCGGCACCACTTGTTTGAGGCGGTCAATTAACCAGGGCCCCGCTTGGAAAGCAGGTTGACGGTGGGCGCTGCTGACGGCTACCGCAATACTTGTTTCGCCCACAGGAACACTGCCCAAGCGGTGGATCATACAAACCCCTAACAGGGGCCATTTCTCCATCGCTTGGTCGTGCAGTTGTTGCATTTGTTTGAGGGCCATCTCTTGATAACACTCGTATTTCAATTCACGCGTCTCCTGCTCACCGGTCCATTGACGGGTGGTGCCAACGAATAACAGGTTCGCGCCGGCATTGCAGTCGGCAATCGCATCGAGCGCTTCTTGAGCTTGAATGGGTTGTTCGGTGAGTTTGATCATCAATTAAAACCTGAATGCAAAATCCTCGGTGCCAATCTGCTTCATCGATTCAACCTCCGCTGACGGGTGGAATCACACCCACTTCGCAGCCTTCTTCTAAAACCGTACTGTCATCGCTGTACTCTTGGTCAACCGAGATTACACAATGGGCCATTAAATCCGTTATTTCCGGGTAGGTTAGGAGCAGTTGACGCTTCAAATCGGCGACCGTTGCCGGTGCGGTCAAAGCAATTTCCAAGCGTTCCCAACCGAGCACTTCCTTCACCCCGGCGAACACGACGAGATTGATTTTCATGATATTACCAACGGTTCACTGCGGCGGTCAAACAGGTTATCCAACTCGGGCATCAGCCCATAGGCAGCGGCAAGGATTTTCACCGGGTGCAGCGTCGGTTTGACCGTCCCTTGCTCCATCTGAATTTTACAGGTGCTGCATTCGGTCACGCCGGCCATAATATGCGGTTTTCGGACCGCATTGATTAACCCCAAACCAACCCGCAGACTGCGTCGGTAATTGGGCCGGATCAAACCATACATGCCAGCCATTCCGGAGCAGCCTTTTTCAATTCGCTCCACTTTGAGGCCCGGGATTAATTCCAGTAATTTCATACCCGCCAAGGCGGAACTCAAGGCCCGTTGATGACAGGGCAAGTGGTAACCGACGGTGTAGTTCAATGGACTAAAATCCAATTCCAAATCTCCTTTTCCATGCAATTGCCAAAGGAAATTACTGATATCCGTGCAGTTATCGGAAACAATCTTAGCGTCCGGTTCGTCTACAAAATTCAAATACTCGTGTTTCAGAGCCAGTGCCGCAGACGGTTCCGAGGTAATAATATGACAGCCTTGTCGAACCCCTTCTGCGAGAATTTCAATATTTCGCGCTGCAATTTTTCGAGCCTTGTCGACGACGCCAGCCGAAATCATCGACATACCGGAAATCTGCTGGTTGGGCGGCACGTAAATTTCATAGCCGTTATGTTTCAATACCGCGCAAGTCGCCTGAGCCAATTCGACGTCATTCCAATTGGCAAACGCATCGACGAAATACAGCACTTTGCGGTCGCGATTTTTGGTCGGCGTCGTCAATTTTTTCCGCGCCGCCCATTTCAAAAAAGAACGATTGGAAAATCGCGGTAGCTTCCGAGCCTGCGCGATTCCGAAAAGCCGATCTAACATCCAGCGAACTAAACGGTTACCGATCATCCAATTGGTCAAGTGAGGCGTTCGTCCGGCCGTCGCATAGAGAACATCCAAGCGTGTCAGAATCCACTCCGACATACTCAACCCATTAACCGCAACGTGCTGAGCCTTGGCTTCGATCATCAGTTTGGGAATATCCACGCTGGCCGGACAATCCAATCGGCACTGGTGGCAGTTGACGCAGAGATTGGCAATCTCTTTCAATTCCACGGAATTCAATTGTTGTTGGTCAATATTTCCATTCACGAAATCACGCATCAAATTGGCCTTACTCCTCGGAGAGGCCTCCTCACGCGGACTGAGTCGGTAAATCGGACACATCCGTTCCAGTGGTGACGAAGTCTTGCACCGAGCACAACCATTGCAATTCGCGGCGGTGCTGGCCAATTCTTCCAAACTCCAATCGAGTTGCGGTTCGATCACCGGCAATTTGGCCGCCTTGCTGCGAGCATGTTTCCTGCCGGATGGAGGCGTGATGGAATCATCCACCTTGGTTGGCGTTCCCGCCGTTTGCGGTTCCGGATTTGCATCCGGTTTTGAGGCGGCGTCTGCTAACTCAACTCGATTGTCACGCAAAATGGAATAGACATCATGCGGTGGGGAATCCACAATTTTTCCGGGATTCAAAATGTTCTGAGGATCGAATTCGCGTTTGATTTCCCCAAATACATCGTACATGCGGCCATACTGACGTCTCAGATAGCCCGTGCGGATTAAACCGTCGCCGTGGGCGCCGCTGATGCTGCCTTGCAGTTCAATGACCCGACCAAACAATCGATCTGACAAATCTCGCATGCGGGCGACATCTTCAGGATCGGCGATATTTAATTGGGGTCGCAGATGGATAATCCCCTGCGCAAAGTGGATAAATATCGAAGCCGTCACCTCACAGGCTTGAAGAATGGCCTGAATCTCCATCAGGAATTGAGGGATCTTCTCGGGCGAGACCGCAATATCTTCGACAAACGGTATTGGCTGACGTCCACCCTTCATCCCGAACTGCATGGGGATACAGCGACGCACCATCCGCCAATATAAATTCCTCTCGTCCTCCGACGAGGTTGACCGGACATCAAAAGCCATGCGTTTTTTTCGCACCAACGTATCCGTCAGCCGTTCCATTTTTTGCCGTAAACTCGCCATATTATCATCTTGAAACTCCACCAAGATCATGGCTTCGGCATCCCGGGCAATGATTCGCTCAAACTGCGGGTCGAGAGCGCGGGCAATCGATAACAATCGCCGGTCCAAAAGGTCACAGGCGGCGATGTCCTTTTTAATAATTTCCAATGCGGCATTGGCTGCGACTTGCATCTGCTCAAAAAACAGCAATACCACGCCACGGTGTTTCGGCGGCGCTTGCAATTCGATGGTGGCTTCGGTGATCAGAGCCAGCGTTCCCTCCGAGCCGGCGATCAACCTGGCCAAATCAAGATGGCGACCGTCGCTTAGGTCCGTCAAGTTGTAGCCGGCATGATTCGTCCGCGTATTCGGCTGGCATTCTTCGATTAATCCGCGGCGTCGCCCCAGAATCAATTCGACCTGATCGCGAATCCGTTCTGAGCAAGTATCGAGAACCGCATCCCGACCAAATTCTGTGATCGTGCCATCCGCCAACACGACCTGCAACTTGCGAATTTTATCGCGTGGTGATCCGTATTGCCTCCAGTGACTGCCGGTCGAATCCATGGAAATGACCCCGCCCATGGTGGTCACGCTGCGTTTGGCCGGATCGGGCCCAAACATCAAATCGCGCATCGCCAGTTGGCGATTCAAATTGGCGAGCACAACCCCTGGCTGAACGCGGATTAGATTATCACCCTCCGTTACGGTGCGACGCATGTAGACGGAAAAATCTAAAATCAATCCCGATCCAATCGCGCCTCCAACCACGTTGGAACCGCTGCCCCTACCATGAAGCGGCAGATGGTTTTCACTGGCGTACTTGGCGACCGCGGCGACATCCTTCACATTTCTCGGCCGCACGATCCCCAAAGGACGGACTTGTAAAATACTGGCGTCGGTCGCGTACATCTGCGAAAATAGATCATCACAGTAGACCTCGCCGGCGATGAGCCCTCTTAAGTCAGCTTCAATTCGAGCTCTTTCGGGATTCATCGTGAGTCGCAGATTCTGCTCGAAAGCAAAGGATCAGGATCGGTTAATTGGAATTCTATGGCGTACCGCCTCTTGAGGAGACGCTAACCCAGAGATTACATTTTCGCTGGTGACGACCTGATTGAGAAGGCGATTTGAGGAAATCGTGCGGTTTTCGAAACCGTTTTTCCCGTTCTTAACCCCCAAACTATGGTCAAACAGGCAAAATGAAGCAGTTGTTGATAATGCGGCATGCCAAATCCAGTTGGGCGGAAGGTGGGATTTCCGACCACGACCGCCCGCTGAACCCCCGCGGTCAAGCCAATGCACCCTTAATGGGTCGTTTTACCACCGAGCAGGGTTGCCTGCCCGACGTGATTCTTTCTTCCACAGCTAACCGGGCAATTTCTACGGCAGAGCTGTTTGTCGAGGGTAGCGGAAAAGATATCCCAATCAGACAACGACGTGGCCTATACCACCCATCAATCGCTGATTACGACGAGGCCATCGGTTGCTTAACTGAGGACCCGCAACGCGTGATGGTCGTTTCCCACAATCCGGGCTCGGAAGAGTGGATCTACCGCCTGACCCAGCAGTACGAGACCATTCCGACCGCGACGATTGCAGTATTGGGATTCAGCGAATCATTCAGCTGGTCGAAAATCGCCGAAGAGGCGCCGGCCGAATTGATGGCGGTTTGGCGCCCCAAAGAAGTGCTGTAAACCCATCCGGACTCGGTTCACCACAAACCCAAAACCTAAACTGCTTCCCGCAATTTCATGACCGGTGGCCGACAATCTCCCATATCCATGATGACCCGACGCCAATGGGCAGGGCTTCCAGGCGTAAGACGCCCCAAGACGCGTGGCATTTCGCTGCCGCTAATCCAGGGAATAGTGATCGGCATTTGATCGACATGCATCAACCCGCAAATGGCTGCCGTACTCGCTCGTAAATAACTGGCGTCGTAATTCATGGGCTGGCAGTCCAACCAAGCCACCTGAAATTTTTGCTTCAATGCTACCCCAAGCTGCCCCTCGTCAATAAGCTTGCCGCCAGGTACCAAACGCATCTTGGCAGTCGAGTCCCGCTTTTTGACAAAACGATCCGCGGCCTCAACGATATACGCAGCCAATGAATATGATGCCGTGTTGGGAGCAAGGCCCTCGGCATTCACAACCTTTACCACCTGCTGGACCAAGGCCGACATAGCATCCGCATTCGGTAATTTCCGGTTGAGCTCGTGTTGCATGCCAAACTGTAATAATAAATCGATGATGCCCTGATGGGGCTCCGCCGCAGCTTGACCCGCGATGGGTTCGGCGATGCCGCACTCCGTCCCCAACTCACGCAAGAGCTCGGCTTCAAAACCGGTCCCCAGCAATCGCTGAAAACGAATGGCGGGCAAATCGTCATCCAATCCATCGGACTCGGGCAACCATGTCAATTCCGTCCAAGGCCCTAAATCGACGAGCAAACGCGGTTGTTCAGCGATCGTACAATTACGATCTGCAAACAATAACCAGGCCGGCAATGGGGTAAATGGACCTCCGCGCCCACCCGCGGCCAAATCGCGAGAGGGTAACGAGTCGACAATGGTCAAACCCGTCATTTCCGCCAATGTTTCCGGTTCACAAAAAGGCTGCCATGCCAAGCTGCCGTCATAATCACGAATCCCGATACCTGGCTCATCAATGCAGACCACCATTAACATGTTGGCGTGAACACCGGAAACGGCTGCCATTTGGTTCACGCCCGTCGCCATGGCGCGCGTAAGATCGACTCGTAATTGAGCAAAATCTCGCATCAGAAACTGGGCGTCACTGACCGCTTGCCGACATGCCACAGCAATCGATTCAGGAATCTCCACTTGCCGGCCTTCAATCCAACGCACGCGTAAAAACTTTCCCCGCCCCTCGGCAAGCACCAAAGTACTTTGCAGCGTGGAAAAGTCGTCTGATAACGTGGCACCAATAGACAAACGCTGGGCTTGCCCCAAACGATAGCGATCTATCAGTTGCACGAATTCATTTCGATTACGCATACTCATCTCCGCTAGGCGGGATTTCACGAGCCAAACCGTGGCAGACACCGAGGTCTCGAAGGGCGAAACGGCTGGCAGAAACGGCTGGCGGAAACGACAGCTTTATCAACCGAGCAGCTCAATGAGTTCGCAGAAGGAACGGTATCACTACTGAAAACTCGTCGAGAAATCAAATGTTAACGCAAGCACCTGTGCGTTAGCAAAATCGCCCTAACCATCCTCGACGCAGATCAACAAGTCCGTTCGTTGATCCCCGCGAGGAATTTCAGCTGACGATGATTTCTTACTCTGCCCCGACGACGTCCGTGCCATCAAGAACAGCAAATTGTCAGCTGATGATTTGCGAGTTGATTTCATTATCAGGCGACCACGCGCAGTTGCACGGGCTGATTGACAGCCGTCACACCTTCGACAAATTCTTCGAAGATACGCAGATCCAGTGCCGATGCTGAATCACTTTCTGGGTGGAATTGGGTGCCCATGGCAAACCAATCGGGTTGATTACTTTCAATGGCTTCCACAACACCATCGGGACAGCGAGCCGTTACGTCGAAACCCGGTGCGACTTCATCAATCGCCATGTGGTGGCGGCTGCAAACGCGAATTTCACCTTCACCGTAAACGCGTTCCATGACAGAACCGGTCGTGATATCCAAGCCGTGCTTGTGTCCGATGTCGTTAGGGTCACGGTGAGGAATGGCCGAAGGTAGGTCCTCGGGGATGTGCAGGAATAAATTGCCGCCTTGGGAAAGATTGAGCAACTGCATGCCAGCTCCAATACCAAAAATTGGCATGCGGCGTTCGGCAACCAGCTTCATCAAAGTGCGGTCAAAAACTTCGCGGCGTGACTCCATTGGGCGAACCGTAGGATGCAGCATGAATCCATCACGCCGTGGGTCCAAATCTGCGCCACCAATCATGACGACGCCGTCCAAACGCTCCAACATTAAATCAATATCGGCTTCGTCTTCCATGGGTGGTAAGATGACGGGCACGCCTCCGGCAGCATACACGCAATCGTAATACCCGGCGGCCACGTAAGTGAATGCAGGTTGATTGCCTTGGGCTCTACGAAAATCCGCATTGATTCCGATGACTGGTTTGGACATTTCAAAACTCCCTTTTGAGAATCGGGTCCCTCGTGGACCTGAATATGGTTTGCGAAATAACCAATGGGGAATTCAAGTTGATCGGTTCGGGTATGTCACCAAGGTGGGTCACCCAATTATAAAATAATCAGATGTGTGGTGAACTTACCGACTCGGGGTCTTCTTGATCCTGTCGGTCAATTTCGGCTGGAAAAAATCCCTTTCCTCCCGCGGCGGGACAGGCGACTCATTCACCTGTTAAGAAAGCAATAACAACGAGAAGTAATGTGCATGAAGCCAAGGTGGTTTGCAAACAAAAGCTACATCTTCCGCAGGCCGCGATTGCTAGCACGCCCTGTTGTGCAATCACTGCCGCTGCTAGCGAAACTTGCTCTTGCGTTAAACAGAGGTTCACTATTTCAGCCAAGCCTGCGCACCTCATAAAAACCCGGTTTTCAGCGAGTCATTCGTGGTTCTGCTGGAAATAGAACCCGAGTCACGGGGCAGGGCAAAACGATTTTGCAACATGCCAATTGGATGACGTCGCACCGAATGTACACCCTTCGTAGGAACCGACCTTGGCGAATCTCACCCGCGGTCTCAATCCATTGGCGGCTAGAAGGCACAATCCGCACCAAACCGCACGCGGTTGACTCACCCCAATGGCGGTCCGCGATAGCCCGCGATAGCCCGCGATAGCCCGCTGTGCCTACGCCCAGCACCGGCCCGACCCACTAAAACAAGACATCCCTAGCGCAAATCCAAAGTAAACCCTGGGTGAATTGCCAATGCCCAGACGCTTCGTTGAGGTGATTGGTTTTCTCCGCGGCCGAGAATTTGTAGACTTGTACTTTTGGTGGCAGGGTTTTCGCTCCGACGATATCACGGATTGCCACGACGCGTTGTAAAACCAGACTCGCCCGCCTTCCCCTCATTTAACCGAATCGACTGCTTCCAATGCAATTTGAAAACGTCTGTATTGAGTCATTGGGGCACACACTGCCAGAATCTATTGTCACCACTGATGAGATTGAAAATCGTTTGTTGCCACTCTACGAGCGGTTAAGACTGCCCACCGGCCGCTTGGAATTGATGACCGGCATTGCCGAGCGACGTTTTTGGCCGAGCGGTACCCTGATCAGCGATATCAGTGTCTCCAGTTGCCAATCTGCGTTGCAGGCTGCCGGTATTTTGCCGGAGCAAATTGGTCTGCTGATCCACGGCTCGGTGTGCCGTGATCATTTAGAACCGGCCACGGCCTGCCGGGTTCATCACCTGTTGGGTTTACCAGCGGACTGCATGATTTATGACGTCAGCAACGCTTGCCTGGGAGTGATGAATGGCATGCTACAAGCGGCTAACATGATCGAACTGGGGCAAGTCCAGGCCGCGTTGGTGGTTGGCTCTGAAAGCGGTCGTGGGTTGGTTGAGGGCACTATTGAAGCGCTCAATCACGATATGAAATTGACGCGAAAAACGATCAAACAGTCCATCGCTTCGTTAACGATTGGATCGGCCAGTTGTGCCGTGTTGTTGACCCATGCCTCACTGAGCCAATCCAATAATCGGCTGACAACGGCCACGGTCACAGCCAACACGAGTTACCACGATTTATGCCAAAGTCTCAGTGATCAAGCAGGCGGTTCCATGCAACCTTTAATGGACACCGATTCTGAGACGTTGATGCTACAGGGGATTGAAACCGGACGTAGCACCTTTGCCCGATTTCTCGAGCTCTCAGGTTGGAAACGCGAGGACATCGCCCATACCTTTTGCCATCAAGTGGGTGGGACGCACCGCAAATTAATGCTGGAGTCCGTCAATATGCCGGAAGCAAATGACTTTTCGACATTCCCATTTCTTGGTAACACGGGTTCGGCCGCGCTGCCGATCACTTTGGCTCACGCCATCGAAGCGGAGCGAATAAAGGCTGGCCAGAAAACCGCGTTGCTGGGCATTGGCTCGGGCATCAATTGCATCAACATCGGTGTGACATGGGAAAAAAGCAGGAGTGCCGGACTACAACGAGATTATTTTGAGACGGCGCCGACCGGTTCCTAAGACCGCAGCAAGCGTGCCTTACTCCAAGACTTCGATTTCCATCCCTACCGCCACCTCTCCCATCGATTCGTGCATCAGGTTTTGCCCGAACATCACGCTTGAATCATCCTTACGGTACGTCGCCAACGTCTGGAGTGGTTCTAGTTCCTTGATACCTGTCTCCGGATCCACCGTGGTCATCGTGCAACGAGGGCAGGGCTTGGTAACGCGAAACACGACGCTTCCCACGCGAATTTTCCGCCACTGGTCCTCCACGAAAGCTGGTTTCCCAGAAAAGACAAAGTTGGTGCGAAATCGTCGCATACTGACGGGCGATGCCAACCTTTGATTCAGGTCATCCAAAGATGATTGGCCAATGATCAAATAGGGAAATCCATCGGCAAAGCTAACGATTTGATCGTCCGTGCGATAATCGGCATCCACCAAACGCCTCGTTTGATCGGGCATGTAAACCAAGCGGCAAGACATTTGTAACGCAGCGGAAAACCAGCGGTCAATTTCCTCGGAAATGAAAATTGCCTGACAATGATCTTTCCAGATGGAGACGTTTTGCGTGGAATCGCCCGGCGTGATCAAGGGGATTTCAATGGTTCCTTGGGGTTTCTGTTGATGCTGCACTAGTAGATACTCAGTGTGCAATTCGACTTTCAACAAAGCGAGTTGAGGATGTTCGCGCTGGCTGAGAAAATTCCCGGTGTCGTCAATCAACATCCAACGCCGATCGTATCGCAACCCACGGTCTGTCACCTGGGCACTTGGCAGAGAAAAACCTGGCAGCGATTTAATGGGAAAAACATTGATCTGGGAGATCTCAAATTGACTCGTTTTCATTTTAATTTATTAGCTTTCTTACCCCAATGTGTTTGCTTCGGCATGCTCGTACTGGTCGACCCCGTGGTCGCTCAAATTGAGTCGCCTATCCAACAACGTTTGCAGAAATTAACTGACTCATCGGTTAGCCAACAAACGATGCCCGCTTTGGCAGCTGCCGTGATGGAAAACCAACAACGGTCAGGTTTGGCGACCAGCGGCGTGCGGCGTGTGGATCAACCCGCCAACACCGTCGCCGAAACGGATCGGTTCCATCTGGGTTCCTGTACCAAAGCGATGACCGCCACCATGATCGGCATTCTTGTGCAAGAGGGCAAGCTGAGCTGGGACGATACCATTGGAGATCGCCTACCATCCCTGGCAAGCGATATCGATAAAGACTATCTAGAGGTGACGCTTTGGCAGCTCTTAACTCACCATGGCGGCGTCCAAAGTGACGGCGCCGTGTGGATCAACGGTGGAGTCAACACGCATAAAAACCGCACTGAAATTGTTAAGCAATCCCTGGCTCAACATCCGCCCGGACTACCAATCGGTGAATTTCAATACTCCAATATCGGGTATTTGGCGGCCGCCTTGATGGCGGAACAAGTCACTGGCGAGTCGTATGAAGCGCTCATGCAAGAAAAATTATTCGAGCCTTTGAAAATGCCATCGGTCGGTTTTGGCGTGCCCGATAAGGACGCTACTCCGCGTCATCCTTGGGGCCACGCCGTAAACAACCGTGGCCTGGTACCGGTGGCGATGGACAACCCTCCATCGATGGCCCCGGCCGGTGCGATTCACTGCACACTTGATGACTGGATGAAATTCGCGGCTCTGCACCTGGATACCACCGGGCAACAACACGATTTGCTGACGCCAGAAACGCTAAAACGCTTACATCAACCCTATGCCAACCAAGAATCTGGATACGCGGCGGGCTGGTTAGTTGGGAAAAGGGCAGGGCAGACATTTTTGCAACACAATGGCAGCAATCGATTTTGGTTTTGCCAAATCCAACTCGTTCCGCACAAAGGCGAAGCTATTTTAGTGGCTTGTAATGGGCCCCTGAAATACACCGCCCTGGAGGTGGACACGGTCGTTCAAACGATCGCTGGTTGGTTATCACCGCAGCCGTAACGACGCGACGACTCTTTATTTCCCCAGCCGTTTTCTCTGCAAACGCCGCCACGTCAAATGGGGGGCCATCAACGCAGCGCCGTACAAACGCCGCCAACCTCGCCAGCGATGCTCTCCCAACAAATCGACAGTGGCGGCATGGTAACGTGCTCGAGAAAAATCCTCGAAGCGCTGCCGAAAATTCCACCAAAGCCCCTTATCTTTTTCAAGTTGGCAAAAACCCGAGAATGAAATTTCTGCTTGCTGTACCTTTCGCTTTTGTGCATTGAAACAGTGAAAGCGAATCCTTTGCCTCATCTCGGCCATCTTGGCACCATTGATACTGCCGGCATGAAAGCGGTAATCGAGTAAACAGTCGGGGTGATTCGCGAGTTCGCAAATTTCCGCGAAGCGCAAATACATGTCCCAATCCTCTCCGACGCATGCCTTATAGTCACCCACTTTTAAAAAGGTTTCGCGACGGCACATGATCGTGGGGTGGCAGATCGCATGCTCGCCATTCAGCAACGCATCGACGATTTGCTCGTGGTCCAGCGGCAGGTGGGAGCCTGCATCGGTACCACAAACGCCCATGCGACGGATTTGTGTCCCCAGTAACCCCACCTGCGGATGCTGCTCCAAATAATCGACCTGCTTGGCAAATCGCTGCGGATGACAGATATCGTCCGCGTCTATACGAGCAATATATTTTGTCTGGCAGCGTTTCAATCCGTTATTCAGGGTTTGCGAAAGGCCCTGATTATTCTGATGGATCACGTTAATGCGGGGGTCCGCGACCCCATCCAACCAGGACCCGGATTTATCCTGAGACCCGTCATTTATTGCGTACAGTACCCAGCGTTGTTCCGTTTGCGCCAGAACCGACTCAACCGTCGCCGGTAAAAAGGGCATCCCGTTATAAACGGGTAAGAGAACGGAAATGATCGGTTCGCTTGGATCCATCGAAACTGCTAACGGGAAATTAAAAAGAAAATATTTACTCAGGGCTACCAGGTTCTATCACGTCAGCAGGTGCCAAAGATTCATCATCAAGATCGAACCAATACAGCGCCGCCAGCCAAATGATGGTGCTGGAACCTGGGAAGTAACCAAAGATGAAAGTTTCAGTCAGAGAATTCAAAAAGATAAAAACAGAAACCAATCCAATCAAAGGAATCGCCCGCCTTAGGCTCATCCACAGTTGCTGTAAAAACATCATGATGGCAAACCAGCCGGCCAAGGCACCACCGGCAATACTGACGGCCAGCACGACGTTGTGCGGGTGCAGTAGCAATTCTTCTTTTGCCAAGATATTTTTGGCTGCTCCGGGACCATACCCCACCAGTGGAGATTCTCGGATCTTTTCAATGACAAAAATCCAGATTTTATTACGGCCTGTGACAGAGGTTAGTTCCTCCACCTCGCCCGATCGAGCAAATCGTTCCGCGAACGCTTGGGGAATCTCCGCAGAGTAAATAAACACCGCTAACGAAACCAACAATCCCATGGCTACCAGCACAATGGCATAAGGAAAAACGTCACGACGAAACCAAAACCCACGAAACACCACCGCCAGAGCCATCACAACGGCGATCGGTGCGACACGCGTCCTGCACATAAACAAAGTCGCCAGACAGAATAAAATCAACGGTAACGCAACTTTCCAGCGGATGCACTTACTGTGCAGGAAACCGGCCACGATCAACAATGCGAATCCGGCAATTCCTGCCAAGGTATTGGGATGAGATGTTCCACTCATCCGTTGCATCGTGCTACCCGCATCGTCGATGCCCTCCAGTTTCATTCCGTATTCTGGCATCAAGAAATACAGCAGCCAACTGACCACCATCGTCAACAAAAATGAACCGAGCGCAATTTCGAAGAATCTTCGCGTTCCCAAAATGCCAAGCGCTGTCGGGGTAAACACAAAAATACTTGTAAATGCAATCAAGTGAGATAGGGCGGTTCCTTTTTCAGCGGAAGCGACCGTAGCCCCAACATAACAAACCGCGATTCCCAAGACCCAAACCGCGGGAAACCGAATCAGGGAGGCCTGAACCCGCCCAATAAAAAAGACACCGTACAGACCCAACAACCCGGCCAGGGCGGTTCCGATAAGCCGCACAGCCATTTCGGGAAATCGAGCTAACTTGACTGCATCGTCCGTTTCAATGTGCGTTTGATTAGCAATCAGTACCACGAAAAGTACCGCCGACGTAAATCCGAATAATAATTGAGCCTCCAGCGCGGATACGCCGAGCCTATGCCGAGAATCGGCGACCGGATCGAAAACGGCTTCTGGCATACTGGGGCCTATGGCTTGCGGACAGAGAGACGCTCCTTTGCAACCGTTGGGTTGACCGGCGGAGCACTAAACCGGGTCCCTCCATATTAACCCGCCCTCATTTGCCAGAAAACCAATTAAACCCAGCTCGTTTCGGGGCAGGCCTATATCCGCTACAACCCCTACCAGAAACGCCGATTCTTTACCGAGGAACCGTCAGCGGTTGTGGCCACTCGACCTTCTGAACTTTCCCCTTCCGAAAATCCGTTGGGGCGCCTGAGAGAGGTAAACCTGCACAGGGAAAACCTCATGAAGTCTCTCTTTACCATCGGGTTGTGCAAGAAAAATTTTAGCACCGACGGCGCAACGCTCCTCAACTAAATCGGCGACTTGTATGGGAACTGGGGCACCCGCGGCTTGTTTAATAAATGCCTGCCTGCACCTGTTATTTTCTCCGTTGGAGAAATCGATTGGGGCATCGCCATTCGGACCTGTTGCGAGCAGGCCAGTGGTATCCCCCGAAATGACCAATCCACTAACAGCAGTGGCGACCGGGATAGACTCACCGGC
>CAJQPP010000166.1 GCA_905480235.1 uncultured Pirellulaceae bacterium
GTTTCGGATTTCGATTGCCGGAAACCTTACCACGTTTCGCGTTAAACCATTTGTTGATCATCGTGAGCCTTCAATGAGAACGAGGAAATGATGTATTTATCCAGCCAACAGGCCAACTTCAATCAAAGCTGGACAATATAATTCCGGATGTATGTCATGTTGTTTATGGGTTACCTACCAAGCTTCCACTTGTCAAAACGGAATCGTTCAGTTCTTTAAGCAGGTGTTTGGAAGGCCATATATTAACACGGGTGTAAAACCCGTTCAATCAAACTGGGCCATCTGCGTAAGCGACAAAAGCTCGGCAGTGACCGTCAAACTGAGTTAACCCTCAATCGAGCTAACCCATTGGGTGACCGAGCCGGGCCCGGTCTTCAAGTCAATGAAATCCGCTGCGTCAAAAGACGCCTGACCTCAAAGATTAAAAATGTTGTTATCAAATGGCAGCGGTTCTCCAAGTTGATTCTCGAGGGTGTCATTACCCGTTCCAAAATCAACGTAAAGGAAATCCAGCATGGCCGTTGGTGCGATCGTAAAGGTATCGTCCCCAGCTCCCATTAGAGCGGCAAACAATTGCAGGTCAGCGGTTGCCCCGTAGGTCACGAAATCACTTCCAGAACCGCCTCGGTAAGTCCCATAATCCCCGAAGTAAGTCCCCAGGAAAACGACCGTATTGGAGTTGGTGCTAGACGCAAAATTAACAATCACGTCATCCACAACTGTCGTCGCTGCGTCGGTGCTGAAGAAGTTACCGGCAACCGCATTCCCACCGACCACTACCAAATTGGACGTGCTGTAACCGCCAGTCAGTTGAACTCGCTGATTGTTTAACGCGTCCGAAGACGTCGCGATATCGATGTAGGTGTAACCGTCAATCGTTGCTCCATCCGATTTGAAATTGATGGCATCAACTCCGTCGGCCCCCATGTAAGTGAAGTTGCCGCCAACCGCAAAGGAATTGTTGCTGATCAACTTGGTCGCTTCATTCTCCAACACGGTAATCATGTTGAAGTCGCTATCCACAGAAAGACCGGCATCATTTACGAACGTGTTAATGTTTCGCAGCAACATTGCCCCGGTAACATTAATGGCGTTTTCTGCAACCAGTCGATCGCTGGCATCGCGGGCATTAAAGATAAAGGTTCCATCAACATTGAGAGGTGCCGATTCGGCAGCAAACACCGTTTGCACTCCATCCGCTGCTTCAATTCTTAAGAGCCCGTTGAAGGTGTTACTGGTACCCGTGAAATTGACGGTGCGATCGCCATCGCGAAGCTGAATCACCGTGTTACCATTTCTTTCAGCGTCGAAATCTGCAATCACGTTCGTCGAAGTATTCGATTCCAGAATAAGCCGCAAGTCATTTGCTGGCGTCAATTCATTCATCGTACCAACACCGAAGCGAACGGCATTGCCCAGCCCGTTGCTGTCGATCGTAACGTTCCCCGTATCGGCGACCTGTTGAATATCAAGGTTTCCGGTCGGCAAATCGAAGAAGGCATTGTATCCATCCAGGTCCAACAAACGGGCATTGAAATCAAACGCACCGTAATTGCTGGTGAAGGTGTCATCGCCACCACCACCAAAATCGACCCGCAAGGAATCGGTCGCAATGGCGGCTCCCGCATTCAAGGTAAACACATCGTCACCGGCACGCAGTTTGGCGTTCACAGCTGCCGGACTACCCGTGGTGCCCACCGTGACGCGGTCAACTCCATCCCCACCGGTATATTTGATATCTGTACCCGCGGGTCCCAAACCACCAAGGATCGTGGCCGTGTTGTCACCCTGCCCGGCATTGATGTCGATGTTGCCACCCACCGATGAGCTAGAATTAAACTGCACGAAATCGTTAGCGTCTCCACCGCGGTAGGTGAACTCACCCTGTATATCCATCATCGCATTATCGATAAAGCTGGACGGAGCGAAGGAGGCTAAATTATCAACTAGCACATCTCCGTCCACCACGAAGTTGCCGTCATTTTGAAAATCATTGACTCCCACCATCGTCATGTTACCCATCACGGTAACGTCATTCCCGTTGGGTGAAACAAAGTCAATGTCGCCGTCCAAATTAATGGTGGCATCCACACCGACCATTAAAGGACCACCGAGGCCAAGATTGACGGTTTGCGAGGAAACACCGCCGCTGATTGCCAAAGAGCCACCAATGCTGTTGGAATCACCGAGGAAGTTCAAGGTCCGGAAACCATCATTGAGATTAATAGTGAGATCACCTGCCAACGGGCTATCGAGATCGATGGTTAAATCATCCCCTACAAATCCATTCAACATAGAGAAGTTGATGTTATCCACTGGACCCAACACGGTAGTATCACCACCGGCAATGACTCGGACGGCTCCGCCGGCGCCGTTGGTATCAACGGTAACCGCGCCAGTCGCACTGATTTGCTGCGTTTGCAAGGACGCTCCAGCGACACTGAAAAAGTGGTCAAATCCGTTCAAACCCAACAACTGGACGGGGAAATCGAAAGTCCCGTAATTGTTGATGAAGGTATCGTCGTTGTTACCGAAATTGATCAGCATCGAGGAGACGGAAACGCCTGCACCCAAAGTAAATTCATCGTCACCCGCACCCAATACGGCGTCGATGCCGACCGGACTACCTATCATGCTGTAATTAAACATGTCGTCGCCACTGTCACTTCTGAGCAAAACCTCGGAACCACCGATGCTGCCGTTTAAGTTTCCAATATTAGCACCACCCTCTAACGCCAGGCGGACATCTCCCCCAATGCTGGTCGTCGCGGTTTCCGGCAAATCAACCACATCATTTTGCGAATTCCCAAAGTAAATCAATGCGCCGCCGACATTCAAACTGTTGGGGCTGGAAAATTGGGATGCGACGTTGTCGCCCGCGTTATCGATGAACAGTACTTGCCCGACAGTTAGACCCGAGTTAACGGTGAAGTCATTAACGCCGGTCATTTCCATGTTACCACCCACGGTGACGGTGTTGCCATCGTCTGAAATCGTGTCAGCGTCATTTCCTAAATCAACCAGCATGTCATTGGCCACGAACAAGGGAGCGTTGACTGCCACGGAAAAGGTTTGCTCTCCCGAACCCCCGGAAACGTCTAACATTCCAGCAATATTATTGACATCGCCCGTGAAACTAACCGTTCGTGGACCACTCCGCAAATTAAGTTCCAGGTCGCCATTAAACAAATTGTCAAAATCGACTTCCAGAGAGGAACTACTCCCACCGAGCATATTGATTTCCAATGCCGTTACCGTCGCAATTTGGCTGGTGCTTGTGGTGGTGAAGCGGATGGCATCACCCGTTCCATTGTTATCCACAACCACGGGGCCACGATCGGAAACCTGTGTCGAAATCAGACTCGAATTCGTAAGATCAAAGAAGTGATTAAAACCGGCCAAGCCAATCAATTCGGCATCAAAATCAAAAGGTCCGTAGTTATTGATAAAGACGTCGTTGTTGTCACCAAAATTGACGATGAACGGAGACGCAATGCTGGCTCCTGATAACAACGTAAACACATCGTCACCATCAAATAGCGTGGCAGTGAAACGAGCGGCATTGCCGGTCGTGCCAAACGTGACCGTATCCACCTGGTCGCCACCGCTATAGGTAATTTCGGTTCCACCGAAAAAGCCGACGATATCTGCGTTATTCTCTCCGTCACCCAAGTCAACCAAGATATTCCCGCTAAAGGAACCCGTTGTTGCGGTCGCAAAGACGTCAAGCGTGGTCGCAGCGGTTGACTCCACACGAAGCGTGCCACCGAGGAAAGTAACCGCACCATCCAGCAAGACTGACTGCGTTCCGCCCACCAAGTTATCACCCAATTTGACATCCACGAATTGGGTTATCGAAGTTCCTCCGGTGCCATTTAAGCGAAGCTCGTCTCGCCCGTCACCACCGGTGTAGTTAAAGCTTCCGCCCACAAACAAGCTATCGTTGGAAGCCCAGACATTTTCAGCAACTTCTGTCAACGTGTCGACGAAAACATTGCGCCCAATAGAGACACTGCCATCGTGTTCGAATAGGTTCACGCCGCTAAAGACCAAATCTTCCGACAACATGAGGTTGTTGAAATTATCGTCAACCGTATCAAAACCTTCGCCAAGATTGACACGCAATGAAGCTGCCGCCAGTTCCGCGGTGTCCGAAAGTTGAACAAACTGGTCGCCCAAATTGGCATTGATATTAACATCGCGAAGGGGGTTGTTACTGTCCCCGATAAAATCAACGACGCGATCACCATCGTTCAAATTCAAGGTAATGAATGCAATGACGGGGTTATCCAGATCCATGGAGACCCGATTGCCCGTGTCGCTGACCATGTTAACGATGAGCGTCTCGGAATGGTTCAGTGGTGCGATTCCACCCGCGGCTGTAAAGAACTGCCAGTCAATTCCAGTCGCCGGACCGGCATTATTGTCGATCGTGACGTCACCCGTATCGAGCAACTGGTTAGCGATCATTGTGTTGTCGCCAGCCGTGAAGAAAAAGTCAAAGTTGTGGTAATTCGTGTAATCGGCATCAAAACCGAAAAACCCCCACTGATTCACAAACGTATCGCCCAGGTCATTGCCAAAATCAATCGCCAATGTGTTCAGGTTGGTCGTCAACGTAAAGGTATCAGCGCCCGAACCCATGGACGCGATAACATTGTAGTTTTGAGCAAAGGGAAAGAAAGAATTGTTGAGGCCGTAGGTTATTTCGTCCGTCAGTCCCCCCATGTTGAATTCGGCAATCCCGCTAGATTTCGTGCTGTAACCGTTCAAGGTTATCACGTTGCCCAATTTGGAATCGCCTGCGCTGATGCTGATGTCGCCGTCAGTTTGGAAGTAGGGTCCGTCTAAAACCCACGGTAATTCAAGCGTCGTGGTGACGTTTTGAGGATCACCAAAGAATGGTATCCCTTCGCCTAAATCAATCGTTATGTCGCCGATGATGTATGTCGAATTGAGATCGACATGGTCAATATCATCGCCACCAATGTAGGTAAAATCGCCCTCAATAATGGACCGCTCTTGATCAATCAGAGGATCTTCAATATCCACCGAGTGGAAGGTTCCGCCTTCGATCAGGAAAGATTCGGTACTTTCCATGCTGGTGTCCATGGTCATGTTACCACCCACCCTGAGATCGGCATCCAACGGGACCGGGAACAAAAAGTCAGTGTACTGGAAACGATTAACGCCCAGCAGATTTAAGTCGCCGCCCACCACCACGAAATTCTCGTTGTTGTAAACGGTGTCAAATCCATCGCCCAAATTAAAGGTTGATGAGCCATTGCTTTGATAAGGAAGGGGCAGACCCACAATAGGAGCCAGATTAATGAACTGGGGACCCGTCCCTGAATTGACCGTCATGTCTCCACCAACGGTATTGCCCACGCCCGGAAAATTAAAACCATCAAAGATGATGTCACGAGGACCATCACCAAGGTTGAGTTCCACGTCACCTGAATGAGAGGTGTTGATTTGGAAGTTCAACTGGTTGGCCGTATTGGACAACATGTTGACCTCAATATTTTCCGCATCCACAAACGTCAACGAGGATGCGTTGTCCGTTACGCGAAAAGCCCCACCGACACCACTGTTATCAATAATAACGTCACCGTCATCGACGGTTTGGTTCAGCGTCAGGGTGATTCCGTCAAAAAAGCCAGTCCAGGCAAGACAACGCTTGTCTTCCAATTGTTCAAACTGACCAAACTTATTTTGGCCAGACTTGGCTTTTGTGCGGACATTGGTTTTTTCAGAAGCATTAAACCAACGGCGTATCATAGGAAATCTCCTGCGGGCGATAATAGATAAATCAGTGCGAGGACTGGAAAAAAGGCGGCCGGGGAAAGATAAGGCAAATAGGTAAGCGACTCTCTTTAATCCGAAAACGCAAACTCATTCTATTTGAGCGGTAGGAAAACACAAACGTACACGAGCAAATACGGCAAAAGTGTTAAAGAATAATTGCCCAAGCAAAACCAATGAACCGAAGGTAAATGAGCGGCGAACCACTTCTAGGGACCGTAAAGTCGGGTGGAGCAATGGGCGAACTGCCTTCGCAATGCCGGTTTTTATCAGTTATCTATCAACAAATCGGTCGCTCAAAAGCCGAAAAACGCTCGATAATGAGCACCGCAATTTGGCTTATTTCTCGATTTACCGGCCCCGTACCGTTCTATCGCTTGAGGCACATCCGCCGCCCGCCCCAAGCAACCACAAACCACTCTTAGCGACTCGGTCGCATCTAATTTTCAAAAATTGGATATTTGAAAATCTCGCCTCGACCAAGGAGTTGGCTAAAAACCACCGTAAATTAGGCACTTTTCGTAGCTGCCTAAATTAAATGGCGAACCGCGAATTCACGCTCAATAGGTGTGCAAAGCGGACAAAAAAGCAGGGGCGAGCAGGAGCTCAAGCAATTTTTCAAGTTAAAAACCCCGCAAAATCGACGATTCCGCCCGCCGCTCGCCCCTTTCGCCGCCTAAAACGGGGCCCCCGAGGGCTAAATGCAGGAGGTGCTTGGCGTTTGGGCTGAGATTCTCACCTAGCTCCCATGTCTCTTTACCTCCGCTCCTCAAATCACCCTGTGCGAATCCAAAAACAAAAGCTGGAGCGCCTCCCTACGTATCAAGCCGAGTCGGCCACCACCCTGGGACCCCAACCTCCCCGCTTGCTCGGGTCCCGTTTCGCATAAAAAGGAGCATCGCGGCCCCAGTATTTGTGGCTGTTTCTACGAATGGGGGAGCCCCCACCTAATGAACCCCTCATGTGTTTCATAAAAAACAGGGCATTACGCCGACGCGGTTGCCGTTGCGAGCGTGTCGGCCAACGATCGAGATGTCTCGATGGGCGCTTTTTCAGCGGCCATTTGGCAGCCACCATTTCTTTGTTCTAGAATATGTGATTCAGAAATTGCGATTTGGAATCTGCCAGAGGTACCCGAATGAAACGTAGCGTTGTTATTTTCTTGCTCACCGTTGCTTGTTTTCTCAACGGCAACCTGCTGGCCGAAGAACGCCCCAACATTGTCTTTATCTTTAGCGACGATCATGCCAACCATGCGATCGGCGCGTACGAAGGGCTTTTTGCATCCGTCAATCCGACGCCGAACATAGACGCCTTGGCGGCCAAAGGGATGCTTTTCCAAAACAGTTTTTGCACGAACTCCATTTGCGGTCCCAGCCGAGCCGTCATCTTGACGGGCTTACACAGCCACAAAAATGGTTTCCGAAAAAACGGAGACAACTTTGACGGTTCGCAGTTAACGTTTCCAAAGCTGTTGCAGAAAGCCGGCTATCGCACTGCGATGATCGGGAAATGGCATTTAATTTCCAACCCGCAGGGATTTGACTATTGGGATATCCTTCCTGGGCAAGGCGACTACTACAACCCGATGTTCATCTCTCAGGACAACCAAAGGTCTCGTGTGGAAGGCCACTGCACTGACATTGTGACTGATAAAGCGATTGCCTGGTTAGACCAAACCAAAACGACAGGCAAACCTTTTGTACTAATGTGTCAACACAAAGCGCCTCATCGAACCTGGATGCCAGCCATCCGACACCTCGATCTATATGCCGATCTAGAACTGCCGGAACCCGATACACTTTTTGATGAATGGGAAGATAACGCATCGGGCGCAAAGTTTCAGCAAATGGAAATCGATCGCCATATGCATCTGAACTTTGATTTGCATCTTCCTTTACCTGCTGAATACGACGCAAAAGCCGAAAAAGGAAAGTCGTTGGACAAATCAGGTTTTCGCAACAAAAAGAACATGAACGCAACTCAATTAGCTCAATGGGATGCGAAATGGAAAGCACGCAATGAAGCTTTTTATGCGGCAAACCTCGAAGGAAAAGACCTCGTTCGCTGGAAATTTCAGCGGTATGTGAAAAACTATCTACGCTGCGTAAAAGGTGTCGACGAGTCGGTCGGTCGCATTACTGATTGGCTCAACGAAAACGGAATGGCGGACAACACGGTCGTCATCTACGCGTCTGATCAAGGTTTTTACTTGGGTGATCATGGATGGTACGACAAGCGTTGGATGTATGACGAGTCGAAGATGATGCCTTTAATTGTTTCTTGGCCAGGCGTCACCCAACCAGGATCGGTTAATGATGAGTTGGTACAGAATCTTGATTACGCGCCAACTTTTTTGGACATTGCGGGTGTTAAGCCGCCGCCAACGATGCAAGGACGCTCGTTAGTCCCTTTACTTGAGGGAGAAACCCCGGCGGACTGGAGAGAAAGCCTGTACTACCACTACTATGGGTACCCGGCCGTACACATGGTGCCTCGCCATTGCGGTGTGCGAACAAAAAATCACAAGCTGATGAACTTCTATCAATTTGGTGAATGGGAGTTTTATGACCTGAAGCGTGACCCTGACGAGATACAAAACCTGTACGGCAAGGAACCGAGCTTACCGCAAATTGAGGAACTCAAAAAAGAACTGCTTCGTCTGCAAGATCTTTATGAAGACAAAACAGATCTACAGGAAAAACCTGCGGCCTGGAAACAACAGTTTCGCGGTGACCAATAACGTCTGATTCAAACGTTATGACGCCCCACGAATTAAAAAATCATTTAAGTACGGCAACAAATCAAAATATTTTTTTTGCCAAACACCATACGCTATCGCGGGAAAATTTGGGAAACGGTATCCTCCAGAACGTCTCGACAAAATTTCTCGTTGAAACCACAACAGCAAACGGCGGACCGAATTATCAAATAATTTTTGGTTGAAAATTCCTGACGCTTTCGGTCTTGTTGGGGTAGAGGAGTTAAAACGATTCCCCTATAAAATTCCTCTCGACGGGAAAGTCGGAAAGGTTTGGAATTAATCAAACTTTTCAGTGGCATCTTGTCGAAATAAAAAAGGTCTGGTCATCGCTTGCGATTTCCGGACTACAATAGATTTAGCTTAGATTCCTCTGACGCTTACGGCTGAGGGACCAATTTTTAGGGTAGGTCCGTTTCACTAGTGGCTTGTGCTTAGCACGTCCGATTCGCGCCTGTCTCCCAGTAGCTCCCATCGCTACAATCGGTCGGAGGATTCTTATATTCGCCGCAGTGTTCTTTAGGATACTGCGGTTTTTTTCGTGCCCATGCCGGGCTGGGCTGCCGCGCCGGGTACCAATACAGGCTCGCCTACAGCGATGCACCTGTGCTAGACAGCGGGTGATTCATCCGGCTAAATTCAAGATGTGAAACCATCCCTCATCGTTAATCATCGATTCGGCAATTACCCGATCTACATAAGAGCCGGGCTGCTGGAGTGCTGCACCGATATTCTCGGTGAGTTCTTGGCCACCTCTGGCCAACACGCCCTAGTTACCGATTCCAATGTGGAACGGTTGTACGCGCAGGCATTTACAAAAGCTGCCAACTTTGATTTTCAAAAACAGATTTGCCCGGCAGGCGAGGCTTCCAAATCTTTTGCTCAGTATGAACATCTGCTGGACGGAATATTGCACGGAGGCTTAGACCGGCAATCTACGATCATCGCCTTGGGTGGTGGAGTTCCGGGCGATCTGGCAGGTTTTGTTGCTGCCACGTTCATGCGAGGCATTCCATTCATTCAAATCCCCACCACGCTATTGGCACAAGTTGACAGCAGCGTCGGTGGGAAAACAGGCATCAATCTCGCCGGGTCTAAAAATTCGGTCGGCGCATTTTGGCAGCCCCAAGCAGTGCTTATCGACCCAACTGTGTTACAGACACTGGAACCGGAACAGCTAACTTCGGGACTAGCGGAAGTGGTCAAGTACGGCGTGATCATGGATGCCGAATTTTTCCTTTGGCTGGAATCAAACTCAGATGCTGTCAACGATCTGGATATGGAGACGATGACGGAATTGATACACCGCTGCTGTGCGTTAAAGGCTGAAGTCGTCGAGGAAGATGAAAGAGAGACTCGAGGACGACGAGCGATATTGAATTACGGTCACACCTTTGCCCACGCCATTGAAAAAGTATTTGGTTACGGAGTATTCCCGCATGGCCACGCTGTGGCAATGGGAATGCATGCAGCCGCGATACTGGCAGCCAATTTGAGACTTGCGGATCGATCGGTTGTTACCCAGCAGGCCAAACTCCTAAAACGCCTGCAAATCCCGCATCAATTTCCGCACGAGCACCACGATGAACTGTGGAAAGCGATGCAAAGAGATAAAAAAACGGTGGCCGGCGAGCTCCATTTTGTTTTACCTACTCGAATTGGCAACGTGGAATTGGTAAAGTCAGTTAGTCGTGCGAAAGTGCTTGAGTCCATGGAATTAGCAGGCCATACGATGGAATGAAATCGCTCTCCCAAAGCTGCATGCGTTCATTCGAACTGGATCTTTCCAACCCAGTCCACGCCGCACTTTGCTTAGCGATGACACCCGGTTTAGGCCCGCGAACATTTCGCTTGCTGGTCGAATCTTTAGGCAGCCCTCAGCAAGTCCTGGAAGCCGCTCCCTCGGTATTGAGAGAGATTCCCGGCATCGGGCAAAAACTATCCCACGCTGTCGCAACCAGTCGCTCGCCCCATCGTGTGCAAGAAGAATTGCAGCGTTGCCATGATCACGAGATTGGTCTCTTAACGCTTCCCGAACCAGACTATCCGTCACGCTTACGAGAAATCTACGATGCCCCGGGCGTCCTTTACAATCGCGGTAATCTATTGCCACAGGATGACCTGGCGATCGCGATCGTAGGGACTCGACACGCGACGCGGTATGGTATTCGTCAAGCTGAGCGGTTGGCGGGCGGTCTGGCCATGGCTGGTTTCACAATCGTCTCTGGTTTAGCCCGCGGCATCGACGCGGCCGCCCACCGCGGAGCATTGGCAGCCGGTGGACGCACCCTGGCCGTGTTGGGGTCCGGACTGTTAAATATCTACCCGCCCGAACACGGAGAATTATCGCTGGAGATCGCGAACCGCGGTGCCGTGCTCAGCGAGTATCCGACGCAACAAAGTCCCAAGAGCGGGGCCTTCCCACAACGCAATCGAATCGTCACGGGATTGAGCCTTGGCGTGATAGTCGTAGAAGCCGCGGAAAGATCGGGAGCTCTGATTTCAGCGCGCCTTGCCGCCGAACAAAACCGCGAGGTTTTCGCAGTACCAGGGCAGATCGATAACCGAGTAACGGGTGGTTGTCATCAACTGATACGAGACGGCGCGACTTTGGTTCGCTCGGTCCATGACGTGATGGAACAGCTTGGGCCGTTGGCCTGCCCGGCGACCGATAAAAACGACAACAAAATTCTGCATCCCGCTGAACTCCAATTAAACGAGCAGGAAACCGTCGTTCTGCAGGCCGTGGAATCTGCCCCCACCTCCCTCGACGCGATCCTCGCTGCCACTGGCCTGCCGGTGCAGCGAATCCTGGCAACTTTGAGCGCCCTGGAAATAAGGCATTTGATTCGCCGGGTTAGCGGTACGGAATATTGCCGTGGATGATGGACCGTTTGTGAACCCGGAACCGGGTCCTGCCGATTTGAGAAGCATCGCAAATACCTAATTCGCCCGTTTAATCGAACCCTTGCGTTGTCATTGTGAAATTTTCAGTTCGCCATAAAATGGTGTCTTTGATAAGCAACCTTCCAACCTTCTGGAACCAACATGTCCACGACTGAGCAATCCACCGGCCTTGTCGCAGAAGCCCTGAAAAACGACCCACGTGTCGCCGAAGCCAAAAGATTACTGCTTGAGGCAGTAGACGACCATGCTTCCCAAATCGACAACGTAAGGACGGCGGATCCAGCGTTGGCGGAACCCTACCAAAATTTGCTGGATGAATACGGTCAGATGCGTGGCGGAAATCTGTACTTTCCCTATTTGGGTAGCGGCATTGGCAATGGCCCTTTTGTGGAACTTGCAAACGGCAGTGTAAAACTGGACTTCATCACGGGCATTGGCGTCCATGGATTTGGGCACAGTGACCGCCGAATTGTTGAAGCCGGAATCGATGCGGCACTCAATGACACGGTGATGCATGGGAATCTTCAGCAGGGCACCATCAGTTACGATTTTGTAAAATCGATGCTCACGATTGCCAATCAATCCAACGCGGGATTGGACCATTGTTTCTTAACGACCAGTGGAGCGATGGCCAATGAGAATGCGTTAAAGATTGCATTTCAAAAACACGCGCCTGCCACACGCACGCTGACCTTTGAAAAGTGTTTTGCCGGTCGCACCTTGGCACTGGCCCAGGTCACCGACAAAGCAAAGTATCGCGACGGGATCCCCAAAGCTATCGACGTCGACCTGATCCCGTTTTTTGATCACGAAGATCCCCAAGGCAGTACCCGTCGCTGTGTCCAAGCGATCCGTCATCACGCCCACCGGTTCCCCGGGCAGTACGCCAATCTGTGGCTGGAATTAGTCCAAGGCGAGGGTGGATATTACCCGGGTAGCAAAGATTTTTTCCGCGCCATCATCACCGAGGCCAAGAAGCATGACATGGCTATCATTGCCGATGAGGTCCAATCCTTCTCGCGAACCACGCGTCCCTTCGCATTCCAGCATTTCGAATTGGACGATCTGGTCGACATTGTGACCGTGGGTAAAATCACCCAAGTCTGCTGCACAATCTATCGTGATTCCTACAAGCCTCGGCCAGGCTTGATCAGCCAAACCTTTACCGGCAGTTCTTGGGCCATGCTGGCCGGCAAGGCAATTATCGAAGGCTTGGTAGACAGCGGACACTACGGACCCGAAGGTCGTAATGTAAAACTGCACGACCACTTTGTCGCAGGTATCAAGCGTATCGAGGAAAAATTCCCGGGCAGTCTTAAAGGGCCCTATGGCATCGGTGGAATGGTTGCCTTCACGCCTTTCAAAGGCAGTTTTGAGGAAGCCAAGGACTTGGTCATGAAGATGTACCATCGTGGCCTGCTGTCATTTATGGCTGGCGGCAACCCAACCCGCGTTCGCTTCCTGATGCCGTTGGGTTGCACGACAGAAGCACATATCGATCAGGCATTGCAAATTCTGGAAACATGCGTGGGGGAGATGGCGGCATCCGCCTAAAAAAAATGCTGGTTGTTCGCCCCGCTGAAATCGAAGATATCGATCCATTGTTCTCCATGATTCAAGATGCTGAGCTTGGATTATCGACGCTGAAAATTTCCAAAGCTCGGCTGACCGAGCGTATCGAAGATTCCGCCCGGGCCTTTGACAAAGAGAATGCGCGGCCACGGGGGCAACCCTATGTCTTTGTCATGGAAGACACAAGCGAAGGCAAGGTCGTTGGCACTTCGGCAATTTATTCCAAGGTGGGAGGCTTCCAGCCCTTTTACACCTACGAAATTAAATCCGTGACCAAAAGATGTGAAGATCTTGGAGTCGAAAAAGAGATTCACTACCTCGACCTGCAAACCACCCACAGCGGCCCCACCGAGATCGGCTCGCTTTTCCTCTCTCGGGAATATCAGGGAAAGGGCAATGGCAGGCTGTTATCACTGGCTCGTTTTTTATTCGCCGCCCAATTCCTGGAACGCTTTGAAGAAGAAACGATTGCTGAATTACGTGGCATCGTGCATGAAAACGGCCACAGCCCGTTATGGGATGCCGTGGGGTCTCATTTCTTCCAAATGGAATACCCCCGCGCCGAAACGCAGACCATTGAAAATAAAAAATTCATCGCGGAACTGATGCCCCAGCATCCGATTTACGTACCCTTGTTGCCAGCAGATGCTCAGGAGGTTTTAGGCCAAGTTCACCGCCGGACCATTCCCGCCAAAGTCATGCTGGAACAAGAGGGTTTCGAATATCGAAAGTTTGTCGACATTTTTGATGGCGGCCCCACCGTACATTGTGCCACTGCGTCCATTCGCACCATTCGCGAAAGCAAAGTCCTGACGATTTCTGACATTCAAACCGAGGTCGCCGGCGATCGCTTCCTGGCCAGCAACCTTAGTTTGAAATTCCGGGCCACACAGGGTCCGCTCGCAATCCAAGGCGGAAACGTGGTCATCAGCGAAGCCATGGCAGCACGATTAAACGTCGAAATCGGCGACACCATCCGTGTGGTCACACCCAGTAAATCTGGCCAACGTTCGTAGAAATAACCCCGCAGCCTGCCGCGGCAAATCGGTTCCAAGCGACCTGTTAAAATTGCTCGTTGGCCAGGAAACAAGCCAACGCAGCGGTCCGTTTTCGTAAACTCGCCAGACTGCACCACTCTTTGGGGTTGTGCATGAACTTGCCAAAAGGGCCGAGGCCATCGATCGTCGGTACACCCAAGGCGGCAAAATTATTGGCATCCGATCCACCACCCTGCAACGGCGCCGCACCGACGCCCAAACCGACCTTGGCGGCAAATTGCTCATACCGATCTCGCAATTTTTCACTCGCATCAGTAGCCGCCATGGGTGGACGACTGATACCGCCCTCAAGCTCGATTTTCGCAGTACGGATTTGGGCAGGCACTTGGTCCACGTTAACAAAATTCCAGCGCGAGATTTTCTCCAAACCTCGCTGCACGTTTTGCATTTCCTCAAGGTTGGTGATACGCACATCGATTAAACATTCGACCGCGTCAGGGACCGTATTCTTGGTCGTTCCTCCCTGAATTACGCCTACGTTGACCGTCGTACCTGCTTCATAATTTGTCAGTGCTTCGACATGCGGAATCAAGTAAGCCAACGCATGAATGGCATTCACACCAGCCGCATGATCATTCCCAGCATGGGCGGATCGCCCGAGTGCCCTAAGCGTAAATCCTCCGGTACCCTTGCGGGCCGTAACAATTCGATCTTCGTCACGCCCACCTTCGAAGACCAAAGCGCACGAGGTGACCGGCGCGATCGCTTCAAACAACTGACCACTGCTGGGCGAACCGACTTCTTCCTCGGTGTTTAACAAAAACCGCAACTTCGCGATTTTCCAAACCTCTGGTGCACTCTCTCTCAAGGCCCGCAACGCGAACAAAATAACCGTCAACCCGGATTTCATATCCAATACGCCAGGCCCGAATGCGTGCCCCTTTTCATCCCTTCGAAATCCCAGAAATTCCATATGTCGCGGGTAAACTGTGTCGCAGTGCCCCACCAATGCCAACGCGGATTCAGGCGCTTTCAAAGCAGGCGTGCCAAAAATCCGATGGTCGGTATATTGCTCATCGGGATCAGGAAAAAGGCTTTTGTGCAATCCGATTTCCTTTGCCAATTCATCAATCAGCGCAGCGGCGGCTTCCACATCTTGTCGTGAATCGGTGTAACTGGGTTGATTGACCAACCGCTCCAAGAAGGGAACTTGAAGCGTCTCAAAAGCCGCCTCCACCGCGGCGCAAATACGCGATTCCAACTCATTGACCGATTCAGGCATCGTAGGCTTCCTGTGCTCTTTTTGGGGGCCGAAAAAAATGACGTCGCACTCGGCGGTCGCTTGGGCCAACAATCTGGCCTTCGCAGCTCACAAATATTCCGCCGCGGCAAAATGGTCGACGTCCTTCTTCACCGGTAAAGGGTGGTTTCAAACTTGAAATCGCGTGCGTTAAAGATCGATGCCATGAGCAATTGCCTCGGGCATCTCCAATCGTTTTGCTTCCAACGAAGCGACAGGCCAATTGCAGTAATCCGTTGCAAAGTAACCAGACGGGCGATTATTGCCGCTGATCCCACATCCTCCAAAAGGCAATTTGCCAGATGCACCTGTCGTAGGACGATTCCAATTGACGACTCCGGCACGGATTTCATGGATAAATTGTTTGTACTTGGCTTCATCATCGCTGAGCAAACTTGCCGAAAGCCCGTATGCGGTCCGATTGGCTTCCATAATGGCTGCATCAAAATCCTTGACGCGTGTGATTTGCAGAATGGGACCAAACATCTCGTCATCAGAACGTTCGTTCAGGGTCGAAGTATCCAAGAGCCCGGGGGACAACAAGGCTGCGTTGCCCAACATCGCTTGACTGCGAACGAGAGGCTCCGCACCTTGGCCAATTAACGCCTCTTGGGATTCCAACAATCCAGCACCCTGCGCTTTGGAGATTACGGTTCCCGCAAATGCAGGTGTTTCGTCGTTCCAGTATCCCATACGAACCTTGGGAATCATCTGCAGCAATTGTTGAATTAATTCTTCTGCCTCAGAACCTTCCACTAGAATCAGCCGCCGGGCGCAGGTGCAGCGCTGCCCGGATGTGATGTATGCGGATTGAATCGTGTGGTAGGCCGCGGCTTGCATATCCGCCACATCGTGCACGATCAATGGATTATTTCCACTCATCTCCAAGGCCAAAATCTTTTGCGGCCACTGACCATAGTTTTGATGCAGTGCTCGCCCTGCCGTGCTGCTGCCCGTGAATAATAAACCATCCAGATTTTCATCGTTTGCCAATGCAATGGCCGTCTCCCGGTCACCCTGCACCAAATTGAGAACACCTGCGGGCAGCCCTGCTTCCATCCACTGTTCGACCATCCACTGCCCCACCGCAGGCGTTTGCTCACTCGGCTTGAAAACTAGCGTATTGCCGGCAATCAACGCCGGCACAATATGTCCGTTAGGCAGGTGAGCCGGCAAATTAAACGGTCCCAGCACCCCCATGACGCCAAAGGGTTTGTAGCGTGTTGACGCTCGAAATTGCCCCATTTCAAAGGAACTTTCACTGCGTCGTTCTTTGAGGGCGTCAATGGAAACTGCCGACTTACCGACAACCGCTCCGACCTCCGTCTTGGACTCCCAAAACGGTTTGCCCATTTCGTTGCTGATCAAACGGGCTAACTCATCCGTCTTCGCTTTGACAATCTCAGCAAAACGTGTCACCAAATCCAAACGCTGTTGCAACGGCTGATCCCACCACGGACCACTGGCTTTGCGAGCAGCAGCCGTCGCCATCTCGACCTGTGATTTCGTAGCCGACCCGCCACGCCAAACCACACTGTCGTCAGTCGGACTGACCGATTCAAACGGGGCCCCCTCTGCGGTGATCCATTGGTTTCCAATCAAATGCCCCGGACTATCTATTTGCGACATATTTCGAGCCTAAAAGTTCCAATCGTTTCACGTCAAACGGTTCGGTTAAACGGGAAAAAATTTCGTTTCCATGGATTGGTTTTATGCGTTGCCGGTAAGGGCACACGCCACACATTTCAACCATTGTCGATCAGACAAAAGCGGTTTCCTCTATTCTAGGCTTGCCGACCAAATTGAATAGATGCGTTAGGGGTGGCTGTTGTAACACGGAACGGTGGGTTAAAAACAGTTTTCGGGATACTCACAAAAAAGATAGGCGACCCAGTGGCGAAACGCCCGCTCAAATCCAATCAGAAAATCTCGCTCACCGGTAGCTGCTTAATCTGTCAGGAGATCGAACTCCGCCAGAACGCAGAGCATGCGTGGGAAATAAGAAATGCGTGCTCCGCGTGCCACAGGGAAATTGAAGTTTTTCTTGCGGCATCCACCACGGTATCCGAGACAGAAACGGAAGACGCTATTCGGGATGCTGGCCAGCTGTTGAGAAATGCTAAACTTCCATTGATTTGCGGTCTGGCGGATCAATCTTTGGAAACCCAAAAAGCCGCAATCGCATTAGCCAAAAATGCCGACGCTGCGATTGATTGGACCAACAACGGAGCTCCATTCGCGGTGCATCGAGCCGTTCAAGAAACGGGATTCGTGACCTGCACGTATGGAGAAATCCGCGACCGGGCCGACTTGATCATTCACTGGTCGAACCACCTCACTACCAGTCATCCCACCTTTCTGAAAAGGTTTACAACCGGCAAACCTACGATCAGCGTCGATTGGGAACGCGATTCGCAAATCGCAGCGCTGCATTTTCTAAGAGCAGGTGATCGCGATATATCGGCACCGCCTGAATGGGCAGCTTTGGCGGATGCCATCAACGCGGCTACCTACCCCGTGATTTTGATCGATGATGACAACGTCGAAGCACTTGGGGACGACGGCATGCTCAGCCTGTTGCGATTTATCCGGCAGCAAAACGACCGCAACCACTGCCGACTGGTGCACCTGCCCTCCCAAGGAAATTCCACAGGGATCCAATCCGCCCTGACCTCCTTGACTGGGGGTCCGCTGGGCATCACTTTCCGCGATGGGCATCCCTTTTATCGGGGTTCTGAATTTTGTGTTCAAACTCTGCTGGCTGACGGTGTCATCGACTTGTTGTTATTGGTCGGCAGTACTCAACAAATTGATTGTAAGCTCATTCCCCATTCCTTACCCGTGGTTTGGATTTGCGATCAATACGACCCGCAATCCGCTTCCGAACTACCCACTCACATCAGGATCCCCACGGCCCGTTGGGGACTGGATATAAAAGGAACTGGAATCCGTGCCGATGGTATGCCCCTAAATCGCCCCGCCATCTTTGCCAGCGACGGCATGGACCCTGCCACGGCCCTGAGCCGTCTAGAAAAAACGACCCCCCATCATTCGGGCGATCCTTCCTAACCACAAATGCCATTCGCGGTTACAGACTTTTGAGGAAACTTAAAAGCTGCTGCAATTCTGCATCTGATATTTCGCGAGGTAGTTGGTGTCGGTTTTTGGTGAATAAATCTGCCAGAGACTGAAACCGCGCGTCATGAAAAAATTGCTGACGCTGGCTTACCCCAATTAAAGAGGGTGGATTAAATTCTTTTTTCCCCAATTCATCCTCTAAACCCACCTGACGCAACTCCGACGATGTGTAGTTCTTTCCTTGGTGGCAGCGATCACAATTCAAGTCCATGAATAATTGCTTGCCGGACCTTATTAACGCCGGGTCTCGCCGATTACGCGCATCGGCTAACGACGGCGGTGCCGGCAACCTACGTACGAACTCAGCCAGGTCCGCGACTTGTTCATCCGAAAACTTTTGATCCGTTTGCATGGTCACTTCCATCGAACTCCGCACCTGCTCCTCGAGAGTTTGGGCCGATCCATTCCAGGCGAAGGGCGCTGTATCACCATGCCCGAGCAACGACAGCACTCGTTTGGGTGCTCCAAATGACTGGTCACTGAAATTGTCATTCAAGAAACCATTGGTATGCGCCTCGACATGGCAACTATGACAACTCATCCAACTGTCATGGGAAACGGTTGCATCGAAAAACAACCTCTCCCCCCGCTCCAACGCTGTCGTGGGAGGCTGTTTACCGAGCGAAAGCGTTCCAATCACCTCATATTTTTCAACATCGATGACCGTTAAAGTGTCATCTAAGGAATCAGCCGTGACGACCTTCCGATCGTTGTCCGCAAAACAACAACCCAAAGGGCGCCGACCGGTAGGGATATAAGCGAAAGAGCGATCATCCAAATCACCAAGGGCTAGTTGGTTAACGCCCCCAATGGTGATAGCGACTTCCCCAGCGCCGGAAAACACGATCGACTCAGGATCCCCCTTGGCTTCGCCAGGGCCTCCCAATGGAATCGTTGTGCGCCGTGATTCCTGCCAATCCGCTTGCACAAAGGTCGCTTCATCGCGAATCGCGATTTCGTTGGCGACCATTAAACCCCAATGAACGTCATTGCGAATCGCTTGGGCTAAACGATTCAAGGGTTGTATCACGACCGCAAATTTTTGTGTTTCCGGTTCGGATGAATCTAGCCAGTTTGCAACGCCGCAAATACGCCGCGAGCCGAAGTCACCGGTCTCGCAAAACGAAAGATCTAATGCCTGCAGGCTGGCCCATTGACTGCCGAACGCATCCGTCGCCAAAACCGTCGACCCATCCTGAAAAAGCGCTAACTCCCCCACCGCGAAAGAGAGATCAGTCACTTCTTGCAACCGACCAGGTTCCCCCGCCTGAGATGCGGTAGCTTTCTCTTGCGTTAGATCGTGTTTTCCAATTTGCCTTGACCAAAGGCCGCCTACGAAACACCACTGTTTATCATTTCCAATACAAATCTTATTGGGAAAGGCCAGCGAAGCCTGCTTCCAAAGCCCGGCAACCGTTCCTGTTTGGCTGACTTGAATGCAAAGTAAAGCACCCGCTTGGGATCGATCGGTGATGAGGAACTGATTTTCGTGCCAAGGGACCATATCTCCGATTTGGGTCGCGACCTTGTATTCCCCAAGAACCGTTAGGCGCTCCGCATCAACAACGGATATGGTGCCGCTCTGCTGATTGGCGACGACCAAAAAAGGCGTGCTACCGCACGCCGCCACAGCAATGGGTCGCCGCGACGCGGAGGCCCCTAAATCGACCTCAACACAATCAAAGGGCAACGCCGTCGTGCCAACCGGTTCGTTGGTTTCGTGTGTGGCGGAATGATGAATGCTTCCGTGCTCTCCGCTTCCCAACAGACAGCAAAGAGACGCCAAGAACCAACATGAGAATTTCATTAGGCCCCTAAAATTTAGACAGTTATAAAACCGCAAGCCACATCATCGGAGCACTCTTGCCCCGATATTCCAAACACCAGCTTCCCGCTTTCGTTTCCGACAGCTTCGGCTGGGTTCATTTTTTTGTGTTTCCTGCTGGCTTTCAACAGCAATAATCGTGCATTTAATAAATCGACCGAGTTTGCCAAGATTTTCGGCCTCGACACCGTCGTCGCCCTGCTGGTTGGCATTGAATGATCGGCTTTCGTTAAACCCATTACGCTGCAGAGCGTCAATCCTGACTAAGTTTAGGGCGATCCATGGCGTATCCGTTACGGAGAATTGGCGTTAAAGCCAGCCACGCAACCGCTACAGCGTCTAGGCTGCCGGTTTGACAGAGGAAGATCTTGAGCCGATCCGTTCGCGGATACTATCTCCAACTTGGGCTATTTCAGAACATTCCCAATCGTTGAAAAGCCAGCGATACTTGAATCCACCCCAAGTAAAGACCAAAACCAAAGCGAGCGCTAAATTGATCGGCAGCAGCAGCACCAACGGCAAGATCGCCGACAAACAGATGCCTCGATCGGGTCGCCAACCGTAGTACAAATTAATTAGATAAAGCGAGACCAGAGCGAATAAATTAGAAATGGCAGTCGCCCAAACAGCCCCACTCAGTCCGAGCCGCGGAATCAATAACAAGTTCAACAGGACATTGACCACTAATCCGATCAGGACAGCCAAACAGGCCCACTTTCCTTTTTCCCGACACCACAGGTAATCCTGCCCCACGGTGACCAGGCTGTACCAAATGCAATACACCAGCGTTAGCGGCAAGACAGCCAAACCGTCATTGAATTTTCCCTGCAGCACCACATCAAACAAGATCGGTGAGACAATCAAAACGCCCAACCCAATAAAAGTGAATCCTAGCCCCACCAACTTGAGGGTCCAACGCAATTGCTGAACCACCTGCTTTTTTTCTCCACGTTCCCAGCTGGCAGTCATGTAGGACATCAGAATACCGCTAAGCATTGCCGCCAACCCGACCAACACTAACGGGATGATACGACCACTGTGATATTGGCCAACCATGCCTTGAGCTTCGGACGGAGAAACGGGCGCGAAATGCAGCAGCATATTTCGATCCGCAACTTCGTAAAGATTGGAAACCAGATTGATCACCCAAAGCCACGCTGCAAATGGCGCAATTCGCGCCCACATTGACTTCGGTTCCAGCGGCAAGCGACTGCTATCTACGATCGACCAATTTCGCCAAAAGTACCAGATCGCTGGTAGTATCGCGACCAAACAACTGGCGGCGAATCCGATCGTAACAGCCTCGGTTCCGTGATCCCAAACCCACAGCAACCCGATCGCAAACCCAGCGAAGGCCAAGCCATTGACGAAACGCATGATGGTGACCAGGCGCACTTGACGCAGTGCCTCGAGCAAGGAGGCGGAAAAATTGAAAGCCACCACCAAGATGACCGAAGCGGCCATAATCATCACCAACCGCGTTTGCTGTGTGTCCCGAAAGAGCCACATGGAAACGGGTTCTGCGAACCAGTAAAGGAGGACCGAAAACACCACCGTGGCGAAAAAACTAATCGCTGTGATGCGCATCAAAAATGACCGCAGTTGCCCCTTTTGCCGGTACATCTCCACGTATCGATTAAACGAACCCGGTAACCCCAAGACAGCTAAGGGGGCGATCAACATCAGGTAGCTCCAAGTCAGCGACCACTGGCCCAGTTGATCTTCGGGTAACAAGCGGCAAAACAGGACACCACGCACCAAACCGACAATGCGCTGCACCGCGGTCAACAATAGGGCAAATATGACCCCAAATTTCAGGGAGTCCACCTTCAACTCCGGCACGGAGGGCCGAGTATGGGACACAGTCTGGGAATCTTGGGGACTTGGCATATGCGCATTACGAGCACGAAAAAGAGGCTTTAGCTCGTAAATGTGCGTTATTCGGGGCATTTCGCAACCAAAGCCCTGCAGACGAGTCACGGAATCAGAGCCCTCGGAGGGGTTAGGCACCGTTGTGCCGAATGTAGGGCCCTAGCTCAACCACTCACTTGGGGTCCCGGTGGAAGGCATTTGCTCGGCGATATTTTCCCGTGAATTTTCGCATAGAGTAGGCTTGCGCCAGTTTGGAAACACAGCATCTCTTTGCTATATTTGCGATACGCATTTTAGGATCGTTTGACTTCTATGCGACGACACCCATTTCCAGTCACCGATGCGCCCTACCCAAGCGCCGCAAATCAAAACTATTGACTCCGGTGAAAACCAGCGAGTCAACTTTCATGGAAACATCGACCAAATTCGATCTCGAAACCGTTGCCAAAAATCTTGAGCTACCCGCAAATAAAGTCAGATCAGCCGTCGATCTGTTGGAAGCGGGTAATACGATCCCCTTCATTACCAGGTATCGCAAAGATGAGACCGGAGGTCTCTCTGAGCGACAGCTGCGAGACATCAAGCAAGAAGTTGCCCGGCAAACCTCGTTGGCTGAACGCAAAGCGGTAGTTCTCAAGGCCATCGAAAATCAGGCCAAGCTAACAGATGCCTTGCGTGAGCAAATTGAAGCCGCTAATCAAGCTCGGCAAATCGAAGACCTGTATCATCCATTCAAGCCTCGTAAGACCTCGCTCGCAGAAACCGCCAGGCAACAGGGACTCGAACCACTGGCCCGCGATATTCTAGAGGGGCTACAACCGGATGTAGATCTGGCCTCTCGAGCAACCGATTTTGTCCGCGTTGACAAGGGCCTGACCTCCGTGGATGACGTAATCACGGGCGTGCAACACATCTTGGCCGAGCGGTTCAGCGAGCACCTGCAACTACGCTCGCAATTGCGTGATATCTTTTGGCGGGACGGGAAAATCAAAACCGAGTTAATCCCGGTAGTCGAACCTCCAGCCGAAAAAAAACCGGTTGCCAAGGAAACGGAAACGGTCGTCACCGAAGCAACTCAACCAAGCGAAGAAACGCCGATCGAACCCGCGACGGTTGCCGAAACTGCCCCCGCCACCGCGGAACAGGCGCCGCAACCCGATCCTGTGGAAAACGAACCCGAGTCGGCCCCGGCAGTTGATCCCACAGACTTAAAAACGGAACCCGTGGCATCGGCTCCGGACGTGCCAGGCGCCGCAGAAACGGAGCCCACACCGACCCCGGCAAGCGACGAGACTGCAGCAACCACTCCTGCCGTTACGGTCGAAACAGGGGCACCATCCGAGGCCACTGAAGAGGTTACGACCGAGCAAAAAACAGCCACCATGGCTGCCGCCAACCCAACCGATAAACCGACAGACAAACCGAAAAAGAAACGAAAAAAGAAGAAGAAAAAATCCAAGCCGGATCCCTTTGCTGAATTCGCCAATTTCAGCGAATCACTGCAAAAAATCCCGCCTCATCGCTCACTCGCGATCAATCGCGGCGAACGTGCGGGGAGATTAAAGGTCAAGGTGAGTTGCGACAACGAAAAGCTAAACGCCCTCGCAAAAACCAGCCTTATTCCAGAAGGACATCCATTCGCGGAATTTCTGAACCTGGTCAGCAGCAATGCCATGAACCGTTTGATCATTCCCAGTATCGAACGAGAAATCCGTCGCGACTTGACGGAGCGATCGGAATCCCATGCCGTCGATGTGTTCGCCAGGAACCTCAGGCATCTCTTTCTCCAACCACCTGTCCGGGGCTACCGAATCATGGGAATTGACCCCGGGTTTCGCTCGGGATGCAAAGTTGCCGTGATCGATGAGATGGGGCAACCTTTAGGCCATGGTGTGTTCTCCATTGTCGGCAATGCTGATCGCATCAAAAGCAACAAACAACGCTTGGTTGATTTGATCAAGGAACACCAACCCCAATTGATCGCCATTGGTAATGGGCGTGGTTGTCGCTCCGTCGAACAATTTGTTTCTGACGCAATATCTGGTGATTTAGCCGGCGTCAACATCCAGTACTCAATTGTCAATCAAGCCGGCACCAGCACCTATTCGACAAGTGATTTAGGTCAACAGGAATTGCCTACCCACGGCCCCTTGATTCGCAGCGCCATTTCCATCGCGCGTCGCCTTCAGGATCCGCTTTCCGAATTGGTCAAAGTCGATCCTGCTCACGTCGGTGTGGGGCTTTATCAACACGACATCAAAGCTAAACACCTAGCAGATTCGTTGGAATCTGTGGTGGAATCCTGCGTGAATTTTGTTGGCGTAAATGCGAACACGGCCAGCCCTTCGTTATTGAAATATGTCTCCGGTTTGGGCCAAACGACAGCCAGAAAGCTAGTTGATCATCGCAACGAAAAAGGCCCTTTCAAAGACCGTGAAAACCTGCGGGAAGTGGCCGGGTTTGGCGAGATTACTTTCGTTCAATCAGCCGGATTCCTGCGTGTCGACGGCAGCGACGAGCCCCTCGATCAAACGTCTATACATCCCGAAGATTATGAATTAACCAATAAGATTCTGAAAAAACTTGGCTGCTCGATTGAGGAACTAATCCCCCCGCCACGGCCCCCAAGATTTAGTAAGAATACGAGACCTGCGACTGCTGAGCCAGCCTCGGAAACCCCTGCGGACCAAAATTTGGCTGCGGAAACGCTGGCCCCCGAATCTCCGGTCACCCCGACCACCGAAACCACCGAGGTGGCTACAGAAACGCCGCCACCAGAGACGGTGGTGGAGGTCGAAAAAGCGGCCTCGCTGACGGCGGAAACCGAAACTCCCTCCGCGGATACCGAATCGCAGCCCACCGCGGATGCAGAAACCGCGGCGGTGCCGGAAAACACGCCCGTGGCGGAAACCGCCGCGGAAACGGAATCCGCCCCGGAAACGGAAGCCGCATCGGTAACGGAAACCGCACCGGTAACGGAAGCCGAGTCCGTTGCTGAGCCAGCAAATGCTGCGGACGCAGCACCGGTTGCCGTACCACCCGCCATACTGCCTGTGAAAATACTGCCCACCCTTTCACCCGCCGAGATTGCGGAAAAACGAACACGGCGTCGAGAATTAGTGCAGGACATCAAGAATCTTGACATCACGGCATTGGCTCGAGAATTGAGCGTTGGCGAATTAAAACTGCGTGACCTTCTCAAGTCGCTCAAAAATCCCGTGCAGGATCCCCGCGAGGATTCACCCGCACCGGTATTCCGCAAAGGAATCTTGAAATACGACGATCTCAAGCAGGGAATGCAGTTACGCGGCCAAATCGTGAATGTGGTCGACTTTGGCGTATTCCTGAATATTGGAATTGGCGAAAGCTGCCTTGTGCACATCAGTCGACTAGCCAATCGATTCGTTCGCGACCCACATTGGTATTATTCGGTGGGTGATGTTTTAAGTGTGTGGGTTCAGGAGGTCGATTGCGAAAAACGTCGGGTAACGCTGACCGCCATTCGCCCGGAATCTGCCAAGCGGGAAAGACGCAAACCGCGTCCCGAACAAGCGGCAAGTGGCAGAAGTCGCAACCGGCGGGATGGCGGACGTTCGGCAGCACCGAGTAGCCCCGGCAAGAAACGGCATTACGCCAGTCGTGGCAAGCCTCACCACAAGCGACCTCGCAAACCCAAGCCAGTCACTCCGATTACTGACGAAATGGTGGACGGCAAGGAACCGATGCGTTCGTTTTCGGACTTGCTGCAATTCCACAAACGGAAGGCCGACGACGAACCAAAAACTTAATCCCAGTCAAGGTTACGGCAGGGGGCGACTGTTCCGTGAAGCCTTTCCCCCTGCAGGTCTGGCTTAAGAAACTTTGGAGTCCTTTTTTTTGCGATTCGTGTGGGGGTCATTGGGCCCCACCACAATGCTCCAAAAAAGGTAGATCGCAATGACCAGTGGCAGTACGGCAAAAAGAATCGCAAGAAAGAGGCCAACCGTGCGACTGGGTATGTCCAACACCCATATCTCGTCACGGCGAAACACGCCCGACCATAAATTAGCCCCAGCCCAGACGGTTAAGATGCATGCCAAAACCATGCGTGGCCAGGGATTCTTAAAGTTTCTCGAAGGCGTATTCATGAATATCTTTCGTACCAGAGGCAAAGACGGACGCGATTTTTGCTGTGCAACGCGAAACGGCTAGAGTAATCCATTATGGCAATTACCGCGTTTTTTTGAAGCCAATCACCGCCTCACTACCGGCACCGTTTCAGCGTGGGTTTTGGTCGACAAATCCAACATCGCACTTACGCGAACGGCGAACAGCCAGCCGGGCGGCAATTGAAATCGAATCAATCGCGTTCCAAATCCTCCGCTCCGTAACGCCCCTGAAAGACGTCGGACGGATATTTCTCTCGATTTTTCACCATCTTTTGCTGCAGGGAAGATGACAAATCAATTTGCATTTCATTGGCCAATGCCAACAGATAACAAAACACGTCCGACATTTCTTCTGCGATGTCGCGTTGTTTTCCACTGGCCTTGGGGATCGAACGCGATTCGTCCATCGAGATCCACTGAAAGTGCTCCATCAATTCCGCGACTTCGATGGCCATCGCCATACTTAAATTTTTGGGAGAGTGAAACTGTTGCCAATCTCGCTCCGCCACAAATTCAGCAACGATTCGCTTAAGGTCAGCCAGAGAAGTTGCCTCGTCATCCGCGTAGGAATCACTCATCAGACTTCCAGGAACAAACGAGCAGGTTCTTCCAGTACTTCCTTGATGGTCTTCAGGAACTGCACTGCTTCCCGCCCATCCACGATTCGATGGTCGTAGGTCAACGCGACATACATCATCGGTCGAATGACAATTTCATCATTGACCACTACCGGGCGTTTCTGAATGGAATGCAATCCGAGAATTCCACTTTGTGGCGGATTCACGATCGGTGTGGAAAGTAGGGAACCGTAGACACCGCCATTACTGATGGTGAAGGTACCCCCATCCAAATCCTCAGGTTTAATCTTATTGGCTTGCGCCAGCGTGGCAAATCGTCCGATCGTGCGTTCGATGGCGGCGAAACTAAGTCGCTCGACCGATCGCAATATAGGCACCACAAGGCCCTTGCCACCACCAATCGCGATACCCACATCGCAGTAATTGCGATAGATGACGTTGTTCCCGTCAATTTGGGAATTGATGGCAGGGAAGCGTTTCAAAGCTTCGACACTGGCTTTCGCAAAGAACGACATAAAGCCGAGCTTTACGCCATGCTTATCAAGGAACTGTTCTTTGTATTTACTCCGCAACTCCATGACGGGTTGCATATCAATTTCGTTAAAAGTGGTCAGTAACGCGGCCTGATTCTGAGCTTCCACCAAGCGTTTGGCGATCGTTCGCCGAATCATGCTCATCGGCTTGATTTGATCGACTCGTTCCAAGGTTTCCAATTCATCACGGAACTCGTCCATCTCGGACTGAGCTTTTGATGCGGGTGTCGGTACTGCGGCGACGGGGGCGGCGACGGGGGTCTGGCGTTGCCGGGCATCCGCGGCTACTTGCCGCATGACATCTTCTTTCAATACGCGGCCTCCGGGTCCGGTAGCGGTCACCTGTTCAGGTGTCAGGCCATTTTCGTGCAAGACCCTTTCGGCAGCGGGCATAACCGTCGCTGGTACCGCTTGCGGAGACGGGGCGGTCGGTGCCGTAGAGGTTGCCGGTGCGTCTGCCATTTCCATTCTGGCTATCACATCACCAACTTGCACAAACGCGCCATCCTCGTGCAAAATCTCTTTGATAATACCCGACTCGGGTGACGGTAGCGCTTGCGATGCCTTCTCGGATTCCAGCTCTACCAGATCATCGTCCTTGGCGATAAACTCACCGACCTTTTTTTGCCATTGGGCGATTTGGACTTCTTGGATGGACTCGCCAAACTCGGGAACCTTAACTTCAATCATGATCTTAGAATGACTTCAATAGTGGAACTTCGACAAAAAACTCTAGGCGTCTAGCTTGCCTCCGAAAACCCATTCTACCAATTTGGCAGATTCCGGAAACTCGTGCTTTAGCCAATCGCTCGTTTCGCTTCAATAATAAAGCTATCGAGTGCTTCGGCATTTTGATCGGTAGAATGCAGGGGATATTTGGCAACCGGCTTGATGATTAGCCCTTTGGTGAGCCCACGACCCTTCGCTTCGGTGACCTCCTCGGCCCAACGCGGACCCTTAAAAGCCAACAAACGCTGGGCATTCAGCCAACTTCCCTCAAGCCAGGTAAGCAGTTTCCACATGGGTCCGACCGCACGAGCCACGCACGCGTCAAATCGCATATCCTGAAGCACCTTTTCGGCACGATCATGGTATAGCACGACCGGCAGCTCCAGTTTTTCAATCATGGATTTGAGGACAACGGCCTTTTTTCCCACCGATTCGCAGAGTGCGATTTCCAAATCTGGGCGAAGCAAGGCCAACACCACCCCTGGGACCCCGCCTCCGGACCCAATGTCCAGAATCTCCTGATTCTCTGGCAACAACTGCGAGAGCTTCATGACATCCGCAACATCGCGTGCCACGAATGTTTCAAAATCGGTATGCCGGGTCAGATTGACGTTTTTATTGGCCTCCCAGAGCATGTGGCAATATTGCCGAACCTGCTTGGTTTGCTTGTTCGAAAGTTGTATTTCATGAGCCTCCAGCGAGGCTTTTAAATTGGGTTCTTCCACGTCGTTCCTGAAAGGGGTAGGGGAGAGTGAGGCGATTGAGGTTTAGGTCCAAAAACCAGTCAGACTGCCAATCTGGAAAACTACATCGAGTTGTTCGTTGGCTATATTAATTTCCTGAATAGAATCCACTTCCAGGAAAAATCGAGTGACATGGAAGTAAATCGGGGCTGCAAAACAAAGGGAGGCGATACGATCTAACACGCCTCGGGACTGCACCAAGCCACCATGCCGGGCGATCCCGCGGTCGCGTTTGATGGCGCACATGGTCATACTGCCTGAACTGGCCATGACCGAAATAATGATCGCCATCACCGCTGCTCCATAAAGCTGGAACGGGGTGACCGGCAAAAACATCTGAATCAGCAAGCCAACAATGGCAGAGACCACGATGGCAGTCATCAAACCTTCCCAGCTTTTGAATTCATTCACCTTGGGCGCGATGACATGCCGCCCCACGGTGCGGTCCGCGATAAAATGCGTCATGTCACTGATCTGCACAATCACTACTAAATACAACAGCAAGCCAGCCTTGGCTCCCATCCATTCCACCCACTGACCGTCAATGCTGTCCCAAGTCATGAGCATATCCAGCGTCAACAACGCCGGAGCGTGACTGAGGGCATAGACGCAAATCAGTAAACCAAACTGCAGTTTGGCAGTTCGTTCCAGAAATTCATCCGGATCATTGGCAAAGGCAATGCGAGCCCCAATAAACAGCGTGCCGTAAACCGGGATGACAATGGAATAGAGATCGTAAGCACCCATCCCCTCCAGCACGTATTGGGCAATCGGGAAAACAAGGATCAGGAAAAACAAAGTCCGGTGATCACTCGGTTTAGTCGGCGTGAGGGTAACGAACTCTCTTTGCGCCCAAAAAGAAACGAACCAGAAAAAGATGACCGTTACAATGGTGCCCACCATCAAGCCTAGGGCCAACACCACGCAAACGACCATCCAGGCCATCATATTGCGGCTGAAAGATCGAACGGTCTCCGCGTCGATATCGACAGAAGATCGTTTTTTCAAATAGCGGCCTATTCCAAAAAGTGCTGCCAATACCGCGAGGTTTGACAACAATAGGATCGCCGTGTTTTTATCAAGTAAGCCGAACAACGAGATTACGCCTTGTTGAATTTCAGTTAGTTAATAGTCTCGCAATTTGATAATCTCATTGCGAGCTCTCTTCAAAAAGTCGTTTTTTGATTCTCCTGCTTCCAACCACATCGGTTGACCAATCGTAATACAACTCATCAGCGGAACTGGCAAAAATTCACCCTTGGGCATGATACGATTCATGTTGTTCAGGTAAACGGGCACCAGTTCTAAATCGGGTCTTTTTTTACTGAGATAGTAAATCCCGCTTTTAAAGTCCCGCATTTCACTTTCTGTGTTCCGACTGCCCTCGGGAAAGACAATCAGCGAGTACTGATCGCCAATTTCCTTAATCATCATGTCGATCGGGCTGTTGTGCACCTTAATCTTGTCGCGGTCGATTAACAGAGCATTGAACACTTCTGAGATATACCGGCGAATCGGGCCTCTCACCCAATAATCCTTGGCCGCTACCGGGCGCGTCAATGCTCGGATTTGCCGTGGCAGTGACGCCCAGAGAATGAGCGCATCCAAATGGCTTGTGTGATTGGCAAAGTAAACGCGTTGGCAGGTATCAGGTTGGGAACCGACCCAGCGCAGCGTGGCACCCGAAAACAATTTGGCAATGCCCACCAATACGGGGATTGTGACAGCTTTCATTGACCCTACGCCTGTGACCGAAACCGCCGATATTGTAACACCACGGCCCACCAAACCGTATTGCGGTTCCCGATATTTTGGCCAGAGTAAATGACTTCCTTCAGCCAGAATGAGAAATCGTACCGGGAGCGTAAGATGAGCCGATCGTTGGGCTTATCCTAGATGGTTCGGCATCCTCCGCCGAGGCCCTTGGAGCGGCGGTCCCAGTATTTTGCCGCCACAGGCTCTCCAACAGATCGGTATAGCCCTCAGTCATTGCGTCCAGTGAGCCGTATTGCAGCACTCGCTCGCGTCCCGCCGCACCGAACTCCCGTCTCAAATTTGCGTCCTGCAACAACCGCAGCCAGCTCTCATGAAAAGCTGTCTGATCTCCAGACTCCGCCAAATAACCTGTTTTCTTCTCCAAGACGGCTTGGGCGATAGAACCCACTCGGGGTGCCACGACAGGTAAACCGACCGCCATGGCCTCCAAAATCGAAACCGGACTGGCTTCGTTTCGACTGGTTAAAGCAAACACGTCCATGGCTGATAAAGCCCCAGATATATCGTGGGAATTACCGGTCAAATGAATGCGATCCCGAGATTCCAGTTGCCCCCTCAGCGTTTCAATCTGTGGCCGACAAACGCCCTCGCCCACGATCAAGAAGTGCGCGTTGGGAATTTGTTTACTGACTGAGTCGCACAAATTCAGAAAGAGATCGTGATTTTTCTCCTCGCGGAGTGCCGCCACAATGCCACAGACGGGGCTGTCCATAGGGATCGAGTATTTTTTTCGCCATGCCTGCCGCTTTTCTAAATTAAAGACGAAGCGGTCCGTGTCGACGCCGTTGGGAATCAGGAACACTTTAGATTCAGGGCAGCCTTCGTGGTCAACTAAAAAATCACGATGCCCTTGAGCGACAGCAATAAAGCCATCCGTGATAGGGGTGAGCATGCGGTTAAGACGCCCCACACCATCGGGCCAGCCGGTGGAGTGCAGAGCCGATGTGATTACGGGGACCTTGGCTCGGCGAGCTGCCAACCGCCCCCAAAACATTTTGTCGCCCGCTCCAACGGTGACAATCGCGTCGATCTTTTCTCGCCGCATCAATTGGGAGAGGCGGCGAAGTACCCACGCGTCGAATTTGCCACGGATTAAGTGGCTGTGAACTCGGAATTCAGGGGCGAGCTGTTCGCCCAATTCCCCGGCCTGTTTTAAGCAAGCCACCTGGGGAACAATGCGGTCCGGCGCGAACCGTCTCATCATATTCACCAACAAAGTCTCGGCCCCGCCGACGTCCATACTTGTGATCAGGAACAGGACATTAAGAGGTTGCTCGAAGTTCGCCCTTTTCAGCATGGCAATGTCTATACGTTGGGGGATGTGGATGCGTGTAGACCAGCCAATTCAGGAGATGCAGGAAAGCGGCCACTCTCCTCCATCATCTTCTCGACGATAGGCGTCTGCCAAAGATTACGTTTGCGAGGGTCCAAGGTCAGCCAGTTTTTAAGGTATGAAATTCGCGGATCACCATGAAATCTCTGCAGGTGAAATGCATCGCCACCCACTTCATTCCATCCGCCGTATGCGGAACACACCCCAGCAAAACCGTGCTCTTTGGCCATACGAAAAACCGCCGGGCTGAGGTCCTCAACTTGGCCATACGGAATGGCAAAATATCGAATAGGTTGCTGTACCACCTGCTCCATCTCCCGAGTCGCCGTGATCATTTCATCGAACAAGACTTGCTGGTCATCAATGTCAGCCAAGCTCGGGTGATTTCGCGTGTGGCCACCAATCTCGACGCCGGCCTCTGCCATTGCCCGCAGCGTTTCGCCAGCGTTCGGATAGAGCGGCCGCCCATGGTCGATATCATGGGTGAACGGTGTGCCCTCGGTTGTGTGTTTTGTGGTCACAAAGTAGGTGACCGGGATATTTCTTTTCATCAACAGCGGTAAAGCGAACACGGTATTGTCAGCGTAGCCGTCATCAAACGTAATCGAAACGGTCGGCCTGTCGTTGAATCCACTGCGGATACGTTTCTGAGCTTCTTCCAATGAGACGATGTCAAAGTTGCGCACCAACCAATCAACCTGTTTGCGAAAACCATTGCAGGAAATCGTCCAAGGGTTGGGGTCATCATCGGCAACTCGGTGATAGTAGAGGATCGAAACGGGCATCGTTCCTTGCTTTTTTGCAGTCGCATGTACCCAGGCTCGGTAAGGCATCGTGCCCCAGCGCCAAGTATCAACCAGATAGGGTTTTACGGTGGAAAAGGGATTCAAATTAAGCACCTCGGCAAAAGTTCGATGTCTGGCTCTCATCTTTAACGTTGCCCACATCTAGAGATTCGCCAACTGCCAATACAAAAACGCGACGATTCAACCGTCGCAATTGGGCCAATCGTTGCGACCATGCAGGTTTGCGCGATTGTCCTGCCCATTCTGCCCCACAACGGAAACCTGGCAGGCAGGATTTAGCTAGGGTTCTGAGTGGCGATCCGCAGCGCCACGTGAACCAACCTAAATCGATTGATCCCAGCTGGGAAAAACAGGCCATGACTCACGAAAGAAGCAAGCTTTTTGGAATCCGCATCGACGCTGTTGATATGCAGCAGGCGGTTGGGCGAGTCCTCGAATGGGTCGACGAACACTCCTTTGCCTGCCGGTATGTGGTCACACCTAATGTTGATCACGCCGTTTTATTACGGGATAACGAAACACTCCAAACGGCTTATGCACATGCCGATATGGTGTTAGCCGATGGGCACCCCATTGTGTGGGCCGCAAAATTGCTGGGACAACCGGTACCTGAGCGAGTCCCTGGCTCTGACCTTGTACCTCAGCTGTTTACCGAAGTAACGAAAGACAGGCCCCTTAACGTTTTCTTACTGGGTGCCGCGCCCGGCGTGGCGACTCGAGCTGCCCAAAAAATGAAGAAAGCGTGGCCTCATGTCCGCACTGTTGGGATCTATAGCCCACCCATGGGATTTGAAAATGACCCCGCAGAAAGCAATTACATCCTCGGTCGGATCGCTCTATCACGACCAGATGTGTTGGTCGTAGGCCTAGGGGCTCCCAAACAGGAATGCTGGGTGGC
>CAJQPP010000167.1 GCA_905480235.1 uncultured Pirellulaceae bacterium
GCCTTCGACCAGACTCAGCCATCCGTCCTCGCTTATTGCGCTGTTTTCGATGCTTGCCCCTTGGTCCGTTTTAAGGGTGGGCGATCATCAAAAAACGAAGCTTCGATGGTGTCATCGGCAATCCTCGTCGTCAGCGTTGGCAAATTCTAGCAATTCCCTCCTGGCAATGAAACCGCATATAGAATTCCCGTTATTTTCGTACGCAGCCAAAAAAACCGAAAAAAGTCGCTCCGGTGAATTGCCTTTCATGCAAAAGAACATTTTCGGAAGGTCCGATCTCTTTAGAACATCGCTCCGTCCGCGACCCCTTCGCGGCACTTCCCCTTTCATTTAAGGCTGGATGCCGCGTTGCTAAACCGGCAATTGGGTTGGCGGTTCGAACCGCTTCACAACCGTGGGCCATCCGCACGGATTTATCTGGCCTATTTCTGTACTTGCGATTACCACAACCGGCCGTTGTTTTTTGATTCTGATTTCGCTTTAGCTAAAAACCGGAGCAGCTTCAACAGCCGCTGCAAGGTCAATCTCAGTGTCGGTGATTTCCATCGGAGCAGCAAATTCTGCAACGACGCGCCTATCCATAACCAGTCGGCCAATACGGTCACCCAATCCAGCCGTTTCTTAACCGCAGTCGTGCTAAATCACCAAGGAATCAGCCACCACAAACAGCAGGAGGCAGCATTCGTAGCCCCTTCTTGTAAATGCCTCCGACCTTTACAATTCCAGCAAATCAGCGTAGCGGTGGTCAACTTCTATAACGGTAAAATGCTTAACAGCAATCAACGACGGAGAATTTGAAAACTGTCGCGTCCTGAACCACCATGAATGGACCATTCACAACTTCTAATCCCACGCCAAATTTCTAAATAACGACGATAGCGGAAAGCGGGAAACAACCTGCTAATGGACGGTAACCTGCCAACCTTAACAAACGACAGCGTTGTTCGTATTTATTGAAACTTGCTTTCCCGTGAGGAGCGTGATTGTGAATCTCTCAGACGTATTTAGGGCAGACCATGCATCGGCGTTTGGGCCGGCAACGATTGGTAATATGACCGTTGGATTTGATGTTCTTGGCGGCACCTTGTCAGGTCTAGGCGATACGGTTCATCTATCTCTCACACCTTGCAAGACGCTGGGCCAAAGTAACGTTTCAATCGAATCCATTCAGGGAACCGACAGTGAACAATTACCCTTAGCGGCTACAGAGAATACTGCAGGTAAGGCTTTGCTGACGTTGCTGAAAGGGGAAAGCTTAAACGTTGATATTGCTGTTCGTATTGAAAAAGGGATTCCTTTGGGGTCGGGGCTGGGCGGATCAGCCGCATCTGCGGTAGCGGCTGTCGTCGCTATGAATGCACTATTGCAGCGGCCTTTAACTCAAAACATGCTGTTGAAATACGCCCTGGAAGGCGAGGCTGTTGCGAGTGGGGCAAAACACGCGGATAATGTGACGCCTTGTTTACTGGGCGGTATCGCAGGTGTTTTTTCGGTAGAACCGCTTTCGGTTCGATCGATACCTTTTCCCGCAGGCATGAGTGTTGCGGTAGTGAAACCGCAAGTGGGCATCAAAACCGAAGCGGCCCGCGCGTTACTTTCTAAACAGGTCACAACCTCTCTGATGGTCAAGCAACAAGCACGCTTGGCGGGCTTTATCCTCGGCTGCGTCACCCATGATATCCCATTAATCCAAGATAGCTTTCAAGATGATTGGATTGAGCCGCAACGTAAAAACCTGATCCCTCATTTTGATGCCGTCAAGGAAGCAGCCGCAGGCGAGGGAGTTTACGGTGCCTCCATTTCTGGTGCGGGACCGGCCATCTTTGCCCTCTGTAAAGACCTTGCAACCGCTGAAAATGCCCTGCATCGCATGAGAAAGGTGTATGAGGCCACAGCAACAGGTGCACTGGCCTGGGCCTGCGAAATACCCGCTGAGGGCGCTTACATTCTTCAAGAAACTGAGGGCTATTCAGCGTGAAATATATAAGCACTCGAAATAAGGATATCGGGCATTCGCTCGAAGATGCTCTTCGACGGGGCCTCGCCAAAGATGGCGGACTTTTTGTACCCGCCTCGTTTCCACGTATTTACGATTCGGCAAAGACTTTCCCAGAAGCTTACCCTGAATTCGCGCGGCAGGTCTTCGCGCCTTTTTTTGAACAAAGCGTACTGCAGCCCCATCTGGAAGAGATTTGTAAAAATACATTTACGTTTGACCTACCGCTTCGCGAAATGGGCGAAGAAGATAAAACCACTTTGCTGGAATTATTCTGGGGACCCACCGCAGCCTTTAAGGATGTCGGTGCGCGATTTTTGGCGAATTGTTTTGCCGCCCTGCAACAAACGAATCCTGCAGCCAACGAGCTGACGATTTTAGTGGCCACATCCGGTGATACGGGGGGAGCGGTTGCCTCGGCTTTCCACCATCAACCAGACATTCGAGTCCTAATCTTGTTTCCCGATAAGGGCGTGGCCCCCCGACAAAGACAGCAACTGACGGCATTTGATGGCAACGTCACTTCCGTGGCGGTTGAGGGGACGTTTGACGATTGTCAACGATTGGTCAAGGAAGCGTTTGCCGATACCGCATTGACGGAAAAACACCAACTCACCTCGGCGAACAGTATCAATATCGGTCGCCTTTTACCGCAATCCATTTATTACGCGCATGCATCGGCATCCTATTTCAGAACACACCAACGTTGCCCAAATTTCATTATCCCCTCCGGAAATGTCGGTAATGCCACCGCCGCTTTGTGGGCCAAGAAAATGGGCTTTCCCATCGGCCAAATCATTATGACCAACAACGCAAACGATGTCGTGGCGGAAGCATTTCGGTCGATGATTTTTTCGCCACGCGCCTCGATCACCACATTGGCAAATGCCATGGACGTAGGAAACCCTAGCAACATGGAACGTCTTTTATTTTCCGTCGATGGCAAGATGGAATCGCTGCAAAAGGATATGGCAGCGGATTCTGTCGCTGATGATGAAATTGAAAAGCAAATCAAAAAGGTAAAATCGGTTTACGGCGAGATCATTTGCCCCCACACTGCAACCGCTTTTGAAATTCGAGAACGCCACGCCATAGCGGACAGTATCTGTGTGGCCACCGCGCACCCGGCAAAGTTTCCTGAGATCGTCGAACCATTGATTAACGAGGTTATCACGATTCCCGATTCGCTGGCGTCGATTCTCAAAAAACCCACAAGCAACGAATTCATGGCACCTCAGCTTCAAGACTTGGATGCCATCCTATCTCGAAAGCCTGCTCCTTGAATTTAGACAAGGGTTGCCACAAGCGACCCCACCTAATGACTTATCCAATCGAAACTTAGCAAACGTTTATGCCCAGCATTGATTGACGTTGGGTGAAGGGCTCAGTGGATTAATGAAATCGACGACCTATTTAGTATCGGCCATTAAGATAAACTGCACCCAATAACACGCAAAATCTCACACGAGGCTGGCAAGTGAAAAATAACGAATCGCTCTCGAATTTGCTGAACTTATCTCACAACCTGGGAGATCCAAGCCTTGAGCTTGCCATTCTAGGTGAGGGCAATACATCTGCACAAATCGACAATAAAACATTTCTGGTAAAAGCCAGCGGCAGCTGTCTGGCAACTTTGCAGCCAACGGATGTGGTGGAGTGCCAATTTGAGCCCCTTTTATCGATGCTGCAAAACCAATTAATGAGCGATCAGGAAATTGTGGATGGTTTGATGCATTCAAGGGTCGATTCCACGGCAAAAAAGCCATCCGTGGAAGCCTTGTTTCACGCCTATCTACTCTCGTTACCTGAAGTCCAATTCGTGGGACACACGCACAGTGTCAGCATCAATCAAATTCTCTGTTCCCCGCAGGCAAAACAGTTTGCTCTGCATAAACTTTTTCCCGATGACGTCGTATGTTGCGGTACCGAATCCGTATTCGTCCCCTACACCGATCCAGGATTAAAGCTCTCACAAGTAATCCAGGCTGAAACAACACGCTTTATGCAAAAGCACAAGACTTACCCTAGGGTAATTCTTTTGGAGAACCATGGAATCATTACCTTGGGCAGTTCCCCGCAGGCGGTCGAGGCTGCCATGTTGATGGCGGACAAAGCAGCGAAAATATTTGTTGGTACCTTTGCTCTAGGGGGACCTTCATTCCTGAAAGCAGAAGATGTTCATCGAATTGCCAATCGGATTGACGAGCATTACAGGCAACGTGCGTTACAGATCTAGTCGCATTTCGAATTGCCACGTGGCGGATGGTGCCTACCCTAAGCGTCCAACAGAACGGGTACACCACATGACTTTACGACCAATTGCAAGTTCTTTAAAAGCACAGCCAAACCGTTTGCGTAACCAAAAATTCAAGATTGGCCAGTTCCAAAAGTCATTGCTTGGTTTTATAAAGCAAAGTGCTTGTTAAGAAGCTAAAACCATTTCGGTTTCCACTGCGCCCAAATCAACCACATTATTCACAAAGCCGAGCCACCTTGAACGATACCGAAAAAACGTTTGATCGCGATTCTATGCCAAAACTGCGTTACCGATTCTTGGTCTGGTTATTTGTCTCAGTTTTTAGCGCCAGCGTCTTCTGCCTAATGCTCGTCGTGCCGGAACCGAAACGACTCGATATGCTTGGGACGCTATTCCTCTTAGCCTTTAGTGCGGCAGCCGTTTTCAACGCATTATGTTGGTTAATCATCGAACTGATCATTGGCTTCAAGAAAAAAGAATAATGCGAACGTGTAGGGACTGCACTCGCGTTGTTTAGACACTCCTCCCGCAAGCCAATCCTCAAGCCATACCCTGCGTAAAACGAACTGGGCGAAATCGGCAGGTCAGAGTCTGCCTTTCTCTGGCTCAACCTGGCCTATTTCGATTCTTGTGAATTGCTGGCAGGCTCTGGAACTGATTTAGGCGAAAGCAAACTGATGGTCACAATGACCGCCAATGAGCCAAAAAATGCCGGCACCAAATTGTAAACGACCTGATTCAATTCTGGGAATTGCCGCCAAATCACGGCAACTGCGACACCAAATATCATTCCTGCCAAGACAGCAGGTCCCGTCGTTCGACGCCACAAAAGAGTCATGATTAGGGCAGGTCCGAGCCCAGCACCTAAACCGGCCCATCCATAAGCAAGCACGAAATCAAAAACCGATCGAACATCCCCCATCGCAATCGCTGCGGCCACCAATGCCACCAACACTAATGCGACCCGCTCCACGACCATACGTTTCTTGAGGCTCAATTTGACTCCCATGACTCTTTCCAGAAAGTCATGACTGACGGCTGATGATGAAACTAGCAATTGAGAATCAGCCGTGGAACAGATAGCGGCCAGAATTGCCGCCACGAATAAACCACCTAGCAAACCATGAATCAGCTCACCATCGGTGGCAATTTTCATCATCGTATTTTCGGGGTCCTCGAGGACGCCAAAATAGACTTTGGCTGCAATCCCCGTAAGAATAGCGCCACTGAACAACACCATGACCCAAACCGTACAAATCAATCCACCACGGCGAACCGTGCGGTCATCACGGGTGGCCATCAATCGAATCAAGCTGTGAGGTTGGCCTGAGTTTCCTAGGGGAATACCTAACCAAAGCGCCATGAATCCGAGCAAGGCCCAGCCAGATTTATCCGCAAAAATACTGGTCATCACATTGGCATCTTCTAAGGCCGATAGTTTTTCCCAAAAAATACTCCAACCACCAATGCGATTGATCAATAAAAAGGGAATCAACGTAACCGCGGCAATCATGAAAATCGCCTGCACGACATCCGTCCATGAGACCGCTCGAAACCCTCCGATCAGGGTGTAAAGAAGAATGATCCCTGTGCCCACCAAAACCCCCGATGAATAACTCCAGTCAAAGGTTCCAGTAAAAGTCTTGCCGGCGCTATTAAGTTGCGCAGCCACGTAGGCGGTCAACATCGAAAGCACGATTGCAATCCCCATAAAGCGGATCCACAGTGCCCATTTGGGTTGATAACGGCTGGCGATCACGTCGACGACCGTCAATGAGTTTTTGTCAACCGAAGCGCGGCGCAGTTTAGGACCGAGCACAAACCAATTGAAAAGGAAAGCAAGACCGGTGGCCGGAACCAACCAAAACGTCCCTATGCCTGTTTTGTAAGCGGTACCCACCAATCCCAGTGTCACCCAACCGCTCTCGGCCGAGGCGGCTGCCGACAAACCTGCAACCCACGGCCCCAGTCCGCGATCAGCCAGCAAAAAATCCGAGTCTGTTGGCTTAGCGAATTTCGCGCTGTAGATACCCAACAATCCGATTGCAACGGTGTACACCACAAAGCTGATGGCAACTGCAGACATTACCTACTCTTTTCGTAAATTGAATATGCATTCATGGAAACGCCTCTTGCGTTGAATTGGCCCCTACCTACTCACTGTCGAATAATCCGTTTTGCCCGCGAGGTCTCGGCACTCTACTCGTGTTTCGTTACTATTATTTAAAAGTCTAATAGTCTGCCACGATATTAATAACCCCGAGACTCGATATGAATCGCCCTGCCAAGCCGGCCGATGGGAAATGCCCTCAAGGTCCTGCGAAAGAGAGTTGTAATCTAGTCTGTAAATATAATTATTTTGCAGCAGACAACCTGACGATTGACTCGTGGGAACTCAAATGTCTTGATTGTGGCTTACGACAGACCATCGCTTACCGTTCTGATGACGAGCCGGAAGATATTCCAGACAATCCCAAAGAGTGCCCATTCTGCCATCTCTGCGATTTAACAGTAGGCAAGAATCCATGCCAAACTTAATGCGGCCTATCGGAAACTAAGATTCCTTAGCTAAAAAAATTGCCTTGGCAGTCGCAGCAGCCGATGTCATATTAGGTGCTCTTCTAAACCATCCGGTCCCGCTTCCAGCCCATACCATTCTGCCATGCCCAATCGAAAAGTATCCGAAGTGATTGACCGAGAATATCTGGAGCTACGTGCCAAAATCTTAGAAATTGCGGCCTCCTTTGATCGAATGGAACGAGCCGAAGGCAAGCAGGATGAACGCATGTTGAAAATTGAGGCTGGACTTCAAATTCTTTCCGATCCCGACAGCAACAAAGCCAAACGGGTGCAAGAACTCTTTTCAATCGACTATGACTCACAATGGCGTGAGCATTTTGGAATCAACGGATAAGCGATAGCGAACCCCTTACCTAAGATTCGTTTCCCAGGCACTCAAACTCAAAGACAAGCGGTAATCATTCTCTATGTACTACGTCGATCCACACATCCATATGGTCTCACGCACGACTGATGATTACGAAACCCTGGCCCGAATGGGTTGCGTCGCGATGAGTGAACCGGCTTTCTGGGCCGGTTTTGATCGTAGTAGCGTCGATGGATTCCGAGATTATTTTCGGCAACTAACCGAGGTGGAACCGGCACGAGCAGCCCAATTCGGCATCCAGCATTACACATGGCTTTGCATCAATGCCAAGGAAGCAGAAAACGTTGAGCTCTCTCGAGAAGTGATTGCCATGATTCCTGAATTCATTAATTGCCCCAATGTATTGGGGATCGGTGAAATTGGGTTAAATAAAAACACACGAAATGAAGCCACCATTTTTGTAGAGCACTTGGAATTGGCCGTGCAGTTGGAGGAACTGATCCTGATTCATACGCCTCACCTAGAAGACAAATTACAGGGAACGCGGATGATCCTCGACATGCTGCAGAACGATAAACGAATTCTCCCTGAACGGGTGCTCGTTGATCATGTCGAAGAGCACACCATCGGGCACGTTCTGGATGCTGGCTTTTGGGCAGGGATGACCTTATACCCCGTCACAAAATGCACTCCACAACGGGCCGCTGACATGATTGAAATTCATGGCACGGATCGCCTATGTGTTAATTCCGCTGGAGATTGGGGGCCCAGCAAACCGACAGCGGTTCCCGACCTAATTATTGAAATGCGGAAACGGGGGCATCGTGAAGCTGACATTCGCAAAGTGGTTTTCGACAACCCACTGAGTTTCTTCCGGCAAAACAAACGGTTCCAATTCAAAGACCCGACCACGGAAACTACCGGCTAAACGGTGACCTCAAATCAGAATCCGGATCTACCCTAATAACGGCGGAGGGCGGGCGAACGGTCATGCAAAAGAGCCATCGCACAGAACTATCGTCCCATATCGGTCCGCACGGGCTTGCCAGCTTGGAAGGTAACCAATCGTTGCTGACAGATTTCCTGTTTTTCAGCCGGAGCCAATAGAATGGCCTGCTCCTGCAATTCCATCGCTTTCTCAAAATCTCCTGTTTCGGCATAAGCGGCGGCCAAGGTATCCAAGTAGCTCCAATTTTTCATAGCTACGCTTTCACAGGCTTGCGTTGCTAGACCAACCGCTGTTTCTCCATCCCGATACTCCTGCAATGGACAGGTCGCCAAAAACCAGGCCTGGCTGTTCAAGGCCTCGGTGTTTTCCGGTGATAACTCAATCGCTTTTTCGAAATCAATTTTGGCTTTTTCATAATCCGCCACGGCCAACCAAGCGTTTCCACGGTTGCTGTAGGATAGCGGTGACCCTTGGTCTAACTCGACCGCCTTATCAAAATTCTCTAACGCCTCGGACGGGCGATCCAGTTGCGTTAACATCACCCCGTAATTACTAAATGCTTTTGCAAAATTTGGGTTCAGCGAAATAGCCTTTTGAAAATCTTTTTCCGCACCCTCCATTTCCTTGATTTGATACCTAATCCAACCGCGATTGTTAAATCCTTCCGCCGATTGAGGATCTAACCGCACGGCCTGCGAAGCATTATCTTCGGCTTTTTCCAAATCCCGCAAACTGAGAAAGGCATTGCTTCGACCAATGAATGCCTCAGAAATATTGGGGCGGATACTGATGGCTGCATCGAAGTCCTGCAGTGCTTTTTGAGATTGCCCAGATGCGAGGTAAGCCACACCACGATTGACATAAAACATGGGGTAAGCGGAATTCAACTTGATCGCTTGGTCATAATCATTGATCGCCTGAGAAAAATTCCCGAGTGCGTAATAGCACATACCGCGGTTGTTGCGGGCATTCGCATATTGCGGGGCCAATTTTAGCGCGTAATCAATATCCTTGATGGCCAAATCAACTTGATTCATTTGCATATAAATCAAACCTCGATTGTTCCAGGAACTCGCACGTTTGGGATCAACCTTCAGAGACTCGTTCATATCCTGGAACGCCCTTTGGAGATTCCCTTGCTCTAGGTAAATCATGCTCCGAGTCACCAACGCTTCCACGTCTTCACGATTTTCTCTGATCCTTTTACCGTATTGTTCCAAAGCCGCTCTGGTCGTCAGACAAAAACGCTTAGGCAACCAGCCTGGAACATCTTGGATCGCACACCATTTCCCGCGCACGTCAATCACACGATGTACCGTACCCGCGTAAACCTTTCCGACCACCTCCCTCTTGATCTTGGTTTCGTACTCGACCGTCACCACGACCAGGTCACCCACCTGCTGCGCCTCTGCAGTCTGCCAGTTCCACGCAACGGCCAGAAAAAGCAGCCATCCCGTGCAGCGTTTTAACGAATTGCAAAACTGAAAAAGAGCAGGGGTAATATCACACATATCAAGGTTCCCGGTTATATCGGAAAGAGTAAATGAGTATCCAACGATGAGGTTTAGCAGTTAAACTCCGAGCCATTTTGAGGCTCTGCCAACAGAAACCAAAACCATCCGCTTTCAAGACTATTTCGAAAAATAGCCCATGCAAACCTTGCAAACAAAAAAGGCACGAATTCGTGCCAATTATTTACCGATGCAAAAGCGTGAAAAGACACGATCCAAAATATCGTCAGTAAACACCTTGCCGGTTACCGCGGACAGGTGATCCAGCACCAACCGCAAAACGGAGGCAACGATCTCGTCGCCTTGGCTGGATTGACAATACTGAACCGCCAATTGCAGTTCTTGACCGGCCTTCTCCAAACTCTCAAAGCAACGATGCGCGGTCGACGCTACCATTTCATTCGACGCAGTCGAGCGAGCTTCTCGCAACTGATCCACGATCGCTTTTGCCAAATCGGCGAGGCCATCGTTAGTCTCGCTGCTAACTCGAATGGCCGACGGGTGCTGCCACCGATCAGGTAAATCTGATTTGGTTTGAACTAATAAAGCAGGGAGCTCTGATTCGGTCATATTTTCAATTTGTTGCTGCTCCCAAGCGTCTAAATTTCGACTTCCATCTGCACAGAAAACGGCCAAGTCCGCAGCAGCGGTAACCGAATCTGTTTGGTCTTCGGCCAGCATTTGAATGGGCGACATATGTTGTCCTATCCTTTGCATCGTGCCGGCGGTATCGATTAAATGCAAATCCATGCCATGGAGCGTCGTCGCTGCGATTAAATAATCTCGTGTTGTTCCGGCTACGTCAGAAACGATCGCATTGGAATTGCCTGCCATGGCATTTTGCAAACAGCTCTTTCCGGCATTGGGGCGTCCCCAAAGCACCACTTTAGGAACCTGCTGACTGACTTGCCGTTGATCAATTTGTTGCAGGATGGCTTGAATCGTGTTTTGCGATTTTTCGAGTGCCTGCAAGATCGCGTCCTGGGAAATGAATTCAATATCATCTTCCACAAAATCCAAACCGGCCTCGATTTGGGCCAGCACTTCTAACAGATCATCCTGTAGCTCGCTGACCGGTCCGCTGAGACCGCCGGCTAGCTGACGTAAAGCGACCTCCATCTCTCGTTCGCTTTGCGAATCAATCACGCCCAGCACCGCCTCAGCACGAGTCAGGTCGATTCTGCCGGCCAAGAACGCCCGCATGGTGAACTCGCCGGGTTCCGCTTGCCTAATCCCATACTGACCTAGCACCCGCATGACTTCCGATAGAATGGGCAGGGAGCCTGAACAATGAAACTCGGCGGATCGCTGGCGGGTGTAACTGGCAGTCCCTGGCCAATAAAAAAGGTCGCCGGCAACGCGACCGATCGGTGCCCCAACGTCGATCCAACCGGAAACGACAGAAGGTCGCTTTGCGGTTTCTGCGGGCAACGCGCCGCAAAAGCAAGACTGCAAGGCGCTGCGAATTTCTGGTCCACTCATTCGGATAACGCCACGCACCGCCGGTCCCGGTGGACTGGCGATGGCTGCGATGGAGTCATGGACATCAAAGCTGGGCATTAGTCACGCTGGCGAAGCTTGCGTTTACGTTCCCGATCTCGGCGTTTTCTTTCTTCCAGTTGCTCGTCATTTCGCAAAGGAAGCGACTCGGTCGGCTTGCCATCTCCCGGACTTTTCTCATTCCCATCGGCATCGAAGCGTGAGGTATCCAGCTCCGGTTTGGGTAACATCTTGCGTTCTACAATACCCCAAATACTGGACGTAATAAAATACACGCAAAGTCCTGCGGCAACCTTAAAGAAAACAAAGCCAATGAAAATCATCATAAACTTCATCATTTTCTGGGCCATCGCCGATTGGTCATCGGTGGGAGGCGGCATGAACAATTTTTGTTGCATAAACATCAGCACAATCGCGATGACGGGCAACAGATTGAAATACGGACCGAGAAAACCGGTTTCGCCACCGATAAAGCTCGGCATGAAAGGCCAGGTGGCCCACTCAAACAATTTATCTGGCCCGCCAAGGTTGGTCGCCCAATCGAGCCCGGGAATAAGAGGCGCGTTTCGAAGCTCAATATCCACCGATAAACCTCGATAGAGTCCGAGGAAGATAGGCAACTGTACAAACATCAATAAACAACCGCCCAAGGGTTTGTAGTTGTGGCGACTGCAGAGTTCGGACCGGGCCTTGAAGAACTTTTTAGGATCCTCCTTGTGCTTCTCTTGCAGCTCTTTCATTTGGGGCGCGAGGTATTGCATCATTTGAGCGTTTAACGCGGCCTTGCGACTAATTGGAATCATGCAAATCCGCACAATGACCGTCAGCAAAACGATCGCTAAACCATAGCTCCAACTAAAGGTCAGCACGTAAAGCCAATGCAACAATGTGATCAATGGTTTTGAAAACGCGGCAAACCAGCCAAATGTTCGCGTATCTGATAAACCGTATTCTTCCAATAGCACAGGATCTTTGGGGCCTGCAAAAATTTCCCATGACTCGGTGTATGCAGTGTCCGGATCTTCTTCATCCCATGGATCCAGCTCGATTCCATTGGAATAAAGTACGTAACTGACATCCGTCAATCTCCGGCGTTCACTTTTGTTTTCAGTCAACTTGGATGCCGTCAATCCGAACGCGCTGTAACACTCGTTGTCAGGCGTTTGAGGAAGCAAAGCGACATTGAAATAAAGCGTATCTATTCCAATAAATTTCAGGCGTCTTTGGTCAGGTGCAAAGCTTTGGTCCACCAAGACTGTCCCACGAAGTTCGGACTCTTTATCAGATACGATCTGCGGGCCCGAAATGAACTTAAAGGGATGTCCCTCTGAACCCATGGTGATATCACGGGCGCCCGCCGTTTTACCAATCGCCCAAGTTCCCCCATGAATTTTTTGCTGGTACCACCAACCCTCATTGGGCATGCCTGTGGGGCCGCATAACTCGTAATTAACCGTCGCTTTTTCATCACCAAGATTTCGGATCTCGGTGTCGAAATCGATGTGATAAGGGCGATCTGGATCCGTAGACAAGCTGAATCGTTTAACGACCTGAAATTTCCGACCTTCGGCATCTAAGGGTAAATCGTAGGTCAACTCGGCGACCTCTCGCCCATCGATCTCTTTGATCTCGCTTCGCCAGTTTCTTGATCGCATTTCAGAATCAAGGTCGGGCCAGTCTCCGGGTTGCTGCTGCTTGAGCGTAAACTGAAACCCACGTCGCTTGAGTTCAAAGTCGGTCAGTAATTCGGGATCTGTGGGACGCACGACTTGCATCGGCATCAGCGTCGTTTCCGACGTTAACGTCAACTCTTCCTCGCCTCGTCGTACCTTCAAATTAACGGTCGTTCCCGGAAGTAATTTACCCAACGCGCGGTCGAATCTTTGCAACCGGGTGGCTGGAGGCTGCGGCTCAGTTTCCGATTCGCTTACCTCTACTGCCTCGGCGGGCACCATCACGGTTTCTTCGTTCACCATCTGAATCACGTCGCCAACCGCGAGCCCCGCATCCGCTGCGGGTGTACCGGGAATTACCAGCCCGACCTTTATTCCATCTTCTTGTTCTTCCAATTCCAACTGGCCAATCCAGGCATTCCGGTAATCGACGTCCGAGTATTTATAACCGCCGCTGGCATTGCGTTCATTCAATTCAACCCGTCGCAGAGTTCCACCGCGAGTATCCAAGGTGACGACCAGTGGATTACCCTCAGGATCGAAGGATCCCAACGTTAGAAATTCCCGCTCCAGATCGGGGCGAGCTTCTGCAGGTTCTTGAGCTTTGGTTTCCGCGTCCGTTGCTTTTGCTTCCTCCGCACCATCGACGTCATTTGTCTGCTTGGCCGTTTTCTCGACACTCGCATCGGGAAGCTCAGGCTTAAAGAAATAGGTTTGCACGATCACCAAGCCGACAAAGCCCAGAGTCATGAAGATGATGAAAGAGAAATTATTTTTGTTTGCCACGGAGTAAACCGTCCAGATAAAGTCATATGGATAAACTAGCGCCGTCAGGTTTGCCCTGCCGGCGGCCGTCATGAGACCGGGTCAAGCAAG